>NZ_JAVRBU020000008.1:67251-409354 GCF_034531135.2 Nostoc sp. CmiVER01
GGGATGCAGCCGAAACCCTCTATCGACAATCTTTGACACTGAGAACAGAATTAGGCGATCGCTCTGGAATGGCTTCTATTTGGGGACAGTGGGGAGATATAGAGCGCGATCGCGGCAACTGGGATGCAGCCGAAACCCTGTATCGGCAATGTTTAGAAGTTGAGACAGAATTAGGCGATCGCTCTGGTATGGCTACTAGTTGGGGATTGTTGGGAGAAATAAAGCGCAATCGCGGCAGGTGGGATGCTGCCGAAACCCTGTATCAGCAAGCTTTGGAATTGCAGAGAGAATTAGGCGATCGCTCTGGTATGGCTTATTCTTATAGTTGTTTAGGAGAAAATGAATGCGATCGCGGTAATCTCGAAGCAGCAGAACAGTTTTCTAAACAAGCTTTGGTAATGGCGCAAGAATTAGGGATAACTGACCTAGTGGCAGAGGTTAACTACGATTTAGCACGGCTAGAGCGTAAGCGCAGCAATACAGAACTTGCCCAACAGCATTACAACACAGCACATCAAATATTTCAGCAATTGGGTGCAGTGAAGGATTTAGAGAAAATCAAGCGAGAGTGGGAGCAAGATTAAATAATTCGTAATGACGCTCCTGCAAAGCTAGACTTTTTGAGTTCTGAGCATGAACTTCCGAGATAAAAGCTCGGCTTTCCGAGTTCTGAGCTTGAACTTTCGAGATAAAAGCTTGAGTGATAAGTCTCAGAGGTAAAACTATAGAGAAAAAACCTTGACGCATCGCATTTACTGCTACAAAAATAAATGTAGAACGGTGATTTATGATTGCTAAGATGTGGTGCATTGTGTAAATCACCTTCAGCGCAAAGTAGATTAGCACATCTGTCCTAACCTACAAACTCTGAACAAGCGGTTGATAATTAGATATGCGATGTTTAACGACAAGCCGCTCTGTATCTACACATCCTTTGGCAATATACTTTTTCAGCAACTTACCCACAATCGAAATACCTTGCTCAATCTCCTCTGGTGGGAGACAGAAAGTCAGACGCATCGCTGGATAACCCTGCTTATCAGGAAAAAATGCCGAACCGCACGCCAGGTAGACATTTTGGGCAAAGGCTTCCTTACGAATTGTCCCAATCGGAAAATCATCTGGTAACTGTACCCAGAGAAATAATCCCCCCGTGGGAACTGTCCACCGGATTTCTTCGGGAAAATAACGCTCTAAAGCTTGCAGCATGGTATTACGACTTTGCAGATTATCTGTGCGAAGTCGGCTGAGGTGACGGCGGTAATGTCCTGAAGCGAGATATTCGCTAACTATTGTTTGCGAAATACTGGATGTGTGCAAATCATGGAGCAACTTCCGCTCAATAATTGCTTGATAATGCTTACCTGTAACTACCATATAGCCCACTCGTAAACCAGGCATTAAAGTTTTAGAAAAGGTGCTTAAGTAAGTCACCAAATTATTTTTATCTAAAGCCTTAATTGGTGCTGGTACTGCATCAAAATTTATGCCTTCATAAGCATTATCTTCCAAAATGGGACACTCATATTTTTCGGCTAATGCTAATAATTGCTGACGATGAGCTTGTGTTGTCGTCAATCCAGTTGGATTGTGAAAGGTACTAATTGTATAAATTAATTTCGGGCGGTGGCTATGTAGATATTGCTCTAATAAATCTAAATTCATTCCTTCCGCAGTCATGGGAATGCCAATAATCTTAGCTCCTAAGTTTTCTAAGATTGAGATTGCACCATAATAGGTAGGAGCTTCGACAATCACCCAATCACCAGGTTGTACATAATAATTCATCGCTAATGACAACCCTTGCTGAGAGCCATTAGTAATAATTAAATCCTCTGGAAAAACCTCTAATCCTTGCTGCACTAGCATCTGGGCAATTTGTCTGCACAGAGTTAGTTGTCCTTGAGGCATCTCATGAGGAAAGAAAATATCAGTATCATCTTGCTTTAATGCTCGTCTGGCAATGAGGTTAATATCTTTTGGTGGACGAGGATAACCGTAGCCAAAATTAATTATTCCTGGCTGCGTTTGTGCTTGCACTAATGGAGTATACATTTCATAAAAAGAACACTTTCCTGGTTTTGTAATTATGACATTTTGGGCTGGAGCAAATTTAGATTCTAGGTTAGTGCTTTTAAGAGAAACGCTGCTGACAAAATATCCTGAACCTTGACGAGCAGAAACAATACCATCTGCTTCTAAAACGTTATATGCTTCAATAATTGTGAGTTTGTTAACTTGTAAACTTTCTGCAAGAGAACGGATAGAAGGAAGGCGATCGCCACTTTTGAGTGCGCCAGATTTAATCAGATGACTAATGCGATCGCGGATCTGTAAATAAATCGGTTTGTGTGACTGTCGTTCTAACAAAATTTTCATTTTGGCGCACTCGTCAATGACTAAAAAGTCATCAATACTGGCAATATAAACTATTTTTGCCAAGTTTACCTAGTACAGTTGAGAGATTTTTTACTATACCAGTTGGGATGGCGCTTAACTGTACTAGATCAAATCTACCAAAACTGTACCTTCTCAGTTGAAAATTCTTAGGTGAAAGTAAAAGTAATAGTTCACTATTTATTAGGTGCTTTCACTATGAATAAGTTTAATTTACTGTCAAATTTACGAAAATATTGGCAGCATTTTACCATCTGGATGGCTAGTGCTTCTGACCTCCAAGTATGGCAAGAATCAGACTGGCGTGGTCAAATTTCTTATTGGCGTGCCTACGATCCAATGACAGGACGTTCTGCCTGTTTTGGTTCTGAAGAAGAAATGCGAGTTTGGATTGATAAGTGTTATTACAAATAAAATATTTTGCCAATAAATGTGATAAATGGACAGTTCAGAACAGGCGATGACATTTAGAAACTTTCAATTCAGGAAAATACTGGTACTAGGAGACTTCACCAAATCCGCCGCCGCCAGGAGTTTCTATCACAAAAACATCCCCAGGTTTCATCTCTACTGTTGCTGTGCTGTCTAAATTCTCTTCAATTCCATTTTCACGTTGTACCCAGTTGCGTCCGATAATCCCAGCTTCTCCGCCATTTAATCCAAAGGGAGGGACAACCCGATGTCCAGAAAGAATATTAGCTGTCATGGGTTCTAAAAAACGGATGCGGCGGACAACTCCATTACCACCAGAATATTGCCCTTTACCACCGCTATTGGGACGAAGACTAAAGCTTTCTAAAAGTACAGGATAAAGGGTTTCTAAAACTTCTGGATCGGTCAAACGGGAGTTAGTCATGTGAGAATGAACACCATCAGTTCCATCAAAATCAATTCCTGCCCCAGAGCCGCCGCAGATAGTTTCATAATATTGATATTGCTCATTACCAAAAGTAAAATTATTCATCGTTCCTTGAGAAGCAGCCATGATACCTAAAGCGCCATATAAAGCATCAACAATGGTTTGAGAAGTTTCGACATTACCCGCTACCACTGCTGCTGGATAAGTTGGATTCAGCATACAGCCAACCGGAATGATAATTTCTAGAGGGTTAAGACACCCGGCATTAAGTGGAATATTATCATCAACCAAAGTCCGAAAGACATATAAAACTGCGGCTTGAGTTACAGCTTTGGGAGCATTAAAATTACTATTTAGTTGCCGAGAAGTTCCAGTAAAATCAATAGTAGCACTACGAGTTTCTGGGTAAATCGTCACTTTAACTTGAATTTGTGCCCCATTATCCATTTCATAAACAAATGAGCCATCCTTGAGAAGATTGATAGCCTTTCTCACCGACTCTTCAGCATTAGCTTGCACAAACTTCATGTAAGATTGAACAGTATCAACCCCGTATTGGTAAACCATTTTACGAAGTTCTTGTACTCCCCGCTCATTTGCGGCAATTTGTGCTTTAAAATCAGTGATATTTTGGTCAGAATTACGAGCAGGATAAGTATGATTTGAGAGGTGCTGTCTTACTGCGGTTTCTTGAAAATTACCTTCTTCAACCAAGAGAAAATTATCAAAAATAATTCCTTCCTCTTCTACTGTGGTACTCTGCGGAGGCATTGAACCGGGCGTAATTCCACCGATATCTGCTTGGTGTCCACGAGAAGCAACAAAAAAGAGGGGAGTGGGGAATGGAGTATTTTCACGACTCTTTAGAAAAACAGGGGTAATTGCAGTTACGTCGGGAAGGTGGGTTCCGCCATTATAAGGATTATTAGATAGATAGACATTTCCTGGTTTTATGGTGTCACTTTTTTCGTTAATTAAACTACGGACACTTTCACTCATTGAGCCTAAATGTACAGGAATGTGAGGAGCATTAGCAACTAATAATCCAGATGAGTCAAAAATAGCGCAGGAGAAATCTAGCCTTTCTTTGATATTTACAGATGCTGCCGTATTTTGGAGAACAATTCCCATTTGCTCTGCAATAAATTGATAGAAATTTTTGAATATTTCTAAGTGAACGGGATCGGGTTGAGATGTTGTATACATGTTTGATTCCTATTCTTTGCTAAAATTATCTATTAAAGTGATTAAAAGTAGTTCAATGAAGATTCGGTTGGCTACACCTGATGATATATTACTAATTTTTTCCTTTATCCAAAAAAAGTCTGAATTTGATAAAAAAATTGGTGTTTATTCTGGTGTACTTCAAGTTACTGAGGAGAAAATACGTAAAACAATTTTTGGAACAGTACCTTTCTCTTATGTTTTATTTGCAGAAACCTCAGAGTGTGTGGTTGGGTTTGCTTTATATGGATTCAGATACTCATCTTTTGTAGGGCAACCGAGTATCTGGCTTGATGATTTGTATGTGGACGAAGATATGAGAAGTCAGGGAGCAGGAGCCGCGTTAATGAGTTATTTAGCTCAAGTAGCAAAGAACAATGACTGTACCCATCTTGCTTGGAATGCTGATGTTCGCAACAGTCGCGGACTTAGTTTTTATGATAGGCTAGGTGCAAAAGTTACGGAGCAGAAAGGTAATCGCTGTTTTTTAACCTGGACACCACAAATACTTGTATAAGCAGTTTATAGACGCTGTAAAATTAAATGATTACGTTCAGTTAATCTTGCTTGCCAATTAGGTTCTACTACAATTGTGCTAATTTTTTCAACAACGATCGCAGGCCCATTAATACTATCTTCTGGTTGTAAATCTTCCCGTAGGTAGACAGGAGTATTATACCATCTATCAGCAGTAAACATCCTTACTATCTCAACGGCTTCAGTAGTTCCAGCTATAGAAAGTGTACGAGTAATCAAGGGTTCTTCGGGAGTCTCCATTTTCTGAATTACTTCTACTGAGACTGATTCAACAATTAAAGTTTTATCTAATTGAATAAAACCATAACGGGATTTATGTTCATCCTCAAATTCTTGCCGCATTGATACCACA
This sequence comes from Nostoc sp. CmiVER01, assembly GCF_034531135.2. Lineage (NCBI taxonomy): Bacteria > Bacillati > Cyanobacteriota > Cyanophyceae > Nostocales > Nostocaceae > Nostoc > Nostoc sp. CmiVER01. Next base: position 72,621 of record NZ_JAVRBU020000008.1, read on the forward strand.
TCATCGGCAAAGTTAACGGTTAAAGTAGAATTAGTTCCTTCATATTTTAAGTTGATTTTCTGAACTATTTCTGTTTGAGCATTAGCTTCATCGATTTCACTTATAGCTTGAGTTTCCAAATATTCCATTAACTGGTGTAATTTAGGAATTAATGCTTGGGTTAAAGGCTGTTCTACTCCTCCTTCTCTAATTGCCCGGACATCAGCTAATCCCATTCCATAAGCAGAAAGAACACCAGCATAAGGATGTAGAAATATCTTTTTCATTCCCAAGGTATCGGCAATTAAACAAGCAACTTGCCCGCCTGCACCGCCAAAACAACAAAGCACGTATTGGCTGACATCATAACCCCGTTGTAGACTGATTTTTTTAATTGCATTTGCCATATTTTCCACTGCGATCGCAATAAATCCAGCCGCTACTTGTTCAGGAGTAGAATGATTTAATGTAGCGCCTTGAATATCTTGGGCTAATTGGGTAAATTGCTGAATGACAGTATCTTTATCTAAAGGTAAATTCCCATCAATTCCAAAAACCGAGGGAAAATATTGTGGGTGGATTTTGCCTAACATCACATTAGCATCAGTAACCGTTAATGGCCCCCCGCGTCGGTAACAAGCAGGGCCAGGATTTGAACCAGCAGATTTAGGGCCAACACGATAACTAGAACCATCAAAAGAGAGAATTGAACCGCCTCCAGCCGCAATGGTATTAATTGCTAAAACGGGAACTCGCATCCGCGCCCCAGCAATTTCTGAATCTAATTGTCGTTCATACTCTCCTTTAAAGTGGGCAACATCTGTACTTGTCCCTCCCATATCAAAGGTAATAACTAACTCAAAACCTGCTCTTTTACTACTTTGAACTGCACCGACAATTCCACCAGCCGGGCCACTTAAAATACTATCTTTGCCTTGAAATTGCTCGGCTGCGACTAAACCGCCGTCAGATTTCATAAACATTAATTTGACTCCAGGTAACTGACTCGCTACTTGGTTGACATAGCGGCGTAAAATTGGAGTTAAATAAGCATCGACTACTGTTGTATCTCCTCGGCTGACTAATTTTATTAACGGACTAACTTGGTGAGATACAGATATTTGTGTAAAGCCGATTTCTTGGGCGATTTTGGCGATTTGTTGTTCGTGTTCAGGATAGCGATCGCTGTGCATAAAAACAATTGCACAACTCCGAACTCCTGTGTTGTAAACTACTTGTAAGTCATTTTTTGCTTGTTCAATATTTATCGGTATTAATTCATTTCCATAAGCATCATAACGTTCATTAATCTCAATGACCTGCTCATAAAGCATGGTTGGTAAGACGATATGACGAGCAAAGATGTTAGGACGGTTTTGGTAGCCAATTTGCAGCGCATCTTTAAAGCCTTTGGTGATCAGAAGAACAACCCTGTCTCCTTTCCTTTCTAACAGCGCGTTTGTTGCTACCGTTGTCCCCATTTTTACTACTTCTATCGCTTCACTAGGAATGGGTTCGTTGCTGGAAATACCCATGATATCCCGTATACCTTGGATAGCTGCATCTTGGTATTGTTCGGGGTTTTCTGAAAGTAGTTTATAAACTATAATCCATTGCTGATTAGGCAAAGTCACAACTAAAAAACCTTCAGGATGTCTTGAGAGTCTGTCTATAATTGCTTGATTATTAGTGACAGCAACAATATCTGTGAATGTACCACCTCTGTCAGCAAAAACTTTTAACATGATTCTGTTTCATCAACGCTATATAGATAGCATAATTTTTTCCAAAGTCCAAGAAATGAGAAATCACGATGCATTTGTACAGTGCCATTCGTCCTACAACTACTGATTGTGGGGTGGGCGTCTCGCCATTGGTGTCAAGTTAAGGCAAAAGCCCAAATGTCAAAAGTATGTTCATCGAATTCGGGCAGCCGTTTATTGAATTCGGGATGTCGTTTATTGAATTCGGGGTGTCGTTTATTGAATTCGGGCGGCCGTTTATTGAATTCGGGGTGTCGTTTATTGAATTCGGGCAGCCGTTTATTGAATTCGGGCGGCCGTTTATTGAATTCGGGGTGTCGTTTATTATTTTTGTTCAATTTTAATTTGAGTCGGATAAAATCTAAACACAAAAAGACTTTTCACTCAGTCCCCAGCGATGCACTGAGCTTGTCCTGAGCGTAGCCGAAGGGCGCAGTCGTTGTGTCTTCAGCTATACTAGTTGACCCTAGTGATTTCATTTTAACTTGACACTAATGGCGTCTCGCCTGCCCGTAACAGTCCACGCTATTCTTGATCAAACGTCAGCGAACAAGTTTATTGCAGCGAACTTTAAAAAGCATGAGTGGCAAATTAATTGTATTTGAAGGGGTGGAAGGCTGTGGTAAAACCAGCCAAATGCAACTTTGTTCTGAGTGGTTGGAAAGTCTGGGTATTTCTGTGGTTGTTACTCGTGAACCAGGTGGAACAGAGTTAGGCTTACATCTTCGCCGCTTGCTACTAGAAAAGTCAGAGGATAAACCAGTTGCACAAGTGACAGAACTTTTGTTGTATGCTGCTGACCGATCGCAACACGTAGAACAAGAACTCAAACCAAATCTTACAGCAGGGAAATATATTTTATGCGATCGCTACACTGACTCTACCATTGCCTACCAAGGATATGGTCGCGGTCTTAACATGAGTTTAATCAATCAGCTTAATCATATTGCCACTACTGGTTTAGAGAGTCATTTAACTATTTGGCTAGATGTCGATGCCGAAGTAGGACTAGCTCGTAAACGAGGAGATGGAATAGGTTTAGACCGTATTGAACAAGAAACAATCGCTTTTCATCGGCGCGTTCAGCAAGGATACGCAGAGTTAGCAGCATCCTATCCCTCAAGAATTGTGCGGGTAGATGGTAGTTTGAGTAAAGAAGCTGTACAACAAGTAATTCAAGGAATTTTGCGCGTACACTTGAAGGAGTTGCCATAGGCAAATGACCTATGATTAATCAACCCGCTTAACTTCAAATCCCCGCAACCCTTCCGGTTCTTCATACTCAACCACAACATCTTGAACTACAGCAGCAGGTGGCCCAGAGTGACACCAACGAACCATGTTATCTACAACATCTCGCGCCCCTTCAAAGACTGCCTCTACTCGATTATCGGGGAGATTTCGCACCCAGCCGGTTAATCCCAACTGCCTAGCTGTATCTACAGTGGAATACCGATAACCAACTCCTTGGACTCGACCAGAAATGAATACATGGGCGCGGATGATCTTTGGCAGTGCTGTGGAATTCTGCATAGACTGGTATAATCTTTACGATTTCCAGTCTACCTAGTTTGTGTATACAGTGAATTTAATTAATCAGTAGTCAGTTTTTCAACTTGAAATTTTAAATTGCTTATGTCTAACTTGCCACCACTCAACACAGAAACAATTTGGGCAATTATTGATGAAAAACTTGATGATGCCACAGTCAACGAGTTGCTATGGCATTATTTAGGCTATCGCTATGATTCCTCAACTGCACAATGGGACACTAGCCTAGTTGCACCAGAATGGCTAGATGATTACCCCCAACCACCAAATTTTATTGAATCTCGCCCTGCAACAGTCAAGTTGACTCGTTCAATTCCTGTTGAAAATAAACAACTGCTCAAAGAAAAACTAGGTTTCAAAGGTTACAAAATTGGGCAATTTGGGCCTCGGCAAACTCGCAGGGCGACAGCAGCAGGTTGGTTATTAAGTTATCTACAACAAACTAACGATAAAATTGAGTAATCTTATACAGCAGATATTTAGCAATAACCATTTTTGTTTTACTTAATATCTGCTAATTAACAACTTAATAAAAGTTTTTAAAATAAAATATTCTAAATAGCAAGTGTACTAAATATAATCTGGATATTATTTAAAAAACAAATTCTAAAAACAGTTGAAAATAGACAACAAGTGACTATTTTTATAAAATATTTATAAATTCATCCTCAAGACAGAAGCACTATTTACATAATTATTTCTCTAGAGCGATTTGTAAATTTAATTAAGTATTCGAGAATACTTTTATCAACCATTGATATTACAAACATTTCTATGACAAAGCCAATTGAATTTAGTTTATTTGCACCTTATAACAAAGGAGCTGCATTAATTGGTTCTTTTTCTGATTGGCAGGAAATTCCAATGGAGAGAGGTGATGATGGTTATTTTCGTACAAGTGTTGAACTAGAAGACGGCGTTTATAAATATAAATTCCGTGTCCAGTCAAATTCATGGTTTTTTGAACCAGAACAATGGGTTGATGTTACAGATCCTCAAGTAACTGATATAGATGAACAGAGTGGAAAAGATGATGGTGTTATCCGGGTCAAAAATGGCGAAAGGATTACCGATACCTATATTTGGCAACATGATGATAAACCTTTACCTGCTGACCACGAATTAGTAATTTATGAATTGCATGTTGGTGACTTTTCTGGTGGTGAGGATGACCCTTATGCACGAGGTAAGTACAAACACGTCATTGAAAAGTTAGATTATTTATGCGAATTAGGAATCAACGCTATTGAGTTGATGCCACTAAAAGAATATCCTGGTGATTATAGTTGGGGTTATAACCCCCGCCATTTCTTTGCAACAGAATCTAGTTATGGTTCTACTGCTGAGTTAAAAAATTTGATTGATGAGTGTCATGGTAGAGGTATTCGTGTAATTATTGACGGAATTTATAACCACTCAGAAGCATCTGCCCCGTTAACACAAATTGACCACGATTATTGGTATCATCATGAACCTCGTGACCCTGATAATAACTGGGGCCCTGAGTTTAATTATGAACATTATGACGATAAATTAGATGTTTATCCAGCGCGGAAGTTTATTGGTGAAACAATCCGTTTTTGGATATCAGAATATCATCTTGATGGGATTCGCTATGATGCTGCGCGGCAAATTGCTAACTACGATTTTATGCACTGGATTGTTCAGGAAGCTAAAAAAACTGCTAGCATGAAGCCTTTTTATAACGTTGCCGAACACATTCCTGAAACTACCAGCATTACCAATGTAGATGGGCCAATGGATGGTTGCTGGCATGACAGTTTTTATCACTGCATTCTAGAACATATCTGCGGTGATACATTTGATTTAGAGCGTCTCAAAGATGTTATTGACTGCAAGCGTCAAGGCTTCTTGGGTGCTACCAATGTAGTAAATTACCTCACCAACCACGACCATAACCATGTCATGGTTGAATTAGGAAACCGTGAGATTTTTGACGAAGAAGCATTTAGGCGGGTTAAATTGGGAGTAGCCATCCTAATGACTGCTGTTGGCGTACCTTTAATTTGGATGGGAGAAGAATTTGGCGAGTATAAACCTAAACAACCCGAATCAGCGAAAATCGATTGGACGTTGTTAGGTAATGATTTAAATCGTAGTTTATTTGAATCATACAAAGGCTTAACAAACTTGCGTAAAAGCAATCAAGCTCTTTACACAGAAAATATTGATTTTATCCACGAAAATCCAGAGGCAAAAGTATTAGCTTATACTCGTTGGAATGATGAAGGTTCTCGTGTAGTCGTAATTGCAAATTTCTCTGAAAACTTCCTAGCTGAGTATCATGTTCCTAACTTTCCTAGCCCTGGTACATGGCATGAGTGGACAGGCAATTATGATGTCGAAGCTGGTGACGATGGCATCATAACTGACTTGGGGCCATACGAAGCCAAAGTGTTTGTATGGCAGTAATTATATACACATACAATACTACTGAGTAAGTAGTCCAATAGTAAAAAAGGGGGAAAATATTTCCCCTTTTTCAGTTATTACCTTATCTACTTACAATTTAGTGATAAATTTGTCAAGCAAAAAATCAGCTATATTAAAATTTCATGGGTTTGTGTTACACTTTTTATTTGAAGTGCGTATATAAAATTGCGAGAGCATCCCCATGCACAACGAATTATTTAATATTATCGACAACGTTAACATTGAGAACGATCGCATTTTATTAACTCCTAATGAAATCAAATCAAAATTACCTTTAACACAATTAGCCGAGCAAAGAGTTTTAGCATATAGGCAAGAAATAGAACAGATTCTAGATTTTCAGGATCGCAGGAAGTTTATAGTTGTTGGCCCATGCTCAATCCACGACCCAAAAGCAGCACTCGAATATTCTGAACGGTTGAAAAGATTGGCCGAGCAAGTGCAGGATAAGCTGCTATTAATTATGCGAGTGTACTTTGAAAAACCAAGAACAACCGTAGGCTGGAAAGGGTTAATCAACGATCCAGATATGGATGATTCTTTCCATGTAGAAAATGGATTATTAATTGCCCGGGATCTATTATTAAAAATTACAGAATTAGGATTACCTGCTGGCACAGAAGCATTAGATCCAATCATACCTCAATATATTAGTGAACTAATTACTTGGTCTGCCATTGGGGCACGCACGACCGAATCACAAACTCACCGTGAAATGGCAAGTGGGCTTTCCATGCCTGTGGGTTTTAAAAACGGTACTGACGGTAATATTCAAGTAGCTTTGAATGCCTTACAATCAGCTAGAAATCCCCATAATTTTATCGGAATTAATCAAAACGGACAGGTTAGCGTTTTTCAAACTAAAGGTAATGGCTACGGTCATGTAATTTTAAGGGGTGGTAGTCAACCTAACTTTGATGCAGCGAATGTGAAACTGGTAGAAGAGAAATTAAAACAAGCAGATTTACCACCGAGGATTGTTATTGACTGTAGCCACGGCAATACCAATAAAGATTACAAATTACAAGGTGCTGTCTTAGAAAATATTATTCAGCAAATAGTAGATGGTAATACATCAATAGTTGGCATGATGCTGGAATCGCATTTGTATGAGGGTAGTCAACCAATTACTGGTAAAGAAGAATTAAAATATGGGATTTCTGTAACTGATAAATGTATTGGTTGGGAAGAAACCGAAAAAATTATTTTAGCTGCTCACGAAAAACTTAAATAAATACCATAGTGTAGGTTTTCAGAAACTTTGAATCTTATTCCCCTGTGCAAGTAGGCTTGTCATTACCCATATATGACAATCCCCGCTTCGGAATAGAATTCCAAAGTTAATCATATACGGCGATCGCAACGAGAACACCGTAGGTATCGCAATGGGTTCGGGTGAGCAAGCGATCGCCCCTCTAATCCCTACTCTCCCGCTATTAACTACGACGGCGATCGCATATCAGCTAATTCGCTCTAGTAGTACCTCATTAATAACTGTTTGATAGCCAATGCCTTTTTTTTGGGCTTCTTCTTTCGCCCAAGCTAAGATTTTTGGGTGAAGTCTGAGAGAAATTAATTCATACTTCTCATCTTCATGTTTTGGTGGTCTACCCCGCTTTCTCAACTTCATGCCAAACTCTTCAGCAATTGCTTCTCTGAATTTTTGACTTTCTTCTAGTGTGACTTGCCTCGCCCTCTCGAAAGGGAACTCAGATTGCTTCTTCATATCTTTGGCGCTCTATTTTTGTTGCTTTTCCCGCACTTATTATCAGGGCAAACGCATCTAAATATTGACGAGCCTGAATCAGGGTGGAATACACCAAGACTCAAACCGAATAAGGCTTTCAGGAAATTGAATCTCACTATGCATGAAAGTGATAATCATTAAAAAAGAAAGATTTAGAAGCAAACTTCATACCGTCATTGCTGGAGTCCAAACTAGAAGAGAAACAGGAAACTACAATACACAACGTGCAAGGTTTAACTCTCATTCTTCTACTTAACTGTTTGTTACATACCTATAAATTTTCCACCGAATTACTTCATAGAAATAGTATTTTTTAAAAAAAATAATATACATATATTTAGTTATAAAAGTATTGATTTGGTTAAATGGAAAAGTGGGAAAAGTGGGAAAAGTAGGACGTTTTATAATAACTCTTGATAATGCTGTTGATAAGCTGTAACTTAATCCTTAGTGCATATCTGGCAAGAGTAAGTTGTAATTTTTTCGATTACTAGAAATAATTTCACTTACTCAAGATTAACAGCGAATGTTAAATGATAGCGGTTCCTACTCAGGGACGGCACAACATTATATCGCTAGGTGTAGAGGCACGGCGTGCCGTGTCCCTACATGTATAACTTACGTAAACTAGAACCACTATAACGCGACTTCAATCAAGACACTGAGCTTAAACTAATAGGTTTAAATGGACAATGACTTCTAGCAAGCAACCTTTTGAGTTGCCGAGTTTTTATGTGCCTTGGCCGGCACGGCTGAACCCAAACCTGGAAGCGGCACGGGTACATTCTAAAGCCTGGGCTTATGAAATGGGAATTTTGGGTGGGGTAGAGGGATCAGAAGACTATGGGATTTGGGATGAGCGCAAGTTTGATGCCCATGACTATGCATTATTGTGTTCTTATACCCATCCAGATGCCGATGAACCCATGCTCAATCTGGTAACTGATTGGTATGTTTGGGTATTTTTCTTCGACGATCATTTCCTTGAGCTTTACAAGCGTAGCCAAGATATGGCTGGGGCTAAGAAGTACCTCGATGGACTGCCAGCGTTTATGCCTGTACAGCCCCAAGAAACGCCGCCAGAACCCACCAATGCCGTAGAACGGGGTCTAGTAGACCTCTGGGATCGCACCATCCCCAATGCCTCCCAAGACTGGGTAATCCGGTTTTCTGAGAGTACGATCAATCTTCTCAAAGAATCTCAGTGGGAACTCGCCAATATCAGCCAAAATCGAGTTGCTAACCCGATTGAGTACATTGAGATGCGCCGTAAGGTGGGGGGAGCGCCCTGGTCAGCTAACTTAGTGGAACACGCGGTTGGGGCAGACATTCCGGCTGCGATCGCGTCCACTCGACCAATGCGTGTTCTCAAAGACACTTTTTCTGATGGGGTACATCTGCGAAATGACATCTTCTCTTACCAAAGAGAAGTGGAAGAAGAAGGGGAAAATGCTAACTGTATCTTGGTTTTAGAACGATTCCTGGATGTAAGTACCCAAGAGGCGGCCAACCTCACTAACGACTTACTAACATCTCGGGTGCAACAGTTTGAGAACACCTTTGTCACTGAGCTTCCTTCTTTGTTCGAGGAATATAGTTTGAGTCCCGATGAGCGTCTGAAAGTCGTCCTATATGCCAAAGGACTTCAGGACTGGCAGTCGGGGGGTCATGAGTGGCACATGAGATCGAGCCGCTATATGAACCAGACATCGGACAAATCTTCAACAGCAAGCTGGTTTTTAGGCGGCCCCACTGGATTAGGCACATCGGCAGCCCGTCTGGGAGCTTTATCCGATAGTTTGGGACTAAAACGGTTCAAAAGCTTCACCCATGTTCCTTATCAGCCTGTAGGGCCAGTAACCCTGCCGGAGTTTTATATGCCCTTCTCCACTAGTTTGAATTCCCATCTAGACGAGGCTCGGCGGCATTCTAAAGAATGGGCGCGTCAAATGGGGATGTTGGATGTACTGCCAGGGATGCCAGGTATTTACATCTGGGATGACCATAAATTCGATGTGGCTGACGTAGCTTTATGCGGTGCCTATATTCATCCCAATGGATCTAGTCCTGAGTTGAATATCACAGCTTGTTGGCTGGTTTGGGGAACCTATGCCGATGATTACTTCCCTGCACTGTACGGCTATAACCGCAACATGGCAGGGGCAAAAGTTTTCAATGCTCGGCTATCAGCGTTTATGCCTCTTGATGGAGATTCTATTCCTGAAGCAACAAACCCAGTCGAAAGGGGTTTAGCGGATATTTGGGCGCGGACAGCTGGGCCAATGACAGCTAATGCTCGTCGCCAGTTCCGCCGGGCGATCGAGGATATGACGGAAAGTTGGTTATGGGAACTAGCTAACCAAATCCAAAATCGCATTCCCGACCCAATAGACTATGTGGAAATGCGTCGTAAGACCTTTGGCTCCGATTTAACCATGAGCCTGTCTCGACTTTCCCAAGGGGATGAGATTCCACCAGAGATATTCCGCACCCGAACCATGCAGAATATCGATAATTCAGCCGCCGACTTCGCCTGTCTGACAAACGATATTTTTTCTTATCAGAAAGAAATCGAATTTGAGGGCGAGATTAATAATGGTGTACTGGCGGTTCAAAATTTCCTTAACTGCAATATCCCCCAGGCGGTCGCCATTGTTAACGACCTCATGACCTCTCGTGCCCTTCAGTTTGAACATATCGTTGCGACTGAACTCCCTATCTTGTGTGACGATTTCAACCTGGATACCAATGCCCGTAAGAAACTGTACGGATACGTCAAGAAACTGGAACAGTGGATGTGTGGCGTACTCAAGTGGCATAGGGCAGTAGACCGCTATAAGGAATTTGAATTGCGGAATAACTCGACAGAAAAGCGGTTACTCCAAGGCCCTATAGGCTTAGGCACTGGCGCGACCAAAATTAGACCAAGTGTCGCTCAGGAAACAACTCAAACCAATGTTCAGCCAGTGGTGCAGAACTTACTGAGTAGTCCAACAGGGTTAGGTACTTCAGCGACCAAAATTGGAACGCTGTTAGGAAGGAAAGGTTAGCTCAATCTGAGTCCCTATTCCGGTCAATCAAATAACTTGTCAACAAACATTACCAATGGAGATTCATTATGACTAATACAGCAAACACTCCCCTAGAAAATCAAATTGAGCAACTGCCAATGGCTTTGCAGACCGAAGCGGCGCGGAAATTGGCAGGCACTACCAAAACCCAACCCCAGATGGAGGGAATTACCTCACGGTGGCTTTTAAAACTACTACCTTGGGTAGAAACCGTGGGGGGTAGCTATCAGGTCAACCGCCGCTTAACATATAGGGTTGGAGATGGACGGGTCAGCTTTTCTAATACAGGGGCCCTGATACAGGTCATTCCGCAAGAACTCACTGAGTTACCTTTATTCCGGGGATTTGAAGATTTTGAGGTGTTAAACACCTTAGCTAGTCAATTTGTACAACAAGAATTTGCTGCGGGTGATGTGATCATCCAAGAAGGTCAACCAGCCGATAGAGTATTGCTAATTGCTCATGGTAAAGTCAACAAAATTGGTGCAGGCAAGTATGACGATCGCGTTGTTTTGAGTGTATTAGCCGATGGCGATCATTTTGGCGACTACGCTTTAGTAGAAGCCCAGGATACTTGGGATGTGACTCTCACAGCCATTACTCGTTGTACCATCTTGTCCCTGCCTCAAGCAGCTTTTCAAAACCTGGTTAACCAGTCTGAAGCTTTACAAACGCAAGTGGATCAATTCAGGGCAAAATTGCGCCAACCCCAAAACCAATACGGAGAAGCCTCGATTGATATTACCTCCGGCCACCTCGCAGAGGCAGTATTACCTGGGACTTTTGCAGATTATGAAATCAATCCACGAGAATATGAGTTAAGTGTCGCTCAAACCATTTTGCAAATCAATACGCGGGTTGCTGACCTCTACAACGAACCCATGAATCAGACTGAGGAACAATTACGCCTCACTATTGAAGCATTACGGGAACGCCAAGAACACGAAATGGTTAACAATCGTGACTTCGGACTGTTACACAATGCCGATCTCAAACAACGCATCTTTACCCGCAGCGGCCCTCCAACTCCTGACGATCTTGATGAATTGATCTCCATTGTTTGGAAAGAACCGAGCTTTTTCTTAGCTCATCCCCGCACCATTGCCGCGTTTGGTCGGCAATGCAACGCCCTTGGACTTTATCCCAACCCTATTCCTATGGGTAACAGTGCAATTCCCTCTTGGCGTGGTATTCCCATCTATCCTTGCAATAAGATTCCCGTTACAAAAGAGCGTACTAGCTCGATCATGTTAATGCGTGTGGGAGCAAACAACCAGGGTGTCATTGGTCTGCATAAAACTGGCATTCCTGATGAATATCAGCCTAGTTTGTCTGTCCGCTTTATGGGTATTAACGAAAAGGCCGTTATTTCTTACCTAGTTAGTGCTTACTACTCTACAGCCGTTCTTGTTCCTGATGCACTAGGCATTCTTGAAGATGTAGAAATTGGTCTTTAAGTAGTCGGATATCCTCTCCAAAGTAGGGGCGAACGGTTGTTCGCTCTTACTCTTTGATGCTCTCTCTTAGGAATGTAAATTTAGTTGCATGAAACGTTAACTTTATGACAGATGCTTTGATTAGGCCTGATTTAGAGCAAGAAAACAGGCAACTCCAGATGAGCTTAAGCACAAAAGGGGCGCGGAATTTAGCCACAACCACGAAAACTCCGCCCCAGATGCAAGGCATTACCCCCAGGTGGTTGTTACAGATGTTGCCTTGGGTGCAAGTTAAGGGTGGAGCCTATCGGGTTAACCGTCGCTTGACCTATGATGTTGGTAACGGACGGGTCAGCTTTACCAATACAGGGGCCCAGGTGCGGGTCATTCCCCAAGCCCTTTGTGAACTATCTTTACTGCGTGGTTTTGAGGATATTGAGGTACTCAACGCTTTAGCAGACCGCTTTGTACAACAAGAATTTGCCCCAGGTGAGGTAATTGTACAGGAAGGTCAACCAGCCGACCAGGTGTTATTAATTGCTCATGGTAAAGTTAATAAGCTGAAGGCAGGCAAATATGAGGCGGAAGCTTTACGGGATATCTTAGCTGATGGCGATTGTTTTGGTGGCGAAGCTATAGTTCTATCTCAGGAAACTTGGGAGGTTAGCCTGAGATCTGTTACGCGCTGCATAGTTTTGTCTTTGCCAGTACAGGCGTTTCGGGAGTTGATGAACCAGTCTGCAACGCTTCAGGCTCAGGTTGATCGCTTTAGAGCTATATTGAGCAAACCTCAAGATAGGCATAATCAAGCGGCGATCGCCATGACTGCGGGTCATAGTCAGGAAACTGAGTTACCCAGGACATTTGTTGATTACGACTTGAAACCACGGGAATATGAGTTAAGCCTCGCTCAAACTATTTTACGGGTGAATACACGAGTTGCTGACCTCTACAACGAACCCATGAACCAGACGGAGCAACAATTACGGCTGACTATCGAAGCTTTGCGGGAACGGCAAGAATACGAAATGCTGAATAATCCTGATTTTGGATTGTTGCACAATGCCGATCTTAAGCAACGCATCTTTACCCGCACCGGGCCACCGACTCCAGATGATTTTGATGAATTGCTTTCTCGGCGGCGCAAATCCCATTTTTTCCTAGCTCACCCTCGCGCGATCGCTGCTTTTAGCCGGGAGTGTAACCGTCGTGGAATCTATTCTCCAAGCACGGAAGTCAACGGAAAGATTGTACCTGCATGGCGCAACTATCCGATTTTTCCTTGTAACAAAATTCCGATCACTAAAGAGGGCACTAGCTCTATTTTGATATTCCGGACTGGAGAAGAAAACCAAGGGGTGATAGGTCTACACAAAACGGGTATCCCTGATGAATACCAACCCAGTTTGTCTGTGCGGTTTTCGGGTATCAACGAAAAAGCGATCGTTTCTTATCTTGTCACTGCCTACTACAGTGCAGTTATACTCATTCCCGATGCACTTGGCATCCTGGAAGATGTCGAAATTGGGCGCTGAGGTAAGGATAAACCTGACTTTTTTTACAGTGATTAAATTAAATGTCGTCGTGACAAATTGCTGTCTTTGAAATAAGCAGAATGTTGTTTGATAGTTCCCTCCAACCAGCTTTTATCGGTTAGGTGTAGTACTGTAATCTTAAAAATGAATTATTTATGGCGAATACTCAAGTCTTTGAATGGTCATCTGTTAAAAAAACTAGCTTTGACCTTAAAGCTTATTTATCAGAACGGCGATCGCAAGTTGAAGCAGCGCTTGAACAATCGATCACTGTAGTCTATCCAGAAATACTCTACGAATCCATGCGCTATTCTCTGCTGGCTGGAGGAAAGCGTCTACGCCCGATTCTATGTCTTGCCTGTTGTGAACTGGTTGGAGGCACAGTCGAGATGGCGATGCCTACTGCTTGTACGCTGGAAATGATTCACACCTTTTCTTTGATCCATGACGATTTACCCACAATGGATAATGATGACTATCGACGCGGCAAGTTAACTAACCATAAAATTTATGGCGAAAACATTGCCGTTCTAGCTGGTGATGCGCTTTTAGCCTACGCTTTTGAGTTTCTTGTGCTTCAAACCAAAGGAGTTGCTGCCCAGCAGTTATTGCAGGTTGTTGCTAAGTTGGCTCATGCAGTAGCAGCAACAGGTCTGGTTGGCGGTCAAGTTGTTGATTTACAATCTGAGGGATTGCAGAATATTGACATCGAAACCCTCAACTTTATTCATGCTCACAAAACAGGAGCTTTGTTAGAAGCTTCCATTCTCTCAGGTGCAATGCTAGCGAAAGCTGACAACGAAATCGTGCAAAAGCTTTCTTGTTATGCTTCCTACATTGGTCTAGCTTTTCAAATTGTTGATGATGTTTTGGATGTAATTGGGACACAAGAAGAACTCGGTAAAACCCCAGGCAAAGACCAAAAGGCACAGAAAGTAACGTATCCCAGTTTATGGGGTATTGAGGAATCAAAACGCAAGAGCCAAGAATTAGTTGACCTAGCCAAAGCTGAACTTGTTGATTTTGGAGATAAAGCACAACCTCTAATGGCGATCGCAGACTATATCACAGCTAGAACACATTAGTCAGCGCTCACTCTGCTCAGAAGATCGTAAAAAAAAGTCAGGTTACTTTGAATTTCAAGAGTGTTTTTTTCAACTGGATGAAATCAATACAGAGAATCACGGCTGGGGAAGTAATTGCAATTGACGGAAAAACTTTATGTGGTTCTTATGATCAGAGTACTAACCAAAGTACAATTCAAATAGTAAGTGCTTGGGCAAGTACAAATAAATTAGTTTTGGGACAGGTAAAGGTTGATAAAAAATCATATTAAATAACAGCAATCCCAGAATTAGAATTATTACAAGTATTACAACTTTCACACTATTGATAGAGTGTCATATCCGTAGAAAGATAGAAAGAATACTTCAGGCAATCAAATAATATCATGTCCGCTTGATTGCTTATTAAACCCGAAGAACCCCACCCCGCCAAAGCTACGCTTTGTCTACCCTAAGAGCAAGCGGGGAGGGGTTGGGGGTGGGGTGTAATGACTGTGGTTAGCATAACTAATTACACGGACATGATATAACATCAATTTTAATCCTAATAAGTGCTGTGTTTATTCAAATTAACTTTCAGTGGTATTACAGAACCAATATTGCGCTAAATGTTACCCCGAATTCTCCTGCGGGGTATTTTTTTGAATTAGTGATGTTTACGACGAGCTGGTTTACTAAATGCTGTGCGTAGCTTGCTTCTGGGTGAGGGTAAGCTAAAGCCAAGCAAATCTATTAAGCCTGTAATGCCTTAAACCACTTATTCAAAACTGTACTGATGGTTTTCTTAATCTCATGCTTACGATTCCATTTCTGGAAGGCCATTTCATACTCTTCGTCTTTCATTTGAAAGGTATTCCAGACATCCAGTCCTACAGGCAATCCGCAGAATAGCAAAATGTACAGCGACCAAGAAATTCCGCCACCAGTGATTAAATTTAGGAGTATAAAAAAGCCATTGAAAATTGCATAATTCCCTAGCCGCTTCTGAAATCTTCTGATGCGGTAAGCGTCAAAAGCCTTTCGGCGTTGAACTTGTCCCTGTTGTATTACCCAATCGCGTTCTGCTAACTTTAAAGACTCAGGTAAAATTTCTAACTCAGCAGCAATTTCTAATATCTGCTCATAAGAAAATTCTGTATCTTTATCGTCAGCTTGACGAGCGATCGCTAATTGTAAAATTTGTTGAACATCATCTTGGCTATAAAAGCGGAGACTCTTTGGTTCAAATGTTGTCATAATTCTTTCTCTTATATTCCTTTTAATAGAAATTTGCTGCCCGATAGATTTTAAACAGCTACGCCTGTACTATTTCCATTATTCTTACATTAGCAAATCTATTAGACATTAGTCATTGGTTATTCTCCCCCTACCTCCCCACTTCCCACCAATATAAAGACTCTCCAAATATCCAGATATTATTAAGATGCAGCAGAGGATAATAACTAGGCAACAAGCAGTAAGAAGGATGTAAATCAATGGTTAACGAAAATGGATCGATTCGCACCCTATCGGTTGATATTGGCGGTAGTGGCGTTAAGGCTATGGTTTTGGATATTACGGGGAATCCTGTAACCGAAAGAGCGCGTTTAGATACACCCCAACCTGCTACACCAGAGGTTGTAATTAATGCAATTGTTGTGTTAGCAGCCGCTCAAGGTGAATTTCATCGCGTTTCAGTCGGTTTTCCCGGTGTGGTGCGGAGTGGAGTCACGGAAACTGCGGTAAACCTACATCCAGATTGGATCGGATTTGATTTGGAAACAGCATTATTAAAACACTTAAACAAGCCTGTACGGGTAATTAATGATGCAGACATGCAGGGGTTTGGTGCGATCGCAGGTAAAGGTGTGGAATTGGTGATTACTCTGGGTACGGGGTTTGGTTCAGCTTTATTTGTAGATGGTAAGCTAGTGCCGAATATGGAAATGGGACATCACCCGTTTCGTAAAGGAGAAACTTTCGAGCAGCAGTTGGGGCGTGCAGAGTTAGAAAAAATTGGTGAGAAAAGATGGAATAAGCGTTTAGAAAAAGCGATCGCATCCTTGCAACATCTGTTCAATTATGATTGCCTTTACATTGGCGGCGGTGAAGCTGTGAGAGTGAATTTACAGCTACCGTTAAATGTAAAACTCATCCCTAATGTCGCTGGTTTGTTAGGCGGTATTGCTTTGTGGCGAGATGAGAAAAGGTAAAAATTTCAGTATCTACAACTGGGTGTATTAAGCGATATCTCTAAGGGGCTACGTCTACGCACTTTTTATTAAGGTGCTTCTTTTTCAATATTTAAAATTTTAACAAAAATTAACACAGGTTGGGTAAAAGAATTGCACAGACATAATGTCCAATCCTACTGTGTAATTTTGTCATGTAGTAATCTAAATTCTAGTTAAAATTCAAGACTGTGCAACAACGTTGTACGGTTTTATTTTATTCAGGTCAAAGTATGGGCTTTCCAAGAATACGACAAAGCAAATATTTATAAATTTTCCCTGAATACTCCTAAAGCAAAGCCGATAAAACCAGATAATACTGTGAAGATTGGCATGTATCTTACAAAATAACAGTAATTGATAAAAGGTTTATAGCCCCTTTGAGGGAAAAGAAATTGTTTAGAATTAAGAGTTTATAATTATTGCCAAATGTTGGATAAATCAATACTTAAAAAATGACTCATGAATCCAGTAGTATTTTTACTGGCAGTATAAATATGAGAAAAGCTACATCAGCATATCAAGGTAGATTCAAGATAAGTAGGCAAATTTGTTTGATGATATTCCCAGATGATCGTATAGTATGTTATTGTCTAAACCGTTGATTTAGATACCATATTTTCCAAGTTCATGGTTTGATTAAAGATAAAAAAAGCACAAAACTAATCATGTTAATCTGATTAGATGGAAAAGGAGGTGAGCAAATATGCTCATGAAAATATTATATGAAAAATTATTACATGACTTTTTATTGGTCAGTATGCACTATATTGCACATTAGCAATGTTGTTGGTTAAAAGAAATATTGGTTGAAGTGAAATGAACTACAATGACTGAAATTGGCCTGATGATGACGAGCGTGTTAACAATAAGACAAGCATCTGGAGCCAATTTGCCACAGCAGCAATTAGTTCAGATGGAGAATGACGTAAACCAATCAAAACAGAGTCAGTTAGAAATAACTGCTCAAGTCACACCACCTGAATTCATGCAGACGGATTGGATTTCTCAGGCTTATTCCTGTGCGATCGCACCAGAAAAAAAACATATACTTAAGAAAATCAGCAAAAAGAATCCGAAACTAGGTTCTTCTAACTTAGGTAAGTCTAATAAGTATCCCCAGTCTGAAGATAAAGTCCGTACAAAGGCTACAGGACAGTTTCAAAAGTTTAGTAGTCAACCTATGCCGACTCTTTCTTTCGGTAGCTCTGGTGTTGCTGTCAGAGCCTTACAACGGTTGTTAGTATCTAACGGTTATGCCGTTAGAGTGGATGGAATTTACGGCGCACTGACAGAAACTGCTGTCAAAGCCTTTCAAAATCAGCAGAATTTAGCAACAGATGGAGTAGTTGGTCAACGAACTTGGCGGGCGTTAACAATTTAGTCATTTGTCTTTAGTCTTTAGCTAATGACAAATGACAAATAACAAACTAACGGTATTTATGCTGCTCTAATAGCTGTTGCGCTCTTGGCTTGTAAATTAAATAGAACAAAGCCTCAAGATAACGTAATAAATCTTCCCGATTCTCCTTCGAGTTAAAGTTCCAGAAGCCATAAATCCGTGCTAATGATAACAGCTTGCTAGTATGAATTTTCCAAGTATAGGTGCTATAAACTCGATCAATTCCTCGCTGCGAAATTTCATTCCAATAATTAGGATTTTGTTCGCATTTAGTGAGAAAATCCACAATTTTTGTGGCTGTCTCGTCTAAATTTGTAGGGTTAATCAAAAAGCCATTAACCTTATCTTGAATAATCTCCAGTGGCCCACCAAACTGTGTAGCAAAAGTCGGTAATCCTGAAACCATCGACTCTAAAATTGTCAAACCAAAAGCTTCAAATAAAGCTGGTTGTACAAAAATCCCTTGATGATCGGCAATGACTCGGTAAATTTCACCAGAATCAGTTTTAGTCAGGCGCACACCCAACCAACGAATCTTGCCGTGAAGATTGTATTCCTCAATGATTTGGTAAAGTTTGATAATTTCGTCACGTTCTTCGTTGTCGCCTGATTCTTCGACGCGCAATTTACCCGCCACTAAAATTAAATTGCAATGCTCTTGTAATTCTTTACTTTGACCATAACATTCAGCTAAACCTGTGAGGTTTTTGATGTGGTCAAGACGCGCCATTGAGAAGAGAGGGCGCTTGTTAGGATCGTCGAGTTTGCCAAAGATTTGCGTGGGGTCTTCTAGAGTAAAGAGTGTTTCTGCAAGGCGTTGGCGATCGCTCTCTACTCGGTCTTTAGTCCGGGTGTAGGGGAAGTAATTATTTTCGTTTACTCCAGGCGGTACGACATTAAATTTGGGACTAAATAATTCAATGCCATTAGTCACATGATATAACTCTGGCATGGTGAAGCACTTATAAGACTCGTACTGTCCCACACTATCTGGTGTTCCCACAATTTCTTGGTAGGTGCTACTGATCACAAAATTAGCAGCATTCATTGCAATCAAGTCAGCTGTGAATTGTAATGAAAAATGATATTTATCCTCTAATTCTTGCCAGTAGAGGTTACTGAATAAGTATTTAGATTTTTCTAAAGCATGGGCAACATTGCATTGGGTAACTTTCAGCCGTCGCGCCAGCAAGAATGCTACTAAATTTCCATCAGTATAGTTTCCAACTATTAAGTCAGGTGTGCCGTGAAATTCTGCTCGTAGTTCTCTTTCTGAATCAATGGCAAAAGTTTCTAGATAAGGCCAAAACTCAAACCGGGAAATCCAGTTTTGAGTCATGTTGGGATTAAATTCCCGTAAAGGCACTCGCAAAATCCAGGCATTTTCGGTACCAAGGACTTTTTCTAGCCGTTGATTACAAAGGGTGCCATCACTATTGGGAATCAAGCGGGTGAGAATAATCACCTTTGGCTCAACATTCAATTTCTCTAAACCCGCAAGCAGAACATCTTCTTGTAGCTGCTTCTCTAGGCTCTTTGCCTGGTCAAGTACGTAAACTACCTGACCGCCGGTATCAGGACGACCCAACACTCCCTCTTGTCCAAACCAACCGTGAGCTGACACCAAAACGATTCTAAAAATCATCGGGACACGAGAAATAAAGGCTTCTAGGGTCAGAGGATCGGCAGAATCAATCAATTCATCGAGAATACTTAAAGTTTCCCGGACTCGCGCTGCGGTGTTACCCCAACCTGGTTCAAAACCCATTGACTGCAATTGGAAGCGGAATTGTTCGTAAGGTTCCTCTTCGGGGCGATTACTAACAAAACCGATCGCTTTCTTAACTTGCTCGGAAAGTTGCTGCTGTGATTGAATGCGATCGTTAAGCAGCAGTTGCACACCGTTGTAGTGGTGCAGGCGCAAAAAATTCAATAAGCTATCTAGCAATTGTTTGGAGTCTTGAAATATTTTGCTGGATAGATAGCGGTTGAGAAATTGTACCCCCTTACCAATATTTTTGGGGTCGCGGATGACTGGGGTGTAGTCATAAAAGGGGCCGAAGTCCAATTCTAGCAGGTCGCCCTCGTTGGGATGATATTTGTTCACCAAGCGATCGCGCAGATCGAGCAAATCCTGCACAGTCATCGCCTCAATGCTTAAGTCTGATGTCAACCAATAAACTTCTTGGCTGGCAATCTTAGAACGGATAATGAAACAAAAGTTTGAGTCCTCCTGAATAATTTCTTGAGTATAGTAAATCAGTTTGCCTAACTCAGAGGTAGTATAAAATTCCTCGGGTTTCTGAGACTTTGAGCAATACTCACTATATACATTCAGTATGTCGTTCCGCAGCAAGTATTTCTTTTCTTGTTGGCGTAATTCACTAAGAAAGGAACGCAAATCACTTTTTTCTTCACTATCTAAGACTGCTTGAAGCAATTCAGACATGGCAACTCCATTAGATGACGATGTTTGCATTGTTGACTTTCAAGGCAAGGCAAATAAGCCACTACCTTTTGTTAGACCATATATAAACACGAAATAACACAGATAAATTGTATTTATCTGTGTACCTACAATTATCAACTTTTCAGCAGGCACTTAAACCGTGTTCTTCTTTACCTAAAGTATCTATGACTCAGTATTTTTTGCTCTAACTAAAGGTATACAATTTTTATTTCTTTTGATAGATGTTATTAAGTAACTCTATAACAATTTGGGCACAACTTGTCACGCCCTCAACTGCTTGATCTAATTTTTAGAATATCATTTAAGGGAAGAGCATACAAGTCTACATTTCGACGGCGATCGCCACCAAAACTTCTGGATCAATGGGTTTGGCAACGTGACGTTGAAATCCGGCGGCGATCGCTTGCAGTTGATCGAGTTCTCCGGCATAAGCTGTTAAGGCAATAGCGGGAATTTTTCCCCCTTGCTGAGGTGGAAGGGCGCGAATTTGCCGGATCAGCATATAACCATCCATCTCTGGCATCCCAATGTCACTGATGATGAGCTTGGGAATGGATTGAGTAAATGCTTGTAGTGCATCAGCCCCAGATGCAACAGCAGTGACGATCGCGCCATGTTGCTCTAAAACAAAAGCGATGAACTCCCGCGAGTCCGTTTCATCATCGACGACTAAAATGTGAATGCCGCTCAAATCACTCTCCTTAACGGGTGATTGTTTTAAGATTGGTGCTTCAGTTAATTGAGGTGCAAGCGGAATTTGAACTGTGAATATTGCTCCTAGCTCAACACCTGGAGTGTCTACTGTGACTGTTCCACCGTGCATTTCCACAATTTGGCGTACAATCGCCAGTCCCAACCCTAGCCCGCCAAATTTGCGGGTGGTTGCGCTATCTTCTTGCCGGAAATGTTCAAACACGTAGGGCAGAAAATCGGCACTAATTCCTTTTCCGGTATCAGTGATTTGAATTTGGGCATGATTTTCAACTTGGGATAGCGCAATCGTGACTTGCCCCCCAATAGGAGTAAACTTAATGGCATTCGACAGCAGATTCCACACGACCTGCTGCAATCGCCCTGCATCCCCGACTACCACTCCTAGAACAGGTGAGACGATCATCTGAATTTGGATTGACTTGGCTTCTGCGGCTAGCCGAACCGTTTCCAGCGCCGCCCGAATCACTGTATTCAGGTCAATGGGTAAGGTTGATAAGCTCATTTTGCCTTGCAGAATCCGGGAAATGTCTAGCAAGTCATCGATCAGTTGCACCTGAAGCTGGGCGTTGCGCTTGATCGTGGCGATCGCAATATTCGTTTTTTCTGCATTTAGCTTTCCCTGCTGCAACAGCTTTGACCAACCCAGAATTGGATTCATGGGCGTTCTCAGTTCATGGGAAAGAACCGCCAGGAACTCATCTTTAATGCGATTAGTTTGATCTAATGCTTCAGCGCGTGCCTGTAGCTCTGCAACCAAGTGCGATCGTTCTAAGGCAGCAGCGACTTGATTGGCAACTGTTTCCATGAGGTCAAGTTCGTCACGGGTAAAGCGATCGCGCTGACGAGTTCCTAGTCCCAGAGTGCCCAAGACGCGTTGGCCTTGCCCGCCGCAGGCATCGCCCACAATCAGTGGATGACTTGCATAAGCTCTGATACCAATTGACTGAACTGGAATGGCGAAGGAATTGTTTGTTAAGAGCGCATTTTCAACAACAGCGGGTTGGCGATGTTGCACCGCATAACCACACACCCCTTGCCCTAACTGCAAAAATTTAACAGATAAAGCAATCTCCTCTGAGATGCCCCCATAAGTATTTAGCTGAAGGCGTTGCTGGTCTTCTTCAAACAAGTAATTTAAATAAACTTCGAGTCCCAAATGAGTTGAAATCTTTTGAAACAAACTGGCTAAAAACTGCTTGGGATCTTGGTTGAGCAAAAGATCGTTGGCAACTTCTGAAAGCAGCTTCAGCCGTTCGTTGCTGGCTTTCACAGTCGCTTCGATTTGCTTGCGATCGCTAATATCTCGCGTCACACCTGCCACCGCTTCTACTGCGCCATTTATGCCCAAAAGCGGGACGAAAATGTATTCATAAGCCCGCGTGCCTAATGCACTTGTGTACGGCGTTTCATCTTTGAGCGGTTGACCCGTCTTGATGACTTGCTGAATCTGATTTTGAAGTCGGGTTGCTAAATCGGTTGGATAATCCAGGTCAAAAAAGTTTTTGCCGAGGACTTGGGCCGATGTTTTCTGTAAGAGGTCAAGCAATGGCTGATTGATGTAAGTGAACCGTCCAAACAGATCGAATGTATAAATAAAATCGGGTACAGAAGAGGCGAGCGCATCGAACTTTCGCAGTTGTCGTTCGAGTTCGGCAGAAATCTGTTGCCAAGCGGATTCGGCTTGTTTGCGTTCAGTGATGTCTGCCAGTGCCCCAGGAAAAGTGATCGCTTTGCCATCAGCAGCATATTCAACGCGACCGCGTGCCGCAACCCAGCGCTCCTCGCTCATCGCCGTATAAATGCGGTACTCACTTATGTATTCTTCGCCAGTTTCAATCGCTTGGTTAATGGCTGCAACTACTCGTGGGCGGTCTTCTTCGTGTATCGCCTGTATAAATAGTTCAATTGGTAAGCCGGTCGTCGCCTTTGCTGAGTCAACGCCAAACAAGTGAGCAAAGGCTGCATTCACGGTCACCAGATTATCGGGAATCTTCCACCGCCATGTGTAAATCGCTCCTGCCGCTAAAGCGGACTCCCATTGCACATGGGCTTCCCGTAGGTCAGCTTCGGCAATTTTGCGATCGCTAATATCGAGTGAAATCCCGATCATCCGCTCAGGATTGCCCGCCTCATCGTCAATTACACAACCCCGAACGAGTACCCAGTGCGTGCTGCGATCGTTCCAAAGGGTGCGGTACTCCACATTGTAATCGGTGCGGTTGGTAATCGAGTCTTGAATTGCCGCTTGCACCCAAGTCCGATCCTCTGGATGAATCCGCTCCATCAGAACTTGGTGCGAGAAATCAGCCTCAATGGGTAAACCATAGTTGACTTTGCACTGGTCAGAAGTAGACAGAACCTCTGTTTTGAGATCAAATTGCCAGGAGCCGAGTTTGTTGGTCTTAAGGATGAGTTGAAGCTGCTGTTCACTGACTTGCAGTTGTTCGTTGACCTGCTTTAACTCCTGCGCTCTGGCATATATTTCCATCTCCATCTGCTCGCTACGAGTTTGGAGTGATTGATTGAGTTGATGCTGTTCATTTTGCTGCTGCTGCACCCGCAGCAACTCGGTAACATCTTCGGCTCGGTGAATAATGTGCGTCATCTCACCGTTTTCACCAAAGACTGGCGAGTTAGTTACCATCCAGTACCGCTCTTCAAAGCCACTCCCTTCTGATTCCGGGCGGCGAATGTCATACTTCTGCACTGCCATCGTGTGAGGCAGGCGATGCTTGATTACATTAGACAACGAGGCACGTAAATTCTGAACGCCGTTTGCATTCGGATCGTCGGGATTGTCTGGAAAAACCTCGAATAGATGACGACCAACGACCTCTTCTCGTTTTGTCTTCGTTGCCCGGAAGTAAGCATCACTTCCCGCGACAATCACAAAGTCGAGTGAGTAGACGATATACAATCCCGGTATCGATTCAAATAAGGTTTGAAAATTCAGCATCCATTCCCTCGCTCATGCTTCGCCAAAGTAATCGAGCAGTAGGGATTGAGGACTCGTTCGATCGGCTGAAACGAGGCTAAAACCCTCTTGCCTTCTGCCCCCTGTCTTATCCTAACGACAGATGTTGCTTACGTACATCATTTTTTATAAGATAAGCTAATGAATTATAGTCGCCTTACAATCTTTCCAAGTCTATAAAGCTATAAATGACAGATCCTTGTTAAAGTGATGGTTATGAGTGTTAACACCACACAACCTACCTTTTACAGGAGTATAAATATTAATATGAAATTATTTAGGGCGAACGATGGGAATTGAACCCACGAATGGTGGTACCACAAACCACTGCCTTAACCACTTGGCTACGCTCGCCATTCAACAGTTTTGATTATAGCAATAATTTGGCAAGCGATCAAGGGTTTTTATTTAAGGAACGGACTTAGTTGATTTAGAGTCTCTGAAATCTAACAATTATAATGAATTTTTGGCAAATATGAAACCCTTAACGATCATTGCATATACTGGTGCAGCAGCAGGACTCGCCGCCTTGGGTATGACAATGGCGAACACCAATCCCAGTCAGGTTGAGTATGAAGAATATGCAGTGCAACGGCTGACAGAATACTTAAAAACCGATGTATGCAAAAAAACTACCAATATTATAGAAAATTTAATTCGTTTTAATTGTGATAAGTTGGTTGACTCGGCTAACCCGCAAATCCAAGAAATTATTGCCAGGACTACAGAAAGACAAAATTATATTATTTTTAGCATTTACCGTACAGATTTAAAAATAAACTCTTGGATACCTTCTTACAAATTTGAAACGGTGGGAGCTTTTGATCAATTTTATACTTACACTGCTGAGAAACAATAAGGTAAGGAGCAGAGGAAGCAGGGGAAGATGAGGGAGCAGGGGAAGCAGAAGCTGATAGTTGTCTTGGATGTAGGAATTGAGTAATTTAATTTTTGGAGTTCCCGATAAAAGTAATTAAAAATACTTCTATTTATTAATTGATAATAGTTTCAATAATCACAACAGTACTTATTACCACCAGCTTAATATTAAGTAAGATATGATAATTAGTCACTGAGAGTTCAAGCTTTGCCGATGTCATCTGCCTATCTGCTAGTATCTCACGGAAGCCGCGATCGCCGCCCAGAAATTGCCATGCAACAACTAGCAAAGCTGGTACATAACAAATTGTCAGAAAACCACAACGCATTAAATAGTGTACATCAGGTTGGTATAGCTGCTTTGGAAATGAATCCTCAGCCTTTACACCAGCAGATTCAAGAATTTGCGAATAGGGCTTTTTGTGAGCGCCAACCATCTCAAAACCAGAATCGCCTCAAAATTGTACCGTTATTTCTGCTGCCGGGAGTCCATGTAATGACAGATATCCCTGGCGAAGTAGCACTAGCACAACAGGCTATTGGTCAAGATATCATGATTGAGTTGCAACCATACTTAGGCTCTCATCCCAATTTAGATAAATTGCTGGCAAAACAAATAGCTGCTATAAAAACAGAAGCATGGATTCTCTTAGCTCATGGTAGCCGTCGCCCAGGTTCTAAAGAAACTGTGGAAGCAATGGCAGCGAGTTTAGGAATAGTAGCTGCTTATTGGGCTAATCCTCCTAGTTTAGAATCACGAGTGAAAGAGTTGGTAGCTGCTGGTTATAAAGAAATTGCAATTTTGCCATACTTTTTATTCGCAGGTGGAATAACCGATGCGATCGCGGCCTCAATAGAGGAGCTAAAATTACAATTTCCTGCGGTGAATTTCCAATTGGCAGAACCACTGGGAGCAAGTGCAGAATTAGCCGAACTAATTTGGGATTTAACAGATAGATGAACCGCACAGAAAAACAGGAGAATAAGTATTTGGGAAAGGTTTATTTAGTAGGTGCGGGGCCAGGAGATCCAGGACTAATTACCTTGAAGGCAAAAGGTTTATTGGAATGTGCAGATGTAGTTGTCTATGATGCTTTAGTGAGTCCGGCAATTCTGGCAATGATTAATCCCCAAGCCGAGCAAATTAACGCTGGTAAGCGCAGGGGGAAACATTCGCTCTTCCAAGAAGAAACAACTCAATTGCTGATTGAGAAAGCGCAGGATCATGCAATTGTGGTGCGCTTAAAGGGTGGCGATCCTTTTATTTTTGGTCGCGGTGGCGAAGAGATGGAAGAATTAGTCAACGCTGGGATACCAACGGAAGTTGTGCCTGGTATTACATCGGGTATTGCAGCCGCAGCTTATGCAGGTATCCCATTAACTCATCGGCTATATAGTTCTTCAGTTACATTTGTGACTGGTCACGAAGCGGCGGGTAAGTATAGACCGAAGGTGGATTGGAATGCGATCGCGCACGGTTCCGAAACCATTGTAATTTATATGGGAATCCACAATCTGCCTTATATTGTGGAACAGTTAAGTGCAGCTGGGTTGAATTTAGAAACACCTATTGCTTTGGTGCGCTGGGGTACGCGCCCAGAACAAGAAGAATTGATTGGGACTATAGAAACAATTGTAGAGCAGGTAGAGCAAACTGGATTTGGTGCGCCTGCGATCGCAGTCATTGGGCAAGTAGTAAATATGCACAGTATTTTGTCTAGTTGTCGTCTAGTTTGATGGTTAGTTTGAAGGTTGTCCAACATTTGACCTGCACATAAAATCATTCTCGCAAACGGTCGGTTTTGCGAATACTTATCTCTATACTTAATAGCGGTTGACATAACCGCTTGATAATGGTATCTATGGTTTAAAAAAGTTTCGAGTGCGAAATGAAAAACTGTCCCTATTTGTCCACAAAGGAAGCAGCTTCAAAAATAGGTATTTCTGAGCAAAGGGTTCGTACTCTATTGCGTAGTGGGGATATCAAGGGACAGCAGGTAGGGAAAGTGTGGGTTATGGAGCCGGAGGCAGTTGAAGATTACATTAACCGGATCAAGGGAAATTATCCTGTAGATAGGACGAGCAAGGAAAATCATCACCAAGCAGTTAAAGCCATTTCTTTTTTCTCAGGCGCTATGGGACTGGATCTTGGTTTTGAGAAAGCAGGTATCGAAATTTCCCTTGCGTGTGAGGTGGATAAGCACTGCCGACAGACCATAGTTGCAAACAAGCCAGATATTGCACTTTTGGGGAATATAGCGTCTTACACTGCTCAGGATATCCTGGTTCATGCCAAACTAGCCAAAGAAGATGTAGATATTATGTTAGGCGGGCCACCCTGCCAAGCTTTTTCCACAGCAGGGGCAAGGCGTGGTTTCAAAGATGAGAGGGGCAATATATTCTTAAAGTACATTGAACTTATCTTAGAAATAAGCCCAAAATACGCTGTCATCGAGAATGTAAGAGGTTTTCTTTCAGCACCATTACTGCACCGCCCTCACTCAGAAAGAGGAAGCGGCTGTGTTCCCTTATCCAGAGAAGAAATGCCAGGTGGTGCTTTGAAATATATTGTGAATAAACTTCGTAAAGGTGGTTACAGTATCAGTTTTAACTTATACAACACGGCAAATTATGGTGTCCCCCAAATTAGGGAAAGAGTGGTCATGATCTGCCATCGTGGAGAGAAAAAGGTTCCTTATTTATACCCCACACATTCAGAAAATGGTGATTTTGGTCTTGATCGGTGGATAACCCTACGTGAATCTATTGCAGATTTAAGCCAAAGTGAGGCAGAGTATATCGATTTCCCAGAAGGGAGGCTAAAGTATTACAGAATGTTAAAAGAGGGTCAATACTGGAAACATCTACCTGAAGAATTGCAGAAAGAAGCATTAGGTAAATCCTATTACTCAGGTGGAGGGAAAACTGGTTTCTTTAGACGCTTGTCATGGGATAGACCAAGCTGTACTTTAGTGACATCTCCAGCCATGCCAGCAACGGATATCTGTCACCCAGAACATCTGCGCCCGTTAAGTATTCAGGAATATAAACGTATTCAGCAATTTCCAGACAGTTGGGTCGTATGTGGTTCCCTCATCGAGCAATATCGGCAGATAGGGAATGCTGTACCTGTCGGTTTTGGAGAAGCAATAGGTAAAGCGATCCTTGCACACATGAGTGGTAAGATAAAACATCCCCCCTTGAACTTCCCATTTTCACGTTATAAAGGTAACGATGATGTTTTATGGGAAGCTAAAATTAGTGAGTCGTTAGAAGAGATAAAACCGATCCAAAGTTCGCTTTTTACAGCAACAGCATACACTGTATAAGAGTTAGGACTTTATCTCTCTTAAAGCAGCAAGGTATTTTTCGACATACGATCTGAAGCCTTCTTCTGAAAGCTCTTCTTTTCCTTCCAATGAGGGGAATTTAGCCCAGTTGTCCCCCTTTTTTTTAGAAAAAGTTCGGAACCATTTTTTTATTGGGGTTCCCTTACGGATAGCGGCAGAAGAAGAGTTTTCAGTATTATCTCTATTTTTTACTTGTAGCAATTGCCAGACATTTTTGTTATCAAAATATATAAAATCAACTGCTTTGACTATAGAACCAGAACACCATATCCATCCATGCGGTTCAATAACTGTCGTAACGTACCTTTCTAGCAAATCCCCTACAATATTCTCAGCCCCCATTGATAGGCGGTGCAATTCTTCAGCTTTTCCCAATTCCTCATACGAAACTTCAAAATACTTATTCAGGATGATACTTACCATTTCATCCGGTATTGTACTAGGTGGCAGGGGTGTTCGTGGGTCACGACCTGTTTTGAAATTTGTAGCACTAGCAATAATATATTCTTCTGTCCCGACGATAGGCTGATTTTTACCCTTTCGCGGTGAAGCCGCAGCAGGGTTATCCGAAAGAAATCGTATGACCATTATAAATTTATCGCTAAGTGATGGATCAACACTATCCATTGCTTTCTTTGCAATCTCTGCTGAATTTAATATAAATTCCGGCATAGGTTACTAAAATTATTAGAGGCTATCGGTCTAATTTCAATACAGTTGAGGTAGAGCAAACTGGATTTGGTGCGCCTGCGATCGCAGTCATTGGGCAAGTAGTAAATATGCACAGCATTTTGTCTAGTTGTCGTCCAGTTTGATGGTTCGCGCAAATGTGAAATCCCCTGTCTTTAAGTTTCTCGAATCCAAAATGCCAATCCTCCAGCTCGGCCACGAGCTGCAATAAAATCTTCCGTCACCAAAAAGAAACCAAAGAAAGGGAGTTTAGCTATGGACTGGTTGTAGAAATCTTCTACTTGAATACCAGAACCCATTGGTCTGTCATAAACAATACGACCAAATAGACTAATAAGAATTCGGTTGAAGTCAAACGCCAATAAATTTTTCTTGTTGAAATATTTCACTGGCCCCGTAAGGTTCAACAAAACTGGGCCAAATTCAACCTGATTATTAATTTCGCCCCTGTCTGAATCCTGTTCTAAAGTGGCATTAAAGGAAACATGGATTTTGATAAACTTGGGTACATATAAACCCTTGCCTAATACAATTCCGCCACGCTCTCTGACTTTCTTAGTACCAGTGGCAAAGCAAAGTTGCCATTTGCCTCGAAGAGACTCAAACGGATAAGTTAACCGTTCCTGCTTGGTAGATTTTTCTGCTTGTAGCAACGCATTTACTAATATTTCAGCACTAGGGGGTGTGCCTTCCTGTGCTTGATACGCAGCCGCAGTTTGGGATAGCACATTCACAAAGTCAAATGTCGCTTTAGATGTCAAATTAGCTGTCATAATTTAACTATTCATTTACTTTTCTGATAGATTGTACCGTTATGGAGAGTAGCAGAGGAGAATCGGGAAGAGGTATTTTCATAGTTGATTGTTAGGTTTTTCGGGATAAAGCCTCTTTCATAAAGTAGATTGGTTCTCTTGAGTAACATTAGAGCGGGCTGTGGCAAAGGTTTAAGCTGCCGCTACCTCTGCTACAAATACACTACGTCTAAAGCTTTGGCTCTTGTTAATGACCAAATTCTGTGACAATGATTAACAATCTGACAACTCAAGTCATGTGGAAAAATTAACACGGAACCTAACTCCCCTTCTCTAATAAGGAATCGGGAGAATTAAAAGCCTCTCAACAACAGGAGAGAGCAGAAGTAAGGTTTTCTAAATCCCGTGAAAAGTCAGGGTTAACAAATAAGCCGGATACTGAATCTAAGGTACTCATGAGCCAGAGTTTTCCAAACAGCCCTTTGCCACGCAAACCCGTTCAATCATATTTCCATTGGTTATACGCTTTCTGGAAATTCTCTCGCCCCCACACGATTATTGGTACAAGCCTGAGTGTGTTAGGTGTGTATTTTATTGCTGTTGCAATTAGTAATAGTACTGTTTCCCTATTCCCTATTTTAGGTGCATGGATTGCTTGCCTGTGTGGCAATGTCTACATTGTGGGGCTGAATCAATTAGAAGATGTTGATATTGACAAGATTAATAAGCCTCATTTACCGTTGGCATCAGGTGAGTTTTCTCAACAGACGGGGCAATTAATTGTTGCTCTGACTGGGATTTTGGCGCTAGTTGTGGCGTGGCTAACTGGGCCATTCTTATTTGGCATGGTAGCAATTAGTTTGGCCATTGGTACTGCTTATTCTTTACCGCCAATCCGCTTGAAACAGTTTCCATTTTGGGCAGCGTTGTGCATTTTTTCGGTGCGCGGCACGATTGTTAATTTAGGGTTGTATTTGCACTATAGTTGGGTGCTAAAACAAAGCCAAGTGATTCCGCCTGTGGTGTGGGTGCTAACGTTATTTATCTTGGTGTTTACCTTTGCGATCGCAATCTTTAAAGATATACCCGATATGGAAGGCGATCGCCTCTATAATATCTCTACTTTCACTATCAAACTCGGTTCACAAGCTGTGTTTAATCTAGCTCTTTGGGTGATAACTGCCTGCTATCTGGGGATGATTTTAGTTGGTGTGCTACGTGTAGACTCAATTAACCCCATATTTCTAGTAATTACTCATTTAGTCCTGCTAGTTTGGATGTGGTTGCGGAGTTCGGCAGTAGACTTACAAGATAAAAGTGCGATCGCTCAATTCTACCAATTTATCTGGAAACTATTTTTTATCGAATACCTAATTTTTCCTATCGCCTGTCTTTTGGCTTAGACAATGCTAGAAACCCTTCCTACTAGTTCTATTATTGCTACTGTTGTAGTTGTTCTTAGTCTGTCAATTCTTGGCTATTTTGCTTGGAAAACTTTAATTACCTCAGACTTATTTCAAAAAGGAATCAATCTTTCTCAAGCCAAAGATTACCAAGGTGCAGAAGCAGCATTTCGGAAAGTGATTTCCCTCAACTCTACTAATGATGTGGTGCGCTTGTTTTTGGGAGATGTTTTAAACCAACAAGGCCAAATCCAAGAAGCAACAGAATTATTCCGGGAAGTGATTCGTCGTAGTCCCAAAAATCCTGATGCTTACTTGCGTCTGGCAAATATCCTCATGCAACAAGAGCGAGAAGATGAAGCTAAGATTAACCTGCAACAAGCTAAAGATTTATTGCAAAAACAACGCCAACCCGAGAAAGCTAAAAAAATTACTGAACTGTTAGATAAAATGAATGATAAGTCTAGTAGATATTAAGTTAAGTTAGAATTGCGGAGAATAAAATTTTCTGTTCTTTCTCCTAATTTTTTACCATTTCCCTCATAATCGGGAGAATGGTTTTTGTTTTGCAATTTACCAGTGTCTACCCTAATTATTTTCCAATACAGTTCAGTTACAGCTTAACTCTTTATTAAAGTAATTTTTTAACGTAGACGCATTAGCGAAGCGGTAGCGACGTACTCCTACGGAGAAGCAAGCTACGCGTAGCGTCTCGCAGAGAAGGAGCGTCAGTGGCTTACCACAGGCTATCGCAATCGCATAGCGTCTTGTTTACTCATTCTCTTATTCTTATCTTCAGACAGGATAATAGTAAATTTAAAATATGCAAACAACTTGGGCTAATTAAAAAATAAATTTATTAGTGATTGTTATAGATTAAAAAACTTAGTTTTTATGTCAGACATAATATCAAAATTGTGGACTAATTTTTTTACATCAGGATCATTTATTCCACATGGACACTGCTATTTATGGCAAACGAATTTAGTATCGTTACACATATTATCTGATGCATTCATTGCACTAGCTTATTACTCGATTCCAGCTACACTCTTCTACTTTGTTCGCAAGCGACAAGATTTGCCTTTTGATTGGATTTTTCTGCTGTTTAGTGCTTTTATTGTAGCTTGTGGCACCACTCATTTAATAGAGATTTGGACGCTTTGGCATCCAACCTATTGGCTATCAGGTTTTGTCAAAGCAGTAACTGCAATGATATCTGTAGTTACAGCAGTACAACTTATACCTCTAGTTCCCCAAGCACTAGCACTTCCTAGCCCTGCTCAACTAGAACAAGCAAATCAAGAACTTCAAACACAAATAAGCGAACGCTTACGGGTAGAAAAAGAACTACGAAAATACCAAAATCATCTCGAAGAAATGGTTGCTGTTCGTACCAATGAAATTACCAAGACTAACGAGCAATTACAACAAGAAATCCTTGAACGCCAACGTATTTTAGAAATTCTTCGACAAAGCGAAGAACGCTACCGTTATTTGGCTGAGGCAATTCCTCAACTTGTATGGACAACCAATCCTAACGGTGAATGTGATTATTTTAATCAAAATTGGTGCGAATACACTGGGCTAACATTAGAGCAATCCTTGGGTTCTGGTTGGTTGGCTGCATTGCATCCAGATGATATCCAAAATGCTAATGAAGTTTGGTCTAATGCTGTAAAAAACAGCACTATATATAACAATGAATATCGCTTTAGACGGGCTTCTGATGGCTGCTATCGTTGGCAGCTAGCGCGAGGTTTACCACTCAAAGATGAGCAAGGTATTGTAGTAAAGTGGTTTGGAACATGTACAGATATCCACGAACAAAAACAAATACTTGAAGAACGGGCGCACCTGTTAGAATTAGAACAAGTAGCACGAGCTAAAGCAGAAACAGCCAATCGAATTAAAGATGAATTTTTAGCCGTCCTTTCTCACGAATTACGCACTCCATTAAACGCAATTCTCGGCTGGTCAAAGTTGTTGCAAACCGGCAGGTTAAACCAATCAAAAACATCTGAAGCACTAGCCACAATCGAACGAAATGCCAACTTACAGGTTCAACTCATTGAAGACTTGCTGGATATCTCCAGAATTTTACAGGGCAAACTGACGCTAGATATTACGAAAATTAATCTAGAGTCTACGATATTGTCTGCATTACAGACAATGCGTTTAGCAGCAGAAGCAAAGTTGATTGAGGTGAGTACAGTATTTGAACCCCTTATGGGAGAAGTTATGGGCGACTCTACTCGTTTGCAGCAAGTCGTCTGGAATCTCCTGTCTAACGCTGTAAAATTTACACCCAAGGGAGGAAAGATAAAAGTAGAATTAAAGCAAGCTGATGGCTATGCTCAAATCATAGTTAGCGATACAGGCAAAGGAATTAGCGCTGAGTTTTTACCATTCGTGTTTGATTACTTCCGCCAAGCAGATAGCACCTCTACGAGAAATTTTGGTGGATTAGGGCTGGGATTGGCAATTGTGCGTAATATCATCGAGATACATGGCGGCATTGTTAAAGCAGATAGCCAGGGTGAAAACAAAGGAGCAACATTTACTGTTAGTTTGCCGCTTCTGGAAGATGAAAGCCCAAGCCTGACTGATGAACAAAACTACCCTGTATTATTAACTCCTAAGTCGTTACCTCTTGCTGGTGTTCGGGTTTTAGTTGTTGATGATGATCCTGATTCGTTAGATTTTGCTGCTTTTGTATTAGAGCAAGATGGGGCTTTTGTTATCGCTTTATCTTCTGCTTATGAAGCATTAAAAACTCTAACAGAGATAAAGCCAGATGTGTTGGTTAGTGATATTAGTATGCCCGATATGGATGGCTATATGTTAATACGTAAAGTGAGAAGTTGGACACCAGAACAAGGTGGACAAATTCCAGCGATCGCCTTGACGGCTTTTGCTAAAAATGATGATCGGCAAGAAGCACTAAAAGCTGGGTTTCAGATGCATTTACCTAAGCCTTTTAACCCAGAAAAATTAATTGCAGCCATTGTTCAACTTATAGGAACAAAAGGCGTAAATAAGCCACTTGTTTGAAACGTCTAAAACCAAAAAGCACTGCGGCTTCATTTCATTTACAAGGACATATTACAAGTGATTTATCGGACATGATATAACTTTCCCCTTCATGGCAGCCAGTCTATTGACAACGCTAGATATTCATCAGAGTATTTAAGTAGTTTAACGGTTATAAAACATCAATTATTAAGCTAAAACCTCTACTAATTCTTGTTTGACTGCACTTATTCATAATTTTTAATCGATGCTCATTCACCTGCCCACTTGACCAAGGTGCTTCGGTTAAAAAGCGATGCAGTCGCTCATGGGGGAAACCCCCAAGACCGACTGCATCAAGACAGTGATGTAATCGGTGGTAAGTTACACCTACAGCATTATCCGCCATTTGAAACAGGTTTTTTCTCTCACTTTCTCCCAAATTCTGACTTCTGAATTCTTCAAGGAGGGAACTCTCATGTTCTAGCTTAAAATATACCAACTACCATAACTAGTTTTAGATAAAATATGATATCTTTTTTCAATCAATTCTAGAATTTTTGGAAACTTTTCTTGAATCAAAGCGTGATATTTATTAGTAACAAATATATAAGGAGGCTTGGATAAATCTAATTCTCCTAAAAGTTGTGGCCATTGCTCAGGTAGAAATAATTCAAGCGACCATGCATTTAGTGATGTTGCTTGAGTACGACCAGATAAATAATAAATAGACGGGTCGCCAGCAACGAAAATTGCACTAGGTAAACTTCCTGGTTGCGAGAGAAAAGCAATCTCTGAATGAAGTGATGCATAATCTCCTCTAAATCTACTCTGATATTTAAATCGTGTATCTTCAGTTAAAGCAAAATTATTATTAACTAAAGCAATACTCTTAATTTGAAAATTCCATAATAAAGGTGATAAAAACACCAATGACACCAGAATTTTAATTATTGGTGAACTTAATTCTTTGAAACGCTCCCATAATATATCTAAACCTTTGGTTGCTAAAATGCCTGTAGGTACAAATAAGAGTAAATAATGATAGAGCCAAAGTGACCTAATTTGTATAAAAATAACACCTAACCCAAAAACAAACCAAACAACCAATAATAAGGTCAATAAATTTTTATTCTTACGCAATGATACATTTACTGCAACAATAGCCATTACAACTAAAGTGATAAAATTCTTTAAAAACCATAGATTACCAAAAATTAACCTAAACTTATTTAATTTACCATTAGCAACCACCTGGCTTGGATATACAAAGAATGTCTTATATACAATTGATAAACTATCAACCGAGGCAAAATAGATAACAATAAATAAAATAGGAAAGATAATTCCTATAAAAATTGGCAGGCAAATTTCAAGAAATATTTTTTTAGTTTTTTGATGTTTTATCAATATAGAATGAAGCAAAGCAGTTAGCCAAAAACAAAGTAATATAGGCAAAAATATTAATTTAAATATCAGGACAATTCCACCCATGAAGCCTGAGAGTAAAAGTTGAATAAATCTCTGCTTTCCTTCATGATTAAAAGATTCATAAGTTAGCCAAAGACATAAAAATAAAGGAAAACCAACTAGTCCTTCTACTTGAGTAAATTGTTTATGATATGAAACAATGTAGTAAACCCCAACTGTTAACAAAGGTACTAAGCTTGCTACTATCTGATGGCGAAAATAATTTTTTAGAGTTAGCTGCAATGTAATAGAGAAAAGCATCATGTAAATCAGTTCAAAAATATGGATGCCAATCTCATTAAAACCAAATAAATTTCCTGCTAAGAAATAAAAGTAATAAATTCCAGGTTGCTTTAAATCCCAAAAATCCCGATAGAGTACCTTTCCTTGTTGCATCTCCAAAGCACCTGTTGTAAATAGTGCTTGATCTCCTGCAAATGGAAAAGGTAAATTTATCAAACCAATTATGAGAACACAAATCAAAACTAAAAAGTCAGTTTTACTTAATTTAGGAAGATTAATCATGAAAATTTATTTCTAGTAAAAGGGACTGGGGATTAGGGATTGGGGACTGGGTGTAAAATCGAAAAATTATGGTGGTTGCTCTTACCCACCACCAAATTTTAAAAAACTTTTTCCAGTAGCCTGTAGCAAAGCGGCGTTTGTTCCGATGCTCGTTCCTCCCTAACGCTACGCTGTCGCTAACGCTACGTTATCGCCGCAATCAGTTGATTTATGTAAGAGGTATTATCTCAGACAACCAGCAAAAGCGATCGCTCCTACACTTGAAACTGTAAAAATTTAAACCTTAGCAGCTAAGATTACTTCATGTATAAGAAAGGCTTAAGTTTTTCTTGCAAAGGTATAAGCCGTTGCTGCAATTGTTTAATACTTTGTAACAAATGCTTTTCCATGTATAAGAAAGACTTAAGTTTTTCTTGCAAAGGTATAAGTCGTTGCTGCAATTGTTTAATACTTTGCAACAAATGTTCTTCCATGTATAAGAAAGGCTTAAGTCATTGCAGCAATTGTTGTAACGAAATTATAAATTTATTTAATACCTGGAATTAAATATAGTCTAAGTGAAATTAACTAAATTTTTTGAGATATAATCGCAACTGATTTGCTATATTTTCCCATGACAATCAAAAAAACAGTGGTATAAAACAGTACTAATAACCTAGTATCAGAGATGCATTATGGCACGTCGTAAAAGAAATTCCACCGTTTTAGAACGAGCTGATCGCCGGATTGAAAGTTTACAATCTATCAGTGTACAGCTTGACTTTGGCCAAGGATTGACTATACAAGCTTACACCATGACAATTAACGATCTCCGGTCTAAGCTTGCTGCTTACAACACTGCATTATCTACCATTGACAAACTTACAGATGATGTGAATAACGCCGAAAAGGCTGTAATAGCGATGTCAGAACAAATGTTACTAGGAGTTGGCAGCCGTTACGGTAAAACCAGCCCAGAATACGAGATGGCGGGTGGTGCTAGACGAGGTAATACTAAGAAAAAGCGAAGCGTACTAGGCAATTCCAAAGTCACCAATTCTTTAGCAGCCGATTCTGTAAAGCTTTCTTCTACAAATGGATCTATGAATGGGGTGTCGGGTGCGATCGTCGTAAGTTGAGTAAAATCCAATAGGGTTTAGTGTCAACTAAAGCTCAAACACTCAATTTAACCTGGAAAAAGGGGGCACTAGTTTCCACCTTTTTAAGGCTACGGTGTGTATACAAGTCGAATTACCCCCCTTAATCCCCCCTTGGAAAGTGGGGAAACAGGAATCCAGTTCCCTCCCCTTGACAAGGGGAGGGTTAGGGTGGAGTAAAACTGACACAAAAACTCGGTGAGTAAACTATTTCAGACTTGTCTATTTCTTCAATTGCTGCACAAACGCATCATGTTCCGGTGACTTCAACCCCGCTTGCACCACTTCCAACACTCGCACCATCTGATTATTTAACAGCGCTTCCACCGCTAACCATAAACCCGGAAACACCCCAGAGCGAATAATTCCATCTGCACCGGGAGATAGCAATCGATAGTCGCCATCAATTAGGCAAAACCATTCAATTTTATTCTCGTAAGATTGCCAGATTACGTACTCCAACACCCCATTACGGCGATAAACCTGCTTTTTACTGCCTGTATCAATGGCCACGCTACTCGCTGCAATTTCAACAATTAATTCGGGAGATCCTTCAATGTAACCGTCGCTGCTTAAACGGGTTTGTCCGCCTGCGTCTGGTTCAATAAACAAGGCTGCATCTGGCTGGGGTTCATTGTCTAAATCTAGTCTGACTGTTGCGGCATCACTCAAATCAACGCCAGGAGTCAGTGATTGGTAGACTCCTAACCAAGTTATCACCCGACTGTGGGGTTTGCCATGCTGCTCATGTCTTAAGGGAGATGCCACGTAAACAATTCCTTCAATCAGTTCTGCTTTCTTGATATGGGGTGCAGCCGCATAACGCCGTTCAAATTCAGGGCGAGTTAGGCGATCGCCACTTTCAAGCGGAGGCAGATGTCTGTGGGCTGAGTACTCTCTAACCATTTGCCAATCCTTGGAGTTACCGGATATTTCTGACTTTAGCAAACCTCAGTTATCACTTAGGATTTATTGATTTAATCGAATTCACGTAATGTTAATTGTCATTGTGTGTTTGACTGTGCGATCGCTTACTCGCCTAAGTTAAACATCGCCGACAATTGATGCTGCATAACAGAGGCCAACTAGCTATGATTAGCTAAGTGGGATGCCAGATACACCGACGGCAATACCATTTAGTGAGCAGTTTTTGTCAACTGCTTACACTCGACCCATAAAAATTAGTTTAATCCACTTTTTATTCCCTACTCTCTATTTTCATCCGCATTACCTAAAAGTTATCTCACTAGGTACGGGGTGCAAAAAATACAAAAAATTCTTCAAGGATTAAGATTAAGGATAAGGTTATGGCAACCGAACAGTTAACTAGAGACAGTGATAATTTAGATTTAAATCAGCTACTAAGAACGCTGAATGCTGTTAAACAAGGTGACTTCTCGGCCCGGATGCCTATAGACCATACTGGTGTGGCAGGGAAAATAGCTGATACGCTCAATGATATTATTTATCAAAATGAGCGGATGGCGGCCGAACTACAACGCATTGGTAATGTTGTCGGCAAAGAAGGCAAAATTGCCGAGCGCGCCTCTCTTGGAGATGTTGGAGGTTCTTGGTCAGATTGTGTTACTTCTGTCAATACTCTAATTTCAGATTTAGTCCAACCAACAGCTGAAACTACTCGGGTAATTCGGTCAGTCGCCAATGGTGACTTATCGCAAACGATCGCCACAGAAATTGAGGGCAGACCCCTCCAAGGTGAGTTTCTCCAAACTGCTAATATCGTCAACACGATGGTAGATCGGCTAGGTTCCTTTGCATCGGAAGTAACGCGGGTGGCGCGTGAAGTGGGAACCGAAGGGAAGTTGGGCGTTCAAGCCGAAGTGCTAGGTGTAGCTGGCACTTGGAAAGATTTGACTGATAACGTTAACTTGATGGCGGGTAATCTCACCGGACAAGTTCGCAACATTGCTGAAGTTGCTACTGCGATCGCAAATGGTGATTTATCCAAAAAAATCACTGTCAATGTGAAAGGCGAAATTCTAGAACTAAAAAACACCGTCAACACGATGGTGGATCAGCTTAATTCTTTTGCATCGGAAGTAACGCGAGTTGCCCGTGAAGTGGGAACTGAAGGGAAGTTGGGCGTACAAGCCGAAGTTAAAGGAGTGGCAGGGACTTGGAAAGATTTAACTGACAACGTTAATTTGATGGCAGGAAATTTAACTGCTCAAGTCCGTAATATTGCAGAAGTAACAACGGCGGTAGCGAATGGCGACCTTTCTAAGAAAATTACTGTTGATGTCAAAGGCGAAATTTTAGAGTTGAAAAACACCGTCAATATCATGGTGGATCAACTTAATTCCTTTGCATCAGAAGTAACAAGGGTTGCGCGTGAGGTGGGTGCTGAAGGAAAATTAGGCGGTCAAGCAGAAGTGCGCGGGGTAGCAGGTACGTGGAAAGACCTGACCGACAGCGTGAATTTCATGGCGGGAAGCTTGACGGCACAGGTGCGGAACATTGCGGAAGTGACAACGGCGGTTGCAAATGGCGACTTATCTAAGAAAATCACTGTCGATGTCAAAGGTGAAATTCTAGAGTTGAAAAACACCATCAACACAATGGTGGATCAACTGAATTCTTTTGCATCAGAAGTAACAAGAGTTGCGCGTGAGGTGGGAACTGAAGGAAAGTTAGGCGTACAAGCAGAAGTCCGGGGAGTTGC
Organism: Nostoc sp. CmiVER01; assembly: GCF_034531135.2. Classification (NCBI taxonomy): domain Bacteria; kingdom Bacillati; phylum Cyanobacteriota; class Cyanophyceae; order Nostocales; family Nostocaceae; genus Nostoc; species Nostoc sp. CmiVER01. The sequence goes on from NZ_JAVRBU020000008.1 coordinate 112,891, forward strand.
GGGTACTTGGAAAGATTTAACTGATAACGTTAACTTAATGGCGGGTAATCTCACCGGACAGGTGCGAAATATTGCCGAAGTTGCCACTGCGATCGCAAATGGTGATCTATCTAAAAAAATCACCGTCGATGTTAGAGGTGAAATTTTTGAACTGAAGAATACCATCAATATAATGGTAGATCAACTCAGTTCCTTTGCAAGTGAAGTTACAAGGGTTGCCCGTGAAGTGGGCAGTGAAGGTAAACTGGGTGTGCAAGCCGATGTGCGCGGCGTGGCTGGAACTTGGAAAGATTTAACAGACAGCGTAAACTTCATGGCGGGAAGTTTAACGGCACAGGTGCGGAATATTGCCGAAGTAACTACGGCGGTTGCAACAGGGGATTTATCCAAGAAAATCACCGTTGATGTCAAAGGTGAAATTCTGGAACTCAAAAACACCATCAACACAATGGTGGATCAACTCAATTCTTTTGCATCAGAAGTAACACGGGTTGCGCGTGAGGTGGGAAGCGAGGGTAAACTGGGCGTGCAAGCAGAAGTGCGCGGTGTGGCGGGTACGTGGAAAGATTTAACCGACAGCGTGAATTTCATGGCGGGAAGCTTGACGGCGCAGGTGCGGAACATTGCCGAAGTAACTACGGCGGTTGCAACAGGCGACTTATCGAAGAAAATTACTGTCGATGTCAAAGGTGAAATTCTGGAGTTGAAAAATACCATTAATACAATGGTGGATCAACTCAGTTCCTTTGCAAGTGAAGTGACGCGAGTCGCCCGTGAGGTGGGAACTGAAGGTAAATTGGGTGTACAAGCAGAAGTGAAAGACGTTGCTGGTACTTGGAAAGATTTAACTGACAGCGTGAACTTCATGGCGGGAAGCTTGACGGCACAGGTGCGGAACATTGCCGAAGTGACAACTGCGATCGCCAATGGTGACTTATCGAAGAAAATTACTGTTGCCGTCAAAGGCGAAATTCTCGAACTCAAGAATACCATCAATATAATGGTGGATCAACTCAACTCCTTTGCCAGTGAAGTAACGCGGGTGGCGCGGGAAGTGGGAAGCGAAGGTAAACTAGGCGTACAAGCAGATGTGCGCGGCGTCGCTGGGACTTGGAAAGATTTAACCGACAGCGTGAACTTCATGGCGGGAAGCTTAACGGCACAGGTGCGAAACATTGCCGCCGTTACCACAGCTGTAGCTAATGGCGACTTATCTAAGAAAATCTCCGTTGATGTCAAAGGTGAAATTTTAGAGTTGAAAAACACTGTTAACACAATGGTAGATCAACTCAACTCCTTTGCAAGTGAAGTGACGCGGGTTGCCCGTGAGGTGGGAACTGAAGGTAAATTAGGTGTACAAGCAGAAGTTAAAGGTGTAGCCGGGACTTGGAAGGATTTAACAGACAGCGTAAACTTCATGGCGGGAAGTTTAACAGCACAAGTGCGGAACATTGCCGAAGTTACCACGGCGGTAGCTAACGGCGACTTATCCAAAAAAATTACCGTCGATGTGAAAGGTGAAATTCAGGAACTCAAGAACACCATCAACACAATGGTGGATCAACTAAATTCTTTTGCATCAGAAGTAACAAGGGTTGCCCGTGAGGTGGGAACGGAAGGTAAATTAGGCGTACAAGCTTACGTCAGAGGAGTTGCAGGGACTTGGAAAGATTTAACTGATAACGTTAACTCGATGGCGGGGAACCTTACCGGACAAGTTCGTAACATCGCAGAAGTTACCAAGGCGGTAGCTAATGGCGACTTATCTAAGAAAATTACCGTCGATGCCAAAGGCGAAATTTTGGACTTGAAGAATACTACCAATACAATGGTGGATCAACTTAGTTCTTTTGCCTCAGAAGTAACGCGGGTGGCGCGGGAAGTGGGAACTGAAGGTAAGTTGGGCGGACAAGCCCAAGTCCAAGGTGTTGCAGGAACTTGGAAAGATTTAACAGATAACGTTAACTCGATGGCGGGGAACTTAACGGCACAAGTGCGCGGTATCGCCAGAGTTGTAACAGCAGTTGCTAATGGTGACTTAAAACGAAAACTGATGTTAGATGCTAAGGGAGAAATTGAAACCTTAGCAGAGACAATCAACGAGATGATTGATACTCTAGCGACATTTGCCAATCAGGTAACTACAGTAGCGCGGGAAGTGGGAATTGAAGGAAAGTTAGGCGGACAAGCGAGAGTACCTGGCGCGGCTGGAACTTGGAAAGATTTGACGGATAATGTAAATGAACTTGCTGCTACACTGACAACTCAGTTGCGAGCGATCGCAGAAGTTGCTACAGCTGTAACAAAAGGTGATTTAACTCGTTCAATTGCCGTCGAAGCACTAGGGGAAGTTGCGATACTCAAAGACAACATCAACCAGATGATTGCTAATCTGCGCGAGACAACGCAGAAAAACACTGAGCAAGACTGGTTGAAAACTAACCTCGCCAAGTTTACCCGAATGCTGCAAGGGCAACGAGACTTAGAAACCGTATCTAAATTAATTCTCTCAGAGCTAGCACCTTTAGTTGGAGCGCAACACGGCGTATTCTTCCTGATGGAGTCTGGAGAAAATATACCGTTTTTAAAACTAATTAGTAGCTACGCTTACCGCGAACGCAGACATTTAGCTAACCGCTTCTATTTGGGTGAAGGTTTGGTGGGACAATGCGCTTTAGAAAAAGAGCGAATACTGCTAACGGATGTGCCAAGTGATTATGTCAGAATTGCCTCTGGTTTAGGAGAAGCGTCTCCACTCAATGCTGTAGTGTTACCTGTACTCTTTGAAGGACAAGTGACAGCAGTCATAGAATTAGCATCCTTCCGGCGCTTTAGCGAAATTCATCTGACATTCTTCGACCAACTTACCGAAAGTATAGCGATCGTCCTCAACACGATCGCAGCATCCATGCGAACCGAAGAATTACTCAAGCAGTCGCAATCTTTAGCTGAAGAACTCCAAACCCAGCAAAGCGAACTTAGGGAAACTAACAAGCGCTTAGAAGAACAAGCGCAATCACTCAAAGCCTCTGAAGATTTACTCAAAGGACAACAAGAGGAACTGCAACAAACCAACGCTGAATTAGAAGAAAAAGCAGAGTTGTTAGCGATGCAAAAGAAAGAAGTCGAGCGCAAAAATCGGGAAATTGAACAAGCAAGACTTTCTTTAGAAGACAAAGCTGAACAACTCGCCCTTTCTTCAAAATATAAATCAGAGTTTCTCGCCAACATGTCTCATGAACTGCGGACACCGCTAAACAGCTTGTTGATTTTGGCGAAGTTATTATCAGATAACATTGATCGCAATCTCACCGCCAAGCAAGTCGAATACAGCCAAACAATTTACTCAGCAGGTACTGATTTGTTGGCGTTAATCAATGACATTCTCGATCTCGCCAAAATTGAATCTGGAACTATGTCAATTGACATGACTCAAATGCCATTGACAGAATTGGGCGATCAGATTGAGCGTACCTTCCGACAAATCGCTCAGAGCAAAGGACTTGGTTTCACAATTGAATTGACTCCCGAATTGCCCACAACGATCTATACAGATGTCAAACGCTTACAACAGGTCTTAAAAAATCTCCTCTCCAATGCTTTTAAATTTACAGAAAAAGGAGAGGTACGCTTACAGATTGCGGTGGCGAAGCAGGGATGGAGCAAAGACCAAGAAACCTTAAATCGCGCTCAAAATGTCATCGCCTTTTCAGTCAGCGATACAGGCATTGGCATTGCCCCCGACAAGCAGAAAGTGATTTTCGAGGCATTTCAGCAAGCCGATGGCTCTACCAGTCGCAGATATGGCGGTACTGGATTGGGCTTATCAATCAGCCGTGAAATCGCCCGTCTCTTTGGCGGCGAAATTAAACTAATTAGTCAACCAGGTCTTGGTAGCACCTTTACATTCTACTTCCCCCAATTGAGTCCAGAGTCACGAGTGCTGAGTCCTGAGTCAACATCAAAACAATCCAGCACAGACGCGATTAATCGCGTCTCTACCTATTCCCCACTCCTAAATGACGATCGCACTATTATTGAAAGAGGCGATCGCGTGTTACTAATTGTTGAGGATGACGTTAATTTTGCGCGTATCCTGCTAGATATGGCACAACAGCACGGATTCAAGGTGATCGCTGCCCAAACAGGCACTACAGGTTTAATGCTAGCGCAGCAATTCCTACCTTCAGCCATTTTGCTAGATATCAGGTTGCCAGAAATGGATGGTTGGACGGTATTAGATCGTCTCAAGCATGACCCAAATACCCGCCACATTCCTGTACATATTATGACCGTTGAGGACGGGAGACAGCGCGGTTTGCAATTAGGTGCGATCGCATATCTGCAAAAGCCCTTAACCAGCGAGATAATATCCGAAGCGTTGACCAAAATTAAAGGTTTTGTTGAGCGCCAAGTGAAGAATTTGCTAGTAGTCGAAGACGACGACATTCAAAGGCTTAGTATTGTCGAGCTAATTGGTAACAGCGATGTTTCTACCACAGCAGTGGGCACTGGTGCAGAAGCTTTAGAAGCTATTCGCGCCCAGCATTTTGATTGCCTCGTTCTCGATTTAGGGCTACCTGACATGACTGGGTTTGAACTTATCGAGCAGATAAAGCTTCTACCTAACGGCAAAACTCTACCAATTATTGTCTACACAGGTAGAGAAATTAGCAAAGCTCAAGAAACGGAACTCAGACGAATTGCCGAAACAATCATCATTAAAGATGTGCGATCGCCCGAACGTCTCCTTGATGAAACAGCATTATTTTTACACCGAGTCCAAGCAAATTTACCAGCACCCAAACGAGAAATACTTGAACAACTGCATTCCATAGACTACTTACTCGCTGGCAAGAAAGCGCTAATTGTAGATGACGATGTACGTAATATCTTCGCGCTGACAAGTATGCTGGAGCGTTATCAAATACAGGTTTTATATGCCGAGAACGGCAGCGAGGGGATTACCTTATTGGAAACTACACCAGATATTGATGTAGTTTTGATGGATGTAATGATGCCAGAAATGGATGGTTACGAAACAACAAGGTTAATCCGCCAAAACGAACAATTTAAATCTTTGCCGATTATTGCACTGACCGCTAAAGCTATGCAAGGCGATCGTGAAAAGTGTATTGAAGCCGGCGCATCAGACTACATCACAAAACCTGTAGATACTGAACAATTGCTTTCACTATTGCGTGTTTGGCTATACCGTTGATCATAGTAGGGGGCAGGGGAAAAGAAATATTGCTTAATAATAAATAACTCTCTTTTCTCCCCTGCTTATCCAAACCGTATTGGGCGACTACCTAAAAAATTGAAGCAAGTATCCAAGTAATATGAGGCTATTTTGGCGATCGCTCTTCTACCCCCTGAACCGTTACCCCTAGCGCATAGAGAAACTCATACCTAGTGGAAATACTGAGCGAAATAAGCTACTAGCTACAATAAGCCAGATTGCTTAATCCGGGAGTATTTACTAAGTCAGTATTGGCTATCCAACCATTACCGGATAACTCTTGTGGGAAACTTCTGGAAAGGTCGATTTCTACCCAAATATAATTTTCAGATTTGTATGACTTAACTATATTACCTGTAACCAAGTTCACAAATACGATTGTGTTGGAATTAAGTGTTGTAATAAAAGCTCCTTTTGTACTTGGTTGACCACGTAGAGTTACAGGTTGTACAATTCGCCGACATGCACTGCCAATAGTCGGTTTAGTCCACACGTTTTGAGCGTTGTTATTTGTCTGACAAAACTTCAGCACACCAGTTTGAATAAACCCTGAAGTCGGAGATTTAATTCTGACAAATTTATCTCCACTAGCTGGTATATATGCTAAAGCAATCGTTGTTTTGGCTGGTAATATTCTGATAGCGTTAGATGATGTTGAAGGTTCTTTGAAAATTGCAGTATCTACTTTAGTTGCACGACAATTCGATTGTGAAGAATTGGAGAGAGTCTGCGCGATTTGAGCAAATACAGGTATATCCAGAGCAAACGTAGCAATCCCTACTAGAGTAAAAATATACAATAACTTCTGAAATCCCACGTTTTCTCCTCAATACCACTTACGAAAGACTGTACATTAGATTCGGAACTTATAAACTCTGAGGTTAGAAGAGCCTACAAAAATTATTTTTAACAATTAGACTATCATATAATGGCTTATTAATACTAATTAAAAACTACGCACAATCTATAGCAATCCGATTTAATTTTTGAATTACTATCTAGAGGTAAAGGATTGGGGACTGGGGACTGGGGACTGGGAAGAAGGAATAAGGGTGTACTGAGTTTTGTTCAAAAATCAAATATGAGTCATATATTAATACTGGAATGGAGAAATGAATATCCAAAATTTCTCTTGGCATAAAAGTTAAGGGAAAACATTCTTGACTTTTGAGTACCGCCTTTAACATACATAGAAAACGTATCGATTCTAAACTAAATTGATACCTATTTGATGACATGCCTTAGTAAAGTGGCAAATGCCGTGTGATATTTGTGGAAGCAAAGGTGTGAAAATCTATTCAAACTAAATACTGGCTAGCAATGTATTATATAGAACACAGCCTTTCCTGGTAATTAAAGATAAATGTCTTCTTCACAAGTTCCTCAACTTGTTTTGCTATAAACATAAATATAGGGCGAAAACCTTTAAGAAGTTTAAAATTCATAACTCACTAAACATAGTTGAGAGATTAGTCATTTTTGACAATCCAGCATTTGGAAACCAGAAACCGTAAAGACCATTTACCAATGAAATCGGAGGTCTATTATGATGTTTAAAAAGATTCTAGTTGCATTAGATCGCTCAGAAATAGGGCAACAGGTTTTTGAGGAAGCCTTGGGTTTAGCAAAGTTAACACAAGCTAGCTTAATGCTAGTGCATGTCTTGTCTCCCGAAGAAGAGGGTAGTCCTTATGTACCTATGCTGTCTAATTTTGACTACTATCCAGGATTAAGTAGTCAAAACTTTGAGTTATATCAAAAGCAGTGGGATACCTTTAAAAACTTAGGAATCCAAATGTTGCAATCTTTCTGCGCCCAAGCTAACGCAGCAGGTATAACTACGGAATTTACACAAAATATTGGTAATCCCGGTCGCATCATTTGTGATTTTGCTCATAGTTATGGCGCTGACCTAATTGTGATGGGGCGTCGAGGTCGTTCTGGGCTGATGGAGCTATTTCTCGGTAGTGTGAGTAACTATGTTCTTCACCATGCTCCTTGTACGGTACATGTTGTGCATCTTTCAGTTGCTCCTAAAACACATGAAGCTGTCAAAGAAACTAGTAGTAATATTGCATAAATCTGAGCAAGCTAAACTCTGAATTTGGTGTATTCTCGCCTACCTACTTCCTCCAATCTCCACAACCGATCCTTAACGAGATGGTATTAGGCTAAAATTAAGCGTAGACGTCGCTTTTTCAGTGAAAAAGAAAAAGTCGGCTAGCCAAAATTAGAGTTGAGAACGAAAAGTGGATCTATGGAAGAAGATATTATTGAGATCACTGGTTTTCATGCTCATGTTTACTTCGATCCCGCCAGTCGGGATGTAGCTGCGCGTGTACGTGATGGATTGGGAGCTAAGTTTGATGTGCAACTCGGACGCTGGTTTGACAAGCCCATCGGCCCCCACCCAAAAGGAATGTATCAAGTTGCTTTCTTACCGAATCAGTTTGATAAAGTTGTTCCCTGGTTAATGCTTAATCGTAAGGGATTGGATGTTCTCGTCCACCCTGAGACAGGCGATGCTGTGGCTGATCACGCAGTTCATTCTTTATGGTTAGGGGAAAAGCTGGATTTAAATATTGAGTTTCTTCGACAGCTTAATTCAACTTTATCTAATTAAAAAAATAGCTCATTTTATTGAGTAAAACTTTTGGCTGGGGCATAAAATTTTTTCTGTCGATCAATGTTAAAGAATATTAAACAGATTGGGGTTGAACAAAATTTAAATTATATATCTTGATTTTAATATTTAGTCAATCGTCACTTGCTTGAGTAAAGCTATCCACATATCGGACGGATCTGAGTAATAATCAACTTCCTCAACTTGATATTGATAAGATTCACAACCTTCTTGTAAAATAATGCGATCAGAGGGTTTAATGACTGTCCCGCTTCCAGTTATATATCCGATTGTTCCTTCATTGAGGCGCTCAAATACGTAGTCGCTTCCAGAAACTAGTCGGGTATAATCGTGTACTTTATGCTTCTGTTTTAATTCGTTTGCTGGAAAGTTAACTAGGGCTAACTTACTTAAAAAACTAAAACTTAAGTTCATACTTGTCCTGATCAAAGACATAAGTGAGTTTTCCCTAAGAAGAAATCTATAACGAAGAGTTCTGGACTCTAAGTGAATCTCGATTCCTTTCAATCACCAATTCAGAATGAACAGGTGAAAAACTAGTTAGGAATCAATCGCATTAACAGCTAGAAAGCCAATACATCACCCAATGTCTAATTAAGTGCCTGTACCCACAATTAGCAAAAAATAAATTACAAGCAGCTCGTTGACACGGTACTTAGAAAAATAATTGTAAATTAGGAGGGATAATTTTCAATTAAGTTTTCTTAAATCTTAATTATTAGTTATTAATATTTAATTCTTACTTAATGATATTTTTTGCTCAACAACCCTTTCAAATCATTCATGATTTTGTATATCTCAGGCAAAAATTAACTATTCATTACTTTATACCTTGAACTTTGAGTATGATTAGAATCACATGATCCAGAGATTTATAGCATTTATTTATTGATTAACCAATTAAACTTACATTACTATAAACCGCAGCTTCAACTGTAAAACCACCGAATTATTTTACAAATCTAGGTCAGATAGGAGTTTTTTTACTTAACTAAATAATATTTATTGTATAAACCTTTGATCTTTTGAGAATATATTCTATGTATATTTTTTAATATAAATAGTATTTAGTCCCTAGTTGTGGTTTTTAGAGCTATATCTACTTGCTTCAGTAGTACTTCTAGGGTGGAAGAGTTGTCTAAAACGACATCTGCATGAGCCACTTTTTCTTCAATAGATAATTGACTGTTGATCCGGGCTTGTGCCTGTTCTTTATTTAAATGGTTTCGTTGTATCAATCTTTGTAGCTGTTGCTCTTGTGAACAATACACTACCCAAACTTCTGTAACTAAATCAGTCATCCCAGCTTCAAATAAGAGAGGCACTACTAACACCAGTGTTTGTGAGCAAGATAAGGCGATCGCTTCCTCAAGGCGATCGCGCACATCTGGATGAATCAAATTGTCTATCCAGTTGCGTTCATCTTGACGATTAAAGATAATTTCACCTAGCTTTTGGCGGTTGAGGCTGCCATCTGGTAGTAAAATTTGTTCGCCGTAACGCCCTGCGATCGCATCAAGAATAGGTGAACCTAAAGATACTGTCTCTCTAGCACAAATATCCGCATCCAGAATTGGCAAGTTATAAGCGCTAGCTAAATAATTGGTGACAGTGGTTTTGCCTGTGGCAATACCCCCAGTTAAGCCGATTATACGTTTTGTCATTTGTCATTTTCCCCCTGCCCCTCATCTAATAATTTGTTGCCCATGCGATCAATGCTTGGGTTAAACCATCTAAAGTATATTCTTGGGCTTCTACGTCCACACGCTTGAATAAAAAATGACAGGTTTTGGAGGTTTGAGGCCCGATAGAGGCAATGCAAACGCCCTCTAAGAATTGGCTAGGATCAGAGTTGTTGGCAAATATCTTGTTAGTAAGTTGACAGAAGAATTGCACAGTTTTAGAACTGGCAAAAGTAATCACATCTATCTTGCGATTTTGGAGAGCTAACTGTGCCTCTGGTGGAATACCACTAGGACAACAAGATTGATATGCGGCAACTTCTATTACCTTTGCTCCCTTAAGAGTTAATTCCTTAACTAAAATTTCTCTGCCGCCGCTTTCAACTCTGGGAAATAAAACCTTTTTACCATGCAGATCCTCTGGGAAATTTTCTACTAAAGAATCGGCAATAAAATTGGGGGGAATAAAATCTGCTTGAAGAGAGTGTTGTTTTAGACAATGGGCTGTTTTCTCACCAACGACGGCAATTTTAACGCCTGCTAGGGCCCGGCTATCTTTACCTTGGGCGTTTAGCCTTTCAAAAAAGTAGTCTATGGCATTGGTAGAAGTAAGAATTAACCAATCGAAGTCAGATAAATAAGCGATCGCATTATCCAAAGCTTCCCAACAGGAGGGCGGGCCGATTTCTAAGGTAGGCATTTCGATTACTGTTGCACCTAATGCGATGAGGCGATCGCTAAATTGGCTCGATTGTCCAACTGAACGTGTTACCAAGATTGTTTTGCCACTGAGAGGAAGAGGAGATGAGGAGAAGTTACTTAACATAGGTTTGGGTATAAAAATACTCTCGTTCACAGCCGGAACCTGGGAATGTCTTTCTCCAGGCTCTTGCCTGATAATTTCGTCTAAATATATATTCTCAGGTTGTAAGTACTTCCGTAGCCCAACAACTTCCCCAATAACAATTACTGCTGGAGAAACGGATAATTCGGTGGTTTGTTCTACAATATTGCCCAGTTGCGCTGTCCAAATTTGTTGACGAGGAGTTCCTGCCCAACGAATGATAGCAATGGGTGTTAAGTGCGATCGCCCGTGTCGCACTAGTTGATGTACGATTTCTGGAAGATGTCGTCCTCCCATCAAAATTACTAATGTCTCTAGCCGTGAGAGTGCTTCCCAGTCTAAAACTTCTGGTTCATGAGCTGTAAGCACTGCAAAAGTGCGACTTAACACCGGATCTGTAAGAGGAATTCCTGCTAACAAAGGTGCTGCAAGGGCTGAGGAAATTCCTGGTACTAGTTCAAAATCACAACCAGATGCTTTTAGGGCTTCAATTTCGGAAGTGCAACGCCCAAAAATCAACGGATCGCCTGATTTGAGCCGTATAACTTGTTTCCCTTGCTGGCAATGCTTTACCAGTAACTTGTTAATCTGAGCTTGGGTTGTACTGGGTTTTCCTCCGCGTTTCCCAACATCCAACTTCAAACAATCAGGTGGTACGCACTGCAATAATTGAGCATCTACCAAGGCATCGTAAACTAAAACCTGAGCAGCAGCTAAGAGATTGTAAGCTTTTACCGTTAGGTATGCCACATCTCCAGGCCCAGCACCTACGAGGTAGACTTTACCCTTTTCTTGAGTCATTTGTCATTTGTCATTAGTTTTTCTCCCTCTGCCTCTCCTGCTCTTACTGCTTCAATTCGTTCGGATATTCATTTTTTCGATTAGCAGATCGATTTGCTCAACCATTTCCTTGTTTTCCTCGGCTTGGAATAACTCTCTGGCTTTTTTGAGATTAACGATCGCTTCTTCTAGCTGTTGTTCTCTTCCCAAAGCGATCCCCAGATTATAGTAAGTGAATGCATCATTGGGTACAAGACTAATGGCTTTTTTGTAATGTGCGATCGCTTCTTGGGGTTTACCTTGATCATCCATCGCATTTCCCAAACCCGTATAAGCTTGTGCATGTTTGGGATCGAGGCGAATCGCTTCGCTATAGCCGGCGATTGCTTCTGTTAGCTTGCCTTGAGCGTAAAAAGCGCTGGCTAAATTATAGTGAGCGTCTGCATAGTTGGGAGCGAAGCTTATGGCTTTTTTATAATGTGTGATCGCTTCTTCTAGTTTTCCTTGAGCGTAAAAAGTATTTCCCAAGGCGTTGTAACCTGCGGGATTTTTGGGATCAAGGCGAATGGCTGCTGTATATTCGGCGATTGCCTCGGCTGGCTTTCCTTGAGCATACAAGGCGTTCCCTAAGTAATAGTGAGCCTCTGCATACTTGGGATCAAAGCTAATGGATTTTTTGTACTGAGTAATTGCTTCTGCTAGCTCACCTTGATCGTACAGAGCATTTCCCAGACGCGTGTAAGTTGGCGCATAATTGGGTTTGAGGCGAATAGCTGCTGTATATTCGGTGGCTGCTTCTGTTAGCTTGCCTTGAGCATAGAGAGCATTTCCTAAGTTATAGTGAGCGTCTGCATAGTTGGCATCAAGGCTGATAGCTTTTTTATATTGTGCGATCGCAGCTTCTAACTGATTGAGTCTTGCTAAAGTTAAACCTAAATTGAAGTATGCTCCAGGGTTTTTCGGATCGAGGCTAATGGCTTTTTTGTAATGTGCGATCGCTTCTTGTGGTTTACCTTGATCGTCAAGAGTATTTGCCAAAGCAATATAAGCTTGGGCAAAGTTCGGTTCTAGTTCAATTGCTTTCCGAAAAGCCGCCTCTGCTCCTTTGAAATCTCCTTGTTTGTAAAGATTGGTTCCTTGCTCAAAGTAAGCAACTGCATTTTTGTTTTTAGCAACTGCTGCTTGATTTAAGTCTGGAATTTTTGATAAAACAACGCCAACATCTTTACCAAAGGTAGTATTTCCATTACTCAAACACAAGCAGATAATAGTTGCTACCAATAGATTCTTGTTTTCCAGCATTTTTATAAAGCTCTCGGTAAGCGTAAAACTCAGCGTGTTCAGACCTAATATATGAGGTTGGGTTGAACTTTAGTGTTACCCAACAAAGCCTTGATAATGTTGGGTTACCCTGCGGGATCTTGCTACGTTCCTCAACCCAACCTACACTAGTTTTATTTTTTAGCCTTAACCCAAGCGTATTGGCTTACACCAGAAATTGCAACTCGCTAACAGAGCCATAATTGACTAGATTAAGTTTTATTTTGTTCAATAATGTAATTGTACTGGATTAACTCTATAATACGTGTCTAAAGAACAGATTGCTTTCTTTTACGTAATATTACTTGAAATCTAACCGAGAAAAACTCTTGGAGAGTTCTCAAGTAATTATTCACTCTCTCTAAAACAAAATTGTCGAAATCCTTGATTTCTCTTTGAGCAGTATGGGGGAGTGTCAACAGTTACGCTTTCTTCAAGGTCTTGAAGTACTGAATGAGAATTTATCCTATACTCTAACCACGGTTAAATTATGAGCATTGCAAAGTTTCCGAGATTCATTCAACCCTTGGTAACTATTCCAATGGTAGGGCTGACTACCTTCTCAATTATTTGTTTAACGCACGACTCGGCATTGGCAGGCCCAGATACCTCAAGTCCCTGGGCGATTATTCAAAATACTTTTTCCTGGGCACGTTGGGCACCTGCTCCCTTTCTGCGCTGGGATTTCTATAACGATCTTGACAATCGCGTGCAATTAGTTGGCGATCCAACAACTAAAAGTGCGGTTTACTTCTTGAAATCAGATGGTAGTGTCGGCTATCGCAACGTTGACCAAAATATCAACGAAACCTTCCCTGGTATCACTGCCAAGCAAATCGCAGTCGGCCAATCTGGTCGCTTATGGGCAATTACCACTGATGGGCGCTGGGCACGTTGGGCACCTGCTCCCTTTCTGCGCTGGGATATCTATAACGATCTTGACAATCGCGTGCAATTAGTTGGTGATCCTTTGTCGGAGGGTGGAATTTATTTCCGCAAATCGAACGGTAGTGTCGGCTATCGCAACGTTGACCAAAATATCAACAAAACCTTTCCTGGTATCACTGCCAAGCAAATCGCAGTCGGCCAATCTGGTCGCTTATGGGCGATTACCACTGATGGGCGCTGGGCACGTTGGGCACCTGCTCCCTTTCTGCGCTGGGATATCTATAACGATCTTGACAATCGCGTGCAATTAGTTGGCGATCCTCAATCTGAAGGCGGAATTTATTTCCGCAAATCTGATGGTAGTGTAGGCTATCGCAACGTTGACCAAAATATCAACAGAACCTACCCTGGTATTGGTAAGACCACCGATCTGACGGTTTCTGACCCCGAGTTGTAAACCTCGTCTAGGTTGAAATTCGTAGTTTTTCCTCATCAGATTTCAGTAGTTTTTCCTCATCAGATTTCAAATGATATCATGTCCGCTTGATTAGTTACTAAACCCCAAGAACCCTACCCCGCCGAAGCTACGCTTCGTCTCCCTGCCCCTAATCTCCAGAGGGGGCCCTGAGTTCCCCGCTTTTCGAGAGGGGCTGGGGCTGGGGTGCAATGACTATGGTTAGTATAACTAATTATGCGGATATGATATTACCCATACCACAACAACACTAGGGCGGGGAAATCTCCAAATCTTTGCAAATTTTGATAGCTAAAATATCAACAATCTCAGTATGTCTTGGAACTGCCGAGGTTCTGTTGTTTGATGGATTGTAATAAATCGTATGCTTTCCACCCTCTCGAAGAAACAAACAGCCGTTCTTTTCCAAATGGCGAATCAATTCACGTCTTTTCACTATAATTTGACAGTAATCTGTTCGCGGACGACATCTTTACCGGAAATTTGTTGCTCTGCGAGTTCCCGATTTGATATTAAAATTAACTCTATCGCTTCCCGTAGACTTTCTCTAGCTTCTTCCAGAGTTCTCTCTTGGACATTTGCACCAGGTAACTCTTGAACGTAACCAATATACCAATCATGTATCTTTTCATATATAGCAGTAAAAGAATTTTCCATATAATTTGCTCTTGAATGTTACGAGATATTAAATGCTGACGTACACCTTAAAGACAAAACCTAGCCTCATTTACTTTACGGGTTTTGCTAGCTTGTTTTTTAGCGGCTTATTGATTTACCCAATTAGTGCATTCCAAAATTGAATTTTCGACCCTATATTCTCTACCAAGCTTGATCAATCCTCGCTCTAATTTATTTTTTGCAAGGGGATTGTGTAGTAACACAAAATCATCTCCAAACTCCTGTGGACGATTGAGAGCGTCTACACATGAATATAGCACTGCACTTATCCTATCATACTGATTATTCAGGAAAATATCTGTTGAAACTGAAGAACCAGCTACTTTTTTTACTTGATCTTGATGCTGATAAAGTCGGTCTACAACTTCATGTTTTTCAACATTTATTATTAGACTTTCATTGCCAAAAGGAAGGACACTACGAATAATTCTGGGAATCTCACTTTCACGTCTAGCAGATGGTATCGCACTGCCATTGATTGCGATAATGTAACAATCATTTGGCTTAACTATTTTATTTAATAGGTATTTTTGGTACTTTGTGTTGTATTTTTCTTCAATAGCTGAACGATAACGTAGTTTAATCTGATCATCAGGAACTCGTCTAGTAGTTCGATCTTGCAGCTCTGTAACAGCGTCATCTTTTTCACCTGCTTTTGGTGCTACTGCTTCAATCCAAATATCTACCTCTTCTTTTGATATACGTATATCTGGCCCTTTATCATCTGAAGTAATTGAAAATCCTTTTGCAATCAATGAACACATCAAGTACATTTCCCATATACGTTGCTTAAAATTTTTTCTACTTTCCAATAAAAAATGTCTATCTGCATATGGTTGATACTGTAACCACATTTCTTCAATAAATTCTTTATCTTGTGAAAATCTTGGTTCATCTCTAATAACATTGTATTCGTTGTCTTTAGCAGCTTCATGACAAAAGAACGAAGTCATATATTTTTTAGTTCAACAATTAAGTAAAATGCATTAACAATGCCTAACTACCCAACTCACTAAACCGTCACACCCTCCAACTCCTCATCTGTCAACTCATATAATTGCCGTAATTTATCTAACTTATCTGCATCAGCTTCCCAGAAACCCCGCCCATGCGCTTCTAACATTCTCCCTAAAATATTGCGAAAAGCTTCAGGATTTACCTTGCGTAATTTCTCCGCCATCTCTGCATCTAAAGCATAAGTATCAGCCGCTTGATCATAAACCCAATCATCGGTAAAATCGGCAGTACCACCCCAACCAATCAACGCCGTCATCCGTTGGGAAATTTCAAACGCACCACCAGAACCTTGATTCGCCATCGCTTGCGCCCATTTGGGATTTACCAACTTAGTGCGGTACTCCATTCGCAGCAAATTATCTAAATTGCGCGGTGTAGTATCCTTCGAGAAACTTTCTACAAAACTGGTTGTAACCTTCTTACCGCCTTGTTTTTCTGCTGCCTTTTTCAAACCGCCAGTATTGGCGTAATATTCTTGAATATCAGTTAAACCATATTCTACCGAATCGATTTCTTGAACAATGCGATCGCTAGTTTTTAACAAAGTATTCAAAACTTCCGGTCTAGCTTGACCTTTATCTTCTCTCCCGTAGCTGAATACATTGCGACTTTGCCAAGTATTGCCTAACTCCTCACCAGATTCCCAGTTACCATCAACCACGCGATCGTTCACCAAAGAACCAAAATCACCCGCCGGATTGGAAAACAATCTCGCCGATGCATTCTCTACACCTTGGGCTTTTAAAACCAAAGCATGTCTTCTAATAAAATTTTGATCATCCGGTTCATCAGCATCAGCCGCCCGTTGAAATAAATCATCCAACAATTCGATGATATTTACAAAACTATCCCGGAAAATTCCAGACAAATTACCTAACACATCAATGCGGGGATGTCCAACCTTAGCCAACGGCTTCAACTCATAACGAACAATTCTACCAGTCCCTTCCTTAACAGGTTCAGCCCCCACCAACTCCAAAAGAATCCCCAAAGATTCACCCTTAGTTTTAATCGCATCCAATCCCCAAAGCATCACCGCCACCGTTTCTGGATACTTCCCATATTCATCCAAATGCTGCGCGATAATTTTTTGACCAATTTCTCGCCCTCGTTCATACGCCGCAGGCGAAGGCATCCGATAAGGATCTAAAGCATGAATATTCCTCCCCGTAGGCAAAACCCCAGCCCCATCCCTTAACAAATCCCCCCCAGGCGCAGGCGGAATATACTCCCCATTCAAACCCCTCAACAAATTCGTCAACTCATCCGTAGACTGCATCAACAAATCTGTAATTAGCTTTTCCTCCTCTTGGCGTCCTTGGCGTCTTGGCGGTAGCCTGCGGCAAGCCGAAGCGTCTACGTCTCCAAAATAAGCTTCCAAATACGCCCCCAACTCCTCCTCACTCGGCTTTTCCCCCAAAGTATGCAACCCCGAAGAAAACAACCGATTTTCTAAAACCTGCAAATATTCATACAACTCCACCAAATAATCATCAAAAGCATGACCGCTAAACATCCGCACATTTTCCGGCGTAAACGCAATCCCCAACTTCCTCGCATCCTCAAATGGGCAATCTGCATCCAACCCAGAGTCGACAATTTTTTTACAAATCCCTTCCTTCAGCACATAATTCTTTTGCGGATCTTCCCGATACTCCGAAATCAAATCACGCAACGCCACCAATTCCTTATATAAACCTGCACGCCCATAAGGCGGTACATTATGAGAAATCAACACACCATAACCGCGACGTTTCGCCAACATCGATTCAGAGGGATTATTCGCCGCATATATATATAGATTAGGCAAATTTCCTAACAGAATATCCGACCAAGAATAACCCGTATTCCCCAATGGAGAACCAGGCAACCATTCCACCGTTCCATGCATTCCAAAGTGAACTACAGCATCAGCTTGAAACTCATTTTGCAACCATTTATAATAAGCAGCATATTGGGGATGTGGCGTTAAATCTCGTTCAAACATTAAACGCATCGGGTCGCCTTGTATCCCCAAAGGTGGTTGTACACCTATCCATACATTTCCTAATTGCACACCGCCAATCTGGAATTCGTCGCCATAAGTTTTAATACCAGTTCCTGTGAGAGATTTCCATTGTTTTTCGATGCGGGAAGTTTGCAGATATCCCAACCATTTTTCTAAGGTACGGGCGTTAACAGACACGGGAATATTTTTTGTATCATCAATTTCATCCGCTTCTTTTACCCAGCGAATCAATTCTTCCCCATCTTCGGGTAAATCTCCAACGGTATAACCTTGTTCTTTGAGTGCATGGAGAAACTTCAGCAAACTACGCGGTACATTTAATAATGCAGCTGTACCCACAGCACCATAACCAGGAGGAAAACCATATAAAATAATCGCAATCTTGCGTTCTGATGCAGGCTTTTGCCGCAAAGCCACCCAAGTTTTTACCCTACCAATTAATCGCTCCACCCGTTCGGGAACCAGATAAATATTTTCACCCACCAAACCACCAAGGGGAACGGTATCAATAGCCCCATCTAATTCTGGTAATGCATACAACACGACGCTTTGCAATCCGCCGACACCTTGGCGTGTCCACGAGGAAATATCTTGAATTAATAGTGGTGCAGCAACAATATAAGGTACATTTTTGGCACTGAGAATGCGCTTTGCTACTTCTACTTGACGACCAGCTTCCATTGAACCAGCCGGGCCACCCACGAGAGGAAAGCCAATTGTTGAAGCGATCGCATCTACTTTTACTGCTTCACTTGATAGTGAGGGAGTTTCTATATTACCTAGTTGTCGTTGCTGAATTTCATAGTCGGTTGTCATTAAATCTCGTACCGCCACATGTCCTTCTACGCCGTTGATGAAGATGGGTAAAGGAGTTAAGCCGGCTTTTTCAAAACTGCGAATCAGTTGGGGAATGTATGGTTGTTTGGTGATGACGTGTTTGCGGTAGAGGAGAATTCCTACAATTGGGGAGTGGAAAGTGGGGAGTGGGGAGTGGGAATTAGCCATGTTCCCTATTCCCCATTCCCTATTCCCTACTCCCCTCTTCTGATACCATTCCAGGTATGCTTTTGGTGATTCAAAAAACCCTTGATAGTCGGGGTGGAGTAATCCGATGTTGGGGGTTTCAATTAGCGGGGGAATGTCGCCGATTTTTAAATTTAAATATTTTTCTGCTAGTGTCCAAAATAATGAAGCGACGTTTTCTGGGCCGCCTGCATTCCAATAACCATAGATAATTAACCAGTTGCGTAAGTCTTGGACTTTTTGCACTGGGACGTATTTCAGTAGTTTGGGGCCAATTTTTAAGAAGCTGATGTAGCCAGCAAGTTTGTCTTCTTCTCGTCCGTTGCTAAATTTGTCAAGGATGAATTTAACTGGTTTTGGCATTCCTTTGGGTTTGTCGCCAATGGCAAAGTCACCCAGCTTGGTTAAACTCATTAATTCTAAGGCTGACTCGAAAACTAGGCGAATGGGAATTTGGGCAATGCGATCGCGTAACCACACAACTTGGTCATAATCAAATAGGAGGCTACCGAAAAACACATCAGCGCCATCAAGTGCTGCTTCTACCTCAGTGCGTTTGTTGGTAAGATCGCGATCGCTAAATACCCGAATATCCAACTCAGGACAGCGAGAGTTAGCCAAAAAGGCTGCTTTTCTATACAAATCAGCGTTGAACGATTCAAACCCAGCAACCAAGACGATGCGTTTCATGCCTGTAAGCTACGAAATATTTCTTTACTTAAATTTTAAACATGCTTTCAGGCTGATTGTTAAATATCTACCCACAGATTCTGCTTAGTAATTCTTTGAAGGAGTTAGGACTTCACTCTTACTTATGTGTTCAGCCGTTCAAGGTTAACAGGAATGCAAAGAGGCAAGCTTGAAGAGGGTTTACGGCTTTATAAGCACACTTTATATCAAGCAGTGCTTTTAGCTTGCATTGAAATAAGTACATTTGTCATAGCTTTCTACTTTTACGAAGCGCTATTATCTGGATAATGCGGTTAATTGCTGCATTTCAATTTATTGCAACAATCACCTAGTTCTTCCCGATTTTGATAAATTATGAGGGTTGTGTTTTTTATTCCAATATGAATTTAAATTAGTAAATTTAACCAGATAAGATTTACTGTTCAAGTTCGGAAAATAACTGATTTTGTCTACCAGCCTAGTAATGCTACAAATAATGTTGATATTGCCAACAATTACTAAAATAAATTTGCTAACAAAACTTTGTCTAAAAAATTAGAGTAGTTTTGAATTACTGTAAAAATAAGTAAGAGGATTAAATCATGAAATTTGGAATAGATAGCGGGCATAACTGTCCACCAGACACGGGAGCTAGAGGTATTAAATTTGAGGATAATTTAACTTTAGATGTAGGTAATAGAGTTATAGCTAAGTTAAGAGCTTTAGGAAATGAAGTCGTAGTATGTAAACCAAGTAGTGCTAGTACAGTACGTGAATCGCTTGCAAAAAGATGTGCTACAGCTAACGCAAGTAAAGTAGATATCTACGTCTCGATTCATTTTAACTTATTTAACGGGCAAGCTAATGGTACAGAAGTATTTTCAACTAGTGATACAGGTACAAAAATTGCTAAACCTGTATTAGATGAAATCGTCAAGTTAGGATTTTTTAATCGCGGTATTAAAAGTGGTTCTCACTTGTTTGTTCTGAAAAATACAAATATGCCTGCTATCTTGATAGAATGTTGCTTTCTCGATTCGCAAAAAGATATGAATCTTTTTAATCCAGAAGCAATGGCTAATGCGATCGTTAAAGGCTTAACTGGAAAAGCACCAAGTGTTCCTGTTAACCCTGTACAAGATGAGGAAGATAATGCAGATGCCACTATTCTGAGACTGCAAAAATCCTTAAATCGACTCAAAATAACTGATAGAAATGGTAAGGCGTTAGTAGAAGATGGCTTTACCGGGGCTAATACAAAATCTGCCGTAGAAAAATTTCAAACTATTGTCGGAGTTCAACCGACTGGAACTGCTGACGAAGCTACATGGAATGCCATAAATCTAATTTTGGCAAAACGAATTCTTAGGCCAAACCATGCTGGTGGCGCAGTTGTTAGATACTTGCAATACCGTTTAGGTGTTGAGAATGATGGCATATACGGGCCGCAAACAGAGCTTACAGTTAAGAACTTTCAAAAGCAAAATGGTTTAGATGCAGATGGGATTATCGGCCCTGCTAGCTGGCAAAAATTAATTAGTTAGATTCAGAGGTAGACATTGTTCGTAGTTGGGGCTTTAGCGCTGAAGCACCTACTACGAACTTATATGATTGGTTATTACGGAAAAAATGGTTCTATAGCTATGCACTTTCAGGATAGCTTTTATTAATAAGAGAAATAACCAGGGCGGTAGACACATTTATTCAATTCTTAACTCATACACGAAACAGTGCAAAATAGCTTCACCAACTAAACGGCTAACCTTCAATACTTGCTCATCTCTTTCTGTACAGTAAGTAGTGTGAATACAAGCAGGACAGCCATCATGTTCACGGCAAATCATGCGGTCTTCTTCTTGTTTTTGCTGTTGAAGTTGTACATGACGTTCTGCCTCAGCTTCTTCTACAACCCTATCAATGAATTGACTATCAGGCGGCAAATTCCAATTTTGAGCCAATGTAGTGCGTAACTCTTCAGCTGATGCCCAATTTGGATTTTCTGCCAAATCTATAGGGCAGAGAATTGAGGATAATAATTCCTCATAAACTTCTTGAGGATTATTCCGCAGGGTATTCTCAAATACTTCTGTGTACAATCAGAAGCCTCGTAGAAATGCCAACTAAAAACTTGCCATTTGGCAAGTTTTTAGTACCCGATCTTCCAATGTTAGATGTTAGTTAAGGTGTAGACGCACATTGCCTTCCAATACATCCTGAAGAGGGAATAAAGTATGCCAGAAATTAGTCGTTTTTTCGGGATGATCATCACTATGTATTATAATGACCATCCGCCCCTACATTTTCACGTAAGATACAATTAACACAAAGCCATTATTAGTATTGAAACCTTAGAAATTTTAGAAGGTAAACTTAGCTCTAGAGCTTTTAAACTGATATCAGAATGGGCAACTTTACATCAGAGTGAATTGATGGAAAACTGGGAACTAGCTAGAGATAATCAAACCCTCAATGGGATCTTACCATTGGAGTAGTAAAATATGTTAAAAGATATTATTGCAGTGGAACCAAGAGAAAATTATCAACTATATATCTGTTTTGAAGACAAAATGGAAGGAATAGTTGATATCAGTAAGCTGATTAAATTTACAGGTGTTTTTGCACCTTTGCAAGAGCAAAAATACTTTGCTCAGGTTGAATTAAACCACGAATTAGGCACAATCCAATGGCAATCAGGAGCCGATCTCGATCCAGATGTTCTCTATGCAGTGATTAGCAATCAGCCTATTCCTAACTATAAGTTAAGTCATAGTGCGTAAGAGCAAAAAACTGTTAATTAGCGATGCCTACGGCGGCAAGCTACGCACCCCATTACACCCCAAATTTCATAAGTGGGTAGCTGTAAGGCTTGTTGCCAGACATCAATTTGTAGAACTGCTAAAAGATAGTGCAGATGCTTCTACCAAATGCGGATTGTGGTGTTGCCAAAAACTTAAAATCTTTTCACTAACCTGTTGAGGATAGAAATAGTGAAAAAAATGATATCCTTCTGGGCATTCCCAGAGTTTATCTTCTGGCTTCAACCAATTCAACCAGTCATACAATACAGTTGAGTTGACTACTGGATCGCTCTTGCTACCACATACCATCATTGGCATAGAAACTCCACCCTTGGGTAAATAAACTAACTTAAATAAAGAGTGTGACGAAGGAGATTGTTCTAAATCTTTATCTAAGGCAGCTACTAACTTTTTAGTGGTATGGGGCGATTGATTTCCAAATAGACTGCGGACGCTGCTTGCTAAAACTAGCTCACGGCTGATGCTAAAAAGTTGTCGTTGAAAGTAATAGTGAGCCTGCCAATTGTTTGCAGGTTGAGCTGCTACAGCCAGCAAGGTGAGCGATCGCACTTTTTCGGGAAATCGCCGCGCAAAGCTTAAGGCGATCGCACCACTCATCCCATGACCTGCCAAATGCACAGGGCGATCGCGCCATTCTAAAAACTCATATAGCAACTCCACAGCTTGATCTATGGAACTGGCTTCATCTTTGGTTTGCTGGTATTCCCATTGGGCGATTCTCATATACCCAGATAAATATTCAAGTAATGGTTTATCAAAACGCTTCAAAATAGGACTAGCATTTAACCACAGAACATCAAATGAATCAGACATAACTACCTATAACTTCTAAATTATCAATTTCAATAGAGGCGCACAGCTAGCTGCGTGCCCCTAATCTTTACAAACCAAATTCTGTTTTCAACTGAGCAACCCAAGTTTTAATTCGCTCGTCTGTTAAATCAGATTGACTACCTTCATCAAGTGCCAGTCCAACAAATTTGCTATTTTTCAAAGCTCTAGAATTCTCGAAATCATAACCCTCTGTTGGCCAGTAGCCAACAGTTTTACCGCCTCGCTGGGAAATTTTTTCTTCTAGAATTCCCATTGCATCCTGAAAATTATCGGCATAACCATATTGGTCTCCATCACCAAAATAGGCAACCAGCTTACCACTAAAATCTATTTCATCCAGATCGGGGAAAAAACCTTCCCAATCGCTCTGAAGTTGACCAATATCCCAAGTGGGAGAGCCAATAATCAACAATTCATACTCATCAAAGGTGGTAGCATCCGCCTCATAAATGGGATGTAATGTTACAACCTCATCACCAAACTCATCCCGGATTTTTTCAGCATCAGATTCAGTGTTGCCAGTTTGAGTACCGTAAAACAGACCGATTTTTTTCGACATACTTTCACCTGATATATGGATTTGCGATCGCCAAAATACCTATTTGCCTTGTTGAAATATATTTTCACTTAATGAATATCTATCTCAATAAGTCTGAAGATATCCTACCAGACTTATTGAGAGTTTTTATCATTTAATTTAGGTTAAATTTTGTAAAGTATTTCAGTAAACAAACCCAAAAGGCGGACGGGCGTTGATTCAGGCACTACTTACTGTAAGTGACTTAGGATATGCTCACGCAATATTCCGAATTATTACTAGTTTCAAAAGATACGTCGGTAAAAGAAGCTAGAGAAAGTAAATTTTTTGTGCATTTATGAAATTCATCCAAACACTAAAAGTAGCTGTAATTCCTGTTTTGACTGTGTTGAGCTTGTTGTTTGCATCAAATAAAGTACTAGCTGACTATTTAAATAGTCAGGGTTCAGGAGGTAATTACCGTTATGAATTATGGTCTACTGATGATAATAGCCGTTACTATTTGAAAGTCTGGTTGTATGAAGCAAGTCCAAATAGTGATCCACGCTACACAGATGGGAGTTTTAACTCTACTAGAGAAGCTCTAATTTATTTTGATTGCAATTACGCTGAGAGAAATTTACCAGAATGCCCTCGATAATAATTTTTAATCCCTCTCAAAGTATCCTGGGAGGTTAGCAATAGGAATTATATTTAATTTGTCGCGGTGTCAAGATCCCCGACTTCTTAAAGAAATCGGGGATCTAACTTTTCACGAATAATTTAGGATTATTATATTTTTTCTTTAGTAATATTTTAAATTGGATAATTTATAAATATAAATTACCTATATGGTCAATTTTAATATTTTGAGTAAAATACAGACGCAAAAGTGAAAGCCTACTTTCCTTCCGATAATTGGGCTGATGATCAAGATAATTCGTAGTTCGTAATTAAAAAATTAAATTACGAATTACGAATTACGAATTACGCTTCGGCTGGTTGATATTCTTGTTGTCTTTCCACAAACGACTGAACACGGGTGCGGTAGTTTCTCACAGTCTCATCTACCCAATCGCGATCGTTGCTATTTGCATACAAATGCACCAGTGGTTCGCTAGCATCTGGTAAAACTAACAGCCAACTGTCATCGTAGGGCTGACAAATTTTTACTCCATCGATGAGTTCTAGATTTTGAGCTGGATGAGTTTCGACTAAGTAACGCATCAAAGCACCCTTAGCTGTCCACGGGCAGCGTATTGTATAACTTTTGTGAATTACACGGGGCAATTCTGACCGCGCAGCAGCAAGCGATCGCTCTTGTATAGTCAACATCTCAATTATCTTTGCAATACAGAACATGGCATCAAATCCCGGATGCAGTTGCGGGAAAATAAAACCAGTATCTCCACTACCTCCTAACACCACATTCGAGTTTTTTTGACAAGCTTCCATTAAAGCTGTAGGGTTGGCTTTAGTGCGAATTACTCTGCCATCGTGGCGGCGGGCGACTTGTTCAATAGCACTAGAAGCATGAACTGGTACAACTACCGTTCCTCTGGGGTTAGCCGTGAGAATCATGTCTACCATCAGTGCAGTTAAAGTTTCCCCACGAATTGGGTAGCCTGATTCATCAACTAAAATTAGTTGTTCTCCATTAGCGGATACTTGCACACCAAAGTTAGCTTTTAATGCCTCTACTACATGACCTAACTGAGTCAGCAATCCTTCGCGATCGGTGATTGACATCGCCGTTTTATTGACACTGGCATTCAGTACCACTGCATCAGCACCAAATTTATCCAACATTTGGGGTAAAACTGCCCCCGATACGGCATAAACATAGTCAATCACCACTTTTGCGCGGCTGTTGCGGAGTGTATGAACATGCAATAGTTTCTCAAAAGCAGTGCAGTAGCGATCCATGACTTGGCTAGGATAAGATACATCGCCAATTTCATGAATTAGCGCCCGCCGCATATCTTCCTTAAAATAAGCCCCTTCAATTTTCTTTTCCAGGGCTTTGGTGATATTAATGCCTTTGGCATCCATGAATTCAATCAAAATGTAATCAGGGCGATCGGGGTGTACCCGGACATGGATACCACCAACTACCGACATTGTGGGTATAACCGTGCGGGCAATGGGGATAGCTGTAGCATCAAGGTTTTGAATATCAATACCTACTGACATTAAACCAGCAATGAGCGATCGCGTCACCATTCGAGAGATATTACGCTGGTCACGAGAAACCGTTACCTTAGAACCAGGTTTTAAAGTAGAACCGTAAGCAGATCCCAGTTTCACGGCGAATTCTGGGGTGATGTCGATATTAGCTAATCCTTGGACACCACGTTGTCCGAATAAATTCCGTTGGGCGGTATTCCCCCAAATTAAGTTAATGTTTAAAACTGCCCCTGACTCAATCTTTTTACTGGGCCAAACGCGCACGCCAGGGCTAATTTGGGCTTCTTCTCCCACCGTGGAAAGCGAACCTACAACAGCAGCTTCTAATACATGGGCGCGGCGGTCTACACGAGCGCCACGGGAAATTACACAAGCAGAAAGATGTGCTTCATCGCCAATAAATGCCCCATTCCACACTATGGGACGTTTGAGATTCGCATCAGCGCCAATAGTGACATTATCACCAATTACGGTTCCTGCTTCAATCTGGACTCTTGGCCCGATGCGGCAATTAGCACCAATTACTGCTGGGGTTTCAATAATAGCCGTGTGGTCGATGTAAGTGTTTTGTCCTACCCATAACTCATGAGAAACTTCTTTATAAGCAAAATCGAGATTTACCTTTCGATCTAAGGCATCATATTGAGCTTCCCGATAGGCATCTAAGTGACCAACATCGCACCAGTAACCTTGAGCGATGTAGCCATACATTGGCTCATCTTTTGCTAAGAGTAAGGGGAATAAGTCTTTAGAAAAGTCGGATTCAATGTTTGCTGGCAGATATTCCAAAACTTCTGGTTCGAGAATGTAAGTACCAGTGTTGACGGTATCGGAAAAAATTTCACTACTAGAGGGTTTTTCTAAAAACCGCCGAATTCGCCTTTCCTCATCGGTAATCACTACCCCAAATTCAATCGGGTTGGGAACCCTGGTTAAAATCAAAGTAGCTTTTGACTTATTTTGTTTGTGAAATGCGATCGCAGCTGTGAGGTCAAAGTCTGTTATGCTGTCGCCGCTAATGACTAAAAAGGTTTCATCAAGAAGTTCAGCAATGTTTTTCACACAGCCTGCTGTACCCAGAGGTTGATCTTCTTCGACGGCATAAGTCATCTGGACACCAAAATCACTGCCATCTTGAAAATAGTCTCGCAACACATCAGGTAAATAATGTAATGTTGCAATAACTTCTGTAATTTGATGTCGTTTGAGAAGATTGATAATATGTTCGGCTATTGGTCGATTAAGGATCGGCACCATCGGTTTAGGCAAATCGCAAGTTAACGGGCGAAGCCGCGTTCCCGAACCCCCCGCCATCAGTACTGCACGCATAAATCCTCCTTAACTAATTACAGCCTTCGCTGCTTGAAAACGTGTCAGATATATTTTCTTCTTCTTTCTCTAGTCTCCTATGGATATCGATATTTGAGGAACTTCCATAAGATGCATCTGCATTGGGGCATTGGGGATTGGTCATAGGGTATTGGGCATCTGACCAAAACAGACTCCAATACTGCTGGGGTAAAGCATTTTTAAGTCAGAATTGGATTGGGGGAAAAGGTTAAAGGGTAAAGGGTAAAGGTTTTTTGTTTGCCTTTTCCTCAAAACCCGACAAGTATTGAAACAGACTCATGATACAGAGTAGGGGCGGCATATCTGTCCGCCCCTACAATGGGATGTTTTTTAACTGGAAATCCCTTATGAACTTTAGAAAGTAAAAGTAGTTCTTAACGCACCAATGACAGCATCATTGTTATTGTTGTTGTTATCCGGCGAAGTCAACCAAATAACTCCGGGAGTAATGGTAATATTGTCGCTCACCTTATACTGGTAGAACGCTTCTAGATGATAGGAATTGTTCTTATCTTTACCAATTTGGGCAACACTTGAATTTGTGACATAAGGTTCCATGCCAACCACAATACCCGCTAGGTTCCCTTTTTTACCAAAGTCGGGGAATCCTAAAGTAACTGCCCAGTTCCAAATATCAAGACTTCCGCGATTAATTCCACTGCCATTGCTTGCCAAGATCCGAGTGTTAGTGTAGCCAGCCCAGCCACCCAAGACAAATTTATCGCTCAGTTGTAATGATGCTTCTGCACCATAAGCATTACTAGATACTGGCAAATCGGTACCAGAAAATGCAGCTAAATCATCTGGTAAATTAGGATTATTCAGTAAAGCCGATCGCAGGTTAGCACGGTTGCTGCCTGTACTACCATTGGCAGTAAAATCATTGTTGTAAGAATTAACGTAAGTCAAACCAAGGGTGAATTTATCAGTCGGTTTGACCGTTAACTGGCCTATGGCTCCATAAGCCCCCTTGAATAAACCACTTCCATTTTGAAGATTAGCAGGATCGTTAGCTAAATACCCCAAACTTAATTCTAGATTCTTGCTCAACTGATGCTGAATTGCCAAACCAGCACCATTCACTAGATAGTAAATAGGGTTGCGAGTCCCAAAATGAGAAAGAGCGCCGCTACCACCATCTCCATCTAAGTAAGGGTTTACTGTATTAGTAAAATCATCAGCCGCCCCTGCGTTTGCTTCAACAATGACATTTGTTTTCTGAGTCAGAGGGAACTGATACAACAGCGCATCTATCCCAACAGCATTGTTGTTGCCATTATCAAAAGTACCGCCAGCAAACCGTAAGTCACCTTCTGGTGTAAATGTCGAATTTGCAGAGAAGGCATTCAGATTTGTAGCTTGCAGTCGGGTTCTTAGTAAATCCTTGCCTGTAAAGCTAGAATCAAAGTTGAGGCGGATGCGATCGCCTAAAATAGGATTGCGATTGATTTTTCCTCCTCTAGCATTATCTCCTGACACAACCCCTGCTACTGCAAAAATCGCTTCACCATTGAGTTTGGTAGTGGTAGAAAACTGATGCTGTTCTAGTTCAGCACTGCGTGTTTCCAGCGCATCGACTCGACCGCGCAGGGTTGCTAGTTCGGCGGTAAATTCCTCTTGCAATTTTTGTAATTTGGCTAAATCTTGTTTTTTAACCAAATCATTAGTTGAGGTAGCAATCAGTTCATTGATACGTTGTAAACAAGCATTCAAACCCGCCGCAAATTCATATCGCGTCATCGCTCGATTACCGCGATATGTACTATTAGGATATCCAGCAATACAGCCGTAACGTTCTACTAATGATTGCAGTGCTTGAAATGCCCAATCAGTTGGCTGCACATCTGATAATTGAGATACAGAGGTAACTTGCGCGACAGCATCAGCAGTTGCCGGAGACTCTAGAGATTGCTCTGTTTGGTTATTTTCAGGTTTTGATGTGGTATCATTTGTAGGAGATGCTATTGCCAGCCCAGCATAACCAACAACTGAGGCAACAAGCACAACGAATGGAGCCTGCTGAAGAAAACTCCAAAGAACTTTTGCTTTTAACATTTTTATTTCTCACACAAAAAATTAATCAGGACTAGTACCGCAAGGCGGAAGTCAAAAATTCAAAGTCAAAATTCAAAAAGCTTAGAAGATAGGCTTTTGAACGATTTGAAATAGTTGCTTTATTTACGCCGTGTTGTACTAGTACAATGTCTAAGTTAATTTTGAAGGTTTGTAGTAAGCACTAAAGTGCTTAGAAAATAAGGACTCAAGTCATTACTACAAACTTGCTTATCCATCAATTTCAACTTGACGTACTGCTAGCAAACTAGCCAACAAATACTCAGTCTATGTATTTAGCTTTTAAGGCTTGGCAACACTAGTGACATCCTTGTTAAGAACCCCTAAAGCTGTTGACAATTTCTGTTTATTTGGTGCAGAGGCTTTCAGTCCTGCCTTAATCTCATCGGATTTATCTTCAATTTCTTTGTAGGTAGTGGGAGATTTAGCTTTAACTCCATCCTCAACCTTTGACCAGAAATCTTCGAATTTATCAAATTCCCCTTTAGCTTTGGTAAAATCTCCTGCCTCAACTGCGGCCTTAGTATTGATAACAACACCTTGTAGACCTTGAAATTCAGTTGTTTTACCGGGAGTGGCTACTGCACCAGGGGAGGTTGTCGCAGAGGGAGTGGCTGTTGCATCAGGGCTGGTTGTCGCAGCAGGAGTGGCTGTTGTATCAGCGATAGAACTCCCAGCAGGTGGTGTCTGTGCAGTAGGTTCTTCACTCTTATTGCATCCAACCAAAGTCATCATGCTGATTGCAGCAACTATCAGTACTGGATTAAAACGATTCATTCTAAACTCCTCACCAAAACTCGTTTGTGTAGACTAGTACCGGAAAGCGGAAATCAAAAGTCACCCATGCTTTAATTTTGGGTCTTGACCTGTACTAGCGTTCATATTTTACGCTGACTATGAACAAAAATATTAGGTAATATTTTTGTCATTTAAATATTAAAGCTATCAAGGTAAAAAACTCGGAAAGAACCAATATTTTCTCTTTCCGAGTTTTTTACTTGTCATGCTTTACCTTAAGAACAGAGTCTATCAAGACTCCTCACACCAATTGCTGACTTCGGGTCTTGTCAGACAAGACTCGATTTTTCTCATCTCATTTGTATTTCAGGTGATATTGAGCCTACATTGTATTGGGAAAAAGTTTCTACTACCGGAAAAATAACATGAAACGTTCATTTCGTAAGTATCATCGTATCCTGGGCATCATGCTATCTGTGCCACTTGTGTTAACTGTGCTGACTGGGATATTAACAACCTTTGTCCGTGAGTGGTCTATTGGTATAGGAGTTCCAGCTAGCTTCCTCTTGAGTATCCATACAGGCGAAATCTTTCATCTGCAAGGAATCTACCCAATTTTGAATGGATTAGGACTTCTAGGATTGTTGGTGACAGGATTAAATATGTCTGGTTTATTTGGTAAAAAAACTCGGCAAAACCCTAATAATTAAACTAAGAAGCTAATGGCAAACGTACCTGAAAGCAGCTACCAACACCGATTTCACTGGTGACGCTAATATCTCCTCCATGAGTTCTAGCGATCGCCAATGCAATAGCTAATCCTAAACCTAAGCCTCCCTCTCGCTGATTTCTAGCTTGATCTGCCCTCCAAAAGCGATTAAAAATTAACGGAATGTGTTCTGGAAGAATACCAATACCAGTATCTTGAACATTTATGACTACAAACCGCTCAAGTTTAACCAGAGAAACTATGACAGTCCCTCCTTTAGGTGTATAGTGCAAAGCATTTTGCAACAGATTAGAAAATAATCGCTTTAGTTGAATAGCTTCGCCTTTGATAAAAACTTCGGTTGATATTTCTGACTTGAGAGTAATTTCCTTAAATACCGCTTGCGGTTCCAAAAACTCTACTAAATCCTCTAATAGTTCATCTAAAGGAATAGTTATCCATGCCATCACTTGAGTACTAGTTACTGCATCAGTTCGAGCTAATAAAAGTAAATCTTCTACTAATCGAGTCATTTGATTACTTGCAGATGATATTGCTTCCAATTTATTTAAATTAGCTGGATGAATTCTATCTGGATAATTCATGATAACTTCAACTGAAGTTTTAATGATTGTTAAAGGACTACGCAACTCGTGGGAAGCATCGGCAGTAAACTGTTTTAATTGCTGAATACTTTGCTCAATTGGCTGTAAAGATTGTCTTGTTAACCACCAACCACCTAAACCGCTAAGAATTATTACAATCAGTCCTCCTAACTCAAATCCCCATAAGAGTCTATCTAGTTCTTCTTCTAATTCTTCTGTAGATTCACTTACCCGCACATACCCTTGAAGCTTTTTTTTTCTTCCAGTTAAACTATGCAGATAAACAGGAATAGTAATGCTGCGAATTTTATTGTGTTGGCTAATGTCAAAGTTAGTAGTAAAAGATATTCGAGAAATAGTGGTTCCCGCTTTAGCTAATAGCCGACCATTAGCATCAAACCATTCTACTCCTTGATGATTTTCACGTAAATCTTGCCAAGGAATATCTAAATCTCCATCATCATCATTATCTAAAATTCGAGGTATTTTAGTATTGATTGCTTTTTTATCAACTGGCGCTGCTATTAAGTTGTGAGAAGCTGCATTTGCTAAAGTGATAATTTCACTATCTAACTTTTGATAAAGATTATAAGATAAAAAATGATAGACAATTGTGGTAGAAGTCCCCCAAATTGTTACCATGACACCTAGATATGAAAATAAAAGCCGCCTGCCTAAAGCCTGAAGCATCAATTTAAAAAGTTTGTTTTAGTCGATAACCTAAACCATATACTGTCTCAATAAAATCAACATTAGCTCCAGCAAATTTCAATTTTTGTCTTAAACTCCGAATATGAACCTTGATTGTTTCTTCTCCTGGTGGCTCTTCAAAAGACCAAAGATGTTTCAAAATATCATTGCGATTAAACACTTGATGACTGTGACGTAAAAACAATTCTAAAATTCTATATTCTTTGGGAGTCAGATGTACTGATTGTCCATTATATGTAACTTCATAATTACTTGGATTTAAACGCAATTTTTCCCACTCAAGCACAGGGGGTAAAATAGTAATTCCTCGCCTTAATAAAGCGCGAATCCGAGCCATTAGTTCTTGTAAATCAAAGGGTTTGACAACATAATCATCTGCTCCTGCGTCTAACCCGATTACTTTGTCTGTGCTAGTGTCTTTTGCCGTTAACAACATAATAGGTATAGAGTAGCCCTCTTGCCGTAGTTGTCTACACAATGTTATACCATCCAACTTTGGTAACATTAAATCTAACACTATTAAGTCATAAGGAAAGGCTTTAGCAAACTCCCATCCTACTTGACCATCGCTAGCAATATCAACAAGATAATTTTGGTCAATTAGTACTTCTGCAAGTGCTTTTGCAATCCGATATTCATCTTCAACTAAAAGAATTTTCATAACAGTTTTGTCCTGTTAGCACCAAGATTATTGTTTTTCAAAACTGATAAAATAGGGATAGTGACGCGTACTTTCTTAACCCCGGATTTCTCACCAAATCTCTCAAAACCCTGAGCAGGGAAGCAGGGGAGCAGAGGAGAGTTGAATGTGCCAAGTTCAATCCCCTCTGCATTTAAAACTTGTGAGAAATGCGGGTTAACGTACTTTCTCAATACTAATTTCTGCCTGTAAGCTAATCAGGATTGAAGTTACATAATCAGGGCGGGCAAGATGCCCTCCTCACAAGATATAGAGAAAATTTTAAGATGAGTTCGCCGAAATAACAAATGCGTTCGCCAAACTAACAAATGCGTAGGTGTAGCCAGTTGTAAGCATCTCATGACTGCAACAATTTAGCTTTGTCATGCCAGCGTAACGCACCGCGAATCTTTGATGGATGAAGTTTTTCCGACTTGTGTGTACACAGTAGCCTTCTAGGAGAGAGACTTGGAATTTGAATTGTTCAGCCTCAATAGACATCTTGCAAAAGTAACAAATGCCAAGATGTCGGGGAAAGGTCAAAGGTTACTGGGTTTGGGGAAATTCCATCCCTTTCCCCTTTACCCCTTCCCCTTTACCCCACTTCTGCAAGGAGTCTAATACTCCCCGGCTTATTAACTATGCTGACAATGATAAAGTTTGTATTCGTAACCATCTATACCAGGCATTGATTGAGTATCAGATATAACGCAGGTTTTGACGGCTTCTGTTACAGGTGCATGAAAGTTTACCAGCCACAAGTCAAAAGGTCGTGGTAACTTATTTAGAGTATTTTCCAAAGCAATGGTGGAAATATTCGGGTCTTTGTCTTGATGAGCAAGGAGAAACAGAGGTTTTTGGAGTGAATTGGCAAGTTTAATCTCCCTAGCGACTCCCATCATTTCCCCTGTGTGTACATAAGTTTTGTGGGTAGTGGCAATTAGTACTGGTATTTGGGATGTTTGTTGAATTAGTTGCACAAACAGATCAGGGCGATAATATTTTTGATAGCCGAGATTGCAGATTACTGTAACTGCACTGAAAAATCCCATTAGCCAAATTAACATCACGGCTTTTTTACCGTTTATTCCCCATTTACCTATGCTTTTTATCTCCTTGGGGGGATGCCAACAAACAGCGAGACTTGCGCCTAGTAAAACAACGATCGCAGGAAAATAAACAAAGTTATATCTAGCACCCCTAGTCAGGTCAATACCCAAAAAGTACGTAAAGATAAAGAATAAAGCGATCGCACTGCTCACTACTCCAGCAAACACCTGAATCATAATCCGGTTTTCTGGGTGCTGTAGTTGAATCTTAATTGCACGCAGCAAAATTGGTACTGCCCAAATAAAGAAAGTCAGCATCACTATTCCAGAAGGAATCACAACCAAAGCTTGTGAAGATTCAACTGGTAATAAGGAAATCATTGCAATCAATGTTCCTAAAGCTTGAAAAATTGGGCTTAACCACT
The DNA here is from genome assembly GCF_034531135.2 of Nostoc sp. CmiVER01. Lineage (NCBI taxonomy): Bacteria > Bacillati > Cyanobacteriota > Cyanophyceae > Nostocales > Nostocaceae > Nostoc > Nostoc sp. CmiVER01. The sequence goes on from NZ_JAVRBU020000008.1 coordinate 146,857, forward strand.
CTAGTCCAACACGCGAACCTCGAATCCACTCGGTTAAATTATCACGATTTCTATTCTCTAAAAAGATTGGTACCCAAATTAAACCAGCCACACAAGTACCTACAGCAACGGCATAGATGCGCCGCCAGCCAAGAAAGAAGAAAAGAGAAAATTTGCTGCTAGTTTGCAATTGCAGCCAAGCAAGAAAAATCAAAACTACGGCTTCTGTGCAGAGGGTGAGACTGAAGAAATAATGAGTAGCAAATCCTAAAGCATTAATTCCTACCCATAAAAGTGCTACCCATATAGGTAAAGGTGTACGGTTTTTAATATGACGTGTAGCAATTACTAAGCAGGTGAGAGAACCAATTACCCATAAGGTTGCTAAAGTGTAATGACGCGCTTCTTGTGCTAAAAATACGCCATAGGGTGATACTGCCATCATGGCAGCAGTCAAGTGCCCCACTAATTTCGAGCGAAATGCTACTTTGCCTAATACGTAAACACACGGTATAGAAGCAGCACCGAATATAGCTGGTAGCGATCGCGCCCCAAACAGCGATATTAAACCTCCGTCGCTGGAAAATAATTTCATCCACAGGAAAGCCAGCACAAAATACAGTGGTGGATGATTATCTTGTGTAACTAAGTTATGAACCACATCAGCAATACTAGCTGCTGGGTTTGGTTGCAGTGGTTGTAATAAGATATCAGGCGCGATCGCTTGATCTAGAGGTACTGATAAAAAATTATTCCCCAAGCTAAACACCAAGGTGGCAAACTCATCAGTCCAAGGAGGCTTTGCAGTCAAGTTGGTTAGACGTAAACTGATGCCGATGATTAACCACATTAAGTTCAGCAAGGGGTGAAGCCAAAAAGGAGGGAGGCGATGCCAATTATGCCAATACTTGCGTTGTAAGGTAGAATTTGCATCTACTATGGGCAAAAAACGGGCAGCATAGACAGGTAGCAACGAGATAATTTTTCTGTAAAAATCAAATGCACCTTGGAAAAAAGCTCTCATTGCCGGGCCTCACACAAATGGACTTGTAGATTTGACGTTTTAGATTTTAGTTCGTTCTAAAGTCTAAGAACAAAAATCAAAATCTCAAATCCCTCGTTGTGATTATTTCACATCAGTGACGCGCCAGCTAAGTTTCAAATTAATCCAGAAATTCCAGACGGTAGCAACTGCGATCGCAATAAAGTTGGCAATATAACGATTAGGAATAAGAAAATTAAATACCAAATTTAATATCAGTACATTCAATACCAGTCCAGCAAGACAAATGGCGTTAAATTTCCCAAACCGCTTCAGGCGTTGCTTCCATCCTTGCTGTCTGGCGCTGACATCCGCAAATGTCCAAGCATCATTCCAGAAAAAATTATTTAAAATTGCGATCTCACCAGCAATAATTTTGCTGCGCGTCAGTGGCCAAGCCAAGGTAGTCGGATCACTGAGCAAGTAAAGTATTGCCATATCCACAAACACACCACTAAAGCCAACCAACCCAAAGCGGACGAATCGACCAACAGGGAAATTGACTTTTCTACTCAATCGTCCTACTCTTCCTGTGGAGAGCCGCAACCGTATCAAGTGGTGAATATAATCTACATATTGCTTCCATGTCACCTTACTCTCACCCTCTTTGCGTTCGCAAAACACATACCCAACTTCGGCAACTTGCTCTACTTTTCCCCGCCCGATTACCTCTAGGAGAATTTTGTAGCCAACTGGATTAAGTGTTGCATTGGCGATCGCACTCCGACGCACCATAAAATAACCACTCATGGGGTCGGAAACTCTTCCCAGTACCCCCGGCAAAATCACTAAGCCCAACAACTGAGCGCCACGAGACAAGATACGCCGAGCAACACTCCAGCTACTGACGCCGCCTCCATCCACATGACGACTGGCTACTGCCAAATCTGCTCCCTGCTCAACACTACGCAACAGTTGCATCAGCACCTCTGGTGGATGCTGCAAATCTCCATCAATTACCCCCAAAATATTCCCTGTGGCTGCTTGCCACCCACGAATCACCGCACTTGATAGCCCCCGCTCCTGTTGGCGTCGCATCACCCGCAACTGAGGGTATTCTGTCGTCAAGGATTGTGCTATTTCCCAAGTTCGGTCTGGGCTATCATCGTCCACCACAATCAATTCATATTGTCCTGGAATAGATTCATCTAGTAACTGACTCAATATGTTGACCACATTCTTGATGTTGTCACGTTCTTTATAAGTAGGAATTACTAGGGAAAGATGGATAGATTCACCACTTATACCTACACCATTAGGGGGCAACTCTGAAATCTTTAGTGGCCCAGTTGGTACTGTTAACAGCGAGTTGGATGAGTTTGTCTTCATAATTTCACCTTACAGAAGAAGGATGCGTAAAAACCGAGAGAAACAAAGCCGAACATCTGCTGGCTTGATTGACTGAACCTGGTTAGTTAAAATTTGGTGAATGCTTTTTATTGCAGTTAGCTGTTTTGAAAAGTCTAGTAATTTCCACGCCTCAATTCAAAATATTTTCCTAAACTTCATCTAAGCTTTATATTTAACCACTTAATTTTATGGTATATTTATGGATAGTTAAAGTTTTTTTATACAAACAATAAATACTGTACCATTAGTTAGCTGAGTCAGCAAATATATACTATTTATCTAGGCTATATGAAGACTTCTGATTATTAGTAGGTCTAATGTCCCAATCCGAAATCATCCGTGATAAATAGTAACTGTAGGGTAGGTTACGGAGATTGTAATGCACCCCATAACATATCCGGTGCTTTAGGCTAACTATATGGGATTTTAATGATTTATTAAGTGCTAGTTTACAAAATCTTAAAATTGGTAGTAAACAAAAAAGTGGTAAATCAGAGTCAGAACTAATTGCATTCTGAATCCTGAACTCTGACTTCGGAATGCTTTTTGATTCCAGATAAATATCAAAGCAATTTAGTAAAGAAATTCAGGCTTTTGGGCACTACAATGCTGTATCCCCACGATAGATGTGCTTTGAATAAAAACTGCTCTAATAACTATATCTTAACTGAAAGAACAGCAAAGCAATTCAAAATGTTCGCATAGCCTCTCGTAGAGAAAAAAGGTAATCCTAGCCAGACTTTTGGCGATTGAGAATCTGCAAATTAAATGCACGTTATCTTATTAAAGTCAAGTTTTTTCGACTTTTCTAAGAATTTATCAATATTTAGCGATATATATAAAAATAAAGTTAACAAAAATTAATAAAATAGGAAATAGGTATACTATTTAGCAGCCATTGGATAGTAAATATCTCGAAAGTAACAGCATAAAATCCCCCAAGAGGGCATTGCAAAAAAGGTGAAAATTTTGTTTGTTATTAATTTAATGCTTTTGTTTTATTGCTTGTATTGAGTAAATAAACGTCTATTGTACAGGGTAGATTATGCATATTCCTGATGGATTTGTTTCTGTTCCAGTGGCAGGAGCTACTGGTTTAGCGAGTGTAGCAGCACTATTTATTGCCTTCGAGCGATCGCAAGAGGCTTTTGGTATCCGCCGTGCGCCCATACTGGGACTAACCACCGCCTTCATTTTTGCCGCCCAGATGATCAATTTTCCGGTAGCAGGGGGTACTAGTGGTCACTTGTTGGGGGGAACCTTAGCTGCGATCGTTTTGGGCAGTCCTTGGGCAGGAACGTTGTGTATCGCCACAGTTTTAATTATTCAAGCTGTGCTGTTTGCTGATGGTGGCATTACAGCCTTGGGAGCGAATATTTTGAACATGGCAGTAGTTGGTGTTTGGGTTGGCTGGATTTTAACCCAAACCTTGCAGAGACTGTTTGGGGGGTCTAAAGGGCGCTTACCCTTAGCTGCTGGCATTGCAGCTGGGGTAAGTGTAGTGGTAGCTGCTATTGCTTGTGCCATTGAGTTAGCCCTTTCAGGAACTGCACCCGTAGCCATAGTTTTACCAGCTATGACTGGTGTGCATATTCTGATTGGCATCGGCGAAGGGATAATTACCGGGGGTGTGCTGACTTATTTAGCCACAGCCCGACCAGATTTATTACCAGGTGAACAGCAGGAGTTTCGCGGTTGGTCTGTACCCATTGTCACCATCTTCTTGATTGCGGGAGTGCTGTCACTCTTTGCCTCAGCATGGCCTGATGGTTTGGAGAAAGTCGCCGCAAACACGGGCTTCATCGACTTAGCCAGTAAAGTCCGGGTAATTGTGCCGACTCCCTTAGCTGACTATGGTATTGAAGGTTTGGGGCCAATTGGCACAAGTATCGCTGGACTTTTAGGAGCTGCGGTTTGCTTTGCTGTTGCCTTTGGAATTGCCAAGGTAGTGAAAGCGAAGAATGCTTAAATTTTCCTTACCGTTACGTTTGCAACTGTCACTAGTGATTGTAGTGGGAGCAGCTTTATTAAAGCATAATGCTTGGTATTACTTAGGTGTATATGGCGCGATCGCACTTTTGTGGGCTTGGCTGTTGTGCGTACCCATTCGCCGCTTGGGAGGATTACTCGGTACAGAATTGATTTTTTTGTCATTGCTAGCATTGCCCTTGGGATGGGAACGAGCCAGTTTTTTGCTAGTTCGTTCTTTGGTTTGTTTGGTTACTATGAATAGTTTTTTGTTAACCTTACCGCCCCACAGTTTCGGCATCGCCCTCAAAGGTTTACCCGTACCAGCACCTTTAAAAGAAAACTTGTTATTAGCAGGGCAATATATGGAAATTTTGCTCTCAGAAGTGACGAGGATGCAGCGTAGCGCTCAATTACGCGGTTTGAATGGAACTACGGCATGGCTACGCTACGCCAGTGCTGCCATGATTGGAGCCTTGTATCTCCGTAGTCTAGACAGGGCAGAGCGAGTTTATGCAGCAATGATAACTCGTGGTTACAACGGGCAATTGCCCATAGATTCTACCCTTAGACCAAAAGAGCGTTTTGCCATACTAGCAGCTTGGGCGATCGCTGCTTGTGTAACTCTTGCTTCTTACAAAATTTAGTGCAGTTGTCAATATAGAGTTTGTGAATCTTGAAATCTTTAACTTCTAATCCCCAATCACCAACCCATAACCCCCACGCAGCCGTGGTTGAGGTTGAGAACTTAGCGTATGCCTATTCCCGCCAGGAGCCAGTATTACAAGAAATTTCTTTTACCTTAAATCCGGGCGATCGCGTGGCGTTGATGGGAGCAACTGGTTCTGGAAAAAGCACCTTGCTAGAGAACCTAATCGGCTTAAAACAACCGCAAAGTGGGAAAATTACGATTAATGGCATCCCGGTAGAACCGAAAACTCTACCCCAAGTCCGTCGTCAAATCGGCTTTAGCTTTCAAGATGCCAACGACCAACTATTTATGCCGACCATCTTAGAAGATATCACCTTTGGGCCACGCAACTATGGAATGTCGCAAGCCTTGGCAAGCGATCGCGCCCGGCAGTTATTAGCTGATTTTGGACTCGTTGCCTACGCCAATCGTTCCGCCCACGAACTCTCTGGTGGACAAAGACGCCTGGTCGCCCTAGCCTCAATTTTAGCCCTAGACCCGACAATTTTAATTTTGGATGAGCCGACTAACGGTCTTGATCCAGCGTGGCGGCGGCATTTAGCACAAGTGTTGTTAAAGTTACCCGTGCAGGTGATATTAATTGCTTCTCATGACCTACATTGGCTAGGCAGAGTTACTCAACGCGCTTTGGTACTATCTGGTGGTCGCATTCAAATAGACAGCAATATTCAGCCACTTTTGCAAGATAGTGCTACTTTAGACCAGTTAGGTTTGCCAATAGGTTGGTAATTCCAGATGAAGGGGAGAAAAGAATTACTGAACAATAATCTTTCCTCAATGGCTCGCCTTCCGTGTCTCCCCTGTCTTATTTTCTCGTAATATTTGGATACTTATTCTCGGTTTTATTGTTGGGGTGTTAATGTCTGTTTCACATAAATATACTGTTATTGCTTCTGTTAGCCTAAGCATTGTTTTATTCATTAGTAGTTGCAGTGAAAATAAAGTTTCCCAATGCCAGCGACTGATTCGAGTTGTGAATGCCGGAACTTCTCTGATTGATAAAAATAAAGGAACGCAAGTGATTACCAGCATACAGCTATCTAAAGATTTAGAATTTGTGACTAAATCGATTAAGGAACTGAATTTAAAAGATCCTAAGCTGAAAGAATTTCAAAGCGGTTTCATCAAGATTTTTCAAAATCTTAGTCAAGCGGTAGCCAAAGCCGCTAGGGCCCTTGGTGCGACCAAAACAGCAGATGCCTCAGCATCTGGTAGAGAAAAAATCCAAAAGGCGAGAGATGAAATTGACTCAGCTTTGACAAAAGCCACAACACTTGGCCAGCAGTCGGATACATTAGTCAATCAGATGAATAAATACTGTAGTCAACCAGAATAAATAATCTATCTGATGGCGCACAAGTATTTTACACTCTTGGCAAAAACTTTAGAATGTTTCTGGAACTCTAGCAGGGCAAAATTAAATCAATATAATAGTTAGGACAGGGGCCAATACCGTTCGGTTAAGAAATTTACTCGTTTGGGCAAGCAGGGGGAGTAGAGCAGCAGGGGGGGAAAGAATAGCTTTTCATAAACTCTTTGCCTCCCCTACTTATCCGAACCTTATTGAGACAGGGGCAACATTCACATAAAAAAAGTTCACAGGAAGGTATTTAGCAGCGTTTTTACCGCTCACACTTTCTTTGTGTTGTAGATTTTACTCTAATGATTTTCTGGCTATACTAGTGATTTCAGTTGATTGAGAAACTTAATCCCCCAGTATGAAAAACATAGAAACTTTAAATTCCACACATACAAGTGTGCATTTCATTAGAAGTGATACAAAAGTCTTGCCTGGTCTTGGAGTAGATAAATTTATTGGGGAGTAAAAAGATTTTATCAGTTAATCACTAAGGTTAACACTAACACTACAGAGTGAACTTAGATCAATAAACATATTCTAAATTAGCACCTATGAAAGAAGAATTGATAGCCAGAGTTATACAGGTCTTGCGAATTAATATGAGTTGGATGACTTGGAATTTATTTCTGGCTTTTATACCTTTAGCTTTGAGTGTGTGGCTATTTCGCTTTAGGCGTGGTGGCTCTTGGCTTTGGTGGCTAGGATTCTTAGTTTTCTATGCTTTCTTACCTAATGCACCATATTTATTGACCGATGTAATTCACTTGATAGATGATATCCGGACGATTCAATCAGTTTGGATGATTACTTTAGTGCTTATTCCTTTGTATTTATTAGTAATTCTTAGTGGATTTGAAGCTTATGTAATATCGTTAATTAATTGGGGTTACTACTTACATCGGATCGGCAAAAGTCAATGGATTTGGCGCGTTGAGTTAATTACCCATCTTCTCTGTGCTGTTGGTGTTTATTGGGGACGATTTTTGCGTTTCAACAGTTGGGATTTTATTACTCAACCCGATGCCGTACTAACCAAAGGGGTAGAAGAAATCTTGGGAAAACAGCCCTTAGTGATTGTTGCTATCACCTTTGTGGTACTTGCCAGTTTGTACTGGATTATGAAACGAGTAACTTTAGGTCTTAGCCAACGTGATAGTAAAATAGGCATAAATTCAGGACGCGCAAACTCTAACACGCCAAATTTTTGATGCTTGTGACGATTTTGGCTTTTAATTTAGGGTTTTAATTAGTAATTTCCTCGATCAATATTGCCTATTAAAAGAAAGATGCAATTAAACCCTCCTTGAGGTGAAATAAATTCAGAAGCAAACGGTTGGGCTACAACTGCCACCATCTGAGAATAACGTCCTATCAGATTATTGAATATCAATGATTTGATCTGATGTATTTGGTCACGTTAATAGGAGGGATATAATATGCAATTAATTTCTAGAGAGGAAATAAAAACATTATTAGAGCAGCCAAAAGGAAATTGTGTTTCAATTTATATGCCAACGCAACCAGCCGGCCCAGAAGTGCGACAAAACCCAATTCGCTTTAAAAATTTGATCAGAGAAGCAGAGACTCGTTTAATTGATGCAGGTTTGGAACAGGAAGATGCGATCGCATTGTTAGGAAAATCCCAGGAAATTGATACCCAAGAGTTTTGGGAGCAAATCGGAGAGCAAGGGCTGGCAATTTTTATTTCCGACAATATTTTTCGCTGTTATCCCCTACCAATCGATTTTCAAGAGTTGGTCATAGTTACAGACCGATTTCACATCAAACCACTGCTACCAATTTTAAATGGCAATGGTCGCTTCTATATACTGGCTTTGAGCCAACAAGATGTCAGGTTCTTTGAAGGAACACGCTACAGTGTCAAAGAGGTAGAAGTAGAAAATCTCCCTAAAAGTCTAGATGAAGCTCTGCAAAGAGACGATACTGCTAAAGAAGGTCAGTTTCGCATCGCAACATCAAAAGGAGGAACCTCCAATCCTTTTTCGCAACCAGGTACGTTTCATGGACAGGGAAGCCCTGACAGGGATAGACGCCAAGAAGACATCCTGCAATTCTTTCAAATTGTTGATGGCGCATTACACGAGAAACTGAAATTGCAAAAAGCGCCTTTGGTACTGGCTGGGGTAGAGTATCTCTTGCCTTTATATAGACAAGCAAATACTTACCAGCATTTGATGGATGAAGGTATCACTGGTAATCCAGAAATTCTCAGCGTCCAAGAGTTACATGACCAAGCTTGGCCGATTGTCGAGGCTGATTTCCAAAAGTCACAGCAAGTAGTTTTAGAGCAATTTCACGAATTGTTTGGTGGTGATACTGGCAAAGCATCTAACAACCTCGAAGAAGTTATTTCAGCCGCTTATTACCAGCGAGTGGATTCATTACTAGTTGCAGTTGGTCAGCAACAGTGGGGTTTATTCGATCCAAGCTCAGAAACGGTTTATTTGCACCCAGAAAAAGAAACTGGTGATGAGGATTTGTTGGATTTTGTTGCTGCTCATACTTTATTAAACGGTGGCACGGTTTACGCTGTTCCCTTTGAAGAGATTCCATATAGCACAGCCGTTGCGGCAATTTACCGATATTGACATTTTGATGGTGTTGTATAAAGTTGAATCTGCTATATACAACACCAACGATGATTACTAGTCGCTCCTTTATCAGTCAATCTCTAATCGGTTTAGCTCTTTTGAGTGCAACGGCTGTATTTACCCAGACTGCAACAGCAGAAACAATAACTGGGCAATTGGGAAATGTGCGAGCAGAAATATCCTACGAAAAGCCAGAGGAATATCAGTATAAAAATGTCCGGTTGAAAATTATCCGAGCAGGTAAAACTGTTTTAGATCAAAAACTGCCGCAAGAAAATGAATATGACAGACCTGTGGGCAATATATCTGGACAAGAAAATAACTTACCAGTGCAAGACTTGGATGGTAACAAAGAACCAGAAATAATTGCCGATTTCTTTACAGGTGGAGCGCACTGTTGTACTTATTCATTGATTTATCGCTATGACAATAAATCCCAAAAATATATTAATATTCGCCATGAATGGGGCAATGGTGGCTATCGGCTCAGGGATTTAGACAAAGATGGACTGCCAGAGTTTGATAGCCGAGACGATCGCTTTGCCTATGCTTTTACAGCTTATGCTGCTTCTGCCTACCCCCTGCAAATTTGGCATTATCGCCAAGGAAAAATGGTTGATGTGACTCGTAGCTATCCTAAATTAATTTCCAACCATGCCTCAGAGCTATGGCAAACTTATACCCAGGCACGGCAACAAGGCGATGATGGCAAGGGCTTTTTAGCAGCTTATTTGGCTGATAAGTATCTGCTGGGTCAAGGGGAGGATGGATGGGGACGAGTGCAGCAAGCTTACAAAAACAGCGACCGCACCAAATATTTCGCCGATTTACGTAAGTTTTTACGCGAAACTAGCTATATTAAATAAAATTAATTTTTTCCCTCTTTTAATTCACGTTGTGCTGCTGCTAGAATTATGCGCTGTTCAGCACGAGCGATCGCTTGATATGTTCGCTCCACTGCTTCCGGTTCAACAGAAATGGATGTTATGCCCCATTCCACTAACTGATCGATGATTTCTGGATAGATGGCTGGTGCTTGACCGCAGATTGAACAAGGGATATCGGCACTTTTAGCCATTTGGATCAGTTGAGCGATCGCACCCATAACTGCCGGATGACGTTCATTAAATACTTTTCCTAGCTGTCCTTGTTCTCGATCCACTCCGAGTAATAATTGGGTCAAATCATTTGTACCAATAGAAATTCCGGCTGCACCTGCTTTAACATATTCTGGCAGTAAAAACAGGATGCTTGGCACTTCTGCCATCATCCACAATTGAAACTGTGACACTTCAGTTAAAAGAGCTTGCTCAACTTTGCGACGGCAAAAGACAAATTCTTCCACAGTCCGCACAAAAGGCAATAGTAGATTTACATTGTTGTAACCAGCTTGCTGGACAGTCGCTAAAGCTTGCAGTTCTAACTCAAAGACTGCGGGATTTTGTAAATAGCTAAAAGTGCCACGTTCACCCAACATCGATTGTGTTGAAGATTGTACATTATCACTCAATGATGGTAAATCTTGTGGCCAATCTAAAGAACGATAAAAAACTGGTCTTGGTGCAAAGGCACGAGCAAACTGCATAATTTGCTCAGACCATAGCTCTAACAATTCTGCTTGCCGCCCGCCTAAAATCCAACTATTAGGATGTTGCCCAGACAATATATTTAGTACCATCAATTCTGAGCGCAACAATCCCACTCCATCTACAGGGAAGCTTTGTACTTGTTCTATTAAACTGGACTGACTCAAGTTAACCAGCAGTTGGGTAGCAATCATAGGGAGATGAGAAGTAACAGGATGCGATGGGGAAATAGCGGGATGGAAAGGATTTTCTGCTACTTTCCTCTTCTCCATCTCTTTTTCTTTCCCACTTTCCCCTTCTTCTTTGATCCGATAAACTTCTCCTCTGTCGCCATCGAGTAGCAGTCGTTCGCCAGTTTGGATTAAGGTTGTAGCAGATGTTGCATTAACTACTGCCGCGATACCTAATTCTCTGGCAAGAATTGCTGCGTGGCTAGTTAATCCGCCTTGTTCAGTAATAATACCACCAACTTGGTGCAGTAATGGTAACCAATCAGGAGCGATCGCTGTTATTACTAAAATCACTCCCTTGGGTAATTCTTCGGGTTTGTGCTGCGGATTATTAATTACAAAAGCATTTGCCACAACACGTCCTCCTGCTGCTCCTATTCCTCTAATAAAGTGTCTGTGGTGAATTACATGAGGAGAACTAACTTGTGTAATGTAGAGTTTGCCAGATGTATTTTGCCGGGCGATAGTCCATTTAATGGTAAAGCTTTTACCCAGTTCACTTACTAGTTGAGTTCCTAGAGTAATTATTTGTTGTACGTATTCTTCTTGTAAAGCGTACTGTTTTTGTTGAGCTTCCTGAATTAGATAGGTATTTAGACAAGTGTGATCTGATGTTAGCGCTGACTTGGGCAGGGGTTGCGAAAAAGCTTCAGGTGTTGCATCATCCACAGCATAAGCGAGCATTTTATTGCCCAACTGTTGCTCAAGCACAACACCGGTTGCTTGTTGAATGTAGTAAACATCTGGCTGGACTTCGCCAAGAGCGATCGCAATTCCTAATCCCCAAGTAGCTTCAATTTCCCATCCAGAGGAGTTTGCACTCAGCAAGCCACTGGCGATCGCATTCTCAACAGGTTGAACCAAAACAGCTAAACTGATTTGTTGCAGGTTAATTCCTGCCCGTTGCCAATATAGTAGACTTCTAGCACGAAATATCTGGCTCCAGGTACGCTTGAGGGCAAAAGCGATCGCTTCTGGTTCGCACTGGCAAAACACCGATTCTAGCAAACCAGATATACTCTTTATACTTGGAGTAGCATTTGATACTGCTAAGGTAGGTCGAAGAATCAAACAGCCAGTTTGCCATTCTCTAGCTGCTTGGAAAATTGTAGTCACCCAATCCTGCGGCACAGTCGCAGTGAGAATTTCTTGGCGCAAGCGACCAGCTACCTGCTGAAGTTGACGCCAATTAGCTACATCTAGATGTAACGAAGAATGGGGTAAGTCAGCCACTAATGATTCTGAACTATTGAGATTTTCGAGAAATTCTCGCAAAATCTCTGTCGAAACGACAAAACCAGGTACCACCGGATAGCCACGCTGCATGATTCTGCTCAAGTAAAATGCTTTGTCACCTACTTTGGCGCGGTCTTGTAGTTTAATTTGGTCTAGCCAGTAGAGTTTGTCCACTCAATTTGTTAGTTGTCAGTTATTTATTTGTAGCCATAGCCATTTCCTCCTAGTACGTTATCAGCCGGAAATCTACTGACTCCTTACTAAAAGAGGAGTTTCCAGCATTTACGTTTAATTTGCCGACCTTATTAGTGGTTAATTGCCAGTTACACGATGTATTGCTGTAATTTAACTCCTTTGTAATTCAAATATTTTCCTCAATAGTGCGTAGGTTTTGCCCAAAAAAGCACTCCGGAATAGGTTAGGGAGCTACTGCGTTAGGCGGTGCCGGCTTGTTCGCCTTTGACATTCCCGCAGGGTAGCAAGTGGCGTTTGAGGAACGTAGACCCAAAGGGGCTTCCCGTAGGGTAACCCGACATTTTCTTTATCTTTGTTGGGTTTCACGACCTTCAACCCAACCTACAAATCTTCAAAACCTACGCAATATTGATATTTTCCTTTATTTAGCCTCTCTTTCCTATAATCGGGGGTTTAGTTGTTTGAGCTAGTTGTAGATGGCGATATCATATTTAATTATTGAGTGTATAGGTTAAATCTAGCAATTTCAGGTACAATTTTATAGTTCAGTCGTTTTAAAGAGTTAAAAATCTATTTAATAAACTTAAATTTATCCCGTTTGCCCAATTTATGATCATTGCCATAATTTAATAATGCAAACCTTCATTGTGACCGAGATAATATATTATTGAGAAATAATCTTAATAAAGTAAGATATTAAGTTATACCTAAAAAACTATTACCTAATTGATATCATCCAAAATATGATACAAGCAATTAAATTGCACTCGTTAAATTAGACTCCATCAATAAAAGATTAAAATGCTTCCTGCACTATTTTTGTAAAAATATTAATAATTAACCTTGTATAGTTCGGCGGAAATAAACCTAATATTTCATTACAGACAGACCTAAAATAAAAGTATGCGTGACTTTTGACTTCCGCCTTGCGGTATTAGTAGCTGTGGTGAAAGCTTGCCTACCTTTAACAATAGAATTTTGCTCAAAGTCTTGTTAATTTATATGTATAGTACCTAGATTTATGCTTTGCTGTACTAATATATAAAATCTTCTACACCAAAGTAAGCATTGCCAAACACTTACTACCTTGCAACTAATGATTGGCTAAATATTAGCTTCAGACTGTGCCTTGCATTGTTCATTGGAGCAATCATCGGCTTAGAACGCCAAATTAGACGTAAACCAGCCGGTTTACGAACTCATATCTTGGTGAGTTTCGGTTCAGCCATTTTTACTCTCATAATTATGCAAACAGATGGGCCACTGTCCAATCGTGATGCACTTAGCCGCGTGATTCAGGGGATTGCAGCCGGTGTGGGATTTCTCGGTGCTGGAGAAATTGTACGCCAATCTTCTCAAGAATCACAGCGACTTGAAATTCACGGACTGACATCAGCAGCAGCTATTTGGGTTTCGGCTGCTTTGGGAATTGCTGCTGGTTGTGGTTTATGGCAGTTAGCATTAATCAGTGCTTTTTTGACTTTTTTGGTTCTCACCGTTTTTAAAAGGTTAGAAAAACGTGATTAGTAATTAATTAGGACTTACGCAAAAAGTGCTAAAAAGCTTAATTTATCGAACCGCCAAGACGCCATCGCGTAGCGTCTCGTTAGAGAAGAACGCCAAGAATCGTAGAGTTTGCATAAGTCCTATTAATTATATATTTTTTTTAATAAAAAAGATGCCTAAGAAACATAGAGTTCTTGAGCTTCCTAATTTACCTTTATCTGAAAGTATGAATAAGGGAATACCAGATAATCAATTATCTGAATTAGAGAGCTATCAAAACGTACATTTATCAAATTGTCAGCTTGAGGGAACTAGAGGAGTAGATTTTCAATATGCTTACTTTGATAATATTAAAGCTATAAATACTTATTTTAAAAAGCTTTATTTACAAGATGTTAAAATTACTAAAAGCGATTTTGCTAATACTGAATGGGAAGAAAGTTTGCTTAGTAGAGTTGAGTTTATTAACTGTAGATTGCTGGGATTTAAAGCAATAAAATCTAGATTAAAAAATGTTATATTTAAGGACTGTCAAGGACAGTTTTCACAATTTAATTTGAGTAAGTTTGAGCGTGTTATTTTTGAAAATTGTCAGCTTGAAGATTCCACATTTTTGGAAACTTCTCTAACAAATGTAAAATTTATAAATTGCCGAATGAATAACGTTATTCTTACTAATGCTAAATTTAAAGATGCAGATTTTCGAGGTTCTAATATAGAAGGCTTGCAAATTAATATCAATCAGCTTAAAGGTGTAATTTTAGATTTATTTCAAGCTGCTTATATTCTTCAAAGATATACAAATGTAATAGTTAAACCTGTTGATGAAGAAACGACGGATAACGCAGAAACATATTAGTAAGTAAGTATAGAGCAGTAAATAGGCCTCCAAGTCTTAAGATTTGGTGTAAGGATTCAGGTCATACCAAAATCTCTACGAGCTTTTGTTGATAAAGGTTTCTAGGGATTAGTCACAAATTTATATTCTCAATAAGAATTGCGTAACGACTATATTTTCGTGCGTTATTGCGACTAAAGGTATGTTAATAAGAGAAACTCAATTTTGAAACTAGCTCTGTGACGGGGTTTTAAACACCTGAATCCTTACGATTTGGTCTAGCTTCACAAAAAAACAGTATGAGACAATAGATATAAATCAAGAAAGTCTTACTACATCTAAGTTTCTTAATTACGAATTGATATAAACTATGCTTCAACTACTATAAATATGATTTTTATAATTATTGATGTTGCATTATTTCTCCTGCCTTCACAAAAAGGATTTGTGAAGATTTCAACCATTGAGAATCAAAAGAACCCAAGTGAGTAGTAGTAATTAGGGTCTGAAAGCGGTCTTGAATGGCATCGAGCAATTGATTTTGGCGGGATAAATCTAGTTCGGCAAGAACATCATCAAGCAATAGCAATGGTGGCTCTTTAACGACTTCTTCAATTAATTGTAATTCTGCTAATTTTAAGGCTAGAACCAGCGTTCGTTGTTGACCTTGAGAACCGTATTGACGAGCGGGTGTCTGGTTAATAGTTAATTCTATTTCGTCTCGATGAGGGCCAACAAGAGTAGTGCCTTGGTGCATTTCGGCGATCGCTCGTTGCTGGATTTTTGCCAAAAAAGCTTGCTGCACTTCTTCTGGATGGTTATCCTCTAAAGGAATATTCGGCAAATACTTGATTTGGAGAACTTCTGTACTGCCGCTAATGCTAGCGTGCCAAGCCGTAGCAATGGGAGCTAATCGTTGTATGGCGCGATCGCGTCGTCTAATTACCCTGGTTCCTGTAGTAGCTAACTGTGCATCCCACAACACCAGTTCTGACTGTAGAGAGGTTGCATCCAACGTCTCCAGATAGCGTTTTAAAAAAGCATTGCGCTGGCGTAACACATGGTTATACTGCTGCAAAATGTGAGCATAAACTGGTTCAAGTTGAATTAAGAGTGTATCTAACCAGTTGCGGCGACCTTCCGGGCCGCCGCGTACTAGTTCTAAATCGAGGCTGGAAAATTGGACTGCATTGAGAACGCCGAGAAAATCCATTTGGCGGCGGATAGATTCACCATTGAGGGCAACGCTACGGCGACCATTGCGGCGGAGGGTTAAAGTCAGGTCACTAACGCCTGTTTGTCGCTCAAGGGTGGCATTAATTTGGGCTATGGCTTCCCCTTCTTGAACCAAATCGCGATCGCGGGTAATTCGGTGCGATCGCAATGTCGCCAGCAACTCCACCGCCTCCAACAAATTTGACTTTCCCTGAGCGTTATTACCTACCAAGATTGTTTTGGCAGCACTAAACTCAACCTTTTGGTCTTGATAATTGCGAAATTGTCGTAGATTTAGAGTTTTCAAGTACATAAGTTCAATTTTAGATTTTGAATTGAAGATAAATCTAAAATCTAAAATCTAAAATCTAAAATTTCCTTTTCAGACAGCCTTCTTGCCCATAATCCGCAGAAATATCTTCTCCGCTTCAATCCAGACAAACATTAAGGCACTGAAGCCTATACAAACCCCCAACTCTTGCAGGTTCAGGTAGTGAGTACCAAAGAAATCTCGCAGGGGTGGGACGTAAACTAGCATCAACTGCAAAATAGTGGTGACAATAACAGCCGCTAGTACAAATATATTAGAAAAGGGATTCATTTCGATGGTCAGTCGGTTGTTGGAGCGAATAGCGATCGCATGACCCATTTGGGCAATACACAAGCTAGTAAATACCATTGTTTTCCAACTATCACGATCGCCTTGATAGCCAGGGGCATGGGTATGTTGATAAGCCCACCACATTAAGGCAATGGTGATAATGGCAAATATTATCCCAATGCGAATCATGTAAGAACCCAATCCCCTAGCGAAAATACTTTCGCGGGGACTAAAAGGCGGACGTTGCATCACATCCGGTTCTGGAGGTTCCACAGCTAATGCCAAAGCTGGTAAACCGTCTGTTACCAAGTTCATCCACAAAATTTGTAAGGGAGTAAGGGGAACACCTCCCAAACCAATTAGGGGTGCTGCTGCAATTGTCAAAACTTCGCCAATGTTACTGCCCAGAATGTATTTAATAAAACGGCGAATATTGGTGTAAACAACTCTACCTTCCTTGGTAGCACTGACAATGGTGGCGAAGTTGTCATCAAGTAATACCATATCGCTGGCTTCTTTACTTACATCAGTGCCAGTAATGCCCATCGCAATACCGATGTCAGCTTGTTTAAGGGCTGGGGCATCGTTAACACCATCGCCTGTCATCGCCACAAATCGACCCCGGCGTTGCAATGCTTGGACAATTCGCAGTTTGTGTTCTGGGGAAACCCTAGCATAAATGCTCACCAGGTCAACGTTTTGCTCTAATTCTTGGTCACTCATCCGTTGCAATTCTTGACCTGTGAGGAGGCGATCGCCTTCTTGGGCGATTCCTAAATCGGTAGCGATCGCTCGTGCTGTTAATTGGTGGTCGCCTGTAATCATCACTGGGCGAATACCTGCATCTCGACATTCTTGCACAGATGCCCTTACTTCTGGGCGTGGCGCATCTAGCATTCCCACCAATCCCAACCATACCAAGCCTTGCTCAGATGTCTCGCTTGAACTTTCTGGTGGAATTTCTACCAGTGGTTTGTAGGCAAAACCTAGCACCCGCAAACCTTTACTCGCCATCAGGTCATTTTCTGCCAAAATTTTCTGGCGTTGTGCTTCAGTTAAGGGGGCTGTGTCATTACCTAAATGAATTTGAGTGGAACGTGCCAAGGTTAACTCTGGAGAACCTTTGGTAAACATTAAGTAAGGTTCAGATTCAATCAAACCAGCGATCGCTGGGTCAATGCCTCTGGAAGATGCGTCACCTGTAGCGACTCCCTCCACCTGAGAAATCACGCTCATCCGCTTCCGTTCTGAGGAAAAGGGAAACTCTGCAATACGAGGTAATTTGCTGTTCCACTGATCTTTTTCAATTCCAGCTTTGCCTGCCAGTGTTAACAATGCTCCCTCTGTGGGATCTCCCAAAATCGACCATTCCCCTTGTTCTTTTTGCAACACTGAATCATTACAAATAGCACAGGCGACTGATAACGCTGAAATTTCTGGAGAGTCCTCTAGGGAAATTTTTTGACCATCTAACTGAAAGTCTCCTGTGGGAGTGTAACCTTCGCCGATGACGCGAAAAGTTTTGTTATTAGTAGAAACCGATTGCACTACCATTTTATTTTGCGTCAGCGTGCCAGTTTTATCAGAACAGATGGTAGTTACAGAACCCAATGTTTCCACTGCTGGCAATTTGCGAATCAAGGCATTCTGGCGCACCATTCGCTGGGTTCCTAGCGCCAAGGTGACGGTAATTACAGCAGGTAAACCTTCTGGCACTACAGCAACCGCCATACTCAAAGAAACTTCCAAGAGTTCTTGGATATTTTTGAAACCTCCGTCTTTGATTACACCACCGACGACGACGATCGCCACGAGAATTAAGGAACCCGTAACTAGGACATTACCCAGTTGAGTCATCCGTTGCTGTAACGGTGTCGGTTCGCTTTCCACCGCCTGCAACATCGTGGCAATTTTGCCTAGTTCTGTAGTCATTCCGGTGTTAGTCACCAGAACCTTCGCCCGTCCTTGGACTACTTCGGTTCCTTGATACACGACATTGAGGCGATCGCCTAATGATGTTTCCTCGGGCAATTTGAGTGATGCCTGTTTATTCACGGCTTCGGCTTCACCAGTCAATGCCGACTCACGCACTTGTAAATTAGACTGTTCGATCAAGCGTCCATCTGCGGCTATCTGCATCCCAGCTTCCAGCAGCATGACATCCCCTGGAACTAGATCCTTGGCTGCTATCTCCACCAATCTAGCCTCGCGGATGACGCGCACTAAGGGAGAGGTCATTTTTTTCAGGGCTGCCAAGGCTTTTTCGGCACGGCTTTCTTGGACGTAGCCAAGTATGCCATTGAGGATGACAATTGCTAAAATAGCGATGGTATCTTTAAATGGCACTTCACCAGGCTTCAAGCGACCCTCCCGCAAAGCCATCAGGTCTAAAAAGCCAGAAATTAGAGCTACGCCAATCAGCATCAACAACATAATGTTCTTGAACTGATCCAGCAGGATTTCCCAACTACTACGGCCAGCAGTTTCTTCAAGTTCGTTGGGCCCGTACTTTTGCAATCTCTGTTCAATTTCTTGGGGTGTTAAGCCACTGTCTGCATTACTATCAAGCAGGTCTAGCGCTTTATCAACTTCTAAACTATGCCAAACGGCGGCACCTTCAGGCAGAGAATTAGCAGACATCGTGTAAGTCACAGGAAATGGTTACAAAATTCGATCATAATTTAGTGATGGCAAGAATTCCATCTTCTAAAGTTACATTAAGGCGATCGCCCAGTCGCACAAGTGTATCTGTAATTCTTAACATTTGTAAATTTATACTTTTTTCAGGTAGTGTTATTTCTCACGAAAGAGTTTTTCGGAACACATTGTACCGATAATTATGAGTTATAGAGGTTTAAAGCTTAGTTACAGAGTATATGCCACAATTAATTTTACGCTGTCATTGCTTTAATTTATATCTAGTCAATAGCCAGGATGCATGGCACGATTGCATTTATTCTCTACGAGACGCTACGCGAACATTTTGAATTTTGCCCAAAGTTGAGTCAGTTGCTTGTGCATTTTCCCGCTCAAGCTAACTGGTGTGCTGGTAGGATTTCCCGATCTAGCAAACTTTCAAGCTGAATTTTGAATTTTGAATTGCTTAAGCGTGCTAAACCATTCAATAAATATGATTAATTAATATGAGTTTTGCACTCCCCACTTTGACCGTTAGCCAGATGTTTGGGCAAAAGACAATTCGACCGCTTACTGCTGCTACCCTGTGTGGCATTACTTTCATTAAAGATAGGCTGATTGCCATCGACAGTATTAAAGGGCATCTACTAGAAATTGATCCCACCTCTGACAACAGCAAAATTCTCAATCCCCATCAAGTTAAAGAATTTACTGATGTCACTGGTCTAGCTGCGTGGGAAGATATCCTGTGGGTGAGCCGAGAAAATAGTGTTTACTCGTGTAAGCTTAATGCTTTAGGACTGGAACATTTTGTAACATTGCCTTATCCTGCTGACGGCGTTGCTGTTTGGGAAACAACAGTTTATGTCAGTTGCCAAAGGCTAGGCTACATTCTGATTTATGACCGCGAAACGCGAAAAGAGATTACCAGGTTTTATGCCCCAGGCGTTGGGATAGAGAATTTAGCTGTTACCCAGGAAATGCTGTGGATTTGCGATCGCACCGAACAATCAGTTTACGCGATGGATAGAGCCACAGGTGAACTTCAATTCAGTGTCCTGACACCCTTTGAATGCCCCACAGGCATAGCAATCCATAAAAATGCCGAAACAGGAAAAGAAAGTATTTACGTCGCCTATGCCTCAGAGGAGGCTTATATTCGGGACAACCCAAATGCCGATCCGAGTCATGAGCTAACGTTCCGCGATCGCACTTTTATTCACCCCCTGTATTATCATTACGATCCAGATAAGCGTTACGCCCTTTCTAATGGCTATCTGATTGAAATGTCCTACGCTGAGGAAATTGCACCCTTAGACGAGGTTTATTTACCCGATGTAGAATGGCGCATTGCCTTACCATCGGAAACTGAACGGCAAAAGGTAAAACACGTTGAACCCATTGGTATACCTTTTACCGAAGAAGTAGTACAAGGGCAACGTGTAGCAGTCTTTAAATTTGATTCTCTTGCCCCAGGTGAACGGCATATATTTGGCTGGAAAGCACTTTTGGAAGTTCGCGGCATTAAGTATCGCATCACACCTAGAGACGTGGAAGATGTACCTAAACTTTCTCCAGAATTAGAAACACGCTACCTAGTGGATGACGACGATTTAGCAATGGATACTACCATTGTTCGCCGTGCCGCCAGAGAAGCGATCGGTTCTGAAACCAATGTGCTGCGGAAAATGCACAGCATCCGCAACTACGTCTATGATGAGTTGTCTTATGGTATTAAACCTTACATTGACACGCCAGATACAGTTTTAGAACGGGGCGTTGGTTCCTGTGGCGAATATGTCGGCGTTTTACTTGCCTTATCCCGTTTAAATGGCATCCCCTGCCGCACCGTAGGTAGATACAAATGTCCTCCCCATAGTGACTTTGTAGGAGTACCGCTACAACCAGACTTTAATCATGTTTGGTTGGAGTTCTACGTTCCGAATTTTGGCTGGTTGCCAATGGAATCAAATCCTGATGATATAGGTGAAGGTGGCCCTTATCCGACGCGCTTTTTTATGGGCTTATGCTGGTATCACATTGAAATTGGCAAAGGTATCACCTTTGAAACCGTGACAAGTCAAGGTGAGCGGCTAACCAAAGAAGATATACCCATTGGCGATTTGGCAATAAATCATATCCGGTTCACAATTCTGAAAGAATTGCCGCCTTTTTGAATTAGGGAATGGGGCATTGGGCATGGGGAAGAAAACTTAGGGACAAGGAGAAAGACTTGTTTCAAGTTCTCACCTCTTGTCCTCTTGTCCCCTTGCTCCCCATTCCCCACTCCTACTAGCTGCTATTAACTCTTAAACTAGGCAATGGATACGATTTATACTGCTTAAAATCAGCAAACTCACAGATTGAGTTAAATGGACAAAAGCGGCAGTGAGAGCCAGGATTGGGAGGGAAAATCTTACTGAAATTACTAGTTTCTTCCTGATATTTTTGTAAATCGTGCTGGTGCTTGTGGGCAATATTAGCTAACTCAAATTTTAAATATTCTAATTCACTATTATTGATACTAATTAACTCAGACTTTTTACATATTTCTAAATTATAAAATGATGCAACAGCTTCCCGTCCAGGGTAAAGATAACGAGCAGCTACTAAATAAACTAATGCCTGTCGTCGATCAAAAGCCGACTTACCAGTTTTGAAATCTAAAATATGTATTGTGCGATCGCTCTCAAGAAAAACGCAATCCATAGCTGCATATAAGCGAAAGCAATAATCTTCTTGTTCAACTACTATCGGTTTAGGAAAGCCTTCATCACCCGGCGTTAATTGGATAATATCTTTATCTAAAAGCAACGGTGCATCATGATATTTTTTCAGAATTTGCAGCACGCGTTGCTGGACTTGAACGCTTGAGTTGCCTAATTTAAGTAGCTGTGCAACTCTTTCTACACCATCAGCTTGCTTCAACAGATACGTGTGATGATGAAACTCATAAATGCCTTTTTGGGCAAGTATACCAATTCGCTGGGGCGCGGTGGCTTGCCCTAAAAGCGCTTTGACTTGTGGTTCGTGTTGCCGTGCTTTGATAAACCCCCGTCTCATCTGGCAATGCCAGCGTTCTTGCCCAGTCGCTGGGGCAACTAGAGACCAAAGGTGATAACTGGCAAAAGGTCGATCAGGGGTTGACATTGCTCAGAAACAGTGAGAGAAAATACGGTGATGAGAAGTTTAAACTAAGGCTTGCTTAGAAAAGAACTTCGGAGAATAGTTGCTGCTACACCCGCTTTGCGAGAAGCTTTTATAGTACTGATAATGTACAGGAGCAAGTAGCAAAAATGTCCAGTAAGATAAAATTTGGTACTGATGGATGGCGAGGGATTATTGCCGATGACTTTACTTTCCCCAATGTGCGGAAAGTAACAAGAGCAATCGCCACTTACCTGGATACAGCCTATACAAAAAATAGACCAGTACTTATTGCCTACGATACTCGCTTTTTAGCTGACCAGTTTGCCCAAATATCAGCCCAAGTTTTGGCAGACTTGGGTTGGACTGTGAAAATTACTAATCGGGATTGTCCCACACCAGTAATTGCCTACAACGCCCGTCATCTAAATTCTGCTGGGGCATTAATGTTTACTGCTAGTCATAATCCAGCACCCTACTGTGGAATTAAATATATACCTGATTATGCTGGGCCTGCCACTCCTGAGATTACTGATACTATTGTGGCAAATATAGAAAGTGCATCGGATGAGTTGCCTGGGAGTAACCCATCAGGTTCAATTTCAATTTTCGATCCGAAAGCAGATTATCTGCAATTTATCTACACTCTACTTGATATAGAAAAAATTAAAAGCGCTAATTTAAAGGTAAAGTACGATGCTTTGTATTCTACCTCTCGTGGCTATTTAGATGAAGTTTTGCAACATAGTGGCGTTCAGTTAGAAAATTTCCACGATTGGAGGGATGTTTTATTTGGGGGTGGAATGCCAGAACCCAAAGGAGAACAATTAGTTGAGTTAGTACAAGCAGTAGTTCGCGATCGCGCTGATTTGGGTTTGGCAACCGATGGAGATAGCGATCGCTTTGGTATCGTCGATGAACAAGGAACCGTCTTGACTCCTAATACTGTGCTGTTAGTTCTAGCACGTCATTTAATCAGAAATAAAGGTAAAACTGGCGCGATAGTCCGCACTGTGGCGACAACCCACCTACTGGATAATTTCGCCGCTAAAAATGGGCTGCAAATTTACGAAACACCAGTCGGTTTTAAATACATCGGCGAAAAAATGCGGGAAACTGCCGTGTTAATTGGTGGAGAAGAATCAGGCGGTTTGAGTATTATCGGGCATATTCCTGAAAAAGACGGAGTATTGGCCGATATGCTGGTGGCAGAAGCGATCGCTTATGAAGGTAAACCTCTTAGTCAGATGGTTAAGGAAGCGATCGCCCAAGCCGATGGCCCACTTTATAACAACCGCTTAGACTTACACCTCACAGAGGCGCACAAAATCGCCGTTATCGACTCTTTTACTAAAAATCCACCTACAGATGTAGCTGGAATTAAAGTCAGGGAAGTGGGACGTAAAGACGGTATTAAGCTGTATTTAGAAGAAGGTAGCTGGGTTTTACTGCGTCCTTCCGGTACAGAACCCTTGGTGCGCGTCTATCTAGAAACCAACACTCCCGAAAAACTCACCATAATCGCCCAAGAGTTAAAGAGTGCCATTGCTAAACTAAAAGGATAAGAATTAAGAGTTAAGAGTTGTAAATTAACAATTCTTAACTTCTAAATCCTATTAACAGTTATGATTTATGAGTTCTAAATTAATAACTCCTAGCTTCTAACTT
Source organism: Nostoc sp. CmiVER01 (assembly GCF_034531135.2). Lineage (NCBI taxonomy): Bacteria > Bacillati > Cyanobacteriota > Cyanophyceae > Nostocales > Nostocaceae > Nostoc > Nostoc sp. CmiVER01. The sequence continues at coordinate 170,739 of NZ_JAVRBU020000008.1, forward strand.
TTAACTTCGCTCAAAATATGAAAATCGCTCCTTTTTTAACATCTCTAGTTGTAGCGGTTTGGGTAATAGCGATCGCAATTATTTCAGTCCAAAATGCCACACCCGTATCGTTAAAATTCTTAACATTTCAATCGATTCAGATACCAATGGGTTTAGTGCTGGCTTTTAGTGCCGTTGTCGGATTAATTGGTATGGCACTGCTGCAACCTCTGTGGGGACTTGCTGGTATTGGGCAGGGTAATTCTCGATTGGAAGACGATGCGGAATTTTTTGTCGATGATGAAGACTTTTGAGGTTTGAATAGCTGTGCAGTATCAAAATATTATTGCAATCGAACCAGGAAAAGGAGACGGCTATGAGCGCAACCTATAAAGCAGATTTTAATTTGTGGATTGAACAGACAACCCAACTATTGCGATCGCATCGCTGGCAGGAAGTTGATGTAGAACATCTGATTGAAGAGGTTGAAGGCTTGGGCAAAAGTGAACGGCGGGGTATTTCCAGTCAAATAACTCGCTTACTTTTGCATTTGCTGAAGTGGCAATATCAACCCCAGCGTCGCTCAGATAGTTGGCTCGATTCCATCACCGATTCTCGCACCCAGATTGAGTTAGCAATAGAAGATAGTCCTAGTCTTAAGAGCTATCCTACAGAGCAACTTGAGGAAAGTTATCAAAGGGCGCGTCGGCAAGCAGCCAAGCAAACGGGGATAATTATATCCGTGTTTCCAGAAGAATGTCCATATTTTTTAGAGTTAGTGTTGGATGAAAACTGGCTACCGGAAGCAAGCGATATTTGATAACTTTATTTGTGACTGTGTGGGTAATGGCGCTAATCTGGATAGCGCTTTGACGTGTGGAAAACTCGAAGAATTTCTACTGACTCTTCTTTGACTCGATAAATAACAATATATGACGTGCTAGAAACTACTAGCTCCCTTGTACCTTCTATACGTCCAGTTCGCCCCATAAAAGGATAATTCTCAAGTTGACTGGCAGCAAGTTGAATCTTCAATATCACTTCCTGCGCTGCTTGTGGATTCTCTTTCAGGATGTAGTTATGGGCTTGTTCCAAATTACGAAGCGCACGACGTAGCCACTTAATCTGCATTGGTGAGTCTTGCAAAAGTCGCCTTTACTTCCTCATCACTGGCAAAGTCTCCAGCATCCGCTTCAGCAATCCCTTTTTGAATTTCCTCAATTTGCCACTGATACATCTCTAGATAAGTGGCTACTGCCTCATTAAGTACGTAGCTGCGATCGCGATTCATTCCGGCTGCGATCACATCAAGTGCAGCCTTGTGATCGCTATCTATCCGAAACGTAATATTTTCTTTGCTCATCGTCTTGTGAAAGTTGTCTTGCGATATATTATATTGCAATATGTGGCAATGCAACATAATGATAGTGGCGATCACTATTTCTAAGTTCAAAATGCCACACCCGTATCGTTAAAATTTTTAATATTCCAATTGGTTCAGATACCAGCAGGTTTAGTCTTAACTATCCAGGGTGTGAGGTGAAGTCAGCCTAATCATACAATACACTTTGATAACTAGGCTGATAGTTATACTGTTAGTGGTTATTAAGGTTTACAATATCATCCAAATATCGCTATCTTTCAAATCATACTATTGAGCAATTCTTGCTCTAATTTAATGTTGATTATTTCATCTAATCCTAATAAAAAACTGCGATCATCGTGGTTATCTTTAATACCTAATGTAACATTTTTCAGCTTACCTTCATAATCTAAAATTTTAGGTATGAACATTTCAACTAGTCTTTTGATTAAAGGTATGAATATTTTAAATTCATGAGCTACTGGAGCTGAATAAGCTAATCTAGAAGCGGCTTGAGTTGCTTTGTGAGTAAAGGCAGCTATATTATCGGTAGCTAAAAATTCATTCATTGCATCATTTAAAGACTTCAATTTTTTCATTGATTTAGAAATTTCTTGCTTTATTTTTAGCATCAAATCCTTAGCTAAATTAATTTTATTAATTCCTGCATTTATTTCTGATTCATATTCTCTTACCTGAATTAAAGCTTCCTCCTGCAAACGAGTAAGTATAAAACCAGTAATTAATACTGCTGGACTCACAGCAATATTAGCAGATGCAAGTAGAGATAAAATTATCATGCTTCCTGCAATAGTGTTCATTGAAGATTTACTTAAACAATCCCTTGTATAGTTATTGGCTTGTTTGATAGATAATTTGTTAGATATAATTTCTTGCACTGCTAATTTTATAGGATTTGCAAGATGAATTACTCCATAGGAATTCTTCAAGTAATCAATATGATTAGCATCAATCAATAAATCTTGCTTAATTTCATTGAAAGTATTTTTGCATTCTTGAATTTGATTAATTGAAAATTCGCTGGGATTCAGCTTTTTTATTTTTTCAAAATTTTCATCAAAAAAACTAAAAAATTTTCCCATATTATATAGAATATCTTGCCGAAGTTGATTGTATTCTTGTATAAGATTCTTTGTAAAGATGAAATCTACTTCCAACTCTCTAAAAGCTTCATTATAAAGACTTGAGATTTTTTTTAAACTTCTCTTTTTCTACGTCTATGTTGGAAATTGCCCTCACACCTGCAAACGCTCCTACAGAAGCACTAGCTAAAGCAATAGTGTCTAAGATAAGTAGAATCATAAGTACTCATTGCAATTTGTATTTTTTTACCCTTTTTCTAAGTGTTTAACCTCAAAATCAGGGATTGGTTATACATAGACTTCCCTAATTAAGCCAATTATCACCATTGAGGCAGTATAAATAAGCAATATTTATGAAACTATATTAAATACAGAGCTATCAGTTATAGCTATCAATTTATGTCTCACTTAGTATCCCAACTACTCGTGGTTTTTAGCGTCTTGACGCAGGTATTGCAACTGTTAGGATAAATGACAGGAGGGTTTATTATGTCCAATACTGCTCAAGAAATATACAGCCAAGTTGTTTGTAACTTATCACCGACTGAGCGGCTACGCTTGGCAACCCTGATTTTAAATGAGCTAGTCGAGCAAAACTTGTCTATCATCGACCAAAGTGATACTTGGACTGAGCAAGATCAGCATGATTTAGCATCCTTCTCTTTGGAGTACGCAACTTCAATTTTCCCTGAAAGTGAGGAGACAGTTTAGTGACATTCAATCCCGGTGATGTAGTCACAGTTGATTTTCCTGGTGTCACTGGTATTAAGCGTCGTCCTGCTGTAGTTCTGTCATCTGCCACTTATCACGCAACTCGTCCCGATGTGATCATTGGACTCATCACTAGTCAGACAACTGCCCTTGGAATTACTGATTACACACTTCAGAATTGGGCAGTAGCAAGTTTGCGGGTTGCGTCTGTTTTCAGAAGTTTTATCGTCACCTTACCACCCTCAGCTAATTTGGTTTTGATTGGTCACTTGTCAGAAGTTGATTGGAAAGGTGTTCGTGCGTGTGTCAAGATAGCTCTGACTGAATTAGATGATTTTAAACCATCATCGAATGCATCATCTAACTCATAGAAATTTATGTATCTTTAGCAACTAAATTACTTGTGCGATCGCAGAGAGGCTAACACCTCAACCCTTGAGTTCATGCAAGTATTTTAATATCAGGTACTTTTATTTAACTCTAGTGATTTTAGGTTATCCCTCTTCTAAGAAACCAGATTTTCTATATTCAGTGAGTTGTAGGCGCGTAGGCGTAGCCCGTCGTAGACATCGCTAACCATTACAGAATCTGGTGAATCTATAACAAATTTTCTGGATCAACACCTAGCGCATTCAATCTTTCAATTAACATTTTCACCTGTTGTTCTGCTTCCACCCGTCGCTGTTCTTCAAAAGCTGTGCGTTCTTCCGCTTCCCTAATGCGTTCTTCTGGTGTCAGCAATTTTTGCCCTTCCTCGTCATACCAGTATAGCCACTCCCGCACAATACCTTGATAAATTCCCCGTTCTCGCCCAATTCCTAAACCAATCTCTGGCAGCCAAACGGGATTTCCTGACATTAAGATATATTCGCCATCAACTAAGTGATACACCTCCAAAGGTGTCTTTTTACGCCGAAGCGGACTATATACAACGTAGTACAAAATCCCTAATTCTTTGGCATATAATTCTTTTTTAGTGCTATATTCTTCTCGATATATTTGGGAAACAACTTCTAGTGCTAAGATCGGCTGCTTCTTTTCTTCCCACAGCACATAACTTAGGCGTAAATCCTCATCAATGAAGCGTTTAACTCCTAAGCTAAGAAATCCATCAGGGACGATGGCTGGTTTGTCTGGGTGATAATAAATACCCATGTCAACACCAAAGAACCAATCCCAGCGATCGCACCAAACCAAAGCCAGTGTCGTTTTCATTAAGCCGGGAATTAAATTTTGGAGTTCATTATCCACAGCAGTATCATCTGAGTCGGGTAATTCTTCGGAAGATGGCAAACAATGCAGTGGATTGTAGTTTAACATGAGCGGTTTTGCCAAATTTGATTCTAGATAGATTGTACGTAATCTATTGATGTGCGATCGCAGCACAAGAATAAAGAACCATTTTTAGTCTAGGCGTAGCCCTTTGTAGACATTGCCTGTGGATTTTTCTCAGTATTCACAGACTTGTGATTGCAAAATTTTACATTAAATTCATGGTTTTTCGATACTGATTACCAGAATCTCTAACTGACAATAGCAAAAAAGGGCAGGTACAAAACCCGCCCTCAAAGTAATCAATATTTAAACTAAACTAGCGATCGCAACTTAATTACCAATTTGAGGCGCACTCAAAGAAACCTTTAGTGCATCGTCTTTTTGCTGTGCTAATGTCGGCACGGAATCACGCAATCTTGCGGTCAATTGTACAGTTGTAGCGTCGTACATCTGAGTCAGCAATTTTGGATAGAAACCAATACCAATAATTGGAATCAACAAACAGGCAATGATAAATACTTCACGGGGTTCAGCATCTATCAAAGCTTGGTGAGAAACTAATTCCTTGTTCTCTTCTCCGTAGAAAATTTCTCGTAACATCGACAGCAGATAAATGGGAGTCAAAATTACTCCCACTGCCATCAAGAATACAACAATCACTTTGAAGGTAGAGCTATAAGCATCGCTAGTAGCAAAGCCGACAAATACCATTAATTCTGCCACGAAACCGCTCATCCCTGGTAATGCCAAAGAAGCCATCGAACAAGTGGTGAACATAGCGAAAATCTTCGGCATTCTCTTCGCAACACCGCCCATTTCATCTAACATCAGGGTGTGTGTGCGATCGTAAGTTGCGCCAACCAGGAAGAACAAACTCGCCCCAATTAACCCGTGAGAAACCATTTGCAATACTGCCCCACTCAATCCCAAATCGGTGAAGGAGGCGATACCAATCATCACAAAGCCCATGTGAGAAATTGAGGAGTAGGCAATTTTTCGCTTCAGGTTGCGCTGGGCAAAGGATGTTAAGGCAGCGTAGATGATGTTAACTACCCCCAAAACCACCAACACTGGTGCAAAAAAAGCGTGGGCATCGGGGAGCATTTGGGCATTCATCCGAATTAAGGCATAACCGCCCATTTTCAAAAGAATACCTGCCAATAACATGTGTACGGGCGCTGTTGCTTCACCGTGGGCATCAGGTAGCCAGGTGTGCAAGGGAATAATCGGCAACTTGACGGCGTAGGCAATCAGGAAGCCAGCATAGACAGCAAGTTGGAAATTCAGGGCGAAATCTTTTAAGCCGAGCGATCGCATGTCAAACGTCACCGTATCGCCGTAAAATCCCATTGTCAGGGCAGACAGCAAAATAAACAGCGAACCGCCGGCAGTGTATAAAATGAATTTGGTTGCTGCATATTGCCGTCTTTTGCCTCCCCAAATCGACAGCAGAAAGTATATCGGTACTAGTTCCAGTTCCCACACCAGGAAAAACAACAGCATATCCTGGACAGCGAACACGGCAATTTGACCGCCATACATCGCCAAAATCAAGAAGTAAAATAGCTTCGGCTTGAAGGTGACAGGCCAAGCTGCTAAAATCGCCAGCGTGGTAATGAATCCAGTCAAAATAATTAGGGGCATAGATAAGCCATCTGCCCCTACTGACCAATTCAAATCTAGTTGGGGTACCCAGGCGTAACTCTCAACCAACTGCAAATCTGGATTGGAGAAATCATACCCAGTATAAAAAGCATAAACAATTAGTGCAAAATCTATCAGCCCTACGATGAGGGAGTACCAGCGCACTGTTTTGCCTTCTTTATCCGGGATGATGGGAATCAGTAGTGAAGCGGCTATCGGCAACAGAATAATCGTCGTCAGCCACGGAAAATTAGCTGTATTCATCACAATTCGTCTGCTATCAAAATCATGTTTGGCAAAAAGTCACTAGTTATTAAGTAACAGCTTTTTCAGGATTTCGTCTTCCTCGTTAGGTTGATTTAATTAAATTGGCAATCCTCTATTTTTCCTCTTGGGAGTCTTTTTTGAAATTTGCGGGTGTGGAATGTGCGTTGTGATACTCCCAGTCAAGTCAAAAATTTACTTTAAAAAAGTTGGTAAAATCATAGTTTAGGGGTGCAATGTCTACGACAAGCCGCTGACGCTCCTTTGTCGCTACCGCTTCGCTAATGCGTCTACGCGTAGCCTACACCATCTCTAAAAATACACGATGCTGTTTGGTGGTTGTTGAAAAAAACCTGACACGAGAAATAACCATAATGATAATTGCACAAATTGAAAGTCAGATTCGTTATGTCACCAACGCAGATGGAGAAACAACAGATGTACTCATCCCTGTAGAACTTTGGCAACAGCTTATAAGTTCCATAAATTCTGATAACACCAGTGGTTTAGCTTGGATTGATGAAAAAGAGCCAAAAGCACAAATATTAGCCGATTTGCAAGAGTCAGTGCGACAAGCAGCAGCAGGACAAACTTTACCAGTTTCAGAGCTTTGGGACGATATCGAAGCCTAGATTTATTATGGCAGAAGTTCGCTTTACACCTCCCTTCAAACGCCGTCTCAAAACTCTGACTAAACGCTATCGGCAAATTCAAATTGATATTCAACCCATTATCGATCAACTACAGGCTGGGAGTTTTATCGGCGATCAAATCTCTGGGGTAGACTTAACCGTTTTTAAAGTTCGAGCAAAAAATAGTGATATACCTACGGGCAAAAGTGGCGGATATCGGTTGATTTATCAGGTTGTCTCACCTGAATGTGTCTTACTTCTACTCATTTATGCAAAATCAGATCGGGCAGATGTCAGTCTAGAAGAGATTGAAGATGCAATTAAAAAGACATAGCCATATTGCTGAGATTGCGTAGGCATTGCACAAAAATAGCTTTTTAATAGAGAAGGTGCGATCGCAAAGCCTACCTTAACCTGATGGGAGTGATCGCCCGCGATCGCATATCATTTATCTACTGTGTAGTCTGTCTCCCATAGCAATAACTTCATGCCTTTTTCCGATTTTACTAATCCTTACCAAAATCCGGCTAACATACCACAGAAGTATCGCCAGCATATAAATCTACTGAAGTTATTTAAAGCTGATGGTTCTTATGTGCGTCCAGCAGAAGACCCTGTGAGGATGTGGGCACTTGAGATTTTAGTAGAAGAGTACGGTGTTCCACTAGAGGCAGATGAATTAAACAGGCGACGTAATGAAGCAAAACATCTGTATACAGAAGCTGAAAATTTGCTTACTGAAGCAAAAACCCGTGTTGAGCGCATCATATTAGGAGAGGAAGATGTCACATGAAGGAGGGCAGCAAGTACCAGCCACTCCTTGAATTTTTACGTGGCAGCGATCAAGATGAAATAACTTTATCATTTGTTGAAATTGAGACTTTAATAAAAGATACTTTGCCCAATTCAGCAAAAAGCAAACGGGCGTGGTGGAGTAATCGCAGCAAAGGCGCATTACAGGCTTCAGCCTGGATAGAAGCGGTATATCGCGTTGAAGATGTTGATTTTGATAAGCAATGCGTTACTTTTCGCAAATTTACTACTACTAGTGAACAAGTACAGATTGTAGATGGAAAAGTGGTATGGAATAGCAAATCAATCAAGGCATTACGTCTCCAAATTGGTTTAACACAGGCAGAATTTGCACAAGAGCTAGGTGTACGCCAGCAAACAGTTAGTGAATGGGAAAACGGAATCTATGAACCAACTCGCTCAAAGTCAAAACATTAATATTTAACAAAATTTAGGGGGTCTAAATCCCCTACTAAATTGATGCTTAACTCTACTCTCGACCAATCCAGTACAGAGGCTGACGTTTGTGATGTGCTATCGCTAGAATCCGAATTAAATCATCATTAACAACACGGTATAGGAGTGAATAAGGAAATTTAGGCAGAATCAGCCGACGAACAAATCCTCGAACCACTACACCCGCAGCAGGGTAAGACATAAGGAGATTAACTGCACCTTCTACTTCTGTTAAGTAATCTAGCCCAAGTGCCTGATTTTTTTCCTCATAATAACTTGTGGCATCAACCAGTTCTTGCTCTGCCAATGGATGAAATACAATTCTTGTCATTGTAAAGATGCACGAACTCGTCGAAATACTTCTTCAGCAGGAATACCAATAATTTGATTGGTGTTCATACCTTCATCACGCTTTTGGGCCTCTTCAGCCCAACTAGCTGCAATTTCTTGATCTATTTCACTTTCTTGACCCAATCGTTCAAGTAATCGTGCCAATAAAATCACTTGAGAATCTTTTGGAAGTGCAAGAACTTCAGCTTCAAGCTGTTCAAGGGTCATAATTATTTTCTCATACAGTACTTCTTATTTTACTGGAAGTACAGGTGACAGGTCACAGGGAAGAGGAAACAAGAGTGTTTCTTCCACTTGTTAATTCACTGTAAATAAACTATTAGCCAAAAAAAAGGAGTCTAATTTAGACTCTTAAAAAACTTAGGGGCGGACAGTCGCCCACCCCTACTAAAATCAGGTAACACCAAAGACAATCACTAAGCCCAAAACCGCCCCAAACACAATCAAGGCATAGAATTGAGCGCGACCGTTTTCTAGGTACTTCAGACCTTCACCGCTAACAAGGGTGAAAAAGCCTGTGAGGTTAACAGCACCATCTACAACGCGGAAGTCAACTTCCATAACTTGTCTAGCTACGCGACGCAAGCCGAGGACAAAAACCCGATGGTAAATGTCATCAAAGTACCACTTGTTGAGGGATAACTCGTAAAGTGGTTGGATTTTAGCAGCGATCGCAGCCGGGTCAATTTTACGGCTCAAATACATCAGCGAAGCCAGGGTAATCGCAATCAAAGAAATTCCAACTGAGGCACCCGCCATGATATAGAATTCCGTTGGATTGAACTCGGCAGCCTTTTCTATAACTTCGGAGAGGGTTTCACTAGGAGGAAAGATAAACTCTTCAAAATAATTGGCGTAGGGAGTTCCCACCAAACCAATCAAAATCGAAGGCACAGCCAATAGTGCCAACGGTAGCGTCATTGTCCACGGCGATTCGTGGGGGGAGTCGCTGTGATGCCCGTGGGAGTCATGGGAATCATGATGCTGACTAGTTGCCGATAATTCTCCTTTCTTCATCGCTCCAGGCCCAAAATTCGGGACTGGTTCTTCTGACTCTAATTCCAGGACAATTGTCGCCGCAGCTTTCTTGAGTTTTTCCTTGATTTTCTCGTCAGTACCCCGGAATTTGCCTTCAAATGTCGAGAAATACATTCTAAACATATAAAAAGCAGTGATCCCGGCAGTTAGCCAACCGATAAACCAGAGAAGTGGGTTAGCCTCAAAAGCCTTCCCTAGAATTTCATCTTTTGACCAAAAACCAGCAAAGGGTGGAATACCAGAAATTGCCAAGCAACCAATTAAGAAAGTAGTTGCTGTGACAGGCATATACTTCCGCAGTCCACCCATCAAGCGCATATCTTGCGCTAAGGCGGGGTCGTGTCCAACGACACCTTCCATACCATGAATTACAGAACCTGAACCCAAGAACAGCATCGCCTTGAAATAGGCGTGGGTCATCAGGTGGAATAGTCCAGCACTGTAGGAACCTATTCCCATTGCCATCACCATGTAACCAAGTTGGGAAATGGTGGAATAAGCCAAGCCTTTTTTGATGTCGTTTTGGGTAATAGCAATGGTTGCCCCCAAAAACGCCGTAAACGCCCCAGTAAAAGCAATGACATTCATTGCGGCTGGAACGTCTTCAAATACTGGGTACATCCGCGCAATCAGGAAAACACCAGCCGCCACCATTGTTGCCGCGTGAATCAAGGCAGAAATGGGGGTGGGGCCTTCCATCGCATCTGGTAGCCAGACGTGGAGAGGAAATTGGGCTGATTTTGCAACTGGGCCTAGGAAAACTAAAATCGCAAACAGGACAGCGAGAAAATTGCTGATAGAACCTGATTCGACAAGTTGGGCGAGGCGATCGCCCATAATATTAAAATCAAAGCTTCCTGTTGCCCAGAACAGCCCTAAAATACCGAGTAACAGACCAAAGTCGCCCACCCGGTTGGTCACAAACGCTTTTTGAGCGGCATCTGCTGCTGACTTGCGATCATACCAAAAACCAACCAGCAAGTAGGAACACATCCCGACCAGTTCCCAGAATATATAAATCTGTACTAGGTTGGGGCTGACCACCAGACCTAACATTGAGGAGCCAAACAAACTGAGATAGGCGTAAAACCTCACGTAACCGGGATCGTGAGCCATGTAGCCATCGGTGTAAACCATGACTAAGCAGGCTACCGTTGTGACAATCACCAGCATTAGGGCTGTTAGGTGGTCAATAGTGTAGCCCATGCTCAGGTGGAAACTACCTGCCGCCGCCCACTCAAAGGTGCGAATATAAGACGGGTGTCCTTGAATTTGACTCCAGAGCAAGGCAAACGACAGCCCCATAGCTGCTGCCATCATGGAGATAATCACCACAGCATTAAGCTGGCGGAGGCGGTTTGTTACCTGATTCAACGAGATTAACCCTAGACCGACCAGCATTGCCCCAAGAAGAGGGAACACCGGAATCAGCCAGGCATACTGATAGATTACTTCCATCACTGACGCCTACTTTTAAAATTCTTGATTAGCGTGTCGAAACTGTTAATAATTGTGACTACACCCTTTAGGATAAAATAACCCACCCAAGACTGATTGGGTGGGGTATTAAGCATGGTTTTAGATTTGGTCATTAGTCAGCCCCTTCCCTACGGGACGCTGCGCGAACGGGGAAGTCGAGAGTCAAAAGTCATTGGTCATTAGCCCTATGCCCTATGCCCCATGCCCCATGCCTCATGCCCAATATCCATCAAGCTGACCGATACTCTAAGTCCACTGTTTTTGAACTTTTGTAAATTTTAGAGCTACTAGTGTACCTAGCTTTAATGTCTTCTAAAGCTAGACGTAAATCTTCTCTACCGCGAAAGCATTCCAAGCGATGGCGAATAGTGCCATTTTCAATCAATAGTAAAGTGGGTAGTGATTTGAGCCTATAAGTAGTTGACAATTTAAAATTTTGATCGGCGTTAACCCCAACTAATTTAATTTCTTCCCCACATTGGGCTTGAAATTGCAATAAAAGTGGATGGATAATCCGACACAAGCCACACCAAGGTGCTTCAAAATTAACTAAAACAGGAATAGGTGATTCTAAAACTTCTTGAGTAAATGTCCGCTCACTAACCGACAACACCATGACGCCTCTTGGATTATAAGGTTTTTATATTAAACTACCTATCAGCATTGAAGTGAAAGATTGGCAAGTCAGTAACTGCCGATGGATGCTTTCAGGAACCAAATCTCAAGACACAGAATAATTAGGTAAAAATTGAGCGTATTGATGTGTCTCTGATAATAAAAGCCAGCGCCACTCTCACGGTGGCTTTTTTGGATGTTAGGCTCCTGATTGCCATGGCCACCTGGGGATCTGACTGAATATGACATTTTTCCCCAAGGAAAAGCAACTAACCAATAACTACCAATTTAAAATTTTAACTCGACTCAGACCACCCCCATCGATAGATGTTTGAATTTATCCTACATTGATTTAGGGCAATTGATAAGCTGAAATCCTCATCTATTTTGGATTTTCTGTTGACACTGGGGATCGCCTAGATTTCCCATCTTATCTTACTAGTTGCTTCCAGCAACAGAGGGTGCGACAACCAAAGCAAAACTATAAAAATGGCAACTCCTAAATAGGAAGGGCGAATAAATTCCCGCCATTTGATAGATTGACGGCCGTCGATAATTGCTTTAAAGGGAATAATTGAAGTCCGTTGCTTGGCAATTTCAAAGGCTTCCCCATAGCGATCGCTTAAACGGCGATCGCCATGCCAAACTCCAAACAAGTGATGCAACACCAATCCAATAGAAGTCACAAGGGTAAAGGTAGTACCCAGCCACAGAGTATGGGCAATACACCAAATTATTTGTCCTACCATCTGAGGATGACGGGTAATCCGAATAATTCCTGTTTCATAGAGATGAACTTGGGGCTTTTGAATGGCAGCAATTTCTAGTAGATTGAAGGTAGCAGGATATAAAAATAAAAACGAGATAGCTGACAGCAGCCAAACAAATTCTCGCACTCCTGGTACTCCTTGTACCTGCCAAAGTTGCAAACCATCATATCGATGCCCAAAAAAGTAAATAATTAATATCACAGCCAACGGTAGGCTGACTAATGCAAAGAGAACGCGATAAAGCCTTGGGCCAATATATTTTTCTGCCCTTGGACGCAAAGCAGCGCCTCCACTGTGAGCGATCGCAAAAACTATTTGTAGCCCCAGCATGACAAAATGACTGGGTGTCAACCAAGAAATCAACAGCATATACACGGGTGAAATAATTTAAAGAAAATGGAACTCAGTACAACCAATACCACAAAGTATTCAAAGGGAGACTTTAGTCAAGATGTTGTGCTTCTGTCTTTTTCGAGTCAAGTGTTCAAGTTTAATCTGCAACAAATCATACCTGGCTGATTGTTGCCAAACCTGATTTGTTGTGTGCATCCGCTCCTTTCAAAGTTTGTGGTTTGAGCCTTATGTCTGACCTTCCTTTCACTTTAGATCAGTTACGTATTTTAAAAGCGATCGCCCAAGAAGGAAGCTTCAAGCGTGCCGCTGATAGTCTGTACGTTTCTCAACCTGCCGTTAGCTTGCAAGTGCAAAATCTCGAACGGCAGCTAGATGTCCCCCTATTTGATCGAGGAGGACGACGCGCCCAATTAACTGAAGCAGGGCATCTACTCCTAAGTTACGGTGAAAAAATCCTCAGTCTTTGTCAGGAAACCTGCCGCGCGATCGAGGATTTACAAAATCTCCAAGGCGGTACTTTAATTGTCGGTGCTTCTCAAACCACCGGTACTTATCTTTTACCCAAGATGATCGGTATGTTCCGACAAAAATATCCAGATGTGGCAGTACAATTACACGTCCACTCTACCCGGCGGACTGCTTGGAGTGTCGCTAACGGACAAGTTGATTTGGCAATTATCGGCGGTGAAATTCCTGGTGAATTATCAGAATCCTTGGAAGTTCTTTCTTATGCTGAAGACGAACTAGCGCTAATCCTACCTGTCTTTCATCCCTTTAGCAAACTAGAAAAAATTCAAAAAGATGACCTATACAAATTACAATTCATTGCCCTAGATTCCCAATCTACTATCCGTAAAGTAATTGACCAAGTATTAGCACGCTGTGAAATTGATACCAGACGTTTTAAGGTTGAAATGGAATTAAATTCCATTGAAGCAATTAAAAATGCTGTGCAATCTGGTTTGGGCGCTGCCTTTGTTTCAACTAGCGCGATCGCTAAAGAGTTACAAATGGGTGTTCTGCATCGTACCCCCATTGAAGGCGTTGTTGTCAAACGGACACTGTGGCTGATTTTTAATCCTAATCGCTATAGATCCAAGGCCGCAGAAGCTTTTAGTCGGGAAATTTTGCCTCAGTTTGCTAATCCTGGATGGAGTCAAGATGTGTTAACATTAGCACAAAAAACCATAGTAATATCTACATTAGATATAGCGACGTCTACCTCTGCCGCCGAAGACTAAAATTTGGTGATTAGTCCTACCCTTAAGGCGTCTACGTCATTTGTACTATGTTTTTTGTGAATGACCAATGAACAAATAATTCGTAATTCGTAATTGGTAATTATTATTTCATAGCTTTTCGCCTAACGTAACGTAGGCAAGCTAAGAATTTGACATCAGTAAAAAAGTTTCCTGCTCTTGATAAAGAAGTTGAGTTTCTATGTAATTTAAAGGAATTACGTATTATCAATTACGAATTATTTTGACTAATGACTAATCACAAAAATGGAAGTTTACTGTACTCGTCCACGTTGCCCACGCCCACAAAACTATTTTGCCGATTTAGATGATATTACGACGCTGAAAACAACGCAGCAAAAATACTGTACTAGCTGTGGTATGCCATTGCTGTTAGATGGTCGATATGTGCCCGTAAAGCTGCTGGGAAGGGGGGGATTTGGAGCAGCCTTTTTGGCACGCGATCGCCGAATACCGGGAATGCGCCAATGCGTAGTAAAGCAGTTTCAGCCTGCGGGAAATTTAAGCTTAAATCAACTACAACAAGCACAGTTGATGTTTGAGAGAGAGGCAGAAGTTTTATCACAACTGGGTAACGATCACGAGCAAATACCTGACTTGTTTGCTTTCTTTCCAGTAATAGTTAATGGTTTACAACCAGGAGAGCAAGACCAGTTTTTTTACTTGGTACAAGAATACATTGATGGGCAAAACTTAGAGGAAGAATTAGTTCAACAAGGCAAGTTTTCTGAACAGCAGGTGTTGGAAGTGCTGCAAGAAATCCTGAAGGTGCTAAAGTTTGTCCATCATAGAGGCATTATTCACAGAGATATTAAACCCTCTAACATCATGCGCCGTCGTGATGGTAGACTTTTTCTCCTAGATTTTGGCGCAGTTAAGCAAGTAACAAATGTTGCACTTGGTTCTGCTGCTTCTTCCACAGGAATTTATTCTATGGGATTTGCACCGCCTGAGCAGATGGCTGGGGGTCAAGTATTTCCATCTACGGATTTATACGCTTTGGCTGTAACTATTATTATTTTGTTGACAAATAAAGAAGCAGTTCAATTATTTGATGCCTATAGCAATCAGTGGAAATGGCGATCACAAGTAACTGTCAGCCCTCGCCTTGCTGATATCTTAGACAAGATGCTATTACCTGCTGCTAATCAGCGCTTCCAGTCAGCCCAAGAGGTTTTAGATGCACTTAACTCACAGGCGGCTCATGCTTCTACACAACTTAATTCGCCTTCTGTAACACTTCCACCACAACCACCTAGTTCTAGTCCCGTCGTCCCCCGCCCTTCACCAACTCAACCAGCGTTTTCGACAGTGGAATTGTTAGGTGGGGCGGCATTTAGTGGATTTGAAGGGGCATTAATTGCGATCGCTCTCTTCAGTCTAGTAAAATCACCAATAGTTAGTTTCACTGTTGCATGTGTGATTTTGGGGATACTGATATTTGCCCAAACTAGGCGATGGATTGAAAAGTTCGATTTATTAATTATTCCAACAATTAGTTTTGCGATTATTTTTTTTCTCCCTTTTTTACAGGGAGGGCTTGGCATTAAGGCAGTAGTAATTTTATCAGTTGCAGCAGCCTTAGTAGCCATTTCTTTAACAGCCGTATTTCGGCTTATTTATAAATTATTATCTCTTTTACTTTAAAAAACTTTTGGTGCTAACAGCTAACTATGTCTCAGAAAAACGAAACACTTAGCCTTTTCTTAGCTGCTGTCATCACCATTGGCTTAATCTTTAGTGGCTTATGGTTTTTTATGGAACGGTGGGCGCAATTAAATGGAACTGTTACTAAACCTTTGGGGAATAGCACCACAGATAATGCTACAAACCCCAACAAATGTAACGTGCCAAATCTCCCAGAGGGAACGTTCAACTATGGTGGTAGCACAACCTGGGCACCCATTCGTAAAGACGTAGACTCTGTACTAAAAAGCCTGTGTCCTCAATTTACTTTACGCTATACTCAACCTCCTTCAGGTCAACCAGGATCTGGAACTGGGATTCGGATGTTGATAGATAATCAACTAGCTTTTTCTCAATCTTCTCGCTCAGTTAAAGCTGAAGAAAATGCTGAAGCTAAACAAAAAGGATTTAGTTTGAAAGAGATTTCGGTAGCGATTGATGGAATTGCGATCGCAGTTAACCAAAATCTTAATGTTTCTGGTTTAACTATCGCCCAACTAAAAAATATCTACACTGGCAAAATTACTAATTGGCAACAGGTGAATGGGCCAAATTTACCAATTACAGTTTACTCTCGCAGTAAAGAAGCTGGAGGAACAGTTGAGTTCTTTGTGGAAAATGTTTTAAATAAAGAGAATTTTGGTAACAACGTTAATTACATTAGTACGACCACAGAAGCAGTACGAAAAGTAGCTGCAAGTCCTGGTGGAATTTACTATGCTTCTGCGCCAGAGGTTGTACCCCAGTGTATGATTAAAACTCTACCACTAGGGCGGACAAGTAGTCAATTTGTGCCTCCCTACCAAGAACCCCTTGTACCTCAATCTGAATGTCCCAATAAACGTAACCAGTTGAATAGTCAGGCGTTTCGTAGTGGTGATTATGCAATTACTCGCAATTTATTTGTAATAGTTAAACAGAATGGTCAAACAGATCAGCAAGCTGGAGAAGCTTATGCAAATTGGCTTCTGACACCTCAAAGTCAACAACTGATCGAAAAAGCTGGATTTGTCAGAATTAAATGAACCAAATTGCTAAATTTAGCCAAATAATCAAATTAGGGTTTATACAACTTTATTAAATTTTTATTTATCGTGCATCTGGAATGGTTCCTTTTTACTTCCAAACGTAAGTTCTACAAATAATAAACATTTTTATCTTATTAAATTTGTTCATGTCACAAAAGAATGAAACTAAAATTTTAGCTTTGACCCTGCTGTTGACCGTTGGAATAGTTGGCGGTAGTATTTGGTGGTTTACTAACAATGGGGTCAAATTTAGTAATAGTATCACTCAAAATCCAGAAACAGATAGCAATCCATCCTTACAAGACCGCATTAGTTTTGGGGAAAAATCCTTAACTTTGGGTGATATCTCTCCAGTTAAAAAAGAAGGAGTACAGGCGATCGCAGCTAAAAGTTATGATAAAGCGATCGCTAATTTTACAGATGCCTTAAAACTCAACCGTAACGATCCAGAAACGCTTATTTTTTTGAACAATGCCCGCATTGGTTCTTCCCAGAGCTACACCATTATGGCTTCTGTACCATTGGGCACTGACCCCAATGCTGCTTTAGAAATTTTACGTGGTATCGCTCAAGCCCAAAATGAAATTAATACCTCTGGAGGAGTTAAGGGAGTACCGTTAAAAATAGGGATAGCTAACGACGACGACAATCCAGAAATAGCCAAGCAAATCGCTTCCAACTTAGTCAGTAATTCAGAAGTATTAGGTGTAGTTGGGCCGAATACTAGCGATTCTACCTTAGCCGCAGGTACTATTTATACTTCAGGACAACTTGTAGCAATTTCCCCTACCAGTACATCTGTAAAAATTTCTAACTTTAGCCACTACGTTTTTCGCACGGTTCCCAGTGATTTTATGGCTGCTAGAAGTTTAGCCAACTACATGGTAAGAACCTTGCAGAAAAAAAATGCAGTAATTTTCTTTAATTCTCAGAGTAACTATAGCCAGTCTTTAAAGTCGGAGTTTGTCTCATCAGTTTCCCTAGAGGGTGGACAAGTATCTAGCGAATTTGATTTGTCTCAGGTGAATTTTAGTGCGGTTAAAAGTGTAGAACAAGCAACTAAGCAAGGTGCAGAAGTGTTGATGTTGGCTGCTAACACTGAAACTCTTGATAAAGCGCTGCAAGTAATTCAGATTAATCAGAAAAAATTAACTCTGCTGGCGGGAGATGATGTTTACACCGCTAAAACTTTAGAAATTGGTAGAGAGCAAGCTGTGGGAATGGTATTGGCAGTTCCCTGGCATATTGATGGCGCTCCCAAGTCAGATTTTCCTCAAAAATCTCGGCAGTTATGGGGCGGTGATGTGAGTTGGCGAAGTGCCCTTAGCTATGATGCCACTGTAGCTCTGATTGAGGCATTAAAACGCAATCCTACACGTTCTGGAGTCCAACAAGCACTTTTATCCTCTGACTTTTCTGCCACTGGTGCTTCTGGTACAATTCGGTTTTTAGCATCAGGCGATCGCAATGCGCCAGTCCAACTTGTAAAAATTGTTCCTGGTTCTCGCTCATGCACGGGTTATGACTTTGAACCAGTGCGATAATCACCGAAGAAAATTAGAAGCCATGAATGTTTTAGCTTAGTTTATCTTTATTTATATAGTTTGGTTTTGTTAGCTTTTTCTTAACTTTTCATTAATTTTCAGGTAACAAAATTATAGAAGTGAGGATTTTTAGCAACTGGTGAGGTAGGAATAATACCAATTCACAATGGGCTTCTCTGCGAGACGCTAAAAGCGAACGCCCCGCTACACTAACGCAATGGGCTTCGCTAACGCAATGACGCTCGAATATTATCCAACAGTTTGGCTGACAATACAGCTTACATTAAAGAGAATATACTTGCTTTTTCAGACGCAGGCTTACTGACAGATAAAAACAATAATTTGTACAGTTTATAACTGAATTTTGACAGCTATATAACAGGGACTGGTAGTACCAATAAGAGAAAGTTTTTGGACAATAGCGACTTTGGAAATGTTCAAACTTCGGGTATTACTGCCGTTAAATTCGTTAAAACTGAGCCTGTTCCTGAGCCTCAACCTTTTGCTGAAACACTAATTTTTCTAACATCGGTTTTTGGCTAAGAAGAAAGCAAAAAGGTTAAATTAGAGCATGATTTTGCTTATCTTAAAAGATATTAATTTTTAATAGAGTTCGGAACCAATAAAGCAAAGCGTAACCAAAATACCTATTCTAAATCAATCAAATGCTTGCAGTATATAAAAATGAATTCCGCATAGCGTAGCTGGATAGAAATTACTAAGGAGATGTGCTTTGAGACAATTTACGAAATTCTATTTTGTTCTAACACTCTTGCTACTTCCCTCGTCACTCGCACCGTCTATGTTTCTCGGTTCAGCGATCGCAGAGGAGTCTTCTGGACACGAAGCTTCGCCAGCAAACTCAACGGTCACAACTCAGCCAAATGCAACGCCAGACGTAGCACGATACTTAAACGATCCAAGCAAGGAACCCCAGCTACCACCAAAATTGCTCACAAGGCTGCTTCAGGAGCGGATAAAATACGTCTTCGTCATCTTTAACGAGAACCACTCTTTCGACAACGAGTATGGCACATTGCCCGGTGTTAACGGACTCTATTCAGATGGACAAAAGCCTCGTGACCCGGAGAAAACGCCAGGTTTCACCCAGACCTACACCGATGCCAACGGCGCAACCGTAACAGTTCAGCCATTCCGAATCGGAGCTGAACAGAACGCCAGCGACGTTGACAGCGTTGACCACTCGCACACGGGACTGGCAGCCAAGCTCCATGTTGTAGACGGCAAGCCACAGATGGATCGGTTCGTCTATGACGAGTACACACGCTTCGCGTCAAAGGGTGGAGAAGCCAATATTGCTGAGGGCAAGCAGTTCGCACGCCTTGTGATGTCGCACATTGACTGCGATACCATTCCATTTTTCTGGAAGTGGGCTAGTCGCTTCACAGTCTTTGATAACATCTTTGCAACTGAAGACACACCTTCAACCCCGAATGCAGTAGCGATGCTCGCAGGGCAGTCAGGTGAAACACAGTGGGTTAAACACGGTGCAAATGGTCAATCTTACACCGTGGGCAGCCACAGTGGCATAACGCAGGGTGTACCCTTGGTCAACGACCCACAGCCCTTTTATGGCTCCCAGTTCGACATAACCACAGATAACAAGCAACCGGCTGGTGCAAAAGAGAGCTACGCTGATAACAACATTTCCTCGAATCTGACCTTCGCCAGTCTGCCACTCACCTTCCAGGGGCGTGATATTAAGTCGGTCTTGGCTAATAACAAGAATCCTTTATTTGACCTAGTTGACATCCAAAAGGATATCTCATATATCGACAAACTCAAGACTGAGCCGGTCAATTGGCGCTGGTATCAGGAAGGCTACGATCTCGAACCGACCGATACCAACGGCATTGCTTCGCATAATGCCTATGTCAGCCATCACAACGGCGCACAGTATTTCGGCTATATTGCCAACACGCCGCAGGTGAGCAAAAACCTCCGTGGGCTGAATGACTTTTTTAGCGACATAGCCAACAATTCGTTGCCCAAAAGCGGCGTGTTCTACATTCGTGGCGGCTATACAAACCAGCAGGGGCTGAAGCCGCCGATCACGAACCCCAACACACCTGCGGATGAAATCGCCGCAATTAATGCCGCGAAGTCAGGTGATGACGACCATCCGGCCTACACCGATCGCCAACTCAGTGAAGCGATGGCAGCTAGGACGATCAACGCGATCGCGTCAAATCCAGAAATTTGGCAGCAGAGTGCCATTATCATTACCTATGACGAGTCCGATGGCTTCTACGACCATGTACCACCAAGGATCTTGTCCTATGGCCCTGATGGGCTGCCCCTCTCTCGTGGTATCCGTGTACCACTGATCCTCATTTCACCCTATGCCCGGACGCACGCAGTCTCGCACGTCGAGGGCGATCACAACTCGGTGATCGAGACAATCAACACGATCTTTGGTTTGCCTGCTCTTGCTAGTTTGCCCGATGAGGCACAGGCACTCGCTGCTGGCAACTCCCCAGAGTTCAACAAATTTGGGCCGCCAGGATTCCAGCAGAAATACCTCGGCCCACGCGACATCAATTCGCCGATTACTGACAGCTTGCTGTCGGGCTTCGATCCGAAGCGCCTGCTCGGTGTCTCGCCGCCACTGCCAGCCTCCTTTGCGAAGATTCCAGATAATGTAGTAAAGACACTACCGCACTACGGCGGTAAAGGCTGCCGGGCGATCGGGATTACGCCAGAGGACAAGCGCCAGGGGATAGTTAACAAAATCCCTAAAGGCTTCAACGCGCTACCAAGCACCTATCCAGCAGCTAACCCTTAAATCAGTGAACAGTTATCAGGTGTTGAGGGCCTAGGTTTATACCCCGGATTTCTCACCACATCTCTCAAAACCTTGAGCAGGAGAGCAGGGGAGCAGAGGAGAGTTCAATGTGCCTTGTTCAATCCCCTCTGCCCCTCTGCCCCTCTGCATTTCAAACTTGTGAGAAATGCGGGATACCTGCCACTACCTATCACTAATCGGCGGCATAGTGTTAATTTTCAGTTAAAAGTTTTCGGCTTAACTGATAACTGGTAACTTTCCCAATTCCCCGTTTTTCGCCATTCGCTGAGGATAATTCATGCGCTTTGTGTTAGTCTTCCTGACTCTATTTGGTGTCTGCTGTTCGATTTCCGATGCTCAGGCGGGTTCGGTTATCAAACGTGTCAAGGAACACAATGTGGTTCGCTGTGGTAGCGTCGAACGGGCGGGTCTAGCAACTTCCGCCGAGCCAGGTGGCTGGAGTGGTCTAAACGTCGATATCTGCCGTGCGATCGCCGCCGCCGTGCTAGGAGCTTCTGACCGCATCGAATATCATCAGTATGAGACACCGAAAGACTTTGACGCGGTGCGTAACCAACAGGATGACGTATACTTCCTCACTGGGTCGGAGATTGAGGAGCAGAAATTGGCTGGTAAGCTGCTGCCTGGCCCTACTGTCTTTGTAGAATCTAATGCGGTAATGGTGGCGTCCACCTCGGCTGCACACCACGTCAGCGACCTGGGCAAAGAAAGCATCTGCTTTATGATTGGCAGTTCAGTTGAGCGGAGCCTCACGGGTTACTTTGGTGCGCTCCACAAAAACTGGTTGCGTCGGCCGTTCTCTGAGGATGGGGAGATGATCGATACATACAACGTGCAAAATTGCCAGGCGATCGCGGGTGAGATCACGACCCTTGCAAAAATCCGCCTCGACCCTGGAGTAAACCGATTATCGAGCCGCATCCTCCCAGAGTCGCTGACGGCCTTTCCGGTAATCGCTGCCACCGGAACCGAGGATGCCCAGTGGTCAGCGATCGTCGCCTGGACAGTTAATACATTGATCAATGCAGAGAGGCCGGAAACACACTGGTATGCGGGCGGTGCTGGGGTAATGCCGATCTCCGCACCAGATTTAGGTCTTGACAAAGAATGGCAGCGCCGCGTTCTTGCATCTGTAGGCAACTACGGCGACATCTTTAATCGCAATCTGGGGAAAGGCTCCCTACTCAAGCTTGATCGCGGATTAAATGCGAACTATTTCCGGGGAGGACTTCTTCTGAGTCCGTTCCTTGAGTAATTTCAACCAAGTATAAAAGTATCAAAATTTGTGAATAAAACACCTGTACTCCAAATACAATCTCAAGTAGCAAGAACCTATCAAGCACTTATATTGAATGGAAACGGCGGAATTTACTATGTCTCAAAAAAATGAAACAACTATTCTTGTATTATCAATACTGATTACGGTTGGGCTAATAGCTGGCGGTTTTTGGTGGTTTACTAAAAAATCTGGTGTTAACTTAAATACAATTAATTCTAGTAGCAGCAAAACGCCCCAAACTCCATTAGAAAAGCCTAGTGGCAATACTTTCACTTCAATACAGGATGTTCCTACAGGATTATTTAATTACGGTGGCAGTACATCTTGGGCACCGATTCGGCTGGTAGTTGATCCAGCACTTCAAGCCGCGCGGCCAGAGTTTCGGCTGCGCTATGTAGAACCAAGTAATGCATCTCCTGGTTCTGGTACTGGCATTCAATCTCTGATAGACGGTCAACTAGCCTTTGCCCAGTCTTCCCGACCAGTTCTAGATCAGGAATTAAGCCGTGCCCAGCAGCGTGGGTTCACTTTGAAACAAGTTCCTGTGGCAATTGATGGTTTAGCAGTTGCAGTTAACCCCAACCTTAACATCCAAGGGCTAACGGTAGAGCAGTTAAAGTTAATTTACACAGGTAAAATTAATAATTGGAGCCAGGTGGGCGGCCCCAATATTCCAATTAAACCCTATTCCCGCCGCATTACTGATGGTGGTACGGTGGAACTTTTTGTCCAAGATATCTTGGGTGGTCAACCTTTCAGTCCCAATGTGGAATTTATCTCCACAACCACCCAAGCCTTGCAAAAGTTGGCTGATAGTCCTGGTAGCATCTACTACGCTTCTGCCCCAGAGGTGATTCCTCAATGCTCAATCAAAGCCTTGCCGTTGGGGCGGACGCAAGGGCAATATATTGCTCCATACCAGGAACCATCTGTCCTCCCGTCCGAATGTCCTGGTAAACGGAACAAATTGAACATTGAGGCTTTCCAATCAGGGAAATATCCGATTACCCGCAATCTGTTTGTGGTGGTCAAACAGAATGGTCAGACTGAGCAGCAAGCAGGTGTCGCTTACGCCAACTTACTGCTGACTGAGCAGGGACAGGAACTGATTTCCCAAGCTGGGTTTGTCAAAATTCGCTGACTCTTGCGATCGTCTCCGGCGGGGCGTAGCCCATCGCGCTCAAGACAGAGTGGCGGAAATCGCCGCTCTGAACCCGTGCTTTAACCAGCTCTATTAATCGATTCTGCTGGCAAGCAAATGAGATTATCGCCTTGAGTCAGAATTAAGCCACGTTGGCGCAGCTTACCCATCAAGCGGGTGACAGTAACACGAGTCGAACCAATCGCACTCCCAATTTGGGCATGGGTGAGGGGGAAGGGCAGACAATAGCCGCGAATCACATCAGGATCAGTGTCGCTCATTGCTGGCTCTCCATATTCCTCAATTAACAATGTGAGAAATCCTAAGAGTCGGTCAATTGTGCGGCGTTGTCCCAAGGCACTCAGCCATAGTAGCTTACGCTGGTGCTGATACCTAAAGGCATCCATAACTTCACGACGGAAGTGAGGCCAGTTATCTAAGTCATGCCAGTACATCCACAACACCGCAGTTTGGTCAACATGGGCGTAGGACTGGAGTGTGAATGGTGATTGAGCAACAATTTCAAATGGCTGTCCCGCTCCCACAAAACCCAAGAACGCTTCTTCTGGGGTTCTGTTAATTCGTCGAGACGTTAGCTGGCTGGCAGTCGCGCTAACTTGGGCGGTTCCTACCATACGGATCGCACCCCTTTGCACCAAATATAGCAATCCAGGCCGGGCTGGAATGCGCTCATCTTTGCTAAAGGTACGGCAGCGGTAGTGTTCTTGAGCCCAGTCAAGAATGCGTTGCCAAGTTAAAAAAGGCCGTGATGCCTCAGAAAAGGAGGATGGAGATTGCATAGGTAACAAAGAGCGTTCGGCTGAAGACAAAGACGTAAGTAAAAGGGTGCAAGGAGTGTCTTTGTGTTGGCGAGGCAGGCATAACGCCTAACAGCGCCAGCCAATCCAAAGAATAGAAAGCAAATTACTCTCTACTCTTTTGTTATACTTCCTACTGTACAATGATGGTAGTAAAGTTTACTTACTATTCATCGATTATTCATCAAATTTTATCCTCTTCTCATTTTTCTTTATCTAAATTAAATTTATACCGCAAGACTGATGACAAAAAAGTAACAAATATATCTTACATGATGATTTAAATAATATTACGTGCATTATAAAATACAAGTTAGCAAATATACGTCAATAAAACAGTTAGTATACAGTTGCTTGATAAAATCACTAAGCATTGATACTTATAAAGCAGAAAATAGATGCATAAAGAATGAGAAAATTCCTCTACACAAAGGTAGAGATAACAATAGATTTTTATACACCTCAAGTGTGTCTTTGGGACTATCAAAATCTCAGAATCGAAAAGCGATGGAGCTTGCCAGTGCGATCGCCTCAGATATATCAGGGATCTGTGGCGACGTTTTTAGCGTCCAAATAGTTCCCCCTGGTTTGATACATTTTGAATTAACTCACTCGACGTTAGCGACTTGGTTACAAAGTCTTGTGGAGGGGAGTGGGAAGTGGGGAGATGAGGGAGATAAGGGGACAAGGAGACAAGGGGACAAGGGGACAAGGGGGATTACTAAAGCCAATGCCCAATGCCCAGTGCCCAATTTGTTTAGTGTTCAGTACGCCCATGCACGCTGCTGTTCGCTAGTGCTTCTGGCTCATCGAGATGGATTGATTAAACTTAGAGAACCAGTTCCAAATACTAGTCCAGCTTTTTGGAGTGTTATTTCTCCTAATCCTTTACCTTGGCTTAATGGTGACGGAACACTACGGCTCAATCACCCAGATGAGCGTCGTCTAATTAGTGAGTTAATACAAGTGGTAGACAACATAGAGTGCCCTGATGTTAAGGGTTCTGTGAAATGGGAAAAAGTAGCGTTGAGTTTGAGCGAAGCTTTTGAAAAGTTTTGGTGTAATTGCCGGATTTGGGGTGAGGTGAAAATTACTTCACTAGAGTTAGCCCAAGCCAGGCTCGGATTGCTTATGGCTACTCAGTCAGTATTAAGATTTATGCTGGAGGAAAACTTAGGTGTTTTTGCGCCCTTGGAGTTATGAATCGGTAATGTCGCTTAAGCCAAAATAAAAACTTTTATATATCTATTGACTCAATGCACCACCTCAGCTACATTAACAGGTGTGTGAGGAGCGAACCAGCTAGGACACCGAGACGAAACACGGCCAGTCGTCGGTGTCCTTTCTGATTTATATGGGTTAGGTTTGAAAAAGTACCTTCATTACAGCAAAAACTTTTCAATTGCTACTGCTGCACCATCTTCCTCTACGTTGGGAGCTACCCACTGCGCGATCGCTTGCACTCCTGCTGGTGCGTTGCCCATAGCTACACCCAGTCCAACATACTCCAGCATTTCTACATCATTGAAGTTATCGCCAATTGCCATAACATTGGCTAACTCTAATCCCAGCAATTCTTCGGCTAGGTAACGTACAGCAGTTCCTTTATTCACAGAGGCGTTAGTTGCTTCAAAGAAAGTAGCAACAGATGTTGTGAGATAAAGTTCAGCCGGTGTGTATTGACGGCGCAAATTTCCCAATAGCTTGTCGATTACATCTGTGTCATCGCATAAAGCGAGAATTTTTGTCGGTTCATTCGTTAAAGCTTGGCGCAAATCACCTACTGGAATCGGGGTAATACCAGAACGTTCTGCATAAATTTTGGTTTCTCTGGTTACTTCACGGACGTATAGTTGATCATTGATGTAGAAGTGGACAGATAGAAGCGATCGCAACTCAGGTTGTTCAAAATAGTCGAGTAACTTGTGGGCAATTTCTCTAGAAACAGCCCAATGGCGATGGATTTTTTGAGTGATCGGATCTTGAATCCAGGCTCCTTGATAGGCCATTAATGGTAGTGTAGAGCCGATATCTTGGTGAAAGCGCAAGGCTGAACGATACATCCTCCCTGTTGCGATCGCCACTTTAATTCCTCGTGCTTGCGCTGCAATAATAGC
Source organism: Nostoc sp. CmiVER01 (assembly GCF_034531135.2). Lineage (NCBI taxonomy): Bacteria > Bacillati > Cyanobacteriota > Cyanophyceae > Nostocales > Nostocaceae > Nostoc > Nostoc sp. CmiVER01. The sequence continues at coordinate 197,264 of NZ_JAVRBU020000008.1, forward strand.
TTGCTTTACAGGTTCGCTGATAGTGTTAGAGTGTCCAGCGATCGTGCCATCTATATCCAAAACTAGTAGTTTAATGTCTTTTGTAGCAGCCTGATGATCAGTAGATGCCAAGTGTGTGGCAGATGCTTTCGGCATAATTTCCTAGATTTATAAGTTCCAGTAAGAGGTTATACCATTTTGGATTTTGGATTTTAGATTTTGGATTGAGAATAGAGTTCTGAATCTGAGTTTACTGAATTGCGATCACAGTAACGAAGCTTCTGGCTAAAATAGGGCTATGTCTGAAATCACTTCTAAAACTGCAACACGCCCCACGTTCATCCTCATAGATGGACACTCGCTGGCTTATCGTTCATACTTTGCTTTCGCCAAAGGGCGAGATGGAGGACTGCGTACAAAAACGGGCATTCCTACCAGTATATGTTTTGGTTTTGTGAAGTGCCTGCTGGAGGTAATGGCAACACAACAGCCCCAAGCAATGGCGATCGCTTTTGATTTGGGTGAGGCCACCTTTCGCCATGAAGCTGATGATACTTATAAAGCCGATCGCAAAGAAACGCCAGAAGACTTTATTCCCGACTTAGAAAACCTGCATGAGTTGCTCAATGGCTTCAATTTACCAATTTTCACTGCCCCTGGTTTTGAGGCAGATGATGTTTTGGGAACATTATCACAACGAGTAACTGCTGCTGGGTATAGGGTGAAGATTCTCACTGGCGATCGCGATTTATTTCAACTAATCGACTCTGACAAAGAAATCACTGTTCTGAATTTTAGTCCAGATGCCCTAAAACGCTCTACAAATAGCATTACGGAATTTGAAGCAGAACAAGTCAAAGAGAAGATGGGGGTTTTACCTTCACAAATTGTTGATTTTAAAGCTCTTTGTGGTGATAAATCAGATAATATTCCTGGTGTCAAGGGAATTGGAGAAAAGACAGCAGTGCAGCTGTTAAACACCTATGGTTCCCTTGATGGTGTTTATGCTGCGTTAGATGAAATTAAAGGCGCAACTCAGAAAAAACTGGCAACGGGTAAAGAAGATGCCGAAAAGTCTCGGTATTTGGCAACCATAGTTTTAGATGTTCCTATAGAATTTGATTTAGAAAATTGCAAGTTAAAAGGTTTTGATACAAACGTCTTATCACCAATTTTAGAAAAGCTAGAATTTAAGTCTTTTTTAGGTAAAATCAACGACCTACAGCAGCGTTTTGGAGGAAAAGTTGAAGAGAAGCAAGAAGCCAAAACAGATATAAGTAACCCCAATACTAACTTAGAATTCAGCAATGATGAAGATAGTGATTTGTGGTTTTTTAGTGATAGCGATACAGCAGCAGTTACACAACAATCTACTTCCCCAATTACACCACGCATTATCAACACTGAAGCAAAATTAACTGAGTTAGTAAAACTTTTGCAAAAATTCACTAATCCAGAAACACCCGTTGCTTGGGACACAGAAACTACAGCTTTAGAACCAAGAGACGCTGAGTTAGTAGGAATTGGTTGCTGTTGGGGAACGGAACCAGATGAAGTAGCCTATATTCCTCTGGGGCATAAAACTGGGGAAAATTTGCATAAAGATTTGGCGCTAGAAACATTACGCCCAATTCTCGAAAGTGCTGAATATCCCAAAGCTTTACAGAATGGAAAATTTGACCGTTTAGTTCTAAAGTGTCAAGGAATTAATTTGGCGGGAGTAGTTTTTGATCCCATGCTGGCAAGTTACATTTTAAATCCCGATTCAAGTCATAATTTGATGGATTTGTCACAGCGATATTTGGGATTAATAGCGAAAAGTTATTTGGATTTAGTTCCTAAAGGTAAAACCATTGCTGATATAGATATTCCTGCCGTAGCAGATTACTGTGGTATGGATGCCTATTCTACCTTTAGCTTAGTGTCCAAATTGCGTGAAGAACTGGATAAAATTCCAACTTTGTCTAAGCTATTAGTGGAAGTGGAACAGCCGCTAGAAGCAGTTTTAGCCGAAATGGAATACACGGGTGTCCGCATTAATTCAGCTTATTTACAAGAACTTTCACAGCATTTAGAAACTGAGTTAGCCAGGTTAAAAGAGAAAGCTACTGAAATAGCTGGGGAAAATTTTAACCTGGGTTCGCCTAAACAGTTGAGCCAAATTTTGTTTGAAAAGTTAGGGTTAAGTACTAGACATTCTCGCAAAATTCAAACAGGCTTCTCTACAGATGCCGCAACATTAGAAAAACTCCAAGAAGATGATAAAAGTGGATTTGTTGAGGCGATCATTGAGTATCGTACTCTATCTAAATTAAAGTCTACTTATGTTGATGCATTACCTGCATTGGTGCGTCCAGATACACAGCGAGTGCATACTGATTTTAATCAAGCAGCAACATCAACTGGTAGATTATCTTCTTCTAATCCAAATTTGCAAAATATCCCCATTCGTACAGCTTTTAGTCGCCAAATTCGCAAGGCGTTTTTGCCAGAACCTGGTTGGTTAATGGTGGCTGCTGATTACTCACAAATTGAATTGCGGATTTTGGCTCATTTGAGTCAAGAGCCGATATTAGTGCAAGCATATCAGCAAAATGAAGATGTTCACAGTGTTACGGCGCGGTTAGTGTTTGAAAAAGAAAATATAACCTCAGAAGAACGAGGGATAGCAAAAACTATCAATTTTGGCGTGATTTATGGAATGGGTTCTCTAAGATTTTCGCGCTCAACTGGGATAGATAAAACTATTGCCAATGAGTTCATTAAGCGGTTTAATGAACGATATCCGAAAGTATTTGCATATTTAGAGCGAATGAAAAAAGAAGCGATCGCTCTTGGTTATGTAGAAACTATTTTCGGTCGCCGTCGTTATTTTGACTTTACTAATAATAGTTTACGCAGATTAAAAGGCAGTAACCCAGAAGATATTGATCTGAGTAAATTGAAAAATTTGGGTGCTTATGATGCAGGTTTACTACGCTCTGCTGCTAATGCACCAATTCAAGGTTCCAATGCTGATATTATCAAAATTGCAATGGTGAGATTGCATGAGGTTTTGAAGAACTATCAGGCGCGTTTGTTGTTGCAAGTTCACGATGAATTAGTGTTTGAAATTCCCCCTGATGAATGGGAAGAATTACAACCGCAAATTAAGTCGGTGATGGAAAATGCAGTCGAGTTAAGTGTGCCGTTGCTGGTGGATGCGCGTGTCGGTGAAAATTGGATGGAGACGAAGTAAGTTGAACTGTGACAACGCCTTTATTTATAAAAGTGTCAATCAGTTTATTTGACAATTTAAAACTTTGATTTATATGAAGTTGATAAAATAATCAAGAGCCAAAAGTATTGACTCTTGATGATGGAGTAGGCAATAGTTAAAAATTAACCGCCACGCTTTAGCGCTGCTTCTACCTGCTGTAACTCCTTCTCTAAACGATTTTTGAGTTTTTCGGGTACTGCACGATTTGGGTAAGAACTGTAGTGTCCAGCCAGGGAGTTGAGGGCTGTTCGCATGGTTGTAAAGGAGCCAAGACCAGAAACAGAGTTAACTCGCTGATAGCGAGCCGAAAAGTCATTAATTTTTTGACGCGCTTCTGCTTGAACTGCTGCTTTTTCTGGTGAATCTTGTGATAGATCCAGAGCTTGTCTCATAATATTGACCACAGCTAAGGTGTCTTGGCGATAATCCCCAGTCAAGCTATCTGGACTGCCAGAACAGCCCATTAAGCCGATAGATACAACCAAAACCAGTGCAAGCAAACGCGACCAATAGCGCTTCATATGCATTAAGTAAAAGGATACGTAAATCAACGTCTATCCTATCTTGGATTGGTAACTTGGGGATCAATTGAATGGGGAGTGGGGAGAGACGCGATTAATTGCGTGTATACTAAAAAGTAGGCTGGACTGTTTTTTCCCTAAAAGGCGCTCATTTATAGGTATATTGGGCAAAAAAATCGGGTGATTAAAAAATCTGATGAGACAATTATCACCAAGATGCCTTTTTTTCGAGAGACTTTAGCAACGGCAACTTCTTGGGTGTACATACTTAAAAATTTAATTAACTAACTTTTCTTGCCTCAATCTTTGCAATTTAAGCATCGTAATACATACCATCAGCCACAAAAAGCCGACTCCATAACCTGCAATTATGTCTGTGGGCCAATGGACTCCTAAATATAAGCGGCTGATTCCAATAGCAGCAATTAAAATAACCGTCAAACTGTAAATAACTTTAGCAAAATGAGGATAGTGAGTTGCCAATTCGTAAGCAATAAAACCATAAAGTACCATAGAGCCTAGTGCATGACCACTAGGGAAACTAAAAGATTTTTCAGAAATCAATTGATGCCACAGTTCTGGGCGAGGTTTAGAAAAAAACAACTTTAGCCCTGTATTTAAAATTAACCCTCCTAAGCAAGCAATTACAAAAACTTTTGCTTCTTCTTGGTAATGTCGCCACCAAAGTAACAAGACAGTAATGCCTGCAACTATAACTACTGTATTGGGATTACCAATATTTGTAACAAATAGCATTAAATTGTCTAAATTTGGATTGGCAAACTGATGTAGCCATAACAAAAAATTAGTATCAAATACAAAGCTTTCTCGCTCCAAAACCTCTTCTGCCAGTTTTGCTAAAACAAAAAGGATGAGCAGACAACTAGCAAGTCCAACAATACCAATTGTGGCAATTAAGGGAGCCAAACGAGGATGTATATGACGTAACCAAAAATTAGAAATTTGTCGGAGCATACTTTAATTTTATTCATTATGCTTAAACGCATCACTCAATTGGGTAACGCACTTTTTTTTCCTTTTGCACGGAAAAGAATAGCACAATTGCGAGCAGGATAAAGGCGATCGCTGAAGCATATTCCCTCGGCAGTGATAAACCGCCACTTTTAACTGGTTTAGTCAGAAAATCTCCGAAAGTGGCTCCGAAGGGACGTGTAAAGATGAAAGCGAGCCAGAATAGAAGGATATCGCTCAACTTTGTTACGTAGTGAAGGGCGATGACAACACCAATGACGCTGGCTGTCACCAATGCGCCCTGAATATAGCTTAGTCCCAAGTTGCTTGTGAGAAAGTCACCAAAGGCTGTTCCCAAACTGTTAGAGAACACGACAGCCAGCCAGTAGGTGGTCTCTGCATCTTTCTTCACAATCGGATAAACACTCAGATCGCGATCGCGATAGTACCAGATGCTAAGAATGCTCAGAAGACCGGCTACCAGGATAAGCGATCCCAGTGCGTAGCCAAGCCCAAGAGATCGATCCATCAGGTCTGAAACTTCGGTTCCGGCTGTAGTTGTGGCGATGATGGCCACCCAATAAAGGGCTGGACGATATCTGTCGGATTGAATTTGAAAAAACAGGAGAATAGCCAGAATAGCAAACGTTATGGCAAAGCCCATGTAATACCCCAGCCCAAGAGTCATTGAGATGAAGTCACCTGCCGTCTCGCCGAGTGTTGTGGCAATGATCTTCATGATCCAGAAGAAAATTGTGACTTTTGCAACTTTGTTCATTTATTTTTCACAATAAAAAATAGTAAGTCATCGTTTTTTATACTCATGAGATTCAATTAGCTAGATGCTAATCAGTCTTGTCGGTCAATCGGTAGTAAGGCTGGTTTCTTCTGCTTAAGGCTTAAGTAAATAACCAGGCTTATGATTATAGAAAGAAAAAGCATACTGGTTCCGACAGTACCAAAACCAAAGCCACCATTTGTAGGAGATTGGGATAGTAAATCACCTATAGATGCTCCAAGTGGACGAGTCAAAATGTAAGCTAACCAAAATGCCAAAACTGCATTCATCCAAAGGTAATAATAACCGATCGCTATGATTGCAATTGAAGCGCCAAATATCAGTGCTGATTGTGCATAACCTAACCCCAAAGACTCTGCCAATAAGTCTCCTGTTGCAGTGCCTAATGCAAACGTAAACAAAACAGCCACCCAATAAAAAAGTTCTCTTTTAGCTGTATTGATGGAGTGCATAGCTAATGTCTTTTCGTTTGAATACCAGAGCGCAAAAACTAGCAACAAGGAAACGCTAAAAATTACAGTAGTTGTCATCAAGCTAACTCCAAGCTCGTCTACTAATCTATCAGTGATTAGTGTGCCAACGATACTTATCAAAACGACCACAAACCAAAAACTTCCTGGAACATAGCGTTTAAGCTTAAACTGATGCAACAGCGCAATCAATAATACACCGCTCATAATGTAAGATGTAACATCTAAACCAAGGTTTAGGGTTGCTGACAGAAAATCTGCTGCGGTTTCACCTACTGTGGTTGCCAAAACCTTAATAATCCAGAAGTAAATTGTAATCTCTGGAACCCTGTTTAACATCTTATTCATAATCTTTCCTTTGCTGATGTTTCCGTATAAGTGAGATTCACATCAGATATTAAAGTTAGCTGTGTTGTAAGCAAATTACTGAGTGATTGTACTTTACACAGCAAAAGTCAAGAAATAGTCAAGGTTTGACTAAAAACGAAATTTTCTTGTGATAAAGTCACTAAAAATAGCTAAAATGTCTACTAAAAAGTTAATTCCACTATTAGATATTGAATTTATTGAAGTTAAACAAATCTTGACTATTTCTGGACTTTTATTTCCTACTGTGAAAATACAAACCCAGACTTAAAGGGATTTTTCAAGTATGAAAACTTCAACAAAAATCATTTTGGCAGCAGCTTTTGTTGGTACTTTGGGACTTGCTGGATTGTCGAGAGTTGTGTCTGCCAAACAACCACAATCTTTTGTAGCAATTGCACCTCAGCATCATAGTACTATCCAAGTTGCTGAAGCCAGTGATGGAGACGGTGAAACAAACGATGATGTACAAGAAGCAGCAAAACTGCAACCGCTAGCTAAAATTACAGCACAACAAGCACAGCAAGTAGCTGAAGCATCTGTGGGCGGTAAGGCAAAAAGTGTTAAAGTCGAAAATGAAGATGGTAACTTAATTTATGCTGTAGAAATTGGTCAGCAAGAAGTTACAGTAGATGCTGGTAATGGCAAAGTTCTCTATGTTGAAAATGCTAATCAACAAGATGAGAAGAATGAAGCAACTCGTCCCAAGAGTAGTATTCAAGTTAAAGAAACTAGTGATGGCGATCGCGAAACCAATGATGATGGTAAGTAAGTAGGGAACTTAAAATCACATTGTCAAGAGGTTGGTAAATGCACAGTAAAACAACTACCAACTCCTAATTGACTCGTAACACTAATTAATCCACCGTGATTTTGGGCAATAGCTTGAGCGATCGCTAACCCTAAACCAGAACCACCAGACCAATAAGAACGAGACTGATCTGCTCGCCAAAAACGCTCAAAAATCTTGTCAATATGCTCTGGTGCAATTCCCACGCCTGTATCTTGCACGTTGATATAAAGCTGGGAACCAACACGACTAGTTTTAATTTCAACTATACCTCCTGATGGTGTATAGTAGAGGGCATTTTCAATTAAATTAGTAAACAGTCGTGTTAATTGAACTGAATCACCTATTAGCTGAAGACTAGCAATTAATTTAAATTTAAAGTTAATTTGTTTGGCTTCAGCTTGAGGTTTATAAAGTTGTATTAGGTTCTCTAATATTGAGGTTAAATTTAGAGTATCTTTATTCTGAGTTGCGATTTTATCAGTACGTGCTAACAATAATAAGTCTTCTGTGAGGCGAGTCATCTGGTTAGTAGCACTGGCGATCGCCTGAAACTTTTCTGCATCTTTTGGCCCTATTTCTTCTGGATATTGTAGCGGTAACTCGGCATTAATTTTGATAGCCATTAACGGACTGCGTAGTTCATGGGAAGCATCAGCAGTAAATTGTTTTAGTTTTTGAAAGCTCTCTTCAATGGGTTGCATTGCTTGACGAGTTAGTAAAATTCCGCCAATACTACTAAAAACCAAAGTTATAATAATTCCACCGCCTAACACCAAGTCCAGTTTTTGCAGAGTTTCATTAAATTCTTCTAAAGATTGGCTCACCCTTACATATCCAACAAGCTCACCATTATCGCTAGTAATAATTGGAACAGTCACCACTTGGATAGGAACTTTACCTGTTTGAATTTGTACCATTTGGTTTGGGAAAAAAGGCAAAGTTAAAACAGTTTTTCCTTGTTGGTTAATTAAATTTCCCTGAGTATCAAACCACTGTAATCCTTGATGAGAAGCAATTAAGTCTTGGGGACGAAAGTCACTTTCAACCGTTAAGCGACCTTTTTCAAACTCTACATTTGCAGCCGCACCTTTGCCTATGGCTGTGAGTTTATCTGTTATTTGCTCACTCAGACTGCGAGTGAAAGCAAATCGGACTGCGATCGCAAATATTCCTAGCAGCGATGCAAACACTACCAAATAAGACAACAATAAACGATATTTGATTCTTTGAAACACATTATTTTCGCTATATCTAAAATTAATATTTTTTTAACTAGTTTAATTTTGTCCTAAACGATAACCAATGCCATAAATATTTTCAATCAAGTTCTCTGAACTTCCAGATGCTTTAAGTTTATTCCGCAAATTGGTAATATGAGTTTTAATACTTCCTTCGCCCGAAGATTTATCAAAGTCCCACAGTTTGTCAAGAATTGCAGAACGAGTTACAACTAAATTGGGATTTTTCAAAAAATATTCTAATATCATATATTCTTTAGGAGTTAATGATATGATGTTTCCTGCATAAGTAACCTGTTGATTTGCTGGGTCTAGTTGCAAATCACCGTGGATTAAAATCTGGGGACGAATCTCTGGAGTTCTTCGAGCTAAAGCCCTGATGCGTGCTGCTAATTCTTTTAGTTCAAATGGCTTAACTAAGTAATCATCAGCACCAGCATCAAGTCCTATAATTTTATCGCCTGTTGTATCTCGTGCCGTCAGCATTAAAATCAAAACATTAGATGAAGTAGCGCGTAAACGCTTACATAAAGTAATTCCATCTAATTTAGGAAGCATTAAATCTAATAAAATTAACTCATATAATCCTGACTGCGACCATTCCCAGGCTGCAAAACCATCGGTTGTTATATCTACAATATGGTGTTGTCGTCTTAAAAACTCGGCTAATGGTTTAGCAATGCGATCATCATCTTCAACTATCAAAATTCTCATAATGCTCCACCTCTAAATTATTAGAGCTTGCCAACACCAAATCAGGATTATCTTACCTACAAGGGTAATCTTAAAATTTTTATCATATATTCTTAATTTGAACTTAATTCGATTTGATTAATGTTCCTATAAATTATTTATTGATCTTTGAACTCTCGGGATTTCTGCGGTTTAAAAGTAATTTATTTCATCACAGAGGCGCAGAGAATACAGAGATCAAAGCTATTCTTAACTATTAACTTTTTGATAAAGAGTGTTACGTTGTTGGTAAGGTCTTCCTAAAGAAGCGATCGCATTTTCCAAAGTTTCCACTTCCATACACGTACCACCCAAAGCACCTGCCATTGTGGTAATATGCTCCTCCATCAATGTGCCGCCGATATCATTACAACCCCAAAGTAAAGCTTCTGTTGCACCTGCAAGCCCCAGTTTTACCCAACTCTGCTGATGGTTAGGAATCCAATTACCTAAGTAAATCCGCGCCACAGCGCCTAGCAGCAGTGCATCACTCAAAACTGGTTGATCGCGTCCCACACGGCGACGTAAAGGTTTGGGCGCTTCTTGCCCAACGAAGGGTAATAAAATAAACTCTGTGATGTTTGCTGGATATCCCTGATTAATGGCGGTTTGTTGGAGCGATCGCAATTTTTCTAAATGCCCAATTTGCTGTTCGTGGGTTTCAATATGCCCAGATAACATGGTGCTGGTGGTATGCAAGCCTAATTTGTGAGCGGTGCTGACAATTTCTAGCCAAGTGGCTGTGTTGATTTTCTCTGGACATAATATCCGCCTTACTTCATCGTCTAACACCTCAGCTGCTGTTCCTGGCATTGAGCCAACACCAGCATCGCGCAAAGCAGCAATTACATCACCATACCCAAGTCCATCAAGTCTGGCAATAAATTCCACTTCTTGGGGAGAAAAAGCGTGAAGATGTATGTGGGGAAATTCCTGTTTGATGGTTTCTACAACCTTGAGATAATAGGGTAAAGATTTACCATTTATCTGCGCTTGTGGATTTAATCCCCCCTGCATACAGATTTCCGTCGCACCCCGTTGCACTGCATCTGCCGCTTTTTCTAAAATTTGCGCCGAATCTAACCAGTATGCACCGACATCACCATCATCTCGACGAAAAGCACAAAAACTACAGTGCTGCTCACAAATATTAGTAAAGTTGATATTACGATTAATTACATAAGTAACCGTATCGCCTGCTTGAGTGTGGCGGAGTGTATCGGATGTATCACGTATCGCTGCGATCGCCTCCTCGTCAGTTTGTTGTAACAACACCACTCCCTCTTCTTGAGATAAGTCGTATCCCATCAAGGCACGGTCAAGAATTTTTTCAACAGTAATTTTTGTCAGCATTACTTTCTTAACTTCTGAGTAAATCTTAATTTTAGGATCTTGTAAATAATAAAATTCTACTTAATAAATACACCAAGTTCTGGAGAATCCCAACCTCGGACATAAATTTTATCTTTAAAATTAATTTCTTGAGATTTATTTTGTTTACTTTTTTTAGTTTCCATTGAAATAATCCCGCAAGGCTCAAAATCTTTATAGAAATCCTCTTTTTCTAAAGTTGCCGAAATATTATTAACATTAATATGTTGAATTTTAAGTACTTTTTGATTATTTTCCTGCAAAAGTACCCATAAAGGGTATTCCCAAGGATCATTCCCCATTGATAGCCCAATATTAGAGCATTTTTTGGAATTTAAAAACTCAACTGCTCCTGTGTAAGTACCTTTAAGGAATGGTCTATTACTAAAATACTGCTCAATTCTGGGGGTTTGGAATATATTATTGCTATCAATAATAGGTCTGTATCTATTAAAAAATATCCACGGTAATGATGAGATTAGCAGAAATGTTACTATAAAAATAGCGGTTTTTTGCTGTTTAAGCTTAGATAATACCACACCTACAAATGGAGACATTAAGACAAACAAAGGTAAATGCAGGCGACTATTCCAGGTTTGCCATTTTAGTAAGTAGCAAAATATCAAAAATGTAGATATAGTAGCAATAAGATAAGTAAAAATATAACGTTCTTTACGGAGAGATTTTCGAGTTAAAAAAATAATCATACATATCAATATTAGTGCTAAATGTAATAAATTACCAGCACTGTTTTCATTGCCAGTTATCCCAATTGTTGACCAACCTCCTGGTACAAAGAATGTCTGGGAAAAAGTTGTTCGAGGATCGTTATAATCTATACCAATAAATGTATGTATAAGTTGAATTAATCTGTTCGCTTTTCCATTCCAGAAACCAATCGGTGTTCCTATATGTAAAGCAATATTTCTCAGAATATTAGAAATGAGTACATTAACACCAAGTATTTCATTACGATAGCCACCTGGTTCACCAAGTGGCGAACCAAATAAATTATAATTTCGTAAATAGTGGCTAATATTAAGCAATAAAGATATACTGCCTACTATCAAAGCAGGCTTCCATGCTTGCCAGCGTAAGCGTTTAACCAGGTAAAAACCAAACCAGATTAAGAAGGGAAATACATAAAAATAAGCTGTTCCCTTGCTCAAAATAGCTAATCCTGTGCTACTACCAATGTTGAATGAATTCGTCCAAATATCGCTTTTTCTTGCTTGGATAGTTGATAGTAAGTAGTAAGCAAGACAAACTACCCAAAATGCAGCTACATAATCATTTTGAGTGCTTGAAGCTTGCAAGATTCCCATAGGAATTGTTGCAGTTACAACCGCAGAGAAAACTTGACCTCGTAAATCTGCTCCGAGTTTTTTTGCAATTAATGACACTCCGATAATACAGCCAATCATACTAAACCATTGGACTAAGTTAGCGAAGTAGTCACCACCACTGAGAATTCGAAAATGTAAAATTACGAACTCTGACCAAGGGTTTTGATATAACTGTGGAGTATAATTTGTTGGATAATGGGCAATGCTATGATTTTGTATCCAATGAACAACACGGCTCATGTGATAGTCCATAGAATCCCAATTATTGGGTGGCGCGATGAAGGCAATTATTCCAACTGTCGCTACAACGAAACCTATGCCATACAATAATAAATTTGCGAAGGGTTTAATTTTAATATTTTTCTTTATTTGAGAAAAATTTCTTGGCTCTGGATTCGGAATTATTTGGTGATTTACTCTAAAGTATATATAAATTAATACGATACATATCAATCCCCAAGTTCCCAATATCCAGCCAAAAGTAATTAATTTAAAAAGACTCAAAAATTCTGTTATTGCAGTGACTAAAATTCCCCAGTAAGTAATTGCTAATATCAGCGACTCACGCCAATCGATACATTTTTTATTAACTAACAAAAAAATAGTAATTAAGGAAATAACAGGCAAAAATATAAACATCAATAATATTACCCACTTTAAATCTAATTTCTGCTGTGGTAATTGTAATATGGGCTGAAGCCGCTTACTACCAGCTAATTTAATTAATTTTACATTGCGTAAGATACTTTGATTTATTGTTGCCTACTTAAGAGACTTCCAGTTTAAAAACATCCTATTTCCTGGGTGCAAAACCTTGCATCCCTAGAAATATAGAAATAATTTGGGATAATTTATTTTTTGCCAGTCTAAAAGTTAAGTAGGTAGGCGTAATTAAACATAAGATAAAACCTTATCCTCAATCCCTTTCCTTTGTAAGGAGAGGAATTGAGGATGAGATTTTGTATTTAATTTGACCCACTTACTTAATGCACATTGTTATATTGGCTGAAATTCTCACTAAAAGACTGATATAGGAATCGTATTTGATTTTTGAAATTATCTCCGTAGGCGGGGAGTGGGGAGTAGGGAGTAGGGAATAGGGAATTAGGCTTTTAATTTGTACCGAGCTTTTTCAGAAATCAAACATTAGTCCTATATTACTAACTTTCCCTTACTTGTGGTGTGCGTCGGTGCTGTATTAGCAATCCGATCGCCATACCAATGCCGACAAAGGCTGTAAAGTAGAATAAACCAATCAATCGGATATAAATTGGTGGTGCGATCGCTTCAACTTCAACTTCTTGTGCTACCTTCACTGGTGCAAATTGACGGCTAGATCCTGGTAGAGGAGTTGCTTCCACCTCGATTTTGTGGGGTGAACCATCAAAAAATTGCTCTAGCCATGTTAACTTCCCTTGTTCGTCAGGAATACCTTTGTAATCAAAGACTGTTAAATTATGTTCAAGGGCGATCGCTTTTACCTGTAACGCTACATCTTTGATAGGTTGTCCTGTTGCGCTATCTTTCACCTGTAGTGATAAGTTCGCAAGTTTTCCGACAGTTGCGTTTTTATCTCCCCCAAGGTTAATTTCCAACCCTTGAGATTTTTGAGATGATGGTGCGATTACTTCGGTACTATTTGAATGGTGTTCACTGCCATGAGCTTCGGCAACTTCTGCACTGATGTTGATAACTAATAGGGTTACTATAGCTACCACTGTCAATGCACTTAATAAAAGGCGGACTGACTGTGGTGCAATTTCTCCTTGTTGAAGTTCTTTTTGTCCGCCAATAACCCAACCACCCAACAATCCAAGTGATAGTAAGATAGCTGCAATAACAACAAAATATTTATATTTAATAGGATTTTCCCGGACATTCAGATTTAAAGTTTGCTGATATGGGGTAAAAGCATTTGCTACTAAAGGTGACACATTTACCAGTAGTTGGTAATTACCACGAATGGGTAACATCTGCTGAATTTCTAGCTTTCCATCAGGTGCAGTGGCATTCATTTGCAGCAATTTTGTTCCCTCAACAATGGGAAAATCTGTTGTTAACCAAGGATTCCGATTAGGCGTGAGAATTTGTAAGCTGATTTTGGTATTTTCTAATGGTTTACCCGCAGCATTAACAGCTTGTAACTTTAAGGTAACGGGAGATTGCGGCCTTTCTGCCTCTGCTTCAAAAGGGAGAATACGTTCTAAAGGTGGGTTGGTAGAAAGTAGTACTCTAGATGTAGAAATTTGGGAATTACCTACAAAGGAATAAAGAATTGATAAAGTGATGCAAACAGCGCTGATAACTCCAAAAAGCCGATATTTTTTCATAAAAACTTACGGTATATGTGAAACTCCTGTACTTTTGGCAACTGAAACTTAAATAAATAGCAGTTGATGAAGTCAAAGCCAAAAATTCAAATCAAAGAATTAGTTCTAAATTAGACACTATTTTCAATCCAGTTAAGGTTATGTAGAGATAGTAAATAAAGCATCTCTACATAACCTAAAAGTATATCCAAACAGAACACTGGCGTGAAATTTGCGCTATTTTAGCGTCATAATTGTGTTAGATGTCAAAGCATTGCTTCATCCTAAAAAATCTTGAAATTATGATAATTTAGTGACATGCAACGCCTAATGTGTGGTGACGCGTTGAGTGTGCTGTGTTATGAACCGCAGGATAGGTAGAGAACAACACAGTCCAGATAACTAAAGAAGATAGCAACATATAAAGCGTTACCTGCACAGGCTTGGATAAGGTAATACCTGCGGTCTTCTGCAATACTGAAATATGAGAAAAAGTAGTCATTTTTGACCTCCTATAATAAATTCGGGTAATTCATCAATCAAAGGGCATTATGCCGCTTGATTGCAAAAAGATATACGATCAACTTTGTTTTTGACAAGTGTGTATCAAATGTATTGGGTAAGTGGGCTTTAGTGAATACTATACTATCTTTTGAAGATTGACTCATCATGAGACAGAAATCTCCACATAAAGTCCATACAAATAACAAAAGAATGACACATGGATTTGAATGATGGCATTTTCAATGCTGATAACACGAAGGTAACAGATAAAAATTTAAAATTGGTCATGTTGCCAAGCATCCAAAAATTCCTTGAAATGCAATTGATATTATCTCTAAGCTAATTAAATACGCCACAGATTACTAAGAGACTTGATATTAAAGGTGCTATTATACTCATTGTTTGTACTTAAACCACTGCTGAAGCAATAAGCATATTAGGAATAGGCATAATAAAGTTAGTTTAATCTAAATATTATTTATACATAAATTAAACGTATAAATACTGTAAAAGTTAAAAATAATTGGCTACACTTTTCAGGGACTGATTCTAGCTTTATCTAGATTTAGCAACTTAACTAGCCATTTTGAAGCTCCATAAAATTATTGACAATAATTATTAATTCCTCTAATATCTAAAAGCAATTGCAAATCTTTTGCAATTCTTTTTTGGTGCTAACCGTAACGAAATGTCATGCCCAACAACTTCGCTCTAGGTAACGGAAAACCCTGGAGCCGCCGTCAATTATTGCAGTTAGGAGTAGCAGGTGCTGGATTAACTGGTGCAGCTGGACTTTGGCAGATGCTAAATCTACAAAGTAAGTCAATGGTCAAAGTGCCACCATTCAATATTGAAACACCAGACGACGTTACTAACCCGATGAGGATGTTAAGGGATTTTGATTACGGGACGGTAAAGCAAGAAAATGGACGAACTATCCGGGAATTTCAGTTAACTGCGGGTACTTCCATCATTCAACTTAATAGTGCTGTCTCTTACAATATCTGGGATTTAAACGGACGTATACCAGGGCCAACGCTACGGGCAAAACAAGGCGATCGCATCCGGGTACTATTTCTCAACAATGCGGGACATTCTCACTCTTTGCATTTTCATGGAGTTCATCCGGCAGAAATGGATGGTATTCGCCCAATCAGCAATGGTAGTGCCACAATTTATGAATTTGATGCTGAACCTTATGGCGTTCACTTATACCACTGCCATATTGAACCAGTCACCCGCCACATCGCCAAGGGATTGTACGGAATGTTCATCATCGATCCACCTACTGCCCGTTCCCCGGCTGATGAGATGGTATTAGTGATGGGTGGGTATGACGTGAATGATGATAGCCATAATGATTATTACGCCTTCAACGGTCTGCCCCACTATTTCATGCATAACCCGATTCGCATTTACAAAGATCAGTTGATTCGGCTGTATGTTCTCAACATCATTGAATACGATCCGGCGGTGACGTTTCATCTCCACGCCAATTTCTTTGATGTCTATCGCTATGGCATGAGTATGACTCCTAGCGAGAAAAGTGATGTGATTACGATGGGTGTCGCAGAAAGGCACATCTTGGAATTTGCTTTTCGCTACCCAGGTAAGTATATGTTCCATCCCCATCAGGATGCGATCGCAGAAAACGGTTGCATGGGTCAATTTGAAGTACTTGCTGAGAGTAACTCTCAAAATTCTGTTAAAAAATCTTGACAATATTATTAGCAGTTAGTAATTAACTTATAAAATTTTTAGATAAATAGTTGATAAAAAATCTCATTATATGAGACAGTAAAATCTATGACAATGTGTCAAACAAACTAGCTTCTAGTAATAGTTTGAAATGTTTCAATTAATACCTTTTTTAGTTGTGCGAGGAGCAAAGATGATAAAAGTTCGTTATATCTGTTTAGCAGCAGCAGCAGCAGTAATAGTTACCTTAAGTTCCTGTAGTAGTACACCAACCGCAGAAAATCCCTCAGCACCAGTTGCTAGCCCAGCTACAGAAGCAGTAAGTAGTAACAGTCATAGTGGCCACGCTAGCAAAGAGAAAATTAATATTAATACTGCTATATTGTCCGAATTAGATAAATTTGAAGCCAAACTAGGTGTTCCGGCTTTATCGAATAAAATCCAGGCAAGTCGTCCTTATGGTAGCCCAGAAGATTTAGTTACTAAAAAAGTAATTACTCAAGAACAGTTCGACCAAATTAAAGACCAAGTTGGTGTTCAAGAAGTGGCACTTACGGGTGAGGCAAAAGATGTTGACTATATGTCTAAATTAGGCTTAATGAAAGGGCATCTTTTAGTAGCACGAGAACTGTTGGATCAAAATCAGCCGAAGCAGGCAGAACCTCATATAGGACATCCAGTTGAAGAGATTTACGTTGATGTAGAAGATCAACTTAATGAGCGCAAAGTCAAAGAATTTAAGACAACATTAGTAAGTTTACAAGACTTAGTAAAATCTAGTCCGAAAGATAGCAAAGTTAAAACTAATTTTGCCTCTTCAGTGCAAGCAGTTGATGGAGCGATCGCAGCTTTGCCAGAATCTCAACGCTCAAAACCAGGATTTGTGCTACAGGTAATTAACGAATTGCTAGATTCAGCTAACTCCGAGTATGGCGCTGCGATCGCAAATGGTAAAATAACCGCACCAATTGAGTATCAAGACTCCCGTGGTTTTGTATTTTACGCCAATGAATTATACAAAGGGATTTCTAGTCAAGTAGCTCAAGCAGATCCCGAAGCACACAAAGCGATCGATACTAGTTTCGCTGAACTCATAAAAGTTTGGCCTTCTGCTATCCCACCAGCAAAAGCAGTCAAAACTTCTAGTGATGTTACCAAGGTAGTGAAAACCATTGAGGAAAACTCCCAAAAAGTGGTTGATAAATCCAATACCCAAGCACAGAGATAACACTTTCTTTTAATGGGAAGTATATGGTAAGGAGTTTAAAATAGTTAAGAGAGACGCGATTAATCGTGTCTGTACAAGAGTTAGGAGTTATGAATCCCAAACTGTTAACTCCTAACTCCTCACTTCTAACTCCTAACTCCTAACTCATTACGCTCCATTCGTTACTTGAATTAACAACTGATGCAAGAACTTGACCAAAAAAAGACCATTGACCTGCTGAACGCCATCATGGAATTTGAACTAGCAGGGGTAGTACGCTATACACATTATTCTTTGATGGTGACTGGCCCTAATCGTATTCCAATTGTGGCTTTTTTCAAAGCACAGGCAAGTGAATCTTTACTTCATGCCGAACAAGTGGGAGAAATTCTTACCGGTTTAGATGGGCATCCCTCCCTGAAAATTGCTCCAATGGAAGAAACCTATCAGCATAAAGTCAAGGATATCTTAGAAGAAAGCTTATCCCACGAAAAAAAGGCATTGGATCTGTATAAAAATCTGCTCGATACTGTTACCAATGCCAGCATTTATCTTGAAGAATTCGCTCGCGGTATGATTGGGCAAGAAGAGATGCATAATCTCGAACTCAAAAAGATGCTACGCGATTTTGGTTAATAGTCATTAGTCCTTAGTCATTAGTCATTAGTTAAATTAAAATGACAAATGACTAATGACAAAGGACAAAAAACGAAGGATAAAAGATGGATTTTAGTACTGCTCTACCTACTTTTGTAATAACGCTCCGAGAAGGAGTAGAAGCTGCCCTTGTTGTTGGCATTGTGCTAGCTTTGCTGAAAAAAGCTAAACAATCTCGGCTCAACTCTTGGGTATATGCTGGTATCGGCGTTGGTATTGTCGTCAGTGCCTTAATAGGCGTGCTATTCAGTTGGATAATTCAAATACTGGGAGCAGCGAATCCTCAATACACCACCGTAGTTGAGCCAGCCTTGGAGGGTGTGTTTAGTGTGTTAGCGATCGCAATGCTCAGTTGGATGCTAATCTGGATGACTAAACAAGCCAGATTCATGAAAGCTACAGTTGAGGGAGCAGTAACAGAAGCACTCACACAAAACTCAAATGCTGGTTGGGGTGTTTTTACTTTAATTTTAATTGCCGTTGTCCGCGAAGGCTTTGAGACTGTTCTGTTCGTTGCTGCTAATTTCCAACAGGGATTAATGCCAGCATTGGGTGCTATTGGTGGTTTGGTAGCGGCATCCGCCATTGGGGTGCTGTTATTTAAAGGTGGTGTCAAAATTAACATCCGTCAGTTTTTCCAGGTAATGGGCGTTTTATTAGTATTAATTGTCGCTGGGTTAGTAGTTTCAGCCTTAAAACATTTTGACGAAGCAGTGGCTAACCTTGCCCTTAGCAGTCGCGCCACAGAAGGACTTTGTTTCTATTACGAACGTTTTACAAAAATCCACTCCTGTATTTTGGGGCCAATGGTTTCAAATACTTCCACAATCTTGCCTGACGAACAGTTTCCTGGCATTATTCTCAAATCTTTATTTGGTTATAGAGATAATCTCTATCTTGTGCAAGCAGTGGGATATGTGGCATTTTTACTCACCATTGGAGGACTGTATTTCCGCAGCCTTGGAGGTGCTTTTCCTAAAGTTAAAAAAAATATCCCCTTTGGTCAAAAACCAATTAGTTCTGCAAAAGATTAAAAGCATAGTCAATTACCTTGTTCCCAGTCTATCTATGACTGGGAATTACCTTAGCGAGCGGTATTTGTCAGCAACACAAACCAACTAAAGCTTCCCTAAAGCGGATTAGGTAATGAGCAAAACTTTTATATTAAATTCCTTACTATTGCTTTCTCAAATACCCAATCCAGAAGCAAAATTTTTAGATTTAAAAAATAAATTAGAAAAAAAAGGGTTTCAGGTAATCATTGCACTACCACCAAAGCGAGGAGCTTATGGGTTACTGAGAGAAGCTGACAAAAAAATTTGGATTAATCCCGTAGTGTTTGAGTTAAATATTGGAACTCAAACATTAATCCATGAAACTGTTCATGCAGCGCAGATATGTGCCGGAAAAGGAAAAATCAAAACTTTAGGCTTAGACATTCAACCAATCAATTATTCTAAACCATTTTTTAAACGTTATACCGATATTAAACGACAAGATTTAGAAAAAGAAGCCTATGCAGTACAAACTCAACCTAATAGTTTTGAATTAGCTGTATCTCTTCTTCAACAACACTGTAAATAGCTAGTTTTTATTGTTGATAAGGCAAAACCGTCTTTATCTAACTGCTTTGTAATAAAAAGTGTTGAGTGTTGCCGAGTGAAAATATTGAGTGCAAGGAATGCTTGAAAAATAAATTTGTTAATAATTATTTAGCACAAAATAACGGCAAAACTGATATTAATTTTGAATTAATCATAGTAATTGTCGAATTTATCTTGTCTTACTTATCGGGTACAGGTATTTGTAAGACGAGCTAAGTGCCCTGTGATGCAAACAATGCTTGCTTAAGCTGCTGACAAGCCTTTTCAATTGCATCTATACTACCCGGATTTACTAGACCATAATAATCAAACACATAGACTCGGTTATTTTTTGTTGCTTGCAGTTGTTGCCAAAAGGCTTCCTTTTTCAGTGAATCTAAAAGCGCTACTTCCGAATTCCCTTGTGGGGGATTAACCAAAATTATTACCTCTGGATTTGCTTCTAAAACCTTCTCAGCCGAAAGCGTTACATAGCCACCAACAGGACTTTTCCCTTGTAAATCTGCTGCTATATTTTTCGCTTGGAATTTCGCCAGCAAATCCCCTGCCCAACTATTTTTATTTGGCGCTAAAATTGGTTGACGACTAACTAGTGCTAGAGTAGAAAAACCCTGAGTTGGCTTTTCTGGCAAGAAAGTTTTGTAACGATTTAACAAAGGCTGAGGATCAGCATCAATTGATTTAGCAAGTGTTTTAGTAAGTTCTTCTAGAGATTCCCAATTATTCACCTTAGTGAGAAAAGTCGGAATTCCTAGCTGCTGAAGTTTTTGAATTGGGATGTTAGAAAAACCTTCTGCACCAATAACTAAATCTGGTTTAAGTGCTACCACTTTTTCTAAATTTGGCGGACTTTGCCCTTCACTAACACGGGGAATATCCTTAAATCTTGAGTTATCCTTAAATAATTTACTACCAGTAATGCCAACAATTTTTGTTTGATTGAGTCGAGAGATAATATCAGCAGAAAGAGAAGAAAGAGCAACAACTCTTCTTGCTGATCCTTTTGGTAATTGCTGAGAATTTGTGTTTATCGTCTCCGTAGTGCTTGTGATTTTTGTTTGTGGCTGCTGAGTGGTTGCAGTCGTGCAAGCAACTAAAAATATACTCATCAAAAGTGCTAAAGCAGATAAAAGCCAACGACGATGCATATTAAAATTCCTTTTGGGGTAAGAATAGCATAAGCAGATTTTTACTTACGAAGGCACAAGCAGAATCTATCTAATAACAGACTAAGCTTGGTGTATCTTCAGATGTTTTATACTTCCCTATATGTATTTATGTCTTTATCAAAAAATTCAGCAACACAAACAAGCCTTTGGTAGTCTTAAAAAAATAGGTTTAAAATATCTGCCATTTAAATGTATTATTTTATACATATAACCCACAATTATCTGAATTGGGGTCGATGATTATTGTGTCCATCTACTGCTAGATATGTCAAACCATCCCTTGAACGTTGCAAGATCAACATTATTTTGGCGGCGTCTATTCGCTATTGTTTTCACTAGTAGTTCGTTGCTCCCCAACTTTGGAAGCGAACCAGCAAGGGCACAAGTAACCCAGTATTGCCAATTATCATCAACGGCGGCACAAGAAAAAGAAAACTTACGTTTGTCAGCCCTCAAAGGCAAACCAGATGCCAAAACCCGCTATCAAAACATTATAAAAAAACAGGCACAGGAATTACAGGAGTGCCGCACTAGGACTTGGCCGCAAGTCCAAGCCATTTGGTTGCGCTTGTATCCTTGTGACATTCAGCCAGGAATAATTGATCAGGTTATGGATCGGATTGTTAACCGTGGCTATAACCAAGTTTATTTAGAAGTCTTTTACGACGGGCAGGCATTATTGCCAGCAAAAGCTAACCCGACGGTTTGGCCTTCTGTAATTCGCACTCCGGGAGCAGAAAACGCCGATTTACTCGCCACAGCAATTCAAAAAGGTCGGCAACGCGGTTTAAAAGTTTACGCTTGGATGTTTACTGCCAATTTCGGCTATACTTACGCCCAGCGCCCAGATAGAGAAAGTGCGATCGCTCGTAATGGCAAAGGTCAAACGAGCCTATATGTGGTAGACAATGGCTCTCAAGTATTTATCGACCCCTACAACTTACAAGCAAAACGCGACTACTTCCAATTAGTAAAAGAAATTTTGCGCCGTCGCCCAGATGGCTTGCTATTAGACTATGTGCGCTATCCCCGACAAGCAGGAAGTGATTCCATCGCCACCAAAGTTTCAGATTTATGGCTATTTAGTCCCGCAACCCAAGAAGCTTTATTTAAACGGGCACTAAATTACAAAGGGCTGGAATTGATTCGGCGCTTTTTAAGTAAGGGATTCGTTGGCGCCGGAGATATAGCGGAAGTTGATAACCTTTATCCCCAAGAAGGCGAACCTCTGTGGCAAGGACGCATTCCTCCATTAGGGCAAAAGTCAATCCTGTCTGCAACCGATAGACAGCCGCTTTTACAATGGGAATTATGGCAGCTTGCTGTTGCCCACGCCATGCAAGGAATTTTAGATTTTGTCACCATAGCTAGTTATCCAGCAAAGGAGCAAGGTATTCCCACGGGAGTAGTGTTTTTCCCTGATGGCAACCAAACTGTAGGGCAAGGTTATGATTCTCGTTTGCAACCTTGGGATCGGTTCCCCACTTCATTGCAGTGGCATCCTATGGCTTATGGGAATTGCGGTAATACCAGTTGTATTGTGGCGCAAGTGCAACGAGTTTTGAGTATGGCAAAACCGGGTACGCAGATAATCCCAGCCTTAGCAGGCAAATGGGGAGAATCCGTTAGCAATCGTCCATCGCTAGAAGCGCAAATGGAGGCACTTCGCAAATTTTCCCCTCAACTGAAGGGAGTTAGCCATTTTGCCTATTCTTGGCAATATCCTGAGAGTGATAATGATCGCAAATTTTGTCGCATTCGGTAAACAGCAGATACTAAATATACACATCGTAAGACTTCTAAAAAACTTTTTAGTTTACTGATTGTCAAATTCATGCTGTCAGTAATAAATTACACGTTTTGTGATAATCTAAGAGGATATTTGAAAAGTCGCAGAAAGTGTATTTTTGCCGTTTTGATCTGGGTTAGATGCTAGGGAAAATAAGTTTTTTAGCCATGTACTGAGATGCTTTACTGTGCTAAATATGAGAGCAAAAGACCATTTGCAAATATTATCTAAACTTAGAATATACCTGTAGCTGTTACAAATTATTGAGGATTAACTATGGAACCTGTTTCTATGATTATTACGGCTTTAGGTGCTGGTGCGATCGCTGCTACTAAAGATACCGCAGGAACAGCCGTTAAAGATGCCTATCAGGGATTGAAAACCTTGATTAAGAAGAGATTTGAAAGTGAACCAAAAGCACAAATGGTTCTGGAAGAACACGAAACAGACCCTGAAACCTATGAAGCACCACTTATAAAGAAATTAGCGGAAGCTGGTGCTGATCAAGATGCAGAAATTATTAAGTTAGCGCAGGAGTTGCTGAAACAGTTAAAACCTGAAGAGTCAGCAGCAGGTAAGTATAACACAGTATTTCAAGGAGAAGTGAAGGGGATTCAGGTGGGCGATCGCAACACCCAAGAAAATAAATTTGGCTAGTAGAAGCCACTGGAGTATCTAGATGGCTGAAGAGAGTTCCAAATACCACTCAACTTTTCAAAATGAAGTCAAAGGTGCTGTAGTTGGTGAAGGAAACATTATCTACAACTACTTCTACTCTAGGGAAGAGGTAAAACCTGTTGATTCTGCGATCGCTGTTGATGAATATCTCCCTTGTCCTTATCAGGGTTTATTTCATTTTGGCCCTAAAGATGCTGAGTTTTTCTTTGGGCGGGAAATATTTATAGAAGAACTTTATATTACAACTAAAACCCGTAATTTTATACCCGTGCTGGGTGCGTCGGGAAGCGGTAAATCTTCGGTGGTATTAGCTGGATTAGTCCCTAAGTTAGAAAAAGAGGGTCATTGGCAGTTTACTCACTTTCGTCCTGGTTCTGATCCTTTCCATGCGATCGCTTTAGCTCTTGTCCCTCTTTATACACCCAATTTAAATGAAACCAAACAAATTATCCAAGCGCGAGAGTTAGCTGATTATTTGCAAAAAGGCTCTGTTCCTCTCTCGGACGTTTTTGCTAAAATTCGGCAAAATCACCCCGATCATCGTGTATTACTGATTGCTGACCAATTTGAAGAAATTTACACACTCTGTAACGATCAGGAAATTCGCCGTAAATTTCTCGATTGCTTATTAGCCAGTCTAGAAACTCCTACTTCTCTGTCTTCATCCGCTACGGTGTTGGTAGCAACGATGCGGGCAGATTTTTTGGGAAATGCTCTCTCCTATCGTCCTTTTGCTGATGTCTTGCAAAATGCTGACCTGAAACTGGGGCCAATGAATCGGGAGGAACTAAAAGAAGTCATTGAAAAACCTGCCCAAAAATTAGGGGTGACATTTGAAACTGGACTGGTAGAACTCATTCTCAATGATGTGGAAGACCAACCTGGAAATTTACCTTTGCTAGAGTTTGCATTAACAGAGTTGTGGAACAAGCGAACGGGTAAACAATTAACTCACAAAATCTATGAAGAAATTGGTCAAGTAGAAGGTGCATTAGCTCGCCATGCTGATGAGAAATATGGCAACTTGACAGATGATGAGAAGGAAAAAGTCCGGCGCATTTTTATTCAATTGGTGCGTCCGGGTGAGGGAGCAGAAGATACCCGACGCATAGCGATGAAAGCGGAATTAGGGGAGCAAAGCTGGTCTTTGGTAAAAAAATTAGCTGATGCTCGGTTGGTGGTGACAAGTCGCAATCTCAGCAGTCAAGAAACGGTCGAAGTAGTCCATGAAGCTCTGATTCGTAATTGGGGAGAACTGCGAGAATGGATGAATACAAACCGCGTTTTTAGAGCTTGGCAAGAGCGACTGCGGTCAACAAAGGGACAATGGGAAGCAACGAAGCAAGATTCTGGGTCATTATTGCGTGGTGCAGCTTTGGCGGAAGCGGAAGAAAGACTGAAAGAACGCCCAGAAGACTTAATTGATGAGAAAGAATTTATTGAGCAGAGTATCAAAGAACAACAGCGCATCAGGAAGAATGGAATCAGAGCTATATGGGGAATTGTTGCGAGTTCCCTGTTGGCGGTGGTGGTTAGCAGTGGATTGGGTTTAATGGCTTGGCAAAAGACAAAAGAAGCGGAACTCAATCTTGCAGATTCTCTCGGTTCTTCTTCCTTGTCTCTACTCGATAGAAGAAAAGAGTTAGATGCTTTTGTCAAAGCAATTAAAGCGGGAAAAATCCTGCAAAACCAGCACGTATACAACTCAGTGGTAATGAATGCCTTGCAAAAAGCTCTTAATGAGAGCAGCGAACGCAATCGCTTGCAAGGGCATGATAGGGATGTCTGGAGCGTGAGTTTTAGCCCCGACGGCAAGACTTTGGCTTCTGGCAGTGGTGACAACACCATCAAACTGTGGAATCTAGAGACAGGGAAGGAAATCCGCACCCTAACTGGGCATCATTACACTGTTAGAAGCGTGAGTTTTAGCCCCGACGGCAAGACTTTGGCTTCTGGCAGTGATGACAAGACAATCAAACTATGGAATCTAGAGACAGGGAAGGAAATCCGTACCCTGACTGGGCATGATGACTGGGTCTCTAGCGTGAGTTTTAGCCCCGACGGCAAGACTTTGGCTTCTGGCAGTGGTGACAACACCATCAAACTGTGGAATCTAGAGACAGGAAAGGAAATCCGCACCCTAACTGGGCATCATTACACTGTTAGAAGCGTGAGTTTTAGCCCCGACGGCAAGACTTTGGCTTCTGGCAGTGGTGACAACACCATCAAACTGTGGAATCTAGAGACAGGGAAGGAAATCCGCATCCTAACTGGGCATAATAACTTGGTCTGGAGCATGAGCTTTAGCCCCGACGGCAAGACTTTAGCTTCTGGTAGTGAAGACAAGACAATCAAACTGTGGAATCTAGAGACAGGGAAGGAAATCCTCACCCTGACTGGGCATGATAATACTGTCAATAGTGTGAGTTTTAGCCCCAACGGCAAGACTTTGGCTTCTGGCAGTGCTGACGCGACAATCAAACTGTGGAATCTAGAGACAGGAAAGGAAATCCGCACCCTAACTGGGCATCATTACACTGTTATAAGCGTGAGTTTTAGCCCAGACGGCAAGACTTTGGCTTCTGGCAGTATTGACAAGACAATCAAACTGTGGAATCTAAAGACAGGGAAGGAAATCCGCACCCTAACTGGGCATGATGACACTGTTTATAGCGTGAGTTTTAGCCCCGACGGCAAGACTTTGGCTTCTGGCAGTGGTGACAACACCATCAAACTGTGGGATCTAGAGACAGGGAAGCAAATCCGCACCCTCACCGGGCATGATAACTGGGTCTGGAGCGTGAGTTTTAGCCCTGACGGCAAGACTTTGGCTTCTGGCAGTGTTGACAACACCATCAAACTGTGGGATCTAGAGACAGGGAAGCAAATCCGCACCCTCACTGGGCATGATAACTGGGTCTGGAGCGTGAGTTTTAGCCCCGACGGCAAGACTTTGGCTTCTGGCAGTGCTGACAAGACAATTAAACTGTGGAATCTAGAGACAGGGAAGGAAATCCGCACCCTGACTGGGCATGATAACACTGTCAATAGCGTGAGTTTTAGCCCCGACGGCAAGACTTTGGCTTCTGGCAGTGATGACAAGACAATCAAACTCTGGAATCTAGAGACAGGAAAGGAAATCCACACCCTTTCTGGGCATGATAACCGGGTCTGGAGCGTGAGTTTTAGCCCCGATGGTAAGACTTTAGCTTCTGGCAGTGAAGACAAGACAATCAAACTGTGGAATCTAGAGACAGGAAAGGAAATCCGCACCCTGACTGGGCATGATGACTATGTCAATAGCGTGAGTTTTAGCCCCAACGGCAAGACTTTGGCTTCTGGCAGTGGTGACAAGACAATTAAACTGTGGAATCTAGATTTCTGGAATCTAGACTTAGACACTTTAATAGGGCGCAGTTGTGATTGGGTACGCGGTTATTTACAAAATAATCCTAATGTTAGCGAGAGCGATAGGTACTTGTGCGACGGTATTGGCACGCAAAAATAAAATATATAAGTCAGACAAGCCGCAACATGAGTAGATTCTATTGATGGGGCTTATACCCGATCGCAGGTAATGTACTGCAAGTAAGCTAATTTTAACGTGTGCCTCCGTTAGAGACTGACGTTAACTTAAAGCCAAGTCCTCTGGTGTATTACAGTTAAACAACATTTCTGGTTCTGCTAAAGGCAAAACTTCTACAGGATGTTGCTGAAGCCATTGCTGAAACGATCGCCCCCCTTTGTTGATAAACTCTAAAAGCTGTGGCAAACAGCGACGGCGATAGAAACCACACAGAGGTTCCCAGCCTTTAGGATGTTCAGCTAAAGCTGCGATCGCATTATCCCCCACGCTATCAAGTCTAGTTACCCAATCTTGCAACACCTCAACCCGCAACCTCGGCAAATCGCAAGCAAGCAACACTACCCAATCTGTTTGCACTTCGGCTAGTCCTTGAGCAAATCCAACTAAAGGCCCGTGAGCTAGAGATTCTCCAGATAAAGGCACTTCCCGAATAAACTCACAACCAGGCAAAAGTAAGTCTTGATAGCGTTCTGGCCACGGAGTAACTACATAAACAATATCAGCACAGCTATGAGCAATGCTACAAACTCGCTGCAACAACGGCACTCCTTGAACGGGAATCAAGGCTTTATCTTGACCCATACGAGAACTCTTACCGCCTGCTAATACAATGGCGGTTAATCTGCTAGATGAGTTAATAGTCATTCATCAAAAAAATAGAGGGTAAAAAACAAGTCAAACTAAATTAACCTTGACGCTGAAAGTAGAATAAATTTATCTTCTACTTAAACCCCATCATGGCTATCCAAGAACTCGAACAACAACTCCTTCAGCTTTCCCCCAACGATAAACTGTACATCATCCAACTCCTTGCCCAAAGCCTGACCACACACAACAACACCCAACCAGATCAACCAAGCAAACTCTCAGATTTTTTCCGTCAATCCCCCCTAGCTGAACTCACCGAAGAACTTGACCTTAGTCGAGATCGCACCCTTCCGCGCGATGCCTTCACCCCATGAATTATCTCCTTGATACCTGCCTGATTTCCGAACTTGTTGCCAAACAACCAAATCAACAAGTTTTAAATTGGCTAGATGCCCAAGTGCCAGAAAAACTTTACCTTAGCGTCATCACAATTGGCGAAATTGCTAAAGGCATCAGCAAAATTACTGCATCTAAGCGGAAAGAATCTCTAACAACTTGGCTGAATGAAACCCTGCCCAATCGCTTTCAACAAAGAATCTTAAATATAGATGTCTCAACAATGTTGTTGTGGGGAAATTTAGTCGGGCAATTAGAACACAATGGGCGACCTCTACCTGTCATGGATTCTTTGATTGCAGCGATTGCAATTCATAACTCTTTATCACTTGTCACCCGTAACGAAAAAGATTTTGCTGGGACAGGGGTTGTAATGGTTAATCCTTGGTCTGTTTAGGTTCATCGCTATACAAAGTCCAATGAGCAACCGTGCAGAAAGTTGCGATCAAGACTGAAATAAAACTATTTCACGCCCTCACCTGACTTTTCTCCATCTGCTGTAATAAATGCTCTACACTTTCTGCTGGTGCAAGACATTTCAAACCTTGGCAAACTAACCCAACACTTCCCTCTGGTAAATCAGATGTTACCGTAAATACAGCCGTTGGTAGAAACTTGGGGATCAGAGAGTTTATTTGCTCAGTTGTGCTGCGAATCAACGTAGAATTACGATACCAATCCAACGCTGTAAATAAACTAGGACAAGCTTGAGGGGAGCGATGCATCACACTCCTAAAAGCTTTCAAACCAATTTCCGCTAAATCCAAATAATCTAAATTATCAGTGAGTAGAGCCAGACGCACAAGATTAGCGATCGCAATTCCATTCGCTGATGGTGTCGCATTATCAGCGTAACTGCGCTCCCGCACAATTAAATCTTGACTAGAATCGCTTGACGTATTATAATAACCACCTAACTCTAAACTCCAGAGAAATTCGTTGAATTCATCTTGGATAGCGATCGCTTTTTCTAACCACAGTTTATGTTCAGGGTTGGAAGCTTGTAAATCCAGGAGAGCTTTAATAAAAAAAGCGTAATCTTCAGACTGCGCTAAAACGGTTGGTTCTCCTTGATAGTTGAGTCGTTGAAAACGTCCATCGACAAACTGATTTTCCAAGATAAAATTTGCTGCTCGTGCTGCTAATTCCAGATATAACGTTTCTTGAAAAACCCCAGCAGCCCTAGCTAGCCCAGAAATCATCAAGCTATTCCAAGCGACAATCATCTTCGTATCTGTCACCGAGGGAATGCGACCTGGCCAGTTCGTGGTTTTTGCTTCCTGGTTGTTACGAGCTAGGGGAAAAGTTTCTAAAGACTCAGAACTAACGCCATAGCGAGTGGTAAAAAGCTTACTCAGAGCCATTTCCACCGTTGCACTCAGTTGCCCAGAATAGCGTCTTTGCAAGACATTACGCCCTTCAAAGTTGCCGTTAGGTGTAACAGTAAACTGTTCTAATTCCTTTAATTCTTCAGGCGTTAACAATTGTTGTAGTTCGCCGTAACTCCAGACGTAAAAGGCTCCTTCTTCAGGTTCTACTGCCGTGGGATCAATAAAACTGTCGGCATCTTGAGCAGCATAGAAGTAACCTTCAGGCGCGGTCATTTCCCGCTTCAGCCATTGTACAGTACCAGCAACTGCTCTCTCAAAGGCTGCTTCTTCAACTCCTGCACTCCATAAAGAAGCTATATACTCCACAATCTGCCCATTGTCGTAGAGCATTTTTTCAAAATGGGGTACTGTCCAAGTAGCGTCAACAGTATAGCGATGAAAGCCGCCGCCCACATGGTCGTAAATGCCTCCCAGTGCTAAGTCTAGTCCCCGTTGGGTACAAACTTGCTTGCCATCATAACGAGATTCAAAATTAAATCGAGTTCCTCGCAGTGCTAATTCTGCATAGGGAATCATCGGAAAGCTATTACCAGATTGACTAGGAGTAATTACAGCTGTGCTGGTTTCCCAACCTTGACGGAGTAATTCATGGTCTTCAAGCTCATCTGTTGTACCGTCTTGTAACACCGCAGACGTGAGCAACGACTCAATAATTAAGGCTTTGCGTTGCTGTAATTCTGCTTTTTCGGTATCGTAATAACGGCGAAGAGCTTGCAACACCTGCAAAAATCCCGGACGGCCATAGCGGGGATCTACAGGGAAATAAGTACCAGCATAAAATGGCACTAAATCTTCTGGGGAAAGAAATACGTTTAAAGGCCAACCCCCTTGACCACTCATCATCTGCAAAGCTTGCATGTAGATGCTATCGAGGTCAGGTCTTTCTTCTCTGTCTACTTTGATGGGAAGAAAATTAGCATTCATGTAGTCAGCGATCGCAATATCAGAAAAAGCCTCGCCTTCCATGACAGTACACCAGTGGCAACTAGAATAGCCAATGGAGAGAAAAATCGGTTTATTTTGCGCCCTTGCAGTTGCAAGTGCTTCATCACACCAAGACCACCAATCAATGGGGTTTTCGGCGTGTTTGCGGAGATAGAGGCTCTTAGCTTCAGCAAGGCGATTAGTCATGATTAAATGCAAATAGTTGCCTTCTTTGCTCAGTCTATCCTCTTCTCAGGAGTCTTAGGCTAGACGGGTATGTAGATAAGCAAGAAATCCTACGAGCGAATTAGCTCTTGGGTCAGAAGTCGTAGTACATAATGTGATATCGCTGACCAAAGAATAATTTTAATGCAGAACAACTAAATTTATTTATGGGGTTCTTATACCAATTCAAATAATATTTGCGACATATCAATTATTTGTAAGGGCACAACATTGCTTATTGGTGTCAGCTTAAGGTAAAAGCCATGTCCCGCAAAGAACTTCAGTTACTTGCTAATAGCTCAAGTCATCTTTAGATGACTAAATATTCCTAAAGATCTTTAGTCTACTGAAGTAGACTTGAGCTATGAGCCTTGAACTTTAGTTCAAGGCGGGTGAGGAAGCTTTCAGTTAAGCTACTTTTAGGTTAAATTGACACTTTTGACTTCCCTGTAGGGGCTGACACCTATACAATTGGTGAAAAATTCTTACTGAAAAGATCGCAATAGCAAGCTAACAATATTTGGTGGCGTTTCTCGAACAGGTGATGCT
This sequence comes from Nostoc sp. CmiVER01, assembly GCF_034531135.2. Lineage (NCBI taxonomy): Bacteria > Bacillati > Cyanobacteriota > Cyanophyceae > Nostocales > Nostocaceae > Nostoc > Nostoc sp. CmiVER01. The sequence goes on from NZ_JAVRBU020000008.1 coordinate 228,384, forward strand.
GTCTTGGACTGAATTAAAGTATTTGGGCTAAGTACTGCTATCAGATGGAGTAAGAAGGTGATGATGGCAGCTTGTATAAGTTTTTCCAACATGGCACGTCTCTCTGGATGGATAGCATTTCAAGTATGACTAGTTATTCTAAATACATTTAGTTTGATGGACTTACTGAATGTAACAAAAATAATTTGATATTTTCCAAGGGAAATCCTAAAAAAATGTTTAAATTGTTACAGGATTAAGATAATTCCCTAAGCAAGTCTGATTTTGGTCATCGGTCTAATCACCACATCGTCAAAGTTATCCAGCAAATGCCGAGATATGAAGTTGGCGATGATTAGAGTATTTTGATTTGTTCTTCATGGGATATTTTCTTAGACATATTTTGCGGTTAAAAAGTGCCTTTGGGGGTTGAATTTATCGCAAAATCATCTTTTGTACTGTTTTTGGGCAAGGGAAACAGTAGAGATAAACCCCAGTTTCGTGCTGTCACCGATAAAATGTATTTAAAGTAGCCACAAACACGCTTCCATGATTCCTATCGTTATTGAACAATCGGGTCGAGGCGAACGCGCCTTTGACATCTACTCACGGCTGTTGCGTGAGCGCATCATCTTTTTGGGACAACAAGTTGACAACAACATTGCTAACTTGATTGTTGCCCAACTGCTGTATTTGGATGCCGAAGACTCGGAGAAAGACATTTATATGTACATCAATTCTCCCGGTGGTTCGGTGACGGCTGGTATGGGTATTTTTGACACTATGAAACACATTCGCCCTGATGTCTGTACAATTTGTACCGGATTGGCGGCGAGTATGGGCGCTTTCCTCCTCAGTGCTGGTGCTAAGGGTAAGCGGATGAGTCTACCCCATTCTCGGATTATGATTCATCAACCTCTAGGCGGTGCTCAAGGACAGGCGACTGATATTGAAATTCAGGCGCGGGAGATTCTATACCACAAACGGCGGCTAAATGACTATTTAGCTGAACACACAGGTCAACCAATCGAGCGAATTGCTGAAGATACTGAACGTGACTTCTTCATGTCACCAGAGGAAGCCAGAGACTACGGCTTGATTGACCAAGTGATTGACCGTCACGCTGCTGGTAGCCGTCCAGCAGTTGCTGTTCTTAATTAATAGTTGCGATCGGTAAATGGTGATTTACCACTTTTAATTTCCTTAAACCCCAAAAATAACCCCTTTTCATAACTGAAGAGGGGTTATTTTTGGAATAGGTGGACTGCTTAACTTAATACCGATTTGGACAAAGAACAAATGACAAATGACTAATCAAAATCCTGCTATTGGGTCTGGCTGTGATTGTAAGTATTTGAGGAATCCGTGTAATTCTTCTTCAGTTAGCAAAGTACGCCCCCGCTTACCGTAGGTTTCAATTAGATGTTCCCGCCCTTGTTCTGGTGTCCAGCCTAAACGCTGAAGTTCGACATCTGTTTTAGCAATTACATCCGATAAATCCACGGGTTCAGCTTTCTTCTTTCTCTTTCCTGTCACTGACGGGGTGGCAACATTCTCTTGAGGGCTGTAACTCCGAGGTGTAAATGGTGTGACATTATTGGCAGAAATTTCTGGAAAGGTTTGATTTTCTACCCGGTTATCAAAGGTTATTTCCAAGTTTTCCACTGGAGGGTCAAATTCTAGCTCTTTGTTGGCTGTCGTAGGAAAGTTTTGACCTAAATCCTGGCTATAGCTATCGCTTGGTGGGGACGCACTACTGCTGTACCCGTACTGTTCATTATTGTTTGTTACTACTTCTGGTTTGATGTTCCGTACTTTAGAAGGTGGTATCGATATTTCTTTGTCGCTGACCATTGGCCACTGACTACCAACAAAATCCTCATCCTTTGCAAAGGAATAAGCAGCCGATTCATTTAATCCACCTTTGGTATTCAAGGAAGGATTTAGCTGCGCTGGAGGAGTTGGATTTGAGCTAAATGCCACTGATTGCTGTGGTGCATTTGTAATACCCAAAACTATCAACGCCCTAGTTCTGGCTTGGTCTTCTGCTGCTTCTACTGTTTCTGCTGCTGCCATACCCGTAGCACGGGTTACGCCTTCTATTTGCACGCTTGCCCGGACAATATATTTTCCTTGAAAAATTTGCAATAATTCAGAAATCAGACTGCCTTTGGGATACAAGCTCTGGAATTGAGCCAACATAGTACTGCTACCAATCTAAATATTTTTAATAACGGAGTTGATCCTGCCTGTATGTTCAAGCTAGCTCATCTGCCCTTACTTTAATTTACATCTACTCGATACCCAGGATGCCTTAAGGAAGAAGACAAGGGGCAGGGGGCAGGGAGCAGAGGAGAGAACCCCATACACCCCATACATAAATGTAGGGGCCTTATACTGTAGACGCATTATTTCTTGCGCTTGAGCGTCTCGAAATAAATGTTTAAATCAAAGGACATAAATAAATTTATTTGCTCTGGATTCCTTTTGACAGGGGAATCTTAGAATCTTTCTCCCCTGCTCCCTGCCTCTTCGGTGATCAGTTTCTTGGCAGGCAATGAAGTTATCAAGGTGATATTCTTACTTTGCCCTGTGTCCCAATTATTGTAGCAATAGCTCTTTTTTGACGAAATTTTTTGCTAGTGCTAACTTATCTGGGTAGTCTTGCCTGCAATGCTATACTGATTACCCAACAGGATATCTAGAACTATTTTCTGGAAGTGCGCTCTAAATCGACAATAATGGAGATAAGGTTCGCCCTCACTGCTTATTAAGCTGCTTACCTAATTGTTACCGATTCTACATGTGGGAAAGTTAGGTTCACGGCAGTTTTGCCTAGTTCAAAATCAGAGTCTAATGTCGTAAAATTACCTTCACTCTAGACAATCAAACACCTGTAGTTTCCACGCCACTTGACGGCAGTTGCTCCACTTGGGGAGACCCCAAGACCGCACTGCCTTCTCCATTTGGGGAAGCCCTAAGACGGCAGTGGCTCCCCTGCATAGCCCTTTTGGGCAGTCTGGATTCTCTAAACCCAGCTTCTCAAAAACCCGTCGTGTAATTACCTAGCGGGGCTAAATCCTAATCAGGCGTGTAATCTTAAGTTTGGTTAGGTGAAGAGACTTGAACGCAGGCGAACTCTGAGATCATCGTGCAGTGAGAAGTTCGTAGACGCCCATTGTCTGTGGGTCGGCTTCCTTTGCTTAGACTGCGGGAGTAGTTTATCACTCTTGCGGGGTCGGGCTTCCTTTCCTTAGAACTTAGGAAGTCTTGCCTCTGAGCAATTCGTTTCCAACTTGTTTCTGTAAGCCGTGAGGATATACAGAAAAGAACCAGATTGAAGAAGAATTCAGAACTCAGAATTCAGGATTCAGAATCAATATAGTGGGGAATTCAGCGCCAAGTGCGGTGTTGGGGTCTCCCCAAGAGGAGCAACTTTGTAGGAGAGATCCGCCACTATAAAAGTTGACCACAAAACAAGAAAATTTTTGTGGGGAACTTAAACCTCTTGATTCAGACGCTTGCGGACTCGCTACCACTGCGCTATCCGCAAGTTACAGAGAATTTAATTCTGTTAGCGGTAGCGGGGCGTTCAGCCCGTTCTGGCAACTGACGCTTTTATTCTGTTTTGTTAAACAAAAATGATGTTTTGACCAAAGGTCGGTTCACTGCATGGAATTTTCAATCGCTACACTCCTTGCCAATTTCACCGATGATAAATTGGTAGCTCGGAAGGTTTTAGAAAAGAAACTTGGCTGTGAAGATGAAAAAAGTTTACAAAAACTTCACATTGCCTTAGATGTTCTGGAAAAAATCGGTATTTTAGTGAAAGAACGGGGCAAGTACCGCCGTGTCTCAGAAGAGGGAATAATCGAAGCAAAACTCCGTTGTTCTAGTAAAGGCTTTTGCTTTGCTATTCAAGATGTGGAAGGAGCTGAGGATATTTACATCCGCGAAAGTCATCTGAGTAATGCTTGGAATGGCGATCGCGTTTTGGTCAGAGTTCTCAAAGAAGGTAGTCGCCGTCGCTCTCCCGAAGGGGAGGTGAAGCTAATTCTAGAACGTTCTAACCACACTTTATTGGCACGAATTAAGCAAGTGGAAGCTGGTTTTAGGGCTGTGCCTTTAGATGATCGATTGCTGTTTGAACTGAAGATCCAGCCAAACGGGGCGAAGTTGGAAGAAGCGATCGATCACTTGGTTCATGTAGAAGTTTTGCGTTACCCACTGGCACAATATCCTCCCCTTGGTCGAGTGGTGCAAATCCTCGGTAGCGATGCCGAAGCTGCTGCTGATATAGATTTAGTTACGTGCAAACACGACCTTTCCCGGACTTTTCCAGATAATGTCCTAGATGCAGCGGCCAAGTTGCCCAAAAAGCTACTCAAAGCAGACCTGAAAAATCGGCTGGATTTACGTAATTTATTTACCTTTACCATTGCAGGGGTAAATGGCGATACCAAAGTTATAGAAAACGCTTTTAGTTTAGAAAAAAACTTAGCCGGAAATTGGCTTTTAGGCGTTCATATCACCGATGTTTCTCACTATGTCCAACCTGATGAAGCCTTAGATAGAGAAGCACTCAAACGGGGCAAATCAGTGTATCTGGGAGAATTAGTACTGCCAATTTTGCCCCCAACTGTGGCAGAACGCTGTTCTTTGATACCTGGGAGCGATCGCTTAACCATCTCTTTTTTAATTACCATTGATCCCCAATCTGGACAAGTCTTAGAGTGGGAAATTCAACCCAGTGTAATTAACGTCGAAACTGCACTGACTACTGAACAAGCCCAAGCAATTCTTACAGGTGAATCTCAAGTTCAATCCCCACAAGTTTCCCATATCTTGCAAGACCTCCAAGCCTTGCAAACAGCCGTGAAACAGGTGCGCTTGAATCGTGGTAGCCTCCAATTGAATCTGCCACCCAGCCAAAACGCCTACTATGATGAGGGGATTCTTGGCGCTGTGGTGGTGAATGATTTACCAGTGCGATCGCTACTCACTGAGTTGGTACTGTTAGTTAATCAACTAATGGCAACTCATTTAAATGCTCTTGGTGTTCCCGCTATCTGGCGAGTTCAAGGTACACCCGATGTTGAAGATGTCCAGGAAATGCTGAAATTGGCAGTCAATTTAGGCGTTGACCTCACACTAGATCCAGAAGTCGATATTCAACCCTTAGATTATCAACATTTGACCACAGCTTTTGCGGAATCTCCTTCTGAGCAAGTTCTTACTTACTTATTACAAGATACACTAAAACCATCTGCGTACAGCACCACCAAAGGATCTCACTTTGGTCTGGCATTACCGCAATATGTCCACTTTAGCGCTCCTTTGCGACGTTACCCAGATTTGCTCATGCAGAGAGTGTATTACGCGCTACTCGAAAACGGACGCGATCGCCGCAATACCCGTGTAAGAGAGCGCGTTAACCTGCGCCACTCCTCCAGCCACGAGGAAATTAACTGGAACGTTTTACCCCCAGAATTGCAACAAGAACTGCAAAGCGATTTAACTAGGGTAATTGTCCAAATCAACGACCGAGAAAAAGAAGTCCAAGAAGCTGAAGCCGATTTAGCCGGACTGCAAAAAGCCCAACTGATGAAGCAACGCATCGGTCAGGTATTTCAAGGCGTAATTACCGGGGTTCAATCCTACGGTTTCTTTGTAGAAATTGAAGTACCAGCATCTGAGGTAGAGTCCAGCAGTAATCCTGGTGTGCCTTTGCGGGTAGAAGGATTGGTACACGTCAGTTCTCTCAAAGATGATTGGTATGAATATCGCGCCAGACAACAAGCACTGTTTGGTCGCAAAAATCGCGCTTCTTACAGATTAGGCGATCGCGTCGCCGTACAAGTTAAGAGTGTCGATTACTACCGTCAGCAGATTGATTTGGTAACAGTTGGCAGCGATGGCGTACCCAGAGGTTTAACTGGCGGTGGTTCTAATGAGGAGTTTTCAGACCTCTACTTACCAAATGACATTGAACCTGATGACCTAGACCCTTACTCTGATGATGAGTAAAGTGAAAAAGCAGAGGAGCAGAGGGCAGGGAGCAGGGAGTGATGAGGGAGCAGGGAGCAGGGAGCAGGGGAGACAAGGGGACAAGGGGACAAGGTGATTTAAGTAACTTGCAACAAGTCTTTCCCTTTGTCCCTAATTCTCCTTGTCCCCAAGTCCTCTTCACCATGCCCCATGCCCAATGCCTCCTGACCCCTGTCTCTTAATAAAGTAAACCTTACGTGTCGAATAACACAAAACCTCTAATTTTAGGCGTATCAGGCGCATCTGGTCTGATTTACGCTGTTCGTGCAATCAAATTTTTGCTAGAAGCGGAGTTTAGTATTGAATTGGTTGCCTCTAAATCTACTTACATGGTTTGGCAGTCAGAACAGGAAATTCGGATGCCAGCAGAACCAACCGGGCAAGAACAATTCTGGCGAGAGCAAGCTGGAGTGGCAATTTCGGGTAAACTTCGCTGCCATCCTTGGGGTGATGTTGGAGCCGGAATTGCCAGTGGTTCATTTGCTACTCTGGGGATGATAATTATTCCATGCAGCATGAGCACAGTGGCAAAGCTAGCGACTGGCTTGAGTTCCGATTTACTAGAACGGGCGGCAGATGTCCAACTCAAAGAAGGACGAAAGCTGGTCATTGTTCCTCGTGAAACGCCTTTTAGCCTCATCCACCTCCGTAACTTAACCTCTCTAGCAGAAGTTGGAGTGAGAATTGTCCCCGCGATTCCTGCCTGGTATCACAATCCCCAAACTATTGAGGATTTAGTGGATTTTGTAGTTGCCCGTACTTTAGATCAACTAGATATTGACTGCATTCCAATTCAGAGGTGGCAAGGTCGTCGCTAACATTCTCAATGGATTTATTGTAAATTTCACAATAGTCCTAAAAAGGTAATGATAGAGATGGCTGATAGTGTCAGTAGTCAGTGAATAGTAGTTAGCGAAGAATATTCAGACCGATAACTGACCACTGACAACTGATCAAAGAGGCAGGGGAGTAAGGAGCAGAGGGCAGAGCGAGAAAGATTCTGGAATTACCGACTCTATTAGGGTCTCAGAGCAAATAAATTTATTTATCAGGTTTTCCCCCTGCCCCCTGCCCCCTTTCCTCTTTAGTGACCACTGATAACTGACAACTGACAAAATTGCTATGGCTGTAATTCGCTTAATTCTATTGGTGGCAGTACTGGGAGGACTAACGCTGTTATTAGTCCAAAATTTCTCACCTGCCCTATCGCTAGTATTTTTGGGCGTGCGAACTCAACCATTACCACTAGCGATATGGATTTTGTTTAGTACTGCCACTGGTGCTTTCACATCTATATTGATTGCGACCTTGTTTAATTTATCCAATTATTTTGGAGGAAGACAACGCCAAACTCCTAACCGCCGAAGCACAGCGCCTCGTGCGAAGGCAACCCGTAGAGAAGAATTTACATCTCGTCCTGCCAGTTCTCCACCACCAGCTAGTAAAAAAGAAGAGCCTACTAGTGATGTATTTGATGATTGGGAGACAAATAGCAGTAAAGATGATGATTGGAATTTTGATGAAAAGTCAGAGGAAACACCTACTTCTAATTCTCAAGCTCAACAGCCTAAAGACTCTACAAATTACGAACGTCAATCAGAAGCCAAAAGCAGTTCTCAATCTGGTTCAGTTTATTCTTACAGCTACCGGGAACCAAAAAATACGGCTGCGGGAAAAACTGAATCTGTTTATGATGCTGATTACCGGGTAATTATCCCCCCTTATCAGCCGCCAACTACCAATCAAGCCGATGATGATGATGATTGGGAATTTTTTGATGATGATGATGATTTTGAAGATGATGGTAAACGCCCCCGTCGGTGAGATGTAGCAGGCTACGTCTCTATTTGATGCCGCACCGCTCTCTAGACTCTTGCTTGACCTTACCAGTCATGGCAGCTTCCTGCAAAGTCATGAAAGCATTAAAATCTTCCAAGTCATACCGGGAAGTCAACAGTTGTCGTAGTTGATTTTCAGCTTCCATTGTCAAATAGCCAGTTGCTAAAGCTTTTTGTACAACATCACGAATTCGAGTCATAGTTGACGCCTCATCCATCCTATATTTATTCATTCAGCCTTATTGGGGTGAAATATGCAGTAGTTTTTGTGCCGAAATCTCAACTTGGCAAGCTTTTGTGGGCGATCGCAAGATATAAGTCATTATTTACACCTTTATAGGAAACATTTAATTGATTAGGGCTTGTTATAACTGAACTTTTAGAATAATGACGTTGTGCTAGTAGAAACACAGTATTCTGTATACTTGAATTTACCTACCAGAGTAAAAATTCGGATTATTTAAATAGACAGAAATAGTTTGGATAAAGTTTCAAACAAGCTATATTAATTTTTTAGTTAAGCATAGCGATCGCTATGCAGCAATTACCTAGTTACTTGAGGCAAATTACTACATTCGTGAGAAATTTATCATTTATGATTACAGTAATTTCACAGACGAATCGTTAATCTATTGCCTTAGTTACTTCAAATACATTAATAACGGTAATTACTACAGTTAATTCCTCTTAAATAGAAGAGAAAATTGTAGAATTTAAAAACAAATAAAAGCTTTCAGATAAATTCCAGTTGATATCTCATTTCTTCTGGCAATAACTTCCCAGATTAAAATTAAATCCCTCAATATTTCTCCAATTGAGCGGCGGTTTTGAGTGCAGTAAGTAATTTCTGAGTGCATAATAAAGCCACTATGATGAAGTATCACAAAGTTATCATCATGTGGTATCTTAGACATCTAATCAAGAAACACTCCTATAATAAGAATTTATATTTTAATTCTCAGATCATTAGCGCTCGCCAATCAAGTAATTTTATCCGGTTGCGCGATCGGTGAGAAACTCCATATTTTTAAATCCGAGATTAAGTCATTGAGTTTATAATTAGAAACTGTGACTCAGCACTCAAAATTGGAGCAAAGCAACTGGTGAGCAGCTTATTACAAGGAGTCAACCTGTACTTAATTGGGATAATGGGCGTTGGTAAGACGACAGTAGGACGCTTACTGGCGAAGGAATTGGGTTATGGGTTTGTGGATACCGATAATATTATTGCCCAAGCAACAGGTAAATCTATCAATCAGTTATTTGCACAAGTTGGTGAACCAGGCTTTCGCCAGTTAGAAAGCGACGTACTTTCACAAATTTGTGCTTTTACAAAATTAACTATCGCAACTGGTGGCGGCATTGTACTGCGGCGAGAAAATTGGGGTTACCTGCACCACGGTTTGATAGTCTGGCTAGATGTGCCAGTAGAGATAATTTACAGCCGTTTAGCTGAGGATACCACAAGACCACTGCTGCAAGATGCAGATCCTAAAGAGAAATTGCGATCGCTCCTTGAACAACGAACACCACTTTATTCTCAAGCTGATTTGCACATCACCGAGCGAGAGGGAGATACACCTGAAGACGTTGCCAAGCGAATACTCGAAGCAATTCCTGGCGTACTAAAAAAAACAGTTTCTCATTAATAGGGAATATTAATCTAACTGTGTCTGCAAAAGATATTTTTCATGAATCAGTTAAAAAAGCTTTGCAAAAAGAACAATGGAGGATTACGAGCGATCCATTAAAATTTAAATTTGGGGAAGTCAATTTTCAAATTGATTTAGGCGTAGAAAAAATAATTGCCGCAGAAAAAGGAAATGAAAAAATAGCAATTGAAATCAAAAGCTTTTTAAACCCCTCGGCAATTACAGATTTTTACTCTGCTTTGGGACAATTTCTTAGTTACCGTATAGCACTAGCAGGATATGAACCAGAGCGAGTCTTATACTTAGCAGTTCCATTGGATACGTACAAAACATTTTTTCAACTGGAGTTTACTAAAACTGCGATCAAACAGTATCAGGTGCTATTAATTGTTTACAATCCAGTAGATGAGGTGATTGTAGAGTGGATAAACTAGCAAGATATCAAGAATATGTTAAAACATTGTTGACGAACTATGCCAGTGCTGATGTCTCGGATAACAATGTCGAAGTCCAACTGATTTTAGACACAGAACGCAATCATTATCAATGGATGAATGTAGGTTGGCAAGAATTTAATCGTATTTATCGATGCGTGATGCATTTTGATATTAAAGATGGCAAAATCTGGCTGCAACAGAATTTAACCGATCGCAATCCAGCAGAGGAGTTAGTGATGATGGGAGTACCACGAGAGGATATTGTCTTGGGTTTGCAAGCTCCTTATAAGCGTCAGTATACAGATTATGGCGTAGCGTAATGCGATCGCTCCTTGACCAACGAACACCACTTTATTCTCAAGCCGATTTGCACATCACCGAGCGAGAGGGAGATACGCCTGAAGATGTTGCCAAGCGAATACTTGAGGCAATTCCTGGCGTTCTCAAAACACAATCTCATTAGCTGGTAAAAATATGTGATGGCTTCACATGAATTTAGTTTGATACTAAATTTTTCAGTTGAGGTAATGTCAATCAACTAACAACTGTTTGAGAGCGAATTCCTTGTAAGTAAGATATTTGAGATTTATTCTTTAGGCTTGTTTGTAGAGTTTTCTTAGAGAATGCTTGATCTGGATAACAGCTTGTACTTATTCCAGCAGCTTTTTTTAACATTTTTCAATAGAATGTTATACCCACTGTATTTTTGGGAACTCTTAACATTAAGTACAGTTTTCCCAAAGTTAGATTGGTAAGTCATGAAAGTTGCCCAGATTATTGACACATTAAGTATCTGGTGGAAGCAAAATTTGAGGTTAGGTATAAAGCCTGCCTTTTTCTGTTTGTTTGCGATCGCCCTTTCCCTAACTTTTGTGATCAATGCCTGTAGTCTTGGGCAAATTTCAGCACTAGCTATAGCTTATCAGTACAGACATACTCAATGGCATCAGAGATTGTGACGAGTTACAAAGTCTTCTACACTTACTGAAATAGGTTTTAACTCTCTCTATTAGGCTGCTCATGACGGTCAACGATTCTGAATACATCAGGCAAGCTGAAGCCACTCGTGTACGTGTACTAAGCGAAGCACTACCTTATATTCAACAATTTGCCGGTCGCACTGTTGTTGTCAAATATGGCGGCGCAGCGATGAAAGATAGCACACTCAAAGACAAAGTTATCCGCGACATTGTATTCTTATCCTGCGTCGGCTTGCGTCCGATTGTAGTCCACGGCGGTGGCCCAGAAATTAATAGTTGGTTAGATAAGCTGGGCATTGAACCACAATTTAAGAATGGTTTGCGAGTCACTGATGCCGCCACAATGGATGTAGTGGAAATGGTTTTAGTTGGTCGAGTCAACAAAGAAATTGTCGCGCTCATTAACCAAGCGGGTGGATTGGCTGTAGGACTTTGCGGTAAAGACGGTAATCTATTTACAGCCCGTCCCCAAGGTCAAGAAGGCATCGGCTTTGTGGGCGAAGTCAGCAATGTGAATATCAAGATTTTGGAAACCCTGGCTAGCAATGGCTATATTCCGGTAGTGTCGAGCGTCGCCGGAGACGAGACAGGGCAAGCTTATAACATTAACGCCGATACTGTAGCTGGAGAAATTGCTGCTGCACTGGGAGCAGAAAAGCTAATTTTACTGACTGACACCAGTGGAATTTTAAAAGATTACAAAGACCCATCTACTTTGATTCCAAAAGTAGATATTCGTGAAGCCCGCCAGTTGATTGCCGATGGTATAGTTAGCGGTGGGATGATTCCCAAAGTCAGTTGTTGTGTGCGATCGCTTGCTCAAGGAGTCCGTGCAGCACACATCATCGATGGTCGTATTCCCCACGCCCTGTTGCTCGAAATCTTTACTGATGTTGGGATTGGGACGATGATTCTGGGTTCGCAGTTTATGTAATAAGAGTGAGGAGTAGAGACGCGATTAATCGCGTCTGTACAAGAGTGAGGAGTTTGGAGTAAAAAGCTCTGCCTCATCTCCCTTATCTCCCTCATCTCTCTTTACCGGGGATAAACGAAAACACGCGATCGCCCGCCGCTAAATGGTCTACGATGCCATGAATTATCTATAATCACCGGATTAACTATGGTTGAGTCTCGAATTGCCGGATTAATCAAAGTTGGATTAATCAGGGTGGAATTTCTCACGTTCTGCCTGAACTGGGGATAGTAATAATCGGGGTAATTATTGCGTTGTGGCATGAGTCCCGTTCCTGGGTCTACAGGCATAGGTGTGGGAATCGGGCTACCATAAATAAAGGAACCAACAGGAGGCGATTGCCTGACTCCATAACCAGGTGTAAGAATCGGATTACTATAGATGAAGGAACCTACAGCAGGCGATTGCCTGGCTCCATAACCACCATCAATCACGATCACAGACTGTGCAGAAGCTGGAGCAATGCTTACACCCATCACTGTTATAGTCATGCCTGCTAAGAGCCAATTTAGTTGCGAATGCTTGATTTTCAACATATTTTTGCTCACCTGCATTTGATACCAGAATTTTTAATCAGAAAATAATCACAGCTACTTAGTTAAAATTTTAGAAGTTTATTTACTTTCAGGTTGCCAGTTTTGAAAAAATTCCAAAAAGATTGCTGGTATTGGCAAAATTAAAATAGTGGTGATTTTTATATAAACCGTGAGTGTAGAAAGTTTAGAAATTGCTAAAACCCGCTACCAGGCCGGGAAAGTTGCTTTTGAAAATGGGCAATACCGCGAAGCCATAGAAAATTTAGAAAAGGCCAGCGCCCTATTAGCTCGTAATTCTCGCCTTGGGGGGGAAGTAGAAATCTATTTGGTGACAGCTTATGAAGCAGCTGGACGCACCGATGATGCGATCGCTCTTTGCGAAAGACTTAAACGCCATGCCCATTTTGAAATTGGCAAGCAAGCGCGACGGATGCTCTACATCTTGAAAGCACCAAAGCTAAAAAGACCCAGCGAGTGGATGACCGAAATCCCAGACTTGGGCACACTAGCCGATAATGAACTCAAAATTTCTATTGCTGCTAAGTCTACTAAATCTTCTGGACAGCAGAAGCCTAAACCTACGGAGCCGGAATTCGTTGACCTCAGTCAGGTCAATACCAGAGATAATCGCTTTATTTGGGTGGCGCTAATTGCTATCGGTTTAACCATCTCGTACTTGGTTTGGTTAAGTATTTCAGGAAACCCAAGCTGATAAAAACTCACATTTAGATTAGTTTCCTACTATGAGCAGTAATTTCAGATGAATATAGAGTTATTCAAAGGAACGAGAATAACCATTTAGTTATGGTCGTTAACAATGTTTCGGATAATACTTATTTTTTGCTCTTTGAAGCTATTCTTTGCGCGGCGTCTTCAGCAATTACTGCCTTTGACCGCTTTCAAAGCGGCACTAAGACATTAATTCTACTTTTCTCTTACCTAATCGGATACTTAATACTTAAATTATTTAATTCTTATCAGCAATGATAATATACATCTGCTGTCATTTTAGCAATGTACTTCCAATTATATTCTTTAGCTAGCTGGAGGTTATGTTCTCCCATCAAAAATAGCTCATCGTGCTTTTTTACAGCAGAATTTATAGCATTTATTAAGCCATTCTGATCATCTATCTGATATAAAAATGCACCTGCATCGTCAAGCACTTCTCCGATGCAACCTTTGCGTGGTGCTATACAAGCTTTACCAAAGGACATTGCTAAAAGTACTGCACCCGATGTTAAAATATCCCGGTATGGAAAGATAACTGCATCACAAGCATTCATATAAAGTTGAATTTCATCATTTGGAACAAAGCCTGGAAAAAACTTGATTCTTTGATCATTAGCAATCTTCTGCCTAAGCGTATCTGTTATTTCTTGATTATCCAAGTGAACTCTACCAGCAATTACTAGTTGAATTTTCTCACTATGTAGTTGATTGAATGTATCTATAAGTTGAAATACTCCTTTGTAGGGACGAATTGAACCAAGGAAGAGAAAAACAAGATTAGAATCTTTTAAACCTAATTTTTCTCTGGCTGCTGCTTTTTCAATCTTATTCTCGTAAAAGTCTATGTAATTACCATGTGGAACAACAAATACTTTATCTTTGTTCCTTATAGAAAACTGTTTTACAGTCTCTTCTTTTGCTACTTGGCAATGAGTAATGATAGCATTAGACAATTCAGCTACGATAATGCTATAAATCCGATCAAAAATAAAGTTTACGCTTTCATGATTCTTCAGGTTATGTACAGTCCAAATAATTTTTATTCCAAATAATTTTAGTAAAACTAGCTGCAATACAACTACTAATAATTTGAGTATATTAAATTGATTTTGGTATGCGAAGAATGGATCTAACCAATGCAAATGTATAAAATCTGCCTTCTCACGTAAAATTACTAAGGGTAAAAAGAAGGTTGTTGAAGATGAAATGCCTGGGAGTACTAATTCAATACCTACTTTTTCTAAATTATCACTTAGCTGTGTTATGTAGGGGTTCCCATCAACAAATGTTTTAGGTAGAAAAATTGATTTTATTTTTTCCATTTTTCATTTTTCATTTTAGGAGTTGTTTAAACTTTACATAAGTAATTTGTCAATGTTGTGTCAAGAGGATGTAATTTTTACGACTGCTTGTAAATTAAAAGTCAAGAGTTATGATTAAAAAGCTTGTTGCTGCCGATGTTTTCTTTGTAGGCGATCGCTAACCAATTACAGCAGTACAAATATTGTGATATTTTTAACTCTTTAGCAGCATTCCCAAAAGTTGCTTCATCTGGGCAATTTGGCTCACCACGTTGGGTTATCTAGTGATGATTGGGATATTTTGGGTTTTAGTTACAAGAGAAAGCAGTTATTGTTGGAGAAAAGAAGTATTAATGAAAACTTGAGTTGTATAGCCGCACTAGTATATTTCGACTACGCTCAATAACAAAAAAATTGTGTCGAATAGAAGCTCTGCCTCCTGTCAAATCAAGAGGCAGAGCCTTGTTGCTCATTCGGTAGTAGCAGTTTTGGGTTCGCTGTTAGCTAATCGTAGAGCTTATAAATCCTATATATGCTGCCTTAACGGGCAATATTTACCACTTGCCAAAATAATTTTGGCGCAATCAAGAAAATTGACAAAACGTATACTATGATACCTACAAATATAGAAAGAACTAGTAACGCAAAAGAACTGATTAATGTACTCAAAAAATATTTAACAATAAAAATAGCAATCAGCATAATTATTGTTCCTGCTAGAGGGATCAAACCTTGGCGCAGGTAAGTTCTTATATCAATGCGAATCAACTTCCAAACTACCCAAATATCAAGGGGTGCCATCAAATAACTTCTGAGAACGTAAGCTGCTGCAACAGCAACAATTCCCCATTTAACTGATATAGCGAAGACAATAACATTACAGACGGCTTGTACAAAATCTAAAGCCAATTTCCAAAAAGGTTTTCCTACAGCCATCATTACAGGGGCATTAAAATAAAAATAAGCATAAATAATACCCATAAGATTCAAAACTTGCATTACTGGAATACTTGGTGACCATTTTTCTCCAAATATAACCAATACTATTTCAGGTGCTAATATTACCGTGGCCAGAAACCCCGGAAAAGTAATTAAACTTGTAAGTTGGATTCCTTGATAAAGTGCATTGCGTAATCTTTCAGGTTCTTCTTGTAATCTGGAAAAGGTAGAAAGAGAAACTTTTGAAATAATGACAGTTAGTAATTGCGTTAAATTTAGCAGCAAACGATAGGCAACACTGTAATACCCTAATGCAGTGGAACCCAGGAAGTAGCCGATTAAAAAATCGTCAGAACGGCGGTTTAAAAAGTTAAATAAATTCATCCCCATTATATTCACTCCAAAGGCAAATAGTTCTTTGAAGTGTTTTGGCGAAAATCTGAATCCTGGACGCCAGTCACTTACCCACCAAAGTACTAAAACTTGTGCAAAGCTAGTGGTTAATTGCTGACCTACAAGGCTCCAGACTCCAAATCCCATAAACGCCATAGTTAAACCGACTATTCCGCCAATAATTACTGCTAACAATGAGCGTATAGCAAGGGATTTGAAAGCCAGTTTTCGTTGAAATACTGCTTCTTGAACAGTGCTAAAACCACTAATTATAAAACCTAGAGATAAATAACGGATTATTGGCGTAACCTGTGGCTCTCTGAATAAATCACCAATTAATCCAGCACAAGCGATACTCAATATTGCTACCAGTCCACTGACGCCTAAATTAGTCCAAAAGGCAGTATCTAAATGTTCTTTTTCTATATCTTGACGTTGCACAATTGCTTGGGAAAAACCTTGGTCAATAAAAATCTGCAAAAAATTCAAAAATATGGTGGATAAAGCAACTAAACCAAAAGTTTCTGGCCCTAGCAAGCGTGCCAGTATGAAGAAAATACCAAGAGCAATAACTTGACGTCCCCAATTGTCTAGAGCAGACCACAACACCCCTTTAACAGCTTTTTGTCGTAAATTGGATGAATTTTTATGTGATTGCATTATAGAGTCTACCCCTGAAATAACCTATAATGAACGTAGATTTTGGTGTCTGCAATCGTCTGCTTGGTTTGCAACCATTACAGTTCGATACTCTTGCGGTAAAATTAAATTTTTGCACATAGCGTTAGTTATTATCCAAATTTTTTAATCTAAAAACAATAAAGCAAAATATTATTAGTTAAGTTATTGATGTAATGTTCCGAAAAATAGTTTTTCACATTTAATGAATTATTCATTAAAGATTATACTACTTTTTACAAATTTGTAGTAATTGAATAAACTTTACCAATTTGTTGCGAACTTTACCAAAATTATAGAAACTGGTGTGGAAACGTTTAACACCAATTTGCCTTGTATTGAGGTAAAAGTCAAGATTCGTTAAAAAGTTTGACTTTTGGAGAGACTTATAGTTATGAATTCTTCCATTTTCAGACAGATTTTCTTGTGGTTAATCAGACCATTTAGGTTTTTATTGACATTGAATGGTCGAAATCGAATGAACCGCGTCTTTCCCATACGAAATCCTATTCTCTGGCTAGTGCTGTTAACATCGCTGCTACTGACTGGCTGTGTTAAGTACGATGTAGGGCTTAATTTTGAAAACTCAAATAGTGGCGAATTAGTACAGCATATTAAGTTGGGAGAGCGGCTAACTAGTTTTAGTGGCGATTCTGTGTACGAATGGTTAAACAGCATAGAGCGCCGCGCCCGTCAACTAGAGGGGAAAACACAGCGAGTTTCCCAAGAAGAAATCATTGTCACCATTCCTTTTAGTAGTGGTAGGGAATTACAAGAGAAGTTTAACGAATTTTTTAACTCCCGTGCGAATCAATCCTCTGAGTCAGTGGAGAGCCAATCTGACTCAGAACTACCGAAAATTGAATCAAATGTACTCTTGGAGCAGAACAATTTTTTACTTTTAGTCCGAAATCGGTTAATTTATGATTTGGATTTGCGATCGCTATCCTTAATTGCCAGCAAAGGTAACGTCTTGACTAATGCTGGTTCAATTCTCGACTTGGAATTTAGCTTGAAGACTCCTTGGGGAGCCAAAAATATTCAACTAACTGAAACTGCGATAGAGCCAGAAAAAAATGGCAATCGATTAGTGTGGAAACTCCAGCCTGGTGAGCTAAACCACATAGAAACCATTTTCTGGCTTCCCAGTCCCCTTGGTATTGGTGCGTTGTTAATTATCCTGTTTGTCTGGGGAGGATTGTACTTGAGATACAATTTCATGCCAGATCCCAGAATTCAGTTTTCTCCCAAAGTAGCAGTAAATAGGGAATAGGGGATAGGGAATAGGGAATAACTTTAGTTTTGGGTTTAGAGCCGCACTCAAAAAGAAAAATTATGCTGGGATTGCTTGCAACGAAGCATAAAGCGTTCTTATTCCAATCCCACAACTTCAGTGGTCACTATTCCCGTTGTTCGCTGCCATACCAACGTTCAGCAAGCGCACTGAGTTGATGAAGTACATCAATGAGTTCCTGACCACGTTCTGTAAGACCGTAAGTTACTTGTGGTGGGACAGTTGGTTCATAGTGGCGATAAATAATTTCTGCTGCCTCAAGCATCCTCAGTCTTTCCGTCAGAACTTTGGTGGAGATGCCCTCAACTAGGTGTTTCAATGCACCAAAGCGAGTAGGCCCACTATTACACAACACCCACAGTATATACATTGTCCAGGGGCCTGATAGTAAGGACATCAGAATACTGACAGGGCAAGCATCAGGATTTTTAGAGACAGACATCGATAAGTTAGCTAAAATTGTTCGACAGTTACTTTATGGTAACTACTTTACTTTAGTAACTAGTTACTTTTAGTATCTGATGTAATGCTTTGAAATTTAGACTCAAAAACAGTAAAAGCAGTAAATGCTAGCTAATCAGGAGATATTTGGTGGTAAACATCCTACATATTGATTCCAGCCCTCGTGGTGAGCGATCGCACTCCAGAGAACTATCTAAGGAATTCGTCAGTGCGTGGAAAGCAGCACATCCTCAAGATGCGATCGCCTATCGAGATATCGGGCATCACACAATTCCTCACGTAGATGAAGCTTGGATTGCGGCGGCATTTTCACCACCAGAAACCCATACCCCAGAATTAACAGAGGCACTTAGGATTTCTGACGAACTGATTGATGAGTTTTTAGCAGCCGATCGCTACGTCTTTGGAGTGCCAATGTACAACTTCAATATACCTTCCACTTTTAAGGCTTACATCGACCAAATTGTTCGCGCTAACCGGACTTTTGCTGTAGATGCTCAAGGCTTAAGAGGATTAGTCGAGGGTAAAAAGGCGGTTATCATCACAGCTCGCGGCGGTGACTTTAGCGCGACCTCCCCTGCTGTTGCCTACGACTTCCAAGAACCCTACCTACGGGCGATTTTCGGTTTTATTGGAATTACAGACATTCAATTTATTAACGCTAATAGCCTGAACGAGGGAGATGCCCGTACCCAATCTCTATCAGAAGCACGGGCAGCAATTCAAAATTTGATTGCTCAATGGTAATTTGACGCGGGGCATTGGTTATAGGTTCTTCTTCCCCTGCTTCCCCTGCCCCCTGCCCCCTGCTCTCTGCTTTCCCTTCACGGTGACAACCGCTCAATTTTCCAAGTGTGATTATCTAAACGGCTATAGAGCAAGCGATCGTGCAGACGACTGGGGCGGCCTTGCCAAAACTCAATTTCTATGGGGATCACTCGTAAGCCCCCCCAATGAGGAGGTCGGGGAATCTCCTCATTTTCATATTTGCTCTTAAACTCCTGCAAACGTCGCTCCAGGACTTCTCGGCTTTCTATCACCTCGCTTTGATTAGATATCCACGCACCCAGACGACTGTTGGCAGGGCGGCTGTGAAAATACTGGTCGGACTCAGTTTCGGAAACTTTCTCCACATACCCCGAAATCCGCACTTGACGTTCTAGTTCTGCCCACCAGAATACTAAAGCCCCCTGAGGATTTTCTGCTAGTTCTTGTCCTTTATGACTGTTGTAGTTGGTAAAGAATGCAAAGCCCCGTTCATCAAAATCTTTGAGTAATACCATTCTGGCTGAGGGCTTACCGTCTGGTGTCGCGGTAGCAATGGTCATGGCATTAGGTTCTGGAAGTTGAGCTGCTAGTGCCTGATCGAACCATTTTTTAAATTGAATAAACGGATTGAGGTCAACCTCAAGTTCGCTTAAACCTTGCAAGGTGTAGTCTTTGCGAAGGTCAGCTACGGTTTTGTCCATTTTGATTTACTTCCTTGTTATCAGATACGCTTATACATGTCTTTGTTAAAAATATCTATGATGATGATCAGCACCATCAAGAATTTTACAAATTCTCTCAAAGAATATTTAAAATAGGTTGCATAAGATGCGCCGTTCGGCCTCCCTTCAACGCCTGTTAATTTATGGTCTAAGCGGCCCGATTATCGCTCTCAATGTCTGGCTGCTGTCTGTGCTTTTTCGCTATTTTCAGCATCCCATTACCGTCTTGATCATTGCAGCGATTCTGGCTTTTCTACTAAATTACCCGGTTAAGTTCTTTGAACGTGCCCGGATCACGCGCACTCAGGCAGTGATCATAGTTTTACTTGGAACATTAACCCTGTTGGTGATTCTGGGCGTCACTCTAGTACCGTTGATCATTGATCAAACAATTCAACTGTTAAATAATATCCCTGATTGGTTAGGAGCCAGTCAAGAAAACTTAAAGCAGTTTGAGATGCTGGCAAAACAACGACGTTTGCCAATTGATTTAAGGGTTGTGAGCAGCCAAATCAATGCCAACATTCAGAATCTGGTACAACAACTAGCTTCTGGTGCAGTGGGATTTGCTGGAACACTGCTCTCAGGATTACTTGACGTAGTGTTAGTAATCGTGCTTGCATTTTATATGCTTTTATATGGCGATCGCGTCTGGTATGGTCTGATCAATCTTTTGCCCTCTAATATTGCAGATCCTCTTACCGCATCCTTGCGCCTAAATTTTCAGAACTTTTTCCTCAGCCAGTTATTGCTAGGACTGTTCATGGTGCTAACCCTGACGCCAATTTTCTTAGTAATGAAGCTGCCCTTTGCCTTGTTGTTTGCCATATTAATCGGGATCTCGGAACTCATTCCCTTTATCGGGGCATCTCTCGGCATTGGTCTAGTGACGATTTTAGTACTGCTGCAAAGTTGGTGGTTGGCAGTTCAAGTTGCCATAGCGGCAATTCTCATGCAGCAGCTTAAAGATAACTTGTTAGCTCCCAGGTTACTTGGCAACTTTATCGGACTGAATCCTATCTGGATTTTTGTAGCTATTTTGATGGGATTTGAGATTGCTGGCTTGTTGGGGACACTTGTTGCTGTTCCCATTGCTGGTACTATTAAAGGCACTTTCGATGCGATTAAGAGCGGTAAGCCAAGTAACTTTGTCTCAACAACTGTCACTATTCCTCGTGACCCACCTCCTGATTAAGAGGGCAGGGGAAGTAGGGGAGCAGAGGGGACAAGGGGACAAAGTGACAAAAGTTTAGAACTTCCAACAAGTCTTTCCCCTTGTCATTTTCCCAATACCATGCAAAAGCTTTAATATACAAAACTTTTGACTTTTGACTTTTGACTTTTGACTTCCGCCTTGCGGTAATGCCCAATCCCCCATATCAAAAGTTGCAGAATCCGATCTCACAATTCACAATGGTGATTGATTACAAATTTCTGGGAATACTGCCAACAGGCAATTCTTGTCATTAATTAATTTAGAACCCGTTAATGGAAGCTTCCGAGCTATTAGAAACAATCACATTTCTGATTTACCAAGCTGAACAGGGAGAAATTGACCCTTGGGATGTCCAAGTGATTGAGGTGATTGACCGTTACTTAGAACTGATGGCACCGGAGACAATAGGAAGAGGTTATGAATCGGACTTGTCTCAATCTGGACAGGCATTTTTGTCAGCATCAATGCTGGTATTGTTCAAAGCTAATACCTTGATGCAATTGTCAACAGTAGGAGATATTGCAGATGGTGTAGTAGATGATTCTCTATTGGAAGATGAAGACGGAATATCACATCATGGTCATCGTCTACCATTAGAACGGCAATTGCGTCGTCGTCCATCGGCAATGCCGCCACCAAAGCGTCGGGTGACTCTGCAAGAGTTAATTAAGCAATTGCAGATTATGGCGAACCAGCTAAAACAGGTAGAAAAAGTCAGCAAACCTATCCGTCCCAGACGGCTGCCTAGCGTCCAAAGTATGCGGGAGGCGCTGGAGTTAGCTCACCAAGAAAATCTGACGGAAGTAGCCGGGGAACTGGAACAGGTGTTGAATGTGTCAGCAAGGGAGCTAAATTTAGAACAAAATTGGTTGAATATAGAACAACTTGTAGAGTTGTGGACTCAGACAAAGCATCTCAAGCAAAATGGGTCTGGACATGATTCTAAACACAGTAACCTAGTTAGCGTTTTCTGGGCACTACTGTTACTCTCGGCTCAATCGAAAGTAGAGCTATTTCAAGAGGAGTTCTACGATGAAATTAAAGTTCGGCTACTTACAGATTCAGCTAAGACTGGCAAACCTTTTGAGGAGTCGATGAACTAAGAAAATGATAAGTAGCTTTACAGATAATTTACAGATTTTTGATTCAGCCCCAAAATCCGAGTAAATTGAAAAGATAAGCGATCGCTTGTCATCTAAGTATACCTATGGTTGCAATAACCACTAATTACTGTTATCCCTGTTTAAGGGATAACTTAGAGCAGAAATAAAAACTGATGATTAAGTATCACTTGATGAAAGTAAACTGGCTTGTGGTTGAGGAATAAATTTTTATGAAAGCGATGATTCTCGCGGCTGGCAAGGGTACTCGCGTGCGTCCGATTACCTATACAATTCCTAAACCAATGATTCCCATCCTGCAAAAGCCAGTGATGGAGTTTTTGCTGGAACTGTTACGCCAACATGGATTTGACCAAATTATGGTCAATGTTAGTCATTTGGCTGAGGAAATAGAAAACTATTTTCGTGACGGTCAACGGTTTGGGGTGCAAATTGCCTATTCCTTTGAAGGAAAAATTGATGACAATGGGAAACTGGAAGGCGAAGCAATTGGTTCAGCTGGAGGGATGCGCCGCATCCAAGACTTCTCACCCTTTTTTGATGATACCTTTGTAGTATTGTGCGGTGATGCTTTAATTGATTTGGATTTAAGTGCGGCGGTTAAATGGCATAGAGCTAAAGGCTCGATCGCCACTATTATTACAAAATCTGTCCCCAAAGAAGAAGTTTCTAGCTACGGTGTGGTGGTAACAGACGAAGAGGGGCGTGTTAAAGCTTTCCAAGAAAAACCTTCAACAGAAGAAGCCCTCAGCACCAACATCAACACAGGTATTTACATCTTTGAACCAGAGGTGTTTAACTATATTCCCTCTGGTGTCGAATATGATATTGGTGGCCAATTGTTTCCCAAATTGGTAGAAATCAAAGCCCCCTTCTACGCCATCCCTATGGACTTTGAATGGGTAGATATTGGTAAAGTACCAGATTATTGGCGGGCAATTCGCGGTGTACTGCTAGGTGAAATCAAGAATGTACAAATTCCTGGTCATGAAGTCGCTCCTGGCATCTACACTGGCTTAAATGTAGCCATAAATTGGGACAAAGTGGATATCACTGGCCCAGTTTACATTGGCGGCATGACGAGAATCGAAGACGGAGCTAAAATTGTCGGCCCAGCGATGATTGGCCCTAATTGTTGGATATGTAGTGGTGCAACAGTAGAAAACAGTGTAATTTTTGAATGGTCGCGCCTGGGCCCAGGAGTGCGTTTAATCGATAAGCTGGTGTTTGGACGTTATTGCGTGGATAAAACTGGTGCTGCAATAGATGTTCAAGCGGCTGCTTTAGACTGGCTGATTACCGATGCCCGTCAGACTCCACCATCACATACGCCTCTTGAGTTACAAGCGATAGAGGAATTGTTGGGGACAAACGCAAGTTAGGGAATGGGACAGGGGGCAGGGGCAGGGGGCAGGGGGAATAACTAATCTCCAATTAATTCCCAATCCTCAATCCCCAATCCCCAATCCTAACTATTTAAGTACGTATATCTTCTGAGACTCTGTTCGTAGGTTTGTAGCAGTCGCTGAGATTCTGCTAGAGTGATGCGCTTTTCTTCTAATGCTTTTTCGCAACGCTGGCGAATGTTTTCTACCATATCTTCGGAGTCATACTGGACATAGCTCACCACTTCGGTCATGGTGTCACCTTTGACAACATGTTCAATCTGATAGCCTTTGGGCGTCAATTGAATGTGAACGGCGTTAGTATCCCCAAATAAGTTGTGTAAATTGCCCATGATTTCCTGGTAAGCTCCATTCAGGAACATTCCCAAATAATATGGTTCTCCGGGCTTGTAGGTGTGTAGTTCTAAAACCGATTTGACATCGCGCAGGTCTATAAAGCGGTCGATTTTACCATCACTATCGCAGGTAAGGTCTGCCAAAATTCCCCGGCGTGTTGGTTCTTCATCCAAGCGGTGGATTGGCATGATTGGGAATAGTTGGTCGATCGCCCAACAATCTGGTGCTGATTGAAACACTGACATATTCACGTAGTAGATGGAAGCCATAATTTTTTCTAGGTCTTCCAATTCATCGGGTACGTATTCTTGCTGTCTAGTGATCTTGAGAATTTTCTGACAACAAGCCCAGTAGAGGCGTTCGGCTTTGGCTCGTTCTCTGAGGCGTAATATTCCTAAGTTAAAGCGACTGATGGCTTCTTCTTTAAATTGTGCCGCGTCGTGGTAGAACTCTTGATAATTCTCTTGGTTGATGGATTGGTAAGTTTCCCAAAGATAATTAATAATCGGGGATTCTCCCTCTTGTGGAGGTTCTGGTGAATCAATAGGGACATCACTAGTACTGAGAACGTCGAAAATCAGTACCGACTGATGAGATGCGATCGCTCGTCCACTTTCACTAATCAGTGTTGGTACGGTAATCTGGCGCTCTGCACAGGTATCTTTTAACTCTGCCACGATGTCATTAGCATAGTTCTGCATATTGTAATTTTTCGATGCATAGAAGTTGGTTTGGGAGCCATCGTAATCTACGCCCAAGCCGCCACCAACATCAAGATATTTCATATCTGCCCCCAGCATCGACAATTCCACATAAATGCGGCTGGCTTCTTGGATGGCATCTTTAATTACATTGATGGCAGAGATTTGTGAGCCGATGTGGAAGTGCATCAACTGCAAAGAATCAAGCAGGTTAGCTTCGCGTAACTTGTCAACAGCCTCGATTACTTCAGGCATTGTCAAACCAAATTTAGCGCGATCGCCACTAGAGGTTCCCCAACGTCCCATGCCTTGGGTACTGAGTTTGGCACGAACACCTAATATCGGTTTAATACCTAACTGGCGATTGGCATCAATCACCAAATCAACCTCTTCAATCTGTTCTAAAACGATGATTGGTGTTTGCCCTAATCTTTGGGCTAACATTGCCGTTTCGATGTATTCTCGGTCTTTGTAGCCGTTGCAAACTAACAACGCTCCTGGTGTATCCAAAACAGCTAGAGCAATCATTAATTCTGGCTTGGAACCGGCTTCTAATCCAAATTGATGAGGTTTGCCAAATTTTACTAAATCCTCAATCAAATGCCGCTCTTGATTGCATTTTACGGGAAACACGCCACGGTAGACACCGGGGTAATTATAGCGGGCGATCGCTTTAGCAAAACAAGCGTTTAACCGCTCAATCCGGTCTTCCAAAATATCGGAAAAACGAATCAACATGGGGAGTCCCAAGTTGCGCTGCTTCATGGCGTTGACCAATTCAAACAAGTCAAGAGAACCGCCGCGATCGCCCTTGGGTGATACGGTAACGTGTCCAGCAGCGCTAATGGAAAAATAAGGTTGTCCCCAACCTTCAATGCGGTATAAGGCTTCACTATCCTCAATTTTCCAGGAGCGAGGTAAATCTCCTGTGGTAGGACTAGGTGGTAACAGCTTTTTTTGCTTATGGTTTTTCACTTCTTTGTGTCCATTGGACGGTAGTACCACCTCGTCAGATGTAGCAGTTGAATCAGCACCCATTTCTTCCTAACCTCTGTTTTTCGCCCACAATTTAACAATTTAACGCATTCATTTGGGAACGTATATGTACCCAAGGATAATTTCTGAGATAAACTCTGATTGGTCAAGAGTCATTAGTAATTGGTCATTAGTCAAGAGTGCAAAACCCCTTACGGGGGGACAAATGACAAAAGACAAATGACTAATGACAAAATAAAAACTTTATTAAGCTTTGGGAGCTCACAATGGAACGTACATTCTTAGCAATTAAACCAGATGGAGTACAACGGGGATTAGTAGGGGAAATTATCCGTCGCTTTGAAACTAAAGGTTTTACCTTAGTTGGTTTGAAGTTCCTGCAAGTCAGTCGGGAATTGGCCGAACAACACTATGATGTTCACCGGGAACGTCCCTTTTTTGCTGGTCTAGTGGAATTTATTATTTCTAGCCCAGTGGTGGCGATGGTATGGGAAGGTGATGGTGTTGTTGCATCTGCCAGAAAGATTATTGGTGCGACAAACCCCTTAACATCAGAGCCAGGAACGATTCGCGGTGATTTTGGCATCAATATTGGTCGCAACTTAATCCACGGTTCTGATGCTCCAGAAACCGCGCAAAAGGAAATAGCCCTATGGTTTAAGGATGAAGAATTAGTAAATTGGCAACCACACTTAACGCCTTGGTTGCACGAGTAAGACATTAGAGACTGGGGACTGGGTATTGGGAACTAGGAATTAGTTATTTCCCCCTGCCCCCTGCTCTTTTTATTTCGAGACTTCGCTTTTTTCTGGTTCTACTTGGGGCAATTCAGTGCCAACACGCTTGGAAAATCCCCAACCTAAAATCAGGAAGATGGCAGCAATCATGATCCATTCTGGTGGAACAAAACTATCGTTCACCACTTTTAACAACAAGCGCAAGCCCACCAACGCTACAGTTACATAGCCTGCGTCTTCTAGATTTTCATATTCGTCTAACCAACGGATGAACAATCCCGCCATGAATCGCAGCGTAATAATACCAATTGTTGCACCCGTCAGCACTAGCCATTTTTCTTGAGAAACTGCGATCGCGGTTGTCACGCTATCCAAAGAAAATGCCAAATCTGTAAATGCAATCACTGGTATCGCTTGCAACAATGAATCAAAACGCGGCCCGTGATGGTGATCGTCCTTGGCTTCTTCCGAGGTAAAGTGTTGGAATACCAACCACAGTAGATAAGCAGCGCCCAATAATTCAAATTGCCAGAATTGTTGCACCCAAGTGGCTGTGAGAATCAAGGAGATTCGCAGCACATAAGCAACGACTAAACCAAAGTTCAAAGCTTTACGCTCAAGTTCTTTGTCTTCTAGCCCCCTAGCGATCGCAGCCAGGGCGATAGCATTGTCGGCAGATAACAGCGCCTCTAAAAGCACCAGGATCAGCAGAACTATAGGGGCTTCAACGCTGAAGTGAAAGTCGAGGTAATCAAAAATTCGGTCTAGCATTCCGGGTTTCTCAAGCAGAAAAAATTAAAATTTGACAAGAACAGAGATTTGCATATTAAAAAGCGCAATAAATTGCCACTCTAATTCAGCTTAACGTGGTTGTGGTGCATTTTGAAGAGGGTTGAATGTATGCGAGAGCAGTGCAAGTGGGGTAATTTGCGTATAAGTCAATACACCAAAAGTTTTAACATTTAGTGAATGCGATCGCAATAGACTACTGGCAGTTAGCATCTAAGAATTAAAATATAAGAACAAAAATATGGTAATAGTTTATGAATATTTCCTTAACGACCGAGCTTGAGCAGTTCATTCAAAATCAGGTTGCAAGCGGGAAATACACTTCATCTGAGGAAGTGATTCTTGCAGGTATTAGGCTGTTGGAGGAACGGGAACGGATTTACAAGGGTCGGTTTGAGGAACTGTAAAGAGAAATTGCGATCGGGGTTGAGCAACTTGATCGCCAAGAACGACTTGACGGTAAAGAAATAATCGAGCAACTGCGTCAAAAGAACCAAGCTTTGAGAAAGACTCAGGCACAATAATGAGTTTATATTTTCTATCGCCTTAAGCTACCCAAGACTTACAAGAAATTAACGTGTCCAAATAGTTCACAAGCCACTTTCCAAGCGTGGTTAACCGCCACAATTTCGTTAACCAATTTTTCCACCGAGGGGTAAAATAGTTTTGCAGTTTCACTAATCAATGCTTTTGACCTACTTGCCTGAGCTTCAATAGGTCTATAATTCCCAAAAGGGAAACTTATTTAACTTTTGTTGGTAAAGCTATCTTGATAAAAGTGGTTTTTGATGCCAAACTGCCTCTTTGGACGTTGAAAAAGTATAGAGTGTGTTATTGCTGTTGCCGTGTTAGCGTAACGCATTGACAACCTGAAATGGTGAGTTACGGAAGCCGTAACACACCCTACAGCTACAGCTACAGAAATTTTATTGCGATCGCACTAGCTGTTATTGGTTCCAAAGTATCCTACCTTATCTGGCGACATCTTAACTGATGCATACAATAACAGATGTTTAGATTCCAAATAGATAGAGGCAAATCCAGTTTCTCTGGTTAAAGTCGAGTGTACGCTGTCAAGGAAAACTTTCAACGTTATTAACCAAAGTTTTAACGTGAATAACAATTGCTTTAACATTCACAAGAAAATATTTAATGTTTGTTAGAAATGCTTAAACCTTTCTTATACATGCTTCAACGTGAGTAACAATTGCTTCAACATTCACAAGAAAATATTTAATGTTTGTTAGAAATGCTTAAACCTTTCTTATACATGCTTCAACGCGAGTAACTATTGCTTTAACATTTGCAAGAAATGCTTAAATCTTTCTTATAAATGCTTGAACGTGAGTAACTATTGCTTCAACATCCATAAGAAAATCTAAATTTACAGTTATGAGCACCTCTACCTTTCGCTCATCCTCCCTCGCCTTTGTGCGAGATTTTTATCCAAAATCTGCGTTTACGGACTAAATAGGATAAATGTAAATAAGGTCTGGAAGCAATTTACTAGAAATTAATTCTAAATTTCACAAAATCTCTGCCAACTTTCCCACCAGAGTATTTGCCAAATCCAATAACCTGATATTATCTGTATCAATACTATTTCCTTCACCAGCTAACAATTGTCTCACAGCAGATAACCTGTCATTGGTTTCAGTAATTCTCCAAGATTCATCTAAGTTTACTGCAAAATCAAAGAGCGATCGCTCTCCTAAATGCTCTCTTACTTTCACAGCTACACTATCATTACTTACCAAAAATTCTTTGATAGTATCTAATTGAAAATTGCCTAAAATCTCGTCATTTCCCCACGTTTCTAGCCAGTCTCCCTCCACATCTTCAACGTAAATATTGACAAAATTAACACCGTAAGTTAGCCAGTTCTGCTGCATTTGTCGCGCCGTTGCTAAAGCTTCAGCAAATGTATCTACTTGATTGTTGCAGTGAGTTTCTCTTTTATTAGCCATAAAAGCTCTAATTAGCACGTAAGTATATAGGCTAGAACACAAACCCGAAATATCAAATTCCTGAAAATTCACGAAAATTTTAGATATTTGCCACCAGAAAGGTAATCACTGTTATACAGGGCCACGTTGACTAACTGGTTTACAAAATTAGCATCCTTGGGATTGTAACTTAAGAACAGCCCCCTCTCGATTTCCCACGATCGCAGTGTATTTTGCCAAGCTTCGTACTTTTGATGATTAAGTTCTTCACTAACACTGGTAATTTGAATGCACAGTGGTTGATTGTTACGACTAACAATTAAATCTGTTGCCATTGAAAGGTCGGCTATATAACGCTGCCAAAAACTACCTTCTCGCTGAACAATATCTTGAGCTATTGATTTAATGATATCATCATCTACCTGATTAAATTCGCCTGCCATCAATTTTTGCTTCCAAATATAAAACTTGGAGTCACTTGCATTAAACCATCTGGGAAATAAATAGCCATACCAATATCTCTCAATCGGCGTCATTAGGTCGAACTTTGCTTTTTGTTCTTCTTCTGAAGGTAAGGATTTGATTATCAGCCAAATTGTCGAATCCGTAATTACCTCTAGTAAAAAGGCCGTGACAAAGGGTTTTGCAGTCAAGGAACCTGGTTTGATGTCTTTTATCCAACGATTGATTTCATCTAATCTTCTCGCTAAATTATGATCTATCGAGGAGGCTTGCTCGATAAGGGACTTTAGCTGATCCTTAATTTCTGTTGCTTGCAAACGATGCCCTACTTTCAGAAGATTACGCTTTTTTTACACATTGATAACTAGATTTTAACTTGAAAATGTCTTTAATTAATTTCCTGATGTCATCAAATATTCTCTAGGTCGATGCCCTGTGTACGTAAAACCTCCCGCAATCGAGCAATTTCTTGCTCTGCCTGCTGGACGCGTTCTTCTGCCTGCTGGGCGCGTAAACGTTCTTGTTCAGCTAACTCTTCTGATGATAGGATCAATTCATTTTCAGTAGTGAAGAATCTTAATTTACCTTCATAAACTCCTAAATAAAGTTCTAACTGCTGACTCCACAAACGTCCATCAGTGGTTACTTCGATTTCTTGATACTTACCATCAACTAGATGAAATCCCTGAAGTTCCATTGTTACAGGATCAAACCAGAAATAATCTGGTGTACGGAAGGTATCTTGATAAACTTGTTTTTTTAAACCTTTATCAACTGCTGTCGTTGAACTTGACAAAATTTCTACAATCACATTGGGATATTTGCCGTCTTCTTGCCAAACTACCCAACTCTTACGGTCTTTTTTCTGGGTTCCCAAAACTACAAAAAAGTCTGGGCCACGGAAATATTCTGATTTTTTCTGGTTAGGACTGTAGTAAATCGTCAAATTGCCAGAAGCATAAAAATCCTGCCTTTCCCGCCACCACAATTTGAGGATGCGAATCAGCAAATCGATTTGTTCTCGGTGTAGATCGCTTTCCAAGGGTGGTTCGTCACTAAGTATATCACCAGGAGGAAAAATCACTTCGTCCTCTGAAATATTATCAGAGATGATTTCTAAAGTAGCAGGTTCAGACATCAGCGATCGCCCCGCAATTATACGTTTATTTTACTGAAAATTTGGTAACTTGCAGATGCTTTTAAGAACTTGTAACAACTTAATTGCACCGGGAGATTCATTCAGATTTAATAATGGCATTAATTGATAACTTGGTTGTTCGTCATGTCTTAAATAAACAAATTGATAACGCAGTCCGTTAGTTACCAAGCCCCAAACCGATGGTTGTTGATCTAAACTTTTAAAAGCATAAGTAAGTAATTGAGGTAAACCCTCACCCACTTCAACCGCACTATTTTTCGTTTCAATTACTACAACCCAAAAAGGCGGCGCAATATTACTTTGGGGATTATTTATTGCTAAAATATCCATCCGTCCGGTAATTTTTCTGTCTTCATCTTCAACTGCGATCGCAATGCTATCTTCCATTGTCAACCGAATCGGCACATCGTAGAATCCTGAGAGCCGCATCAAGGGTGCGATTGTTATAAATTTAACCAACCCTTCAGAAATTTTCCGGTCGCTTAGGTAACGATCAAAGTCGTTTCTGATTCTTAATAAATCCTGCTGTTCAAACTCAGAGAGTGGTTCTAAAGTTAAGAAGTCTGTAAATGAAGCATTAGAAAGCTTTTCTATTTTGAGAAAGCGATGAACATCATTGAGAGATAGGCTGCTAGCTTCGACAGTGAGGGGCATAATTTCAGGCGTTCTTTGTCAAGATTACTTATATTTTGCAACATTGGCGGTAAAGAGGTTGCAATGTAACCTCTTTACATTTCTTGATCGCTTGCTTTTGCTAGATGAAAATGAATGTAAACTAAATAACTCGGCAATTTCTATCTAGCTTAATGAAAATCTAAACAGTGTCTAGCACAACTGGGCTAAGAATAGTTTTTAATCACAATAGCGATCGCACTCATAACTAACCATGTCTCAACCAACTATAGAATCAATCCTCCAAGAGAATCGTCTCTTCCATCCTGTCTCGGAATTCTCGCAAAATGCCCATATCAAAAGCCTGGAAGACTATCAGCGTCTCTACGATAAAGCCAAAGCTGATCCGCAGCAATTTTGGGCAGATTTGGCTGGAACAGAATTAGAATGGTTCCAAAAATGGGATACAGTATTAGACTGGCAACCGCCTTTTGCTAAGTGGTTTGTTGGCGGTAAGATGAATATTTCTTACAACTGCCTTGACAGACATCTCACTACTTGGCGCAAAAACAAAGCAGCATTGATTTGGGAAGGAGAACCAGGTGATTCGCGTACCCTAACTTACGCCCAACTGCACCGGGAAGTTTGTCAGTTCGCCAATGTTTTGAAGCAACTAGGTGTACAAAAAGGCGATCGCGTTGGTATTTATATGCCAATGATTCCTGAAGCTGCGATCGCAATGTTAGCCTGTGCCAGAATTGGCGCACCGCACGGCGTAGTATTTGGTGGTTTTAGTGCCGAAGCTTTGCGCGATCGCTTAATTGATGCTCAAGCTAAACTGGTAATTACGGCTGATGGTGGTTGGCGCAAAGATGCGATCGTTCCTCTCAAAGAACAGGTAGACAAAGCCTTAGCTGATGGTGCTGTTCCCAGCGTTGAAAATGTCCTCGTTGTCAAGCGCACCGGACAAGAAACTTATATGCAGTTGGGAGGACGCGATCATTGGTGGCATGATTTGCAAAAGGGTGTATCAGCAGATTGTCCCGCCGAACCAATGGACAGCGAAGACATGTTGTTTGTTCTCTACACTTCTGGCAGCACAGGCAAACCGAAGGGCGTAGTGCATACAACTGCTGGTTATAATTTGTATACCCATATCACCACCAAGTGGATCTTTGACCTCCAAGACACTGATGTATATTGGTGTACCGCCGATGTAGGTTGGATTACAGGACACAGCTACATTGTCTACGGCCCGCTTTCCAACGGTGCAACCACGGTGATGTATGAAGGTGCGCCCCGTGCCTCTAATCCTGGCTGTTTCTGGGATGTAATTGAAAAATACGGTGTTAATATTTTTTATACTGCACCTACGGCAATTCGGGCATTTATTAAGATGGGTGAACAACATCCGAATGCGCGAAACCTATCTTCATTGCGTTTGTTGGGAACCGTCGGCGAACCAATTAACCCAGAAGCTTGGATGTGGTATCACAAAGTAATTGGTGGCGATCGCTGTCCAATTGTTGATACTTGGTGGCAAACGGAAACCGGCGGTATCATGATTACACCGCTACCAGGGGCGATTCCCACTAAACCAGGTTCCGCAACTCTTCCCTTTCCAGGAATTATTGCAGATGTCGTAGATTTGGAAGGAAACACCGTACCCAATAACGAAGGCGGTTATCTAGCTGTGCGACATCCTTGGCCAGGAATGATGCGGACAGTCTACGGCGATCCAGAACGCTTCCGCCGCACCTACTGGGAACACATTCCACCCAAAGATGGTAACTATACTTACTTTGCTGGTGATGGCGCGAGGCAAGATGAAGACGGTTACTTTTGGGTAATGGGTCGTGTGGATGACGTATTGAATGTATCAGGGCATCGGCTCGGTACAATGGAAGTAGAATCAGCTTTAGTTTCGCATCCAGCAGTTGCAGAAGCGGCGGTAGTGGGTAAACCAGATGAACTTAAGGGTGAAGAAGTAGTTGCTTTTGTGACTTTAGAAGGCACTTATCAAGCAAGTGAGGAACTGAGTAAAGAACTCAAACTACACGTTGTCAAAGAAATTGGTGCGATCGCGCGTCCCGGAGAAATTCGCTTTACAGACTCTTTGCCCAAAACGCGATCGGGTAAGATTATGCGGCGCTTGCTGCGAAATCTAGCCGCCGGACAAGAGGTATCTGGAGATACTTCGACATTAGAAGATAGAAGCGTGTTGGATAAATTGCGCGAAGGGACGTAAGTAATTCTAAATGAGGTTAGTAGGGGCGCATATATGTGCGCCTTTACCGTCTGTCTTCTGATGCATTACGCAATAACACACCTCATTTATCATAAATAAATATTTAGAACATTATTGAGGCATTCAGGGCGATGAAAGTAAAGCGCAAACTGAAATCAGCATTTGTTCAATCTTTTAGCGGTATGACGCTGAGTATTATCACTGTAATTGGTTTATCACCATTAGTGTTAGCGGTTCCTGCAAAAGTTTCTTTGTACTCGCTTGGACAGTCAGTTGAGAGACAACCACAAAAACTAGCGCAGTTTTCAGACACAGGGCCATCACAGCGATCGCAAATGCTGCAACAAGCCAATGCTTTATTTAATCAAGGAGAGTTGACAGGTGCAGAGGAAAATTTACGCAAATTCATAAAACAATTTCCAGACGATGCCTTTGGACACTTTCAACTAGGAAATGTGCTTTTTCGGCAAAAGAAACCAGAAGAAGCAATTAGTTCTTATCAAGAAGCGATTCGCCTCCAGCCAAAATACGCTCTAGCTTACAATGCAATGGGTATGGTTTATGCTAGCGAAAGTCGCTGGGAAGAAGCCATTACTCAATATAAAAAAGCTTTAGAAATTAATCCTAATTATGGCGAGGGGCTAACTAATTTTGCACTGGCATTGTGGCAAACAAATAAAAAAGACGAAGCGCTATCTTCTTTAGAAAAAGCTTTAAAAATTTTCAAAGAACAAAATAGAGGTGAAAAAGTTAACCAAGTAGAAAGAATCTTGAAAGAGATCAAAACTGCTGACGATCCTAGTGTTTCATGAAAATCACATTATTCCGCAGATAAAATTTCAAAAAAGTTGCTGAAAATTAGCTTTAAAGGTGCTTTACAAAAACTGTGATCACTTATTATACGGCAGTTGCTGCGGAATCTGGCTGCTGGGTAAGAGGTATCTGGTTTATTGTAGGGTGGGCTTTCCAGTCCACCCTCTTAAAAGCATCGAAATAGAATAATTGTTCAGACAAATCTTTGGTTAAAGCCTATGACTTCCTTTTCGGCATTAACTTTACCTGACCACACCCAGTTACCAGACTCAGATGGTACATTCGTAAAAAATCTTCAGGAACACCCGCAAAGCATTTTAATTACAGATTCAATTAAACCTGTTTTAGAGCAACTTCATCCTGATAGTCAATATTGTATTGAACAAGATTCTGGTATATACTGGCGATTTACAGATCCGCCTGAAAAGAGGGCTGAAGCACCAGACTGGTTTTATGTACCCAATGTACCGCGATTAAGAAACATTTTTTCGTTATGAAATCATGTACTTAGTAATGTATAATTAAGCCCAAGAGTTCAGGGTACTTGTCAAGTATTAAATTAACTTGCTAGTACTGCTAAAGCATTTTGTATGTCTAAATCTGCAATCACCGTCACCGTCAAATTGTTTGCTGCTTATCAAGAAGCCTTTAGGGTTTCGGAACTAGTGCTGGAATTTCCCAATAGTATGCCAGTCAAAACAGTATGCGATCGCCTCATAGCTGAACACCCCGAACTCTCCCAATGGCGTGAGATCACCCGCTTTGGAATTAATCTAATATTTGTTGAACCAGATACCCTACTACAAGATGGGGATGAAGTTGTGCTGATTCCACCAGTAAGTGGCGGCTAGCAAAGAAGTTAGGTTAGGAGTTAAAAATTAAAAACTTTTAACTGATAACTAATGACTATCGCGTTGCAGTTTGATTTATTTTTACATTAGCATATATATTAATCTCTACTTTGCTTTACTGCAAACTCTTGTTTTAGAAGGAAGAGTGAAAAACTATCGTCTAAGCAATAGCACTTATAATGCAAAATCCAATGCTAGCAATTGCAAATCTTTTTGAATATATATTTAAAGCTACGACTCCCAACAGCACAGAAGAATACCAAGAGCAATACCAAGGAGCAGCAAACATAAATAATATTAAAGTAACCCATCCTATACTTATACTAAGATTAGTTTCCGAATAATTTTTTTTCCAATATGGTTTTATCAAAATAATCAAGTAAGAAACTACAAATATAGAAAATATTATAGGTTTAATTATTGAGTATAAAGTATGTTGGAAACTTAGAGAAAGGTTTAGAATTTTCAAACTTAGTAAACTCTTTACCAAAGCATATAATGAATAGCCTACTTTTTCTCCAACCCCAGGATTTAAAAGGCTTTTCCAAGCATCAAATGTAGGTAAAGCTATAACAGAAGTGGCAAAAAGTATACCTAAAGAGATACAAACAGCACTAAAGATAATTTTCCACCGTTGTTGTTTAATCAAATAAACAAAGATTAGAGGCAACCAAATAATTGGTAATGTTTTAATTAAAAAACCAATCCAAGCTGTGACAATTGCAGTTATATAATTATGATTTTTTAGGCATATTATTAAAGTAATTAAAACTGTAGAAATTAATACATCAATATGTGCATTTGTAACCTGCTCATACAGCAAAAATGGGTTAACTAAATATGCAATTGTTATATTAACTTTATGAGGAGATGTTTTTAAATGCTGCCATATTAAAGAACTATTTAATATATGGAATGAAAGACATATTAATTTAAATACATAAATTCCCAAAGTTGGGGTGATTGCAACGAAAATAGCGGAAAACATAAAAAATAGTTGAGATATAGGCCCATAAGTTGAAGTCTGTTTCCAAACCAGGAATGGAGATAACTTTGAGGTAAATGTGCTTGCAGCATTAATAAAAGGATTAATTCCATTTAAATCCATCAAGCCATAATGTACGTATAGATTAATGTCAGTAGTTATTGGATAACTTATAAAGGCAATTAACAAAAAAAATGAACTATTTTTTAATATTTTTCTAAAACTTATATCTCTTTTTTTGTTGATTATTAACCATAGAAAATATATAATAAGTAAACAACGGTATTCTATATCTACTCTTATTTTGTCAATGGTTTTAGAAAAATCAGGTAAATATTGACCTGATGAATTAGCTAAAGCCTCAAGGTTAAAAGAATAAGCCCTAATTGCTAATTCAACACACAATATTAATGAGAATACTATCGCAAGACCTAACAATATTTGGTTTTTTTTCTGATTGCTATAATTATCAAGATTTAGCATAATCATCCAAAAATTATTCAATAAAGTTTTTACTTGTCTTACCAAAATAGAGGTTTATTTGTCATTTAACTCTATACAATTAAATGCGTCTAAACCCGTCTATTTTATTTGAAATCTAGATTTTTCAGTCCTGGTTGAGTTTTGAGCTTTTTCCTAATTCCGATAAACTACGGTTTTCAAGGCAGATGCGGTTTAAATCAATATTACTATAAAGTTATATAGTAAAGCTGAACATCTTCAATTACTTTAGCAGGGATTGATATTGGCATTAAGCTAAGATGCTTGCATAAAATGGAAATTAAGTTTGAAAATCCTTCTCAGTTCTGCATTTCAACTATTTTGAGTATGAGGTAAATTATAATTGCAAATACTTGGCATATATTTTGCTCTTTCCCCACATAATCGTTATGCTAATTGAAATATCTGGTATGTAAAAGTTTAAACCTGTTATCAAGCATCAACTAACAGTCAAGAAACCAAAAAGTTTTTCTCCAATGAGCAGCAATTGTTTTCAATCAATATACTATATATCTCTATTTTTGGCGAAAGTATTGCTTTATGAATCACTTTTAAAATAATGGGGAGTGGTATAATTCAATTAATTGAAAAATGCAGTCAATATTTTTTGCAGATTTTACCGTTGGCAAGACAATTTTCTTGTTGTCCTCACTCGTTTGTAATCAAACTGCTTAGAAGTCGGACATGCAAATTTTACTCAATAGCTTTAAGACTTAGCAGCTAGCTTTACTAAGTGATCTAACTCTTGCTGCATCTGACTAACAACTAATTCATAACATTCATTGACATAGTAGCGATCGCTGGCTGCTTCGGGGCCATAACGTTGAAATACAATTGGCGGACAAACCTGCGTGTACATGGACACAGGCAATGGAATATTGGGTAACGGGCCAATTGCTAATCCCCAAGGCAGTCCAAGATAGACTGGAAAAACTTCCGGATCAATCCCCAACAGCCAAGGCATCCCCCATTCGTGCAGTTGCCGCACAATTTTATAGCAGTCAGCCAATATAATCAGCGTATCGTGAGCGCCCCAGGAAATCACAGGGACAATCGGCACATTTTCCCGCAACGCTAACTTGATAAATCCTTGTCGTCCCACAAAGTAGATTTTGTTACGTAAATAATGCGGTCGGAAGATATCTTCGGCTCCACCTGGATAAACTAGCAGACTCGCTCCAGAGCGCAAGGCAGCATAAGCCATTTTCGGATGAG
Organism: Nostoc sp. CmiVER01; assembly: GCF_034531135.2. Classification (NCBI taxonomy): domain Bacteria; kingdom Bacillati; phylum Cyanobacteriota; class Cyanophyceae; order Nostocales; family Nostocaceae; genus Nostoc; species Nostoc sp. CmiVER01. Next base: position 266,210 of record NZ_JAVRBU020000008.1, read on the forward strand.
CCATAATTGCTCCAGCCTTAGCAACCAGTTGCGCTAGTGGTGGGCTAACCTGCCAAACCTTCGGATGCATCAAACCATAAATAGGTTGCTCCACACCAAATTGCCGGAACCAGTCGTACATCATCATTGTCATATCGGGAGCCGCGAGTCCTCCATTATGCGAACCGACAAATAAGACTTTTTCTTGGGGTGGAATATTATCCCAGCCACTAGTTTGAACTCGGAAATAGTAGTGATAGAAAAAGCCCAACAGAGGCATTAGAGATTCTATGAACTTTGGATCTCGCTCATCCAAAGACCAACCGGGTTTTTTGTTTATGAGACTTTGCTTTTTTGACATCGATGCATTTTAACAGGATTGGTAAAGGTCAAACAATTCTTTGTTAGGTATGACCAGGTTTGCTCCATGCACAAAATTTGATTCGTCTAAAGACTTTAAATCAGTTTCTTCTCTAACAGCAGCTAATTCCAACTTAATTAGTTTTGCTTGATCTTTGATTTTCTGTAATAAGTATGAGTTTTTAAGGTTTAACAAACTTCGGTATTGCCCAGCAAGCCAGGAATCTCCTTAAAAGAGCGTTCATATTTTAAGTTACCTTGGTAAATGCATTTTCTCTATTTATTTTTACATAGTTTAGGTTTTTTCTGCTTAGTTAACACCAAAAAGCTCATAACAACGGTATGTAATGATTTAATTTGCATAATTACATTTTGGAGTATGAACGTATTTCTTCTATGCAAGTTGTGGGTTATTGGATCTGTTTTTAGTCACTAGATAGAAAATTTGTCTCTCCTTGAGTAACAAGAAAAAACTGTGTGCGTTCCTCAGTTAACAACAAACTTATTGCCATTACCAATTCAGAGCAGCTTCCAGCAAGCGTACCTACTGCATAAGAGGGCATAGCATTACCAATAAGGGAAACCAAGGTTCCTACAAATAACCACGGCCATTTCAGCCTAAACCAAATACCGATGCCAATTAGTACGACAAATAGATTAACTACAATCGTGATAATTGGTGGGCCGCTCAAGTTGGCAACATGATAGCGTAGGATTCCTGCGAACTCTATTGGAACTAGTTGAAGCCCTGTATAGCGAGTGATAATATCTATTGCTGTAAGTCCCAATGCGATTACCCAAGATAAAATCCGCACTACTGTATTAGCCCAATTAGCTCCGGCGCGGTGAGCGAGTTCAACACCAATCACAATAAATAGCGGTACAACTAAATAATGTAATAGAAAGCGCAGCATAGAGAGAGTTTTTAAAAGCTCTCCTTCACCAATCAGACTTCCTATTGAAAGAATAATATTGTCATAGCTAATGCTAACTAGTACTATAGGCAACACAATCATTGCTAGGCTAGTTGATTGCTGCCACATACGAATTGCCCAGCCGATTAATACCCATTCGATCAAGATAAGACTGAAATGTGTTACGGGATAAATTATTGACATAAGTAATATATTTACATAGCGTCAACATAATTCATAATTAGTAATTTATAATTTAAAGATTGTATGGTCTACTGAGTGAAGTATCCACGCCCTTTAAGACCACACTCACTCAAAATTAAGTAAAGGCTACTGTACAGTTTCTAAAATTTATTTATGAATTATAAATTTTTTGGTCATCTATTCCAAGCACAAATATTGAGAGCTGAAGCTGATTCAGCTAATTTGTGCTTGGAATAAAAGCTAGATCGACTTATTCACTGAATTTGTGGCTTTAATTTATGCTTGAAAGTAGTGTCTAAAAATCATCCGATAAAACAACTGTGAGTTTGGTGTCAGGTTCTGGTGCAAAACCACTTCCTTCAGCTACATAAGTAATCACTCCTCCTGCTTCTAAAACAGCAGGCCCACCACAAGCTTTAATTAAATCAACACCGTCCTTCACCTTAATATCTTGACAACCAAATTCAAGTCCATTTGGGCTAGAAATCTTAATCTTGTTAATTGTTCCAGTTTCACCAGTTGGCAAAAAAAGTTTAGCAGAGCGAATAACTGTTGTAGCTGGCAAAGGAATTGGTGTTGTTGTGTCGATACTGAACTTTCCTCCAGTAATTTGAGCTTTTTCCGTAATAATTAAAGTAGCAAGCGTGCTTGGCGCGGCGATTGCTGATGTAGAAAAACAGAATATAAGAAATGATAGGGCAAATGCAAAAATCTTTGCTGGATTGATGAACATCTTCAATGAATTCATGATGATTCTCCTTTTTAAATTTTACAAATTCTCTTGGTCTAGGCTCAATAGTCTTATCTGGTGATTTTTAGCTATTTATGCAAACTTTAAAAAAATCATAGGTTTTATTCCCTAATAACCAAAACGTCTTTTACTCTGTCGTCTAGCAAGATAATGCGCTGACATTATTCTAGGGGCGTTTCAAAGTGATACCAAAGCTCATCAGTAATCAAAAGGAAGTAACAAAATTTGATTACTAGCGCCAAAGATTGATTTATAAAAGTTTTAGTTATGTACAACTTGCTTCTGAATTGACTAGCCAAACAGAGAGCAGAGCGATCGCTACACTAACTAGAATAAAGCAATAAATGTAGCCGAAGCTATCCACAATCCTACTGAATGTGTGCCGATTCCCTGGCTGAGAAACAAGCTGAAGGCGAACAGCGAAACAGCAGTACCTCGTGCTTCCGGGGAAAGCTCAGTGGCTTGGGTTTGGAGAGTGCTGTGCATCATATAAAAGCCCAATTCCATTAAAATACTTAAGGGGATAAATAGCAATAGACTAACTGAAAGGACAAAGGAAACCCAGATACAGTAAGCGGTTTCCAATCCAAAATCTAAAATCTAAAATTCAAAATGGTATAAAAGAGTTACTGTTCAATAAATCTTCTTTGTCTTTCTTCGATAAAAAAGCGTGCGAGTCTCATGCAAATAGAGCAGCCTCTTAGAATTAATGCCGCCCAACCAGACAAACTAAAACAATTCCTTCCACAACCTTTAATTATCTCTAGCCCAGTCGCAGGTTGGAATGGTTTTTATTTTGCCTATCATCGCCAGTCAAACTATCAACTCCCTGAAACATTGCCTTTCCAGAACATTATTACTATTTATACTAGAGAGTTTCAGGCTAAATTAAAAATTAACGGACACTGGCAAAGTAAATCTTATGCAACAACTGATGTCGGTATTTTTCCTGCTCATCAAATTTCTCCAGCAGTACAATTTGAACAGGAGTTAGGTTTTATCCACATCGGTCTTGAACCAGCAATGATTACTCGTGTTGCCTATGAGTCAGTAAATGCTGATGCAGTTGAAATTGTACAACAACTGCAAACCCACGATCCACTGATTCAACAAATTGGACTGACACTCAAGCAGGAAATAGAAAATAGTGGATTTAATAGTTCCTTGTATATAGAGTCAGCAGTAAATCTGCTGGCAGTGCATTTATTAAAACGTTACTCGACGCAAAAATTCATTATTCGAGAATATACAGGTGGATTACCAAAACATAAATTAAAAGAAGCCATTGCTTATATCAACGATAACTTAGACCAAAATTTGTCTTTAGCAGAAATTGCTGCGATCGCACAGATCAGCCCGCATTATTTTGCTAGCTTATTTAAGCAATCAATGGGAATAGCACCTCACCAATATATTACTAAATGTCGAGTCGAAAGAGCAAAATATTTACTTGCAAAGCGAGAATTCTCAGTTATACAAGTCTCTCAAATAGTAGGATTTCAAAGTCAAAGTCATTTTACCAAGGTTTTTCGCAAATATATCGGCATCACTCCTCAAGCATTTAAGAAGCTACACTGAATTTTTTGGAAGATAACGCTAGTTTTCGGAAGATAACGTGAGACGGCATGATCTTGTAAAAGCTAGACTCAATAGTTATCACCACACTTTGAGTCCTATAGTTTAAAAAAATGACACAACTAAAACCAGCCGAGGAAATGCCCGGTAGCTTTGGGCTACCTATTTTAGGTGAAACTCTGCGATTATTTGCTACTCAAGGATGGGGGCTGACGAAGAACTACCAACGCTACGGGCCCATTTTTAAAACTAGCATTTTAGGAAAGAAATATGCAGTTTTGGTAGGGACGGAAGCAAATCGACTAATTCTGCAAGAACAAGCTGATCGTGTATCTTCCTACTTAGGATGGAAAGTAGCTATGGAGCATATTTTCGGGCGGCCAATGATGCTTCAAGATGGAGAAGAACATCGCCGCACTCGTCGCTTAATGGCTCCAGCGTTTCATGGAAAAGCCATTACTAACTATTTTGACATTATGCAAACTGAAGTTAACAACTGCTTAGAAAACTGGATAGAAGACAGCCCAATTTTTATCAAGAATGAATTTAATCAGTTAGCATTGCGAATTGGGATTCGGCTATTATTAGGTGTTCAAGTACAAAGCGAAGTTGAGCAAATCGAACAGTTGTATAACACTTTGACGCAGGGAGCATTAGCATTATTGCGGCTAGATATAACGTTTACAAAATATGGTCGTTCCCAAAATGCTCGTCGTCAGCTTAAAGCTTTCTTACAAAAAATTATCAGCGAACGCAAACTTCAAGGCAACTTACAGGAGTCTTGTGAAGTATTAGGATTGTTTTTAGCAGCAGTAGATGAAGAGGGGAATGCTTTAGCCGACTCACAGATTATAGACGAACTGATACACTTATTGAATGCGGCACATTTCACTACTGCTACATCCTTAACGTGGGCAATGGTTGAACTGGCAGCGCGTCCGCAATGGCGCGCGACACTCCGCCAAGAACTGGCAGAAGTTGTAGGAGATGAACCTTTAAACTTGGGACACCTTAAGCAACTTAATCAAATGACTTATTTTTTGAAAGAAATAGAACGACTTTACAATCCCGCAGGTGTAGTACTATTTCGGGGAGTTGTAAAAGAAATTGAATATGCAGGATACCGCATTCCTCCTGGTTGGGTGGTGATTATTACTCAAGGATTAACGCATCGCATGAGCGAGATTTATACTAACCCAGAAAGTTTTGAGCCAGAACGCTTTGCCCCTCCCCGCGAAGAAGATAAAAAAGACTCCTTTGCTTTAATTGGTTTTGGTGGTGGTGAACATATATGCATTGGAATGGAGTTTGCCAAGATGGAAATTAAGATTTTTTTGGCAACGTTGCTGCAACGATATGATTGGAAAGTGACACCAGAATATGAATCTAACAACTATCATCAACTACCTTTTCAAGTAGAAGGAAAATTACAGGCGCAAATCAGCAACCTCGAACTAAAAAACTAAGCTCAACATCAGCTTGTATCCGTTGCTAACCTATTCACTCGGTTTTCTTATTTGTTAAGCACAAATTGCTCTAGATCGTGAAACTGCCCTTTGAAGAAGCCATGCTGTTTCAGTACACCCTGACTCTGAAAACCTAACTTTTTTAGCAGCTTTTTAGAGGCTATGTTGTCCAGCATGACTTGGGCAACAACAAAACGCAAACCCATTTTTTCAAACCCAAATTGCAAGATGGTACGCACTGCCTCTGTCATAATGCCTTGTCTCCAAAAAGTATTGGCAAGCTCATAACCAACCTCAGCAGACTGTTCTTGTGGGTTCCATGTAAACCCACAAGAACCAATCATAACGTTGTCTTGCTTACGGGCAATTCCCCAGCGAATTGCATCTCCTCGCTCAAACCGCTTGGCTCTACGTTCAACAACAGCAATGGCTTCTTCAATAGAAGTGAAAGTATCAAGATCGTGAAACTGAGTCACGCCTGGATCGGAGAATACAGCAAAGATAGCCTCAGCATCCTGCAACGTTGTCTCACGAAGAAGGAGCCTTTCTGTTTCTAATTCAGGAAAGGAAGATAGTGAGAAATCGTTGCCCATAGTTGCGACTAATGATCTGGGTTTAGAGCTAAATTAGCGATCGCCATAGTAACAAGACAATTTCATTAGGCTTAAGGTTGAATAGTCTTCGCCGACTGGTTAAATAACAAATCCCGTGACTTATCTGGATCGAGCGCCTGAGTTTTCAGTGCTTCTGCTTTCTCGTAGGCGCGAATTGTTGCTGGACGGGCTTTAATTGCCTCAAACCAGCGTTTGAGATTAGGAAAATCTTCTAGATTCTGACTTTGGCGTTCATAGGGTACAATCCAGGGATAGGCAGCAATATCGGCGATAGAATAATCACCAGCCACAAATTCTCTATCTGCTAATTGCTTATTCAGCACTCCATATAAGCGTCCCGTCTCATTCACGTAGCGGTTTATGGCATATTCAATCTTTTCAGGAGCATAGGCGCTAAAGTGATGATTTTGTCCCGCCATTGGCCCCAGTCCTCCCATTTGCCAGAACAACCATTCTAAAACTTGAGTGCGATTACGTAAATCTTGAGGGATTAATTTCCCGGTTTTTTCTGCTAAATACAGCAAGATTGCACCAGACTCAAATACCGAAATCGGCGCACCTCCATCTGCGGGTTCTTGGTCAACGATCGCAGGGATGCGATTGTTAGGAGAAATCTTTAAAAATTCGGGTTTAAATTGATCCCCAACCCCAATATTCACAGGAATTATGGTATATTGCAAACCGACTTCTTCTAAAAAAATCGTAATTTTATGACCGTTTGGGGTTGTCCAATAATAAAGATCGATCATGATTATCTTCCCTAAAATTGTGCAATTGTTTTTTAAGCTAATAGTGCGGACAGCTTTTTCGGATTTCTCACAAAATCTGAAAAGAAGAGGGCGAAAGCTGCAAAAATGTATTAGGACTTACGCAAAATCATGATAAAACGAACCGCAAAGGACGCAAAGGACACAAAGGAATAAAAGTTTCAGAGAGTTTTTGCGTAAGTCCTGTGTATATACAGTAAGTATTTTAGCACTTTATACCCAAAAGAATTGTCCTAGAGTTAAGATGGAAAATCGCTTTCAGTATGGAGCTATAGCCCTATACTGGACTATTTTGCTGGGCTATTAATAATTTTGCATTACAAAAAAAAACACGTAATGCTTAAAAAAAATTAACTAGTTCATCTGTAGGGATAATGGCGCTTTTCGAGAAGTTGTGTAGTAAAATTGCAACTCCAAAACCGAGAATTTCAAATAATTTAGAGAGTAGCTTATGAGTGAAAAGACAGTAAAACTGATTGAAGGAAGCTTATTGCCAAAAGGAGATTATGTTTCATCAGGATTTTCCACTATCCAGCCAGATTCATATTTCCCAAAATTATATTTGGGAAATATGAATCTTTTTGGCTGCCAAAAATGTTACTACAAGCGATCGCTATAAACAAACCTATCAAGCAAGACTAGCTTTAACAATTGCAATATTCGTCTCTCTACTGCAAAGAAGCTATCACTGGCAGCTTGCTATGTGGCTAATTTTATTCCTTGGTAGTCCAAAAATGCACGAGTCATTTTTGAAGTGTAGTAAGCAAAAAGCTCTGCCTTTAGTTGTTTCAAAGAGGCAGAGCTTAAGTAAGTGTATTTCTCGGCTAGAGTTGAGAAATGAGATAAATAAATTGTTTAAGTTTTGTTAGTCTAATTTCCGTCTATTTGGTTTTTTCCCACTATTCCAGTTGCTTCTAAAGCTAGCTCACCTGCTGTGTAAATTCCAAGTGCTGTCATGCCTCCAGCCTGAGTTACTGCGCTGCCTGCATTATTCAAAGTTTTTATTGTGGCATGCTCAAGTGTTTTTGTAACTTTCTTCCACCAACTTTTACCTCCTGTTATTTGTTCGCAGCATTCATCTGATAAGTCTTCAAACAATTCTTCTTGGTTTTCAACTATCAGGCTTTTATTTCTAGACATAGTGAATTATTCTTCCAAATAAAGAAATACGAAAATTTACTTTTTATGTTTTGAGCAAGAAAATAATATTTTTTCTTGCTCTAACTATTAATTAGATTAATCAAAAAGAATGTATGTGCACAGACTTGACAATTCAGGCTTGGAAAGATAGCAAGCCCTATAACAATTTTTTTGCTCTTTTTTCAGTATTTATTATGAGCATTTTCTTATCTAACCTTAGTAAGTAAGTATATGAAATTTAATCTGTTATATAGCCTTTATTACTATAATTATCAAGCTTTTTAATATATAAAAGTTTTGATGTGTTGATATGTAAATAATATTTATAAAAGAATCATAAATTATTTATAGCCTTGCAGGATTTGCTTAAAGTTATCAATAAATATTTCTAAGTTTGTTCTACGTATTTTCATCTAAATTGATTTTATGAGCAGGTATCAATTGTATAAGACGCTCAACTGGCGTAGCTGCTGTAGTTTGCAAGCAAGACATTGGTTTTCGTTTTTGCATGTCTGTGGGTGGCGCGATCGCGTGGAGGTAAGAAATCCCTCTGCGAACAATCGCCTTAATTAGTCTTGGCTTAATACTTTGCCTTGTCTGTTACCGAAAACCTTTATCTTTAATGGCAGCGACCATTATACTTTTTCATAGCGGTGATTTGGCGATCGCAGCCCAAACTCTATGGTGAACCTGAAGAATTGGTGTAGGATATGTTGCTTCGAGTAATGTCGCCAATTCCTGGTCAAATACTTCTACCTTTTCTGGTGTCATACTGGCTCCCACACCAGCACTAGCACGAATTCTTCCCCGCCAAGCTTCGTGTGTATAAGACACAAATACATCATAAGAAAATGTGCGGATTTCTCGGAATCCTCCTTCGCCAATGTCTTGTAACCACAAGGGATACATTCCATTACCGCCATCCAAATTCCACGCTGGATTATGAGCCTTGATCAGTTGTTCTGTTGCTTGAACAACATTATCTTTTAAGGGTATCCAATCAAAATGAGCGATCGCGATCGAGCCATTTTTTCTCAATATTCGAGTAATTTCTTGGACAGCACGGGGACGATCAAACCAATGCCAACACTGTCCGGCTGTCACCACATCCGCACTTGCGTTTGGTAACTCAGTATTCTCAGCAGTTGCAACTCGATAATCTACTTTGAGTTCAATAGATTCGCTTAACAGTCTCGCTTGTTCTAAAAGTGAAACTGATGGATCTATGCCAATGACATAAGCACCTCTATCGGCAAAGCCCCGCGCTAATGTTCCTGTTCCTGTACCAAGGTCAACAATATTCTGCCCTGGTAAACCTATACCATATTCAGACAGTTTGTTAAATAATGAACTGGGAAAGCCAGCGCGGTGTTTTGCATAATCAGTAGCAGTTGCACCAAAATCAATATTCATACCTGCAAAACTATTCTTGTAACAATTGTCTTGCCTAAAAGTTCTCTACCCACGGGCGTAGTTCTACTTCATAAGTCCAAGCACTGCGAGGTTGGCGTAAAATGCTGAGATAAGTTTGAGCGATCGCATCTGGGTCAAGAGTACTATCAGGATTATCTGCTGGATCTTGGCGGACTGTGGAGCGGATTGCCCCATCAATCACGAAATGCGCCACATGAATATTCTTTGGTGCTAATTCTCTAGCAATACTCTGAGCCAAACCGCGCAGTGCAAATTTACCCATTGCAAAGGGAGCAGACTGAGCATAACCCTTGACACTCGCTGAGGCTCCAGTAAAAAAGATAGCACCGCCACCAAGCTGCAAAAACCTTTTGGTAGCAGCTTGGGCAACGAGAAAGCCGCCATAAGCAGTTACATCTAGGGTTTTTGCCACCTCACCAGGGTCAAGATCAACAAGAGGCCCCCTCACTCGGTAACTAGGATTGTAAACGACAATATTCGGGGAACTAATTTTATTATCAATATCAATAAATAACTGTTCTACTTCATCTGGGTTTGAGGCATCAGCAGCAAAACTAACTGCGCCAATTTCACTGCTTAATTGAGTGAGTTTTTCAATTTGGCGAGCCGCTAAAGCTACGGTGAATCCTTCTTTGGCAAATAGGCGAGCTAAAGATGCGCTTAGTCCACTACCTGCACCGACAATTAAAGCTGTTGTTGCCATAAATTTAATTCTCCTTGTTAGGATTAACAGTTGATGATAGTTCTTAGTTTTGATTGGATGTCAACTTTCATCTTCATAAACCTTACTGCGATGCCCTACTTTAACTACACTTATTAACAAAATATTGTCATATATTTCATAAATCACTCGGTACTCACCTACTCGAATCCGATAAGTATTTTCTTCATCCTTTAATTTTGTAACCCTCTTGGTACGAGGTTCTATAGCTAAAGCTAAAATTTTTTAATCGATGCGGTTTTTAATGTTGATTGGGAGTTTATTTAGTTGTTCTGTTGCACCTTTAGTAAATTCAATTTGATACATTACGCAGTTTCTTTCTCATATCCTTTATATTCGTCCCAAGACACAGTACCATTGATGCGTCTATCTTCCCTAGCTTCTCTAATAGCTTTTATATCCTCTTCATCCTCTTCATCATCTATACGTTTTAGTAGAGCATAAATCTCGTCTAAAGTACTGTCATAAGCTTGATTTAGCAGTATGTTGATATCTTTAATTAATTGTTCGCGTTCGTGTTCGGTTTTCATTTTTACTCATCCTCTGCTATTAATTGTTTTGACACTTTATCAAAGTTGTGAAAATATTGAGGGATTTTAACATGATACTCTCAATAGGTTTTTACTGCGAGAGTATTATGAACCAAAGGATTTATTTGATAAATCAAGGTACATACCAGCTATAAATTAAGGATTGAGCGTGAATGAAGATAACTGTGAATTGCCCTTAGTGGGACTTTGACCAATTTGCAGTACACAAACTGCGGCGATTAGACAGAGAACGCCTGAGAAAATAAACGCTTGTAAATAACTACCCGTCCAAGTTCTCAACGCTCCGGCTCCGAATGCTGCTGTGGCTGCACCGAGTTGGTGTCCTGCTACAATCCAACCGAACATCACGCCGACATTTTGTTTACCGAAGACGTTGGCAACAAGACGGACTGTCGGTGGTACAGTGGCAATCCAATCAAGTCCATAGAAAACGGCGAAAATGGAAAGTCCATAAAAGGAAAAGTTGAAACTGAAGGGCAAGAAAATCAAAGACAAACCCCGCAGTCCGTAGTACCAAAACAATAAGTAGCGATTGTTCCAGCGATCGGATAGCCAACCGGACATAGTAGTTCCAAAAAAATCAAATAGTCCCATGATTGCCAATAGACCAGCAGCCTTGACTTCAGGGATACCGTGGTCAATACAAGCGGGAATCAAATGAGTTCCAATTAACCCATTTGTGCTTGCACCACAGATAAAAAAGCTACCAAATAACAGCCAGAAGTCTCGATTACGCATTCCCAGCCAGAGGGCGTTGAGGGTAGAGGCGATGGAATTTGCTCTAGGCTGCGATATTTCCACAGTTTCGCTGTTGTCGCCAAAGGGTCGCAAACCGACATCCGTCGGACGATCGCGCATAAAGGCTGCGATCGCTGGAATAATTAGAAGTGCTGCACCACTAAGAGCCAGAGCAGCAGTTCGCCACCCGAAGCGATCAGCCATTGAGGCCAGCATCGGCAGAAATACCAGTTGCCCCGTAGCTGTACTGGCAGTTAAAATGCCCAGAACTAGACCCCGCTTCTCAAAAAACCATCGATTAACAACAATAGCACCCAAAACCAGGGCGATAACTCCGCTACCAGAACCGACAACTACACCCCACAGCAAAACTAGCTGCCAGGAAGCTGACATCAAAGTAGTTAAACCGACACCGAGAGCAATTACAGCAAGTGAGAACACCATCATCCGGCGAATGCCGATCCGCTCCATAACTGTGGCGGCAAAAGGGCCAATCAAGCCGTAGAGTACTAAATTAATGGAGATTGCCAAAGATATAGTTGCTCTACTCCAGCCGAACTCCTGTTCGAGAGGCACTATAAAAACTCCAGGAGCAGAACGAATTCCGGCTGCAACGAGCAAGGCTAGGAAGGTTAAACCAGCTACGATCCAGGCATAGTGGAACGAACGACGCGCTAGAAAGGAGGGTAGGGACATGGTTGGGGAGGGGGAAGGGGGCAGGGGGAGCAGGGGAGGCGAGGGGGAGCAGGGGAGGCGAGTATCAAAGGCTCATTCACGAGTATAAAAGCGCTAGTAGGTTGGGTTGAGGAACGAAACCCAACAGAGGCGAGTATCAAAGGCTCATTCACGAGTATCAAAGACTCGTCGGCGAGTATAAAAGACTCGTTGGCGAGTATAAAAGACTCATTCACGAGTATCAAAGACTCATTCACGAGTATAAAAGACTCGTTGGCGAGTATCAAAGACTCGTCGGCGAGTATCAAAGACTCGTTGGCGAGTATCAAAGACTCATTCACGAGTATCAAAGACTCGTCGGCGAGTATCAAAGACTCATTCACGAGTATTAAAGACTCGTTGGCGAGTATCAAAGACTTATCACCTATTCCCCATTCCCCATTCCCCATTTAGGAAAAGTTACCCTGCATAAGGGTTACCGATTCTGTCTACAGAGACATTGGAAGAGAATGGCAAACGACCTGGATTTAAACGTGGTTCTGCTGCATAGCCAACGGGAACTAAAACAGCGATCGCTAAATCTGGATTATCCCCAGCACCAATCACTTGTTTTACCTGATCTTCAATCCAACCATTCATAAAACAAGTGGATAATCCTAAACTTTCTGCTGCTAACACCAAATGAGTGGCGGCAATGATGGCATCTTTGATCGCATATTCGCGTCGTTTGTCGCCTAATCCAGCTTGAAATTGCGGGATGGCGGTTTTAAAGTAGTTTACCGTGCCTTCATTCCATGCCCCAGTTTCAAGTCCCCGTTCTAGAATCGGGGCCAAGTTTTGTTCGCCTGCGTTAGGATCGGCGGCAAACACAAAGGTTACAGGTGCTTGGACAATTTGCTGTTGATTCCACGATGCTGCTGATAGTGCTGCTTTTTGCGCCTCATCTTGCACAATAATAATTCGCCAGTCCTGGATATTATAACTACTAGGTGCTGCTACGGTTAACTCTACCAGTTGCTTAAGTAGTTCTGGGGCGATGGGGTCTGTTTTAAAAGTTTTGATGGAACGACGTTGAGCGATCGCACTCGGTACATCTAAAGCTTGAGTTTGGGTGATGGAACTCATGAAATTCTCCTGATAGTTAAGTTATGAAAGGGTTTCGGATTTTACTCTGCCTAGAGTGATTCAAGAGCATTAGAGAACAGGACACTGTAATGTGTTCTTCTCTAATTGGTATCTATGTTAACGGGGTTAGAGATGTGCTCGTGGATAATACGCCATTGTCCCTGTCGGTTCTCCCATACAAGTGTCGCATGAGCCGTAATTACAACCGCTTCTTTCGCAATGGTGGTTGCGGTACTGCGGAAGATCAAAGCAGAGACGGCAATGTTATCATTTGTCCAGATCCGAATATCTCCAACTGGTTTAACTTGCCACTGTGCTATTGCAACCATGAAAGGTTTCCAGACTTCCTCATAGGATTGCCATCCTTGAATTCGAGTAGTCTGTGGTGAGAGAGTATCGAAGGCTAGGAATTTTTCATCTTGCCAGTAGAGATTATCTAAAACAGAAAAATCAAATGGTTTATTGCCTGGACTAAATGCAGCTAACCAATCGTTAACGCGTTCTTTGATTTTCGCTTCTTCTAAAGTCTCTTTCATAGTTTATGACCAACTTGCACAACCATTTTACCGATGTTGGTATCCTGGAAAAACCGAGAATCTCCTCAGAGTGCGGAACTTGGGTTTGAACTATTTAGATGACATAAATTAGGTGTTGACTACCTGCTCATTAGCAGATGACCAAAATGGATAATCTGTATATCCTTGTTCACCGCCACCATAAAAGGTTGCTTGATTTGCTTCGTTTAGTGGTGCATTCAAAGCCAAGCGTCGGGGTAAATCGGGATTTGATATAAATAATGTGCCAAAGGCAACTAAATCTGCTGCTTTGTTTGCCAGTACAGCATCGCCTTTTTCACGAGTATAACCACCATTGACGATGAGTGTACCTGTAAAGCGATCGCGTATGTGACTAGTGGGTACAATTATTCCGCCATGTCTGATATCTGCTTCTGTTGCCTCATAAATATGCAGATATGCCAAATTAAACTGGTTCAACGCTTGAGCCGCATAACCAAATGTCTCTAGGGGATTAGAATCACCTATATCGTTAAAAGTCCCACTGGGAGATAAACGTACTCCTACTCGGGTAGAATCCCATACACTAGTTACTGCCTCCGTCACCTCCAACAGGAATCGGGCGCGATTCTCAATGGAACCGCCATATTTATCTGTACGTTGATTGGTGCGATCGCGCAGAAACTGATCTATTAAATAACCATTAGCACCGTGAATTTCTACCCCATCAAACCCAGCCGCTAGAGCATTTGCCGCTCCCTGACGATACTGTTCGACTATCTGTGGTATTTCTGAAGTTTCTAAAGCACGGGGAGTAACAAAGGGTTTGGGCCCCTGATAAGTTGCGGTCTCACCTTTAGGAGCAATGGCAGAAGGTGCCACAGGTAAAGCTCCATTCGGTTGGAAGTCAGGGTGAGAAATTCTGCCTACATGCCATAGTTGCAGAAAAATTCTCCCTCCCTGCTGATGTACGGCATCGGTTACTAACTTCCAGCCCTCCACCTGTTCTGGTGAATGAATTCCTGGTGTAGCAGGATAGCCCTGTCCTTCAGGAGTTACCTGTGTTGCTTCTGAAATAATCAGTCCAGCAGAAGCACGTTGGACGTAGTAGGTAGCATTCAGTTGGTGTGGTACATTTCCCTGGCCTGCCCTGTTTCGGGTTAAGGGTGCCATTACTATCCGGTTAGGTAGTTCCAGATTCCCTAATTGGTAAGGAGAGAATAAGTTGATATCACCAGTCATTGGTTTTTATCTCCAAATATTTTAGTTATTAGTCATTGGTCATTGGGCAGGGGGGACAAGGGGAAACACTTGTTGCAAGTTCTGATTTAAGTCCCCTTGTCCCCTTGTCTCCCCTGCTCCCTCATCCCCCACTCCCGCCCAAACTAAACAATCGACCGAATAACGCCACCATCTACCCGCAAAGCTGCACCATTAGTTGCTGAAGCTACGGGACTAGAAAGATAAACTACGATCGCTGCTACTTCTTCATTAGTTGCAAAGCGTTTGATTAAGGAACTTGGACGCACATTTTGAAAAAACTCAGCCTCGACTTGGGAGCGATCAATACTACGTTCCTGTGCCAGGTTGCTAATAAACTTTTCAACTCCTTCTGAGCGGGTTGGCCCTGGTAGGACGGAGTTTACTGTGACTCCAGTCCCGACAGTCATTTCTGCTAGACCTCGTGCAATGGCTAGCTGTGCTGTCTTAGTTGTACCGTAGTGAATCATTTCCACTGGAATTTGAATGCCAGATTCGCTGGAGATAAAAATTATCCGCCCCCAGTTTTGCTCTAGCTGCTTTTGCAAATATTGCCGACTCAAACGGACTCCACTGAGGACGTTAACCTCAAATATGTTTAACCAGTCTTTATCAGTAATATCAAAGAAGGCTTTTGGCTCGTAAATACCTAAATTGTTGATCAGGATATCAACGTGAGGAACCTCTTGAAAAAGCTTCTCTATCCCTGATGCAGTACCTGTGTCAGCAACAACACCAGAAACATTCGCGTCGGGTGTAGAATGCTTAATTTTAGCGATCGCTTGGTCTACTCGTTCTTTAGAGCGACCGTTGATAATCACTGATGCACCCTCTTGAGCTAGCCCAAGAGCGATCGCTAAACCAATGCCTGCGGTTGAGCCACTCACCAGCGCGGATTTACCATGCAATTTCAAGTCCATTTCGCTCTTTCCCCGTTAGTTGAAACAGAATTTAGGAATTGGGAGTAGGGAATGGGGCACAAGAAGCAAAGGGTAAGTAGGAAGAGTGCAGAGGAGAGAAATTTTCTCCCTGCTTCCTACTCCCCTACTCCCCCTTCACTTAAATTAAAGATGCTGTGCTAAGGTCTTATTCAAGGTGGTTTTTGGAACTGCCCCAACGACAGTATCGACCTGCCGACCGCCTTTAAAAACCATCAGCGTCGGAATGCTGCGAATTCCATAATGGCTGGCGACAGTAGGATTTTGATCTGTGTTCAGCTTCACAAATTTCACCTGTCCTTCGTATTCAGCAGCAACTTCATCGACAACTGGGCCCACCATTCGACAAGGGCCACACCACGGGGCCCAAAAGTCCACTAATACCGGGATTTCACTTTCCAAGACTTCTTGTTTGAATGTGGCTTCTGTGACATTTGTAATGGATGACATAAAATTGCCTTCCTAATTAATTCTATAATTCGATAATATCGAATAATAAAAATATATGCCACCTGATGAGATAATGCAACTATGAGATTTCTTTATCATCCAGATAGAAAAAATATTTCTTTACCGGGAGTGCTGTATGCATTGGGCGATCCAGTCCGGCTAGAGATTGTGCGGCGGTTGGCTACTGAGGGGGAACAATGCTGTGCCAGTTTTGATTTTGCGATCGCTAAGTCTACGATGTCCAATCATTTTAAAATTTTACGGGAGTCGGGGATAGTCTTGACACGGAAATCCGGGACACAGCACATTAACATCCTGCGGCGTGAAGATTTAGAGGTGCTGTTTCCAGGATTACTGGATGCCATATTGAAAGCGGCTCAACCATTGCCTATTAGCCCTACGAGTAGTAAACAAACAGCTTTTAGGATTTAGGGGCATGGGGCATTGGGCAGCGCTATTTGTTTAAAAATCTTCTCTTTTTTCTTTTTGTGTTTCTAAATCAATCTTAGCGATCGCTTAGACCTACCCAGTTTCTCTTGCTTGTTATCTAGCAAACTTTCTGCCTCTTTCTCCCCGTCGAACTCCCGTTTCATTAATCCTATTTTCTCTTAGATCCTACTTATTTGCTACGTACTACTCCATCTGCTTTTTACTGATGTGTAACACTTTGGGTGCGGAAGGTGGGCATTAAACCTTACCAAAAGCGATTGGCAGTTTTTATTTAGGAGCAGTTTATTACGTAGTTTTCTTACTTGGATTAACGATTACTGCATGGTAAAAATAAGGTATTCTCGATTTCCTGTCGTACATTCCGGCTGACATAGCAATCACTATTCAAACATACTATTAGTAGCATATTGGCATAGTAGTATTGAGCCAGTAACTTCTTCTGTTCATCAGTAAAATTATCGAAATGCCAAGTTTCACCTAAAGTCCGATATGGAACTAGAATATCTCTTAAAAGGTCTCCCCAGGCTTGACCTTTTTCTTCCCACCAGCTTTCTAATATTTCCTTACTACTATTTGCTTCAGGTAATTCTTGTTTGAGTTGTTTTAACAATTCTACAAGTTTGGGGTCAACCCCTATACTCTCAAGAGAATTAATAGTAATAGCACGCTTAAAAGCAATAGCAAGAGCAGGTTCCAGGGAACGATAGTCTCTTAAATCATCAATTAAAGTAATATCAAGAAATGTATCGACAACTTCACGACCTGTAGCACGAAATACAAGGCTAGTACAGGTGAAAGCACGGGTAAAGGGAAAATCAAGAAGACAGGCCAATGTCCGATCACGATCTAGTGCTATATCAAAATCGAAATAACAAGCTCGAATAGCCGCAGGTTTGTATTCTTTAGATGAAAGAAGTATTGATTTTTCATTCACCCATTGCAAAAACTGCTGTAATTGTTCATCTCTTGCCAATAACTGATCAATATGCTTTTTCATTAAAAGCAACAAACAATCTGAGGTTGTTAACATTCCAACCGTTAATAAAAAAACTTCTCGCCAACGTTTTTTAGTTAGATGATTTACTAACATATTGAGCATTTCATCTTCCATTGACTTTGGATTACAATTTTCTACTATATGTCTGGCTGTAAAATATTCATGAAATGTTAGGTGCGAGAATGAATAAATTCCGCGCGCCCTTTCTACAAATAGCCCATGTTGTGCTTCAATCGACTTCAACACCGCTTCACTATCCAATTCCAGCTTTTTTGGATCAGTATTAGCATCAAGTAAATTTTGAATGTATTCGGTAATCTGTCGTTCAAGTTGTTTTTGTTTAAAGAAGTAATTACCTGCTTCAAAGTTTGAATAAGCTATCTGACTTAACAAATCTTCTTTACGTTGTAGTGAAAGCTTTTTATAAGCTTGATCGCGCTCAATGTTTCGTGTTACATCCCAGCGTTTTAGTAAAACATCTAACCCACCTTTATATAACTCGGAACGATTAGACGGAAAACTCCCAGTATCTTCAAACACTAAACATAGTAATGTCAGTAAAATTGGACTTGTTGCTAATTCTCTTATAGGTTGTTCTTTTTTTAGCTTATTTAGAAACTTATTAGCTTTTACTAAGTCATTTTTACTCCTAAACCATTTACTAACAAAATTAGTAATTTGTTCGTCATCAAAATCTGCAATTTCAACTTCTGTAAAATTATCAAAGATGTATTCTTTCGCAGCAATGCGACAGGTTATTATAAATCTATTGCTGTGAAATCTTGCAACGAAAGTCCGAATTTCTTGAAAAACTCGACTATTATCAGTATCTTTTATTTCATCTAATCCATCTAATAAAATAAATACTTTACCTGCCCGTAGAATCCTTACTAGCCATGCAATATCTTCGATTTTTTGTGAGGGCAGATCAATTAACCGAGCAATATAGTTTAACAAATCCATCTGTTCGGAAGCTTCTGCAAAATCCTTGAGAGTGATGAAAACTGGAACCAGATTTATCTGCTCATAAATACACTGCATTGCCAAATGCTTGAGGAATGTTGTTTTTCCAGAGCCGGGTTTGCCTAAAATCACTAGTTTTGAAAATCTTTGTACTGCTTTTACCCCTGGTACTCGCTCTTCTCGAACATTTCCTAGATTAAAACGGTCAAAATCTTTAGATGAAACATCCCGCAGCAGTTGGTCTAATTCCCATCGTCCCGTTCTAGTGATTTTTTCTAAAATGTTAACGCTGATATAAATATCATCTAAACCAATTGGTTGAGACATATCCAACACTCGCATAGTATCGCAACGCTGCTGAATATAAGGCTGGATATAGGAACGTACCTCTTGGACAAGTTTAGCAATTTCTAAGTCCTCATTTTGTTTGGGTGAAGATAGTCCAGCAACTTGTTGCCAGTCAAGCTCTAATTGTTTACAAATGGTTTGAAAGCTTTCTATACCAACAGGTCTACCAGCAAAAAAATTCTGAACAACAGTACGTCCTACGTATGCAGAATCTGCTAGTAGTATTTTCTTTCCTTTACAGACTTGTTGTAAGGCTTTTTGGGCTTGTTCAAGTCCTTCTGGAGTTGCTGAAATTGATTGCCTAGCCCGTTTTACTGAATTATCAGTCATACTTACTATATGCGTCAAATTGAAATTAGGTATTAAACGAAAAATAGCTTATTTGTAAACGGAAGCTCAAGTATTATTCCTCTTCACTACCGGACTTTTTCTTTGAAGCTAGGAGTTGAGCCGCATTATTACTTAATAAACCAAATATACATCCGATACCCATTTGCCAAGTTGCCCTGCTGTCTTCTAGGATGCCAACTTGATATTTTGAGAGTTGGGGTTGGAAAGCTAACCAGAGTGACATTCCACCAGAAATTGTCGTCAAGCAAAAAACTGTAAAGAAGACAAGTACAAAATTAGTTGATTGTTGAGTGTATTTCATGATTGATTCCAGTTTCTGAACTAATCTGTATTAATCATGAACTGTAATTAAAGTAACGCTGTTTAGCTTATGGTTTAAGTTTGTACAACTTTTGTTCAAAATACGTTCTGAACTAAAAATTGTTTTTGAATCAGGAGCAAAAACTAGTTTTTCTGGGAGCATCCCCAATACTTCTCGGTTAACGTGAGTTCAACGGGTTGAAAGATCATAGACAAACTTGCAACCAGGATTTATAGCGTCTGGCGAGTTCTTTAAGAAAATTGAGTTCTTCACCCTCAAGATTATTGAATAGGTTGTGATATTGCCAGCCACGCTCGTAGCGACTCAGCATTTCTTCTGAAGAAAAGCGATATACATCGGCGGTTTGCCAACAAATTGACTCCAAAAAAGGTAGCTTTTTGGGGACAATAACAGGATTATTTGTTGGTGTTGCGGTTGTCATAACTCTTTTAATCAACCACTTTCGGCTTACTTTTATTTTACGGGATAAACTCTTCCTTTCCAAGCGCCGCCGCGTCCTTGCCAATGACGTAGTGCTGAGTCTAGAGTCATCAAAGTATAAAGAAAAGCGATCGCAGGTAAGCCCAACGCGAACCAGACAGAACACTTATAAAAGCGGATCGTCGGGTAGTAAGCGAAAGTCATTAACAGCCATCCTAATAAACCTGTAAATGCGATCGCCCAGTTGCCCCAAACTGCACCCAAAATTACACACACAGGTGCAACTAGATAAATCAGAGGCATTCCTACTAAAGTTCCCAATAATAGTAATGGAGAATAATTCAGTTGGGTATAAGCAGTACGAGCAACCATATCCCAAATCGTCGCCAACGAGTCATAGGGACGTAAACTGCGAGTCAAGTTACTCAATCCTAGCCAGATACGCCCTTGATTGGGGATTGGGGATTGGGGATCGGGGATTGGGTATTGGGAAAACTCTTCTCTAGCCGCCAGCGATGCACTGAGCTTGTCGAAGTGTCCCCAGTTCCCAGTTCCTCTCTTAACAGCCTGAGCAAGGGCGCAATCGTCGATTAAAGCTTGCCGAATTACTTGAATACCACCGATTCGTTCTAAAGCTTCACGGGCGATCAGAATAGATCCCCCTGCGGCGGCGGCTGTAGGATTGTTGGGATTATTTACCCAGCGAAAAGGATAGAGTTTTTGGAAGAAAAACACGAAAGCTGGAATCAAAAGCTTTTCCCAAAAGCTTTCACACCTGAGTCGCACCATTACAGAAACTAGGTCTAAATCTTCTTGAATAGCTTTCGCAACGAGTCGCCGAAGATTACTAGGATCGTGTTCGATATCTGCGTCGGTTAATAAAAAATAGTCAGGTGCGAATTTACTAGCGCTGTTTATACCTTGCTCAATTGCCCAAAGTTTGCCCGACCAACCAGAAGGCAGTGAAACGCCTGAGATAATATGCAATTGTTGGGGTTTACCTACAGCGTGTGCAACCCCTTCGGCAAAATTTGCTGTTTGGTCTGTGCTGCGATCGTCTACTAAAAACACGTTGAAAGAACCAGGATAATCTTGGAGTAGGAGCGATCGCAATGTCGTTGGTAACAATTGGGCTTCGTTACGGGCTGGAACTACGGCACAAACCACAGGTAATGATTCTAGCTGAGTTTCTGTAACCTCTAATTGCTGGTCTGTTCGCCAAAACTGTCCCCAAAAACACAGTAATCCTAACCAAATTGTCAAGGATAAGAGCATCAATCCTAATACAATTACATCCATGACCTATTGCAAATTCTCAGTGACTCAGACAGAATACTATGTCTACTAAATAAAGAAAAAATTTTTTCATCATAATATTGCCGTATTCATAACTAGTGTTGGTGTTGAGGTTAAATAGTATTTGATGCAAACACAAGACAGGGTAAAAGTCAATCAAGTCGCAACAGCGATCGCAGCCAGTCAACAATATTTGCTTTCGATTCAAAATCCTGCCGGTTACTGGTGGGCAGAGTTAGAATCTAATGTCACCATCACTGCTGAAGTCGTCCTTTTGCATAAAATTTGGGGAACAGACCAAGGCAGACCTTTACACAAAGTTGAAACATACTTACGTCAAGAGCAACGGCAGCATGGCGGTTGGGAACTTTACTACGGTGATGGCGGAGAACTTAGTACCTCGGTTGAAGCCTACATGGCGCTGAGGCTGCTAGGTGTACCAGCAACCGATCCGGCGATGGTTCGAGCGCGAACCTTTATTCTGCAACGCGGTGGTATCAGCAAAACTCGAATTTTCACCAAGTTACACCTAGCCTTGATTGGCTGTTACAACTGGCGCGGTATTCCCTCGCTACCACCTTGGATAATGCTGTTGCCAAAAGCTTTTCCAGTTAATATCTACGAGATGTCTAGCTGGGCGCGTTCTAGTACAGTACCATTGCTGATTGTGTGCGATCGCAAACCTGTTTTTATCACCGATCCAACTATCAACTTAGATGAACTCTATGCTGAAGGTGTTGATCGAGTCCGGTGGGAATTACCCCAAGCTGGCGATTGGACAGATTTATTCCTCACCCTTGATCAGGGGTTCAAGTTTGCAGAAAGTCTGAATTTAGTTCCCTTTCGCCAAGAAGGCATTAAAGCCGCCGAAAAATGGATTTTAGAGCGCCAAGAAGCCACAGGTGACTGGGGTGGGATTATTCCGGCAATGTTGAATTCAATGCTAGCTTTGCGGTGTCTGAATTATGACCGAAGCGATCCCATTGTAGAACGAGGTTTGCAAGCAATTGATAACTTTGTCATTGAAACAGAGGATAGCTATCGGGTTCAACCCTGTGTTTCACCCGTCTGGGATACAGCTTGGGCGATGCGTGCTTTAGTAGAATCTGGCTTTGCACCAGATCATCCTGTCGTAGTGCAAGCTGGCGAATGGTTGTTACAAAAACAAATTTTAGATTACGGAGATTGGGCTGTAAAAAATCGTCAGGGAAAACCAGGGGCTTGGGCGTTTGAGTTTGACAATCGCTTTTATCCCGATGTAGACGACTCGGCAGTGGTGGTGATGGCTTTACATTTGGCGAAACTCCCCAATGAAGAAATCAAGCAGGCGGCGATCGCACGGGCGTTAAACTGGATTGCATCTATGCAATGTAAACCAGGCGGCTGGGCTGCATTCGATTTGGATAACGATCAAGATTGGCTTAACTCCATTCCTTATGGCGACTTAAAAGCGATGATTGATCCAAATACCGCAGATGTTACGGCTAGAGTCGTAGAAATGCTGGGTGCTTGTGATTTGTCAATTGATAGTGATAATTTAGAGCGATCGCTTACTTATCTTCTGCGCGAACAAGAAACCGAGGGCTGTTGGTTTGGTCGTTGGGGTGTAAATTATATCTACGGCACCAGTGGCGTTTTATCAGCCTTGGCTTTGATTTACCCTCAAAAGCATAAACTCCATATAGAAAGAGGAGCAGCTTGGTTAGTCGGATGTCAAAACTCAGATGGTGGTTGGGGTGAGACTTGTCGTAGTTACAACGATCCCAGTCTTAAAGGAAAAGGAAATAGTACTGCATCTCAAACTGCTTGGGCTTTAATTGGCCTCTTAGCAGCAGGTGAAGCAACTGGTAAATTAGCTCTTGGTGCGATCGAGCGAGGAATTGCCTACCTAGTGGCAACTCAACAGCCGGATGGTACTTGGTTTGAGGCTGACTTTACAGGTACTGGCTTTCCTTGTCATTTTTATCTCAAGTATCATCTGTATCAACAATACTTTCCTTTAATTGCGCTAGGTCGCTATCAAGCAGTGATTCAATAAAGGTTAAAAGGTTGTTTGAAAAGTGGTTGACTGTGATTTGAATCGAATTTTTACCCCCCTTAATCCCCCATTATAAAGGGGGGAAACAAGAAAATCCGGTTCCCTCCCCTTTATAAGGGGAGGGTTAGGGAGGGGTAAAAAAATATTTGATACATCAATCATGACTTTTAAAACATCCTCTAAGAATAATTATTGAAAGCAACGGGGAACTCCATTCCCGAACTTCGTCCCGCTACGCTAACGTGGGTGGACGAGGTTGTTTCCCCTGTTGCTCTATGGTGTACACACAAGTCCTAAAAATTTAGCTTGATGACGCTTTCTTAATTCTCATATAGAGCATGAGAACGAAAGAAATAGAATTGTTAGTCGATGCAATACCGTTGTTAGTCGATACAATGCCGTTGTCAGTCGATGCAATGCCGTTGTCAGTCGATGCAATACCATTGCAGGTCAAGAGACTTGTCTTAAAACTGGGAGAAAATCATGGCTAATTCATCATTTGATATCTCTAACTTGAATGGCAGCAACGGCTTTGCTATAAACGGCATAGATGGGGACTCAGGCTACAGAGTCAGCAATGCGGGGGACATCAACAACGATGGCGTTGACGACTTGATTATTGCCGCACCTCTTGCCAACCGCAATGGCATCACTTTCGCTGGGGAAAGCTATGTGGTATTTGGGGGGGCGAATGTTGGCAGTAGCGACGTGTTCAATCTCTCTGACTTAAATGGCACTAATGGCTTTACTATCACCGGCTTTGGTGGTGACTCAGGCAGGTCAGTTAGCAATGCAGGGGATATTAACAACGATGGTATTGACGACCTGATTATTGGCGCACCTTTTGCCTCTCGCAACGACATTTCTCAAGCTGGGGAAAGCTATGTAGTGTTTGGGGGGACGAATGTTGCTAGTAGCGGCGCCCTCAACCTCTCTGACTTGAATGGCACTAATGGCTTTACCATCATCGGCATTAATGACATAGACACCATAGGTAACTCAGTTAGCAATGCGGGAGACGTTAACAACGATGGTATTGACGACTTAATTATTGGGGGATTTGGGAAAAGCTATGTGGTGTTTGGAAGGACGAATGTGGGCAGTGGCGGCAGCCTCAACCCCTCATCCCTAGATGGCACTAATGGCTTTGTCATTAATGGGGGTAACAAATTTAGTCTCTCAGTCAGTAATGCGGGGGACATTAACAATGATGACATTAACGACCTGGTTATTGGAACCTATGAAGCCGACCCTAACGGCAAGGAGAATGCTGGGCAAAGTTATGTGATATTTGGGGGGAAAAATGTCGGCAGTGGCGGCACTTTTAACCTCTCTGACTTAAATGGCAGCAATGGCTTTGCCATTAATGGTATTGCAGCAGGTAACGAATCAGGCTTCTCAGTCAGTAATGGGGGGGACATTAACAACGATGGCATTGATGATTTGATTATTGGGGCATGGCGTGCGCCCGCCAACGGTGTCATTCAAGCTGGGCAAACCTATGTGCTATTTGGGGGAACGAATATCGGCACTAGTGGCACTTTTAACCTTTCTGACTTGAATGGCACTAATGGCTTTGCCATTAATGGTATTACTGAGAATAGCTTCTCAAGCTCTTCAGTCAGCAATGCAGGGGACGTCAACGCTGATGGTATTGACGACCTGATTATAGGCGCACCTGATGGTAGGCAAGCCTATGTGGTGTTTGGGGGGACGAATGTGGGCAAAAGTGGCAGCCTCAACCTCTCTGATTTGAATGGTACTAATGGCTTTACCATTCCTGGGGGTGGCGCGATAGGTCTTTCAGTTAGTTCTGCGGGTGACATCAACAACGATGGCGTTGACGACCTGATTATAGGCGCACCTTTTACCTCACCTAATGGCATCCCTGGCGCTGGGCAAAGCTATGTGTTGTTTGGTGGGCCAAATATCGGAGTTAGCACTCTTAAGCTGACGGGAACTCCTGGTGCAGATACTCTTGTAGGCACGGCTAGCAACAACATCATCGATGGTTTAGCTGGTAACGATACCTTAACAGGCAATGGTGGTCAAGATAAGTTTGTGATTCGCCAAGGCGATGGCAATGACATCATCACTGATTTTGGCGGTGTAGGTAAAGGCACAAATCCATCGGCGGCTGTGATTGCTAAAGTTGACACTTTGCAATTTACAGGGAGTGGCTTAACTGTCCGAAATCTGCTGTTGACTCAAATAGGCAAAATTCTAGAAGTTACCTTTGAAAATGTGGCTAATACCAAAGTCACTCTGCAAAACTTTCAATTGGAAAATTTGCATAATCTGAAAGCTTCTGGAACAACAGCCATTGGCAATATTCTGTTTAATGGCCAAACTAGCATCACAGACAGCTTTAATGTCTTTGATGCCAATTCCACTCAAACTAGTCTGTTCAACAAGAACACGGTGACATTCCTTAATGACCTATCCAACAACATTAAGGGTTTTGACAACTCTGCTGATGTGGTCAATGGTCAGGGGGGTAATGACAAAATCGACGGCAAAAGTGGCAATGACCTGTTGCGGGGTGACGCTGGTAATGATACTTTCATTGGTGGTGCAGGCAATGATACCCTTGTTGGTGGTACAGGTGCTGACAGATTTTTCTACAACACCAATGCTGCTTTTGTTAGTGCTGCTGTTGGTGTAGATGCGATCGCTGATTTTAAACACTCCGAAGGTGACAAAACTATCCTAGATAAAACTACCTTTAATACTATTACTTCTGCTACAGGAATAGGTTTTAGTAATCCCAGTGATTTTAAAATTACTTCTTCAGCAGCGACCAGCACGGCGAAAATTGTTTATAACGCTGTAACTGGACAGTTGTTTTACAACCAAAATGGCAGCGCGGCTGGTTTTGGTAGCGGTGGTCTATTTGCAACTCTAACTGGTGCGCCGATTTTGATTGGTTCAGACTTCATCATTCAAGCATAGTAGATTAATAAGGCGTATACCAATAGGCTTGGGTTAAGCTTTTTCATCTCTCCCTGCTTCCTTAAGAGGTAAATTTCCTTAACCCAATGTTTAGGAAAAAATACTATAACTATTAACTTAAAATAATTAATTTAAAAAGAAAGGTGGGGTTATGCCTCACCTTTCTTTTTTAACTCAAAACCATTATAGCACCCGTTTAAAGAAAGTCACTAAATCCTCAAGGTTGGGTGTATGAAGTAAATCTATTACTTCTGTAGCTTTTTCAGAAGGTATATAGTCATCTGGTATACCGATAATTGTAGTTCCCAAATTTTGGGCGAGGTGATACCAAAAAGCTAATTTATCGTCAGCGCTCATTGAAGTATATTCTTGAGTAGCAATTGCTGTTTCCCCTGCTTCGCCTTGGTTTAGCAGTTGACGCAAAGCAGAAACCTGTTCCTGCTGTGGCAGGTTTTGAATTTGTGCAACTAAATTCCCAGTTTTTTCGTTGCACACATCATTAAGAGCGATCGCTGGAATTTCATCAGAAATTTCAGTGTAAAGTAAAGCTAGCACACTCAGGCGATCGTCTGTATCTAAACTTTGAAATTTTGATACACTTTGTTCTAAAAAATTTACGTTGGTAGAAGTCATAAACACCTCAAATTAATTAACTACTTAAATAACTAAAAAAATATCGATTTAATAAATAAAACATAGTATTATATACCACTAATAATATAAATTAGGCATATTTAAACCAACCAAAAGACAGATTAATTCAACTATCATTATTTTTAATATATTTTAATATATTTGAGTACAAAACAAAAGGCGTTACGACTGTAGGGTAAAACTGGACTAACTGGACTAAGGACATAGATAAATGACACAGAGTAAGAGTTTTAGTTTTTTACTCTGTGTTTATGTATCAAGATAAGATAAAGATGCCAGTCATCAAAATTCAGTTTGATATTAAGCGACTGGCCAATATAGCTAGCTTTACCAGCGATATAATACCCTTGCAAGTAGCCTCAAACGCTCTAAAAACTTCAAAAGTGCTAAATTTCAGCACCTGCTTTTGCTTCAGCGCCCATTGGCGAAACATAATCACGGAAAAGAGTAATCTGTTGCTCAAACTCTAATCCTTGAATTCTGCCAAATAAATGTTGAGATTCTGAGGGAAGTTCATAATCAGAGGGTACAGTAATGATAGTTCCATCATCCATACCTTGAGATAATCGATACCAAAATAGTAGCTTAGTGGTATCACCTAAAGAACCATATTCACGAGAAATTTGGGTATCTACTTTATTAATCAAGTCACGCTGAACTTGTAATTGTTGTTCGTGAGATAATTCCTTAACTTGATTAAACAAACCCTCAGCAATTTCTGGCGAAACAGTACTAGCACCAGGAGCAGCTGGTGTAATTGAGCCACCCATTTCTTTATAAACGAACCAAAACAAAGCCAGTTGTTGATCCACACCCAACTGTTGCCAAGCTTGAACATGTTCACGAATGGTTGGATCGCCAGTTTGTGTAAATGTCATTATTAACTCCAATTGCAATTAATTGATTTCATTAGCAAGGTTATCAAATGTACATTTAACGTTTTACCCTACTGAAGACAGATGTATTGAAATCATAAAGAAGAACAATTATAGACAAGACATACATTGGGCAACCTGTAGTCCTGCATTAGAAGTATTACAATTAGATAAAAACCCAATATCAAAAGCAAATATAATGACCTTTAGCAAAGTAAAGGAGTTAGTAATGGGCGGGTATGGTAGCAAATTGAGATATTATCAGGGACTATTTCTGTAGATAGATGTTAATTTTATTGTGACAGTGCTTAAAAAGCACTGCCTAATTCAGCCATATTATTTATTAATGGCTGCATTCACTAAGAATAGAGCTTTTACTTTTATCTAGCTTATTCTCGTCGATCTTGATAATCTTCAGAAGATTTCGGATCTAACTCCCAGCGAGAATCGTCACGCTCCTCTAAAATTTCGTTGGTACGCAGAAACGCAAAATCATCCATTTCTAGCCCTACTGCTGTTTCTAGCTCCTCAGTTACATTTTGATCGGGAGTGGAAGTACTACCACCAACAGCTTCATCCCCAACTGCATCTGCATCTTGCCAATAAGCGTCAACATCGCCACCAGTAAGTTCAGGACTAGTTTCTGTATATTCCTGTCTTTCTGCTCTCATTGAGCGCCCACCAATATTGTATCCCGGCAAGTCTTTTACACCAGTACCGTAGGATTCGGTAATTTCCTGTGGCAAATCATTGGTTTCAATTTCGTCATTGTGATTTTTTTCTGCCATGATACTAGCCCTTTTGTGCATTCTCACAATAACGTTTTCCTGTAACCTAGTTGTCTTACCAAAGATGTATAGCTTTAGAAATAAAATAATCTATCCCCTTGGTACGAAGTTAAACTAGTCATCAGGCCATACTATTGTAAATATGAATTCATGGTCAAGCAACTTGTAGTTGAAGTGTTTTAGTTATGAGTTAGTAGCTCTTAAACCGAAATTATTCAGTAGGCAGATTCTCACTCATAACTATTTTTTATTATCAGCAAAAATCAAATTTAACTTTAGCCATTTAACTTGAAATTCATGCTTTTAACTAAAGAATTTTGATAAGTGGAGGTAGACAGTGGAATACGATGAGTTCATTACACATGTACAAAGCCTTACCCAATCAGATTCTCGTGAAGAGGCAGAACGTGCTACCCGTGCCACACTAGAAACCCTTAAAGAACGAATAGCAAATGATGAAGCACAGGAACTAGCTGCAAGTTTACCCCAACCACTAGGGGATTATTTACGAGGAAAAGAAGGAAACAGTGGTGGCTCTTTCAATTTACAAGAGTTTATTACTCGTGCAAGTCAAAAAGAAAATATAGAACCAACCACTGTAGCAATGCATGTTCGGGCTGTATTTACTGTGTTGCAAAATGCCATCAGTCCAGAATTATTTGCTATCTTGCACTCCCATTTTTCTCATGATTATGAAGAAATGTTTGGGGCTTAACCAACAAGTGAAGTTTATGCATAGTGAGCAATTCAAATAAAATTTATCAGGAATAATTCTGATTTTTTAACTTTCCTAATCGATAAATATTGCAGCTAGTAAAATACTAGAAATAAACAGGTAATATAATCAATGACTGACCATAATAATCATTTTGGTAAGAAAAGAATTGCCATTCTTATTGAACATGCAGTAGAAGATGCAGAATTTACAGTTCCTTATAATGGACTAAAACAAGCGGGAATGGAAGTAGTAGTCCTTGGTTCCCGAATGAATGAAAAATATAAGGGTAAACGCGGTAAACTTAGCATCCAAGCTGATGGTACTACTACAGAAGCGATCGCAGCCGAATTCGACGCTGTGATAATTCCTGGTGGGATGGCTCCCGACCAAATGCGGCGGAACACCAACACAGTACGTTTTGTTCAAGAAGCCATACAACAAGGAAAATTAGTTGCTGCTGTTTGTCATGGGCCACAAGTTTTGATTGAAGGCGACTTGCTCAAAGGTAAACAAGCCACTGGTTTTATTGCTATTGCCAAAGACATGATTAACGCTGGCGCAAAATATCTAGATGAGCCGGTAGTAATTGATGGAAATTTGATTACATCTCGTGAACCTGGAGACTTGCCAATTTTCACCACAACTGTATTAAGCCATTTGGGTTATGGTGGCAAAGATGCTGCATTACCAAATGCAAAAGACACAAGTGCTGAATGGTGGAAGCTGGCTGATGCTTGGGGTGGCTCTACTAAAGGTGAGATCGCTAAAGGTTTAAATAATGCCCTTGCTGGTGAACGTTATTCAATAGAAGCATTTGAAAACTACTTGCAAAAGGAATCAGATAACGAAGTTAACTCAGTCTTTCAAGAAATAATTGCTGATAAACAGCGCCACATTCAAAAACTGGAAACCTATCTTCAGCTATTGGGCGAAAAACCTTCTTTAGGTGCGAATATTGCCAATCAGTATGCCAAAGTGAAAACTGCCTTAACAGGAAGTGATGACATATATCAGTTACGTTCTGCTTTAGGTGATCTCCAAACTGGTATCGGCGACGTTGGCAATTTATGTGCAATGTTCACTGACCCAGTAGCAACTACTATCTTCAAAGAAATTTACCAGGATTTATTGAAATACGAACAACGATTAGCAGAACTGTATCGGGCGCGGATAGGCGGTCAGATTCAGCCTCCTAAGCCCACTACAGGGGCTGCTGTTTCAATGTAAGGTTTTTGAACGAACGTAGACGGCTACCGCAGAGGCGCAAATAACACAGAGATATAAAGAAGAGAGTATTTGCGCCTCTATAGTGAATTTACTGTGATGGAGATATAAAAAAGTGACTTCAACATCAGGTGATAAACCAAGTACCAATCAGGCTGAAGCTAGTGAAGTAGAGCGCTGGGCATCTCTCATCAGTGGTGGTGCGATGGTACTGATGGGTTTAAGGCAAGGTTCATTGCGGGGAGCGTTAACGGCATTAGCCGGTGGTGGTTTGGTTTATCAAGGTGCAACCAAGCAAAGCACAATCCAGAAAGCACAGGAAGCAATAGGTCTAAACCAACCCATCAAAGTTGAAAAGACGGTAACTATCAATAAATCGGCAGAAGAATTGTATCGCTTTTGGCACGACTTTGAGAATTTGCCTACATTTATGAAGCATCTCAAATCTGTCAAAGTGCATAACGAAAAACGTTCTCATTGGGTTGCCAATGCACCATTGGGTAACAGCGTGGAATGGGATGCAGATATTCTCGAAGACCGAGAAAATGAATTTATTTCTTGGGCTTCTGTAGAAGGTGCAGATGTTGATAATTCTGGTTTTGTTCGCTTCACAAAAGCACCAGGCGATCGCGGCACAGAAGTTAAGGTCGTTTTGGAGTATAACCTCCCCGGTGGAGCATTGGCAGCTACCGTAGCTAAACTTTTTGGTGAAGAACCAGAACAGCAAATTGGTGATGAATTGCGCCGCTTCAAGATGCTAATGGAAGCAGGCGAAATTGCCACCACCGAAGGTCAACCTTCTGGACGCAAGTAGAGTTATTTGTTCTTTGTCCTCTATCATTTGTCCTTTGCCTAAAGCTAATGACCAATGACTAATGACCAATGACTAATGACCCTTACGGGTGACGCTCGTGCCTCGCTAGCGCTGCACTAACGCCAGTTGCTTATAGGGGAAACCCCCAAGACCGCACTGGCTCACTGATGACTAAGGACTAATAACTATGAAAGCAGTTTGCTGGAACGGTGCTAATGATGTGCGGGTACAGTCGGTACCAGATCCGACAATTCTCAACCCGCGTGATGCAATTATTAAAATTACTTCCACAGCGATTTGTGGCTCTGATCTACATATATATGGTGGCTATATCCCCACAGTGCAACAGGGTGACATTATTGGTCACGAATTCATGGGAGAAGTCGTAGAAGTTGGCAAGGGAGTCAACAATTTAAAAATAGGCGATCGCGTTGTTGTTCCTTCTACAATTGGCTGTGGTAATTGCAATTATTGCCAACGTGATATGTGGTCATTGTGCGATAATTCCAATCCCAACGGCTGGATTCAAGAAAAATTGTTTGGCAATATCACCTCAGCAATTTATGGCTACTCCCACATGCTAGGTGGGTATGCAGGCGCACAAGCAGAATATATCCGTGTACCCTTTGCTGATGTGGGTGTCGTTAAAGTTCCGCCAGACTTGCCGGATGAGATGTTATTATTCATCTCCGACGCTATCCCCACAGGTTATATGGGCGCAGAATTATGCGATATTCAACCGGGTGATACCGTAGCCGTTTGGGGTTGCGGTGCTGTTGGACAATTCGCCATGATTAGCGCCTACATGATGGGAGCCGAAAAAGTGATCGCTATAGATCGCTTTCCCGAACGCCTGGAAATGGCGAAAAAGTTTGCCAAAGCAGAAGTGATTAACTACGAAGAAGTTAATGCTGGCGAAGCGTTGAAAGAGATGACTGGTGGTCGTGGCCCCGATGCTTGCATCGATGCCGTTGGTTTAGAAGCACACGGCGTTGGTTTAGAAGACTTCTACGACCAGACAAAACAAAAGCTCAGATTGGAAACCGACCGTCCCCACGTTCTGCGGGAAATGATGGTCGCCTGTCGTAAAGGCGGGACTCTTTCAATCATGGGTGTTTATGGTGGTTTTGTAGACAAAATACCATTGGGTGCAGCCTTCAATAAGGGTCTAACCTTTAGGATGGGACAAATGCATGGACAAAAATATATGCATTCGTTATTGCAGATGGTTTTGGATGGAAAACTTGATCCATCCTTCGTTGTCACCCATCAATTGCCACTAGAACAAGCACCCCACGCTTACCACATCTTTCAACAAAAAAAGGATAACTGCATCAAAGTTGTTCTTAAACCCTAAATGGCAAATAGTCATTTAGAGTTTTGAATTGTACACCTAACATAATGCAATTGAGGTTTTTTATGAATCGATTAACTTCTTGGCTACGAAATATTCGCATTTCCCAAATTGTTGTAGTTTTCCTAGTAGGATTTATGTTTCTACTGGGTCAAGCTTTTACCTACGTTGATGTAGCACAAGCTGATGTTACAACTCCAGAGGGTACTTATTACAAAGGAATCCCAGACCGACAAGGTGAAAGCAGAAACGATACCCAAACTACAAATAGCCGAAATCCGTTAAAAAGCGCTGCTGATAATATCCGCGAGAAGCTAAACTTG
This sequence comes from Nostoc sp. CmiVER01, assembly GCF_034531135.2. Taxonomy (NCBI): domain Bacteria; kingdom Bacillati; phylum Cyanobacteriota; class Cyanophyceae; order Nostocales; family Nostocaceae; genus Nostoc; species Nostoc sp. CmiVER01. Next base: position 299,274 of record NZ_JAVRBU020000008.1, read on the forward strand.
GATGAAGAGACTCCTCGCTCTACAAAAGAGTTTCTGAAGTCTACAAAAAATAAAGCCGAAGACACAGTTCAGCCATTGACTGAAACGAAAGAAGGTTATTACCGAACTGCTCCTAGCAAGCAACTCAGAAATAGAGTCTAGACGGGTAGCAATTTTTGAGTCTAACTTTTTGACTCACACACTGTAAAACAACCTTTGAAAATTTTTTGAGACGCGATAACTATCGCGTCTCAAAATCAGGCTAAATCAAGTGTTTATCTTGATATTAACGAGCCAGGAATGATAAGTAAGGACTAAAATATTATGAAAGCAGTTTGCTGGCATGGAGCAAACGATGTGCGGGTAGATACAGTTCCCGACCCCAAAATTCTTAACCCACGCGATGCCATTGTTAAAATTACTTCCACAGCAATTTGTGGTTCTGATTTGCATATTTACGACGGCTACATTCCCACCATGCAAAAGGGCGATATCCTTGGTCATGAATTCATGGGGGAAGTTGTAGAACTTGGAAGTGCAGTTAAAAATGTGAAGGTAGGCGATCGCGTCGTTGTTCCTTTTACTATATCTTGCGGTAGCTGCTTTTTCTGCAATCGGGATTTATGGTCACTGTGCGACAACTCTAACCCCAATGCTTGGTTAGTAGAAAAGCAAATGGGACATTCGCCAGCAGGTTTATTTGGCTACTCTCATTTATTCGGCGGTTACGCTGGTGGTCAAGCAGAGTATGCAAGAGTACCCTTTGCCGATGTGGGCTTGTTCAAAATCCCCGATGGTTTAACGGATGAGCAAGTGCTATTTTTAACAGATATTTTCCCCACCGGCTACATGGCAGCCGAGAACTGCAACATTAAACCCGGTGATATTGTTGCCGTTTGGGGTTGTGGCCCAGTTGGGCAATTCGCAATTAAAAGCGCATATATGCTCGGTGCGGAACGGGTAATCGCCTTTGACCGCGTTCCTGAACGGCTGCAAATGGCTAAAGAATACGGCAAAGCAGAAGTTCTCAACTACGAAGAAGTGAATATTGGCGAAGCACTCAAAGAAATGACTGGCGGTCGTGGCCCCGATGCTTGCATAGATGCAGTGGGAATGGAAGCACACGGCACAGACTTTATGGCATTCTACGACCAAGTAAAGCAAGCAGTACGTCTAGAAACAGACCGTCCGACAGCACTACGGCAAGTAATAGTATCTGCTGCTAAAGATGGTCACGTATCACTTGCGGGTGTGTACGGTGGCTTTTTAGATAAAATCCCGATGGGTGCTGCCATGAACAAGGCATTAACCTTCAAAATGGGACAAACTAACGTCCACAAGTATCTAAAACCTTTACTAGAACACATCCAAAATGGTGACATTGATCCAACCTTTATCATCACCCATACTTTACCTCTAGAACAAGCGCCCCACGGCTACGAAATTTTTAAGCACAAGAAAGATAACTGCATCAAAGTTGTACTCAAACCTTAGTAGGGAATGGGGAATAGGGAATGGAAACAAAGAAAATAACCATGCCCAATGCCCAAAGTTAAAAGTATAAAGAGGCAAAAAATATGTCTGATACAACCGTTATCAAAGTAGACTCTAGCCATTCGCCTAAAGGTGAACTTGGTCAAAAATATCTTGCATCTGGCAAAAGCATTTCCATGCGCTTATGGGAAAATGAAGAACCGAACGAACCTAAAGAGCCAACAGCACGGGAATATGAAACTGTTGGTTATGTAATCAATGGTCGTGCAGAATTACATATTGAAGGACAAACGATTTTACTAGAACCTGGCAGTTCTTGGGTAGTACCAAAAGGAGCCAGTCATACTTATAAAATCCTAGAATCATTCACGGCTGTTGAAGCAACCAGTCCACCGGCTCAAGTCCACGGACGAGACGAAAACTGATTTGCAGCTATCTGAAGTTTTGCGTTAGCGAAGCTCACCGAAGGTATCGCTAAAAAATAGCTGCTCTCAAGTGCATGGAATATAAAGCGTTTGTAGGGGAACAACACTGTTGTTCCCCTATTTACTTTGACCGAAGAGGCAGGGGAGCAGGGGGGAGGGGGAAAAATACACTCATTATCAATATATTATTCGCTGTCGCGCATTGAAAAAGCTAAACAGTTGTTGCTTCAAAGAGAATTTTCCATTGCAGAGATTGCTAGTCAAGTTGGTTTTGTCGATCAAAGCCATCTCAATCGCCACTTCAAGCGTCTCATAGGAGTTACGCCTAAAATGCTAGAACAAAAATATAAAAAATAGGAAAAACGTCCAAAAATCGGACGAATCTACAAGACTACAATCCATATTATTTCAATAATGGAGGCTAGTACCGCAAGGCGGAAGTCAAAAGGAGCCAGTGCGTTGGGCGGCTCTGCCGACTTGAAGCAACTGGCGTTCAAAAGTCAAAATTCTTTTTCAAATCATTCCTAATCAAAACAAAACATCGTCACTCATTTTCAATCTTTGATAAAGGAAAAATATTTAATTATGACCGTCGGCAGAAGGATTGAAACTAGAACTGAACCCATGCTGCTCAACATGGGCCCTCACCATCCCTCTATGCATGGGTGTTTTAGATTGATTGTCACCCTAGATGGTGAAGATGTCGTCGATTGTGAGCCAGTTCTTGGCTATCTCCATAGAGGTATGGAAAAAATTGCTGAGAACCGCAGCAATGTCATGTATGTCCCTTATGTTAGTCGCTGGGACTATGCAGCTGGAATGTTTAACGAAGCGGTTACAGTTAATGCCCCAGAAAAATTAGCTGATATTACTGTCCCGAAACGTGCTAGCTATATCCGTGTCATCATGCTGGAATTGAACCGGATTGCTAATCACCTGCTATGGTTGGGGCCATTCTTACTTGATACGGGTGCTGGAACTCCCTTTTTCTACATCTTCCGAGAACGAGAGTTGATTTATGACTTGTGGGAAGCTGCTACAGGTTATCGGATGGTGAACAATAACTACTTTCGCATTGGCGGTGTAGCAGCAGATTTGCCTTATGGTTGGGTAGACAAGTGCGAAGATTTCTGCGATTACTTTTTTCCTAAAGTAGATGAGTATGAGCGCTTAATTACCAATAATCCCATTTTTTGCCGTCGTGTTCAAGGTGTTGGCGCGATCGCTCGTGAAGAAGCCATCAATTGGGGGCTTTCTGGCCCCGTTTTACGCGCTTCTGGTGTGAAATGGGATTTGCGGAAAGTAGACCATTATGAATGTTACGATGATTTCGACTGGGAAGTGCAGTGGGATACTTCTGGTGATTGTTATGCTCGTTACTTGGTACGAATTCGGGAAATGCGCGAGTCAGTGAAGATTATTCGCCAAGCCCTCAAAGGACTTCCCGGCGGTGCTTTTGAGAACCTGGAAGCCAAGCGCATGACAGCAGGGAAAAAATCTGAGTGGGATGGCTTTGATTACCAGTACATCGCCAAAAAAGTTGCCCCCACCTTTAAGATTCCCAAAGGGGAAATTTACGCTCGTGTAGAAAGTGGTAAAGGTGAGTTGGGAATTTATCTAATTGGCGATGATCATGTCTTCCCTTGGCGATGGAAAATTCGCCCCGCCGATTTCAATAACTTGCAAGTATTACCCGAAATCTTACGCGGCGTGAAGGTTGCCGATCTAGTTATAGTATTGGGTAGTATCGATATCATCATGGGATCAGTAGATCGGTAGTTATCCAGGAATTTTAGCGAATTACACCAACTTCCAGCTAAGGGTATCTTCTCTGCACTATAGGAATAAGACAAACAAGATTGAATTCTATCCTGGCACAAGTGCGAGATATCTCAGGTTAATCAAGGACTAGTTAAAGAAGCGATCGCACTTACCAATAGGGTGAATAAGCTTGTGAGCGCTTCATGATTTCTTTATCAACTGTAAATTTTGTCTTAAGTGTGTTCCGTATAAACGAAACACATTTATTTATATGTAATTATTAAATACAGTATTTTTGCTGTTGAGTGGATGTGGGCGGCAAAGTATCTACCAAGCAAGCACAAAACTCAACTAAACTTTGTCCTGTCAAATCCCATATACATCAAAATCATCTAATGAAGAGTGAAACCCCAGTGAACAAAATCCTGATTTTGGCAGCGAACCCGCAAGGCGTGAGTAAACTGCGTCTAGACGAGGAGTTGCGTGACATTGAGGAAGGTTTGCTAAGGGGAAAGAAACGGGAGCAATTTTTAATAAAGTCAGCATTGGCAGTACGCCATAGAGATATACACCGCCAAATTATGGACTTCGAGCCGCAGTTCGTCCATTTTTCTGGGCATGGAGCAGGAGAGGATGGCTTAGTATTTGAGGATTTAACAGGAGGGGTCAAGCTAGTAGATGGAGAAGCACTTGCGGGACTGTTTGAGTTATTCGCGGATCATGTAAAGTGTGTATTACTCAACGCTTGTTATTCCGAGATTCAAGCTAAGGCGATCGCGCAACATATAGATTACGTCATTGGCATGAGTCAGGCAATCGGAGATAAAGCAGCAATTGAATTTGCCGTCGCTTTTTATGATGCTCTGGTTGCGGGTAAATCTGTTGAGTTTGCCCACAAACTTGGCTGTAGAGTCATACGTATAGCAGGTATTCCAGAGTCTCTGACTCCTAAACTGATTACAAAAAAACAGTTAGAGACAGAAGAAAGCGCAACTACAATTGCTCCATTGGCTGCTGTTAGTGTTGAACTTCCAACACGAGAGTCTAAAGTTTTTTTATCTTACTCACCCAGAGATGAAAAACTGCGAGTAGAACTAGAAAACTCTCTTAGTATTCTGGAGGGACAAGGTGTTATTAGTATTTGGCATGATAAGAAAATAAGACTTGGCAACAATAGAAATTTTGAAATTAATAAAAATCTGAACTCAGCCCGTATAATTCTCCTACTTATTAGTCGGCATTTTCTCAACTCTAAGTACCACCTCAATTCTGAGGTTAAGCAAGCAATGGAAAGACAAAAAGCCGGACAAGCTTACGTTATCCCTATACTTATCAGTCCAGTTGCTGGTTGGCAGAGTATAACGCTTGGTGATTTTCAGCTTGGCGATCTCCAGTATTTACCTAGAAATGGCAAATTTATAACTGACAGTAGGTTTTGGAAAAATCAAAATGAAGCATTCGTTCAAATTGCTGAAGAATTTGCAGAAGCAGTGCAGCAAATAGCTGCCGAATCATATTAAAAATGGAACTTTAAACTTTTCCAATAAAAGCTGCGTAAATCGGAATTTATGTCTTTTTTGCTGACATCTACCAGAACTATCAAACTTTTTTTTGCCCACTCAAACTCCCCTTATGATGAAAAACTACGGAAAAACCTAAAATCGCACCTTAGTAGTTTGCAACCACTAAAAGTAAGTATAAACTGGCAGAAAAATCAAACGTTGGCCGGAAGAGACTGGAAACAGGAAAGTTACCAACACGTAAATACATCTCAAGTGATTGTACTCCTGATTAGTCCAGACTTTTTGTCAGCAGATGATTGTACAAACATTATGAGGCAAGCGATGGAACAGCACAACGCTGGAAAAGCCTCTGTAATCCCTGTTAAACTCCGCCCAATTGATAACTGGCAAGCTACACCATTCGGGCATCTACAGTGTTTACCTTACAATGGTGAACCTATAACTAGTAGGTTTTGGCCAAGGCAGGATGATGCATTTGTAGACATTGTTGGAAATATTAGGCAAGAAGTCGAGAAAATACAAGAAGATCGGCGACAACTGCAACTGATTCAAGCTCAACAAAAAGCTGAAATTTTTGCATCTATCAACCGTTTTATTTCCAACCACTCTTTAAACCGAATTATTCGATATAGAAATGTACCGATTTTCTTAGTTGGTATTGCTTCTAGTGTTATTGGAATTGCAGTGTTATTGGGATTTTGTAATTCCTTACCAGAGATGCAGGTCAATAACTTATTAAGTCAGGGACAAGATAAGCTTGGTAAACGAGATTACAAAGGAGCGTCTGAAAACTATACTGAAGTTCTTAAAATTGCTCCTAAAAATATTAATGCGTACATAAAACGTGGTGATGCTCGCTATTCACTCAAAGACTATAAAGCAGCAATTAAAGATTATACCCAAGCTATTAAAATTGAGCCTAAAAATGTTAATGCATACATAAAACGTGGTGACGCTCAATATTTTATAAAAAAATACCAAACAGCAATTGACGACTATACCAAAGCTATTCGCCTCTCTCCTGACTCAGCTGAGGCCTACAAAAATCGTGGTTTTGTTTATGACAATAACTTACAAAATAAACAAGAAGCAATTAAAAATTATCAGAAAGCAGCGACTCTTTACAAAAAACAAGGAGCAACAGATAAGTACGAAAAAATTATTGGCAAAATTCAGAAGCTTCAGCAGAGAAAACCCCAATCTTCCAATTAAATTTATCCTAACCTCTATCAGATCGGATAATAATGAGGAGAAATAAGAATCACTTCTGACTTGTCACAAGATAAGTAATGCGATCGCCTTTCACTATTTTCTCAATAAACCTCATGCCCTGCGGAATATATGCTATAATTTTGTGTCAGCATTTCCTATTGCATTAATCGCAGCCTCTAGTGCGATCGCTACATGAGTCCAATGAGTCCCCCCCTGGCAATAAACCACATAGGGTTCACGCAAAGGCCCATCTGCTGATAATTCCAAGGTACTCCCTTCAATAAATGTTCCCCCAGCCATGACTACTTTGCTCTCATACCCCGGCATTTCATCTGGAACAGGGTCAAGATAAGAACCAATAGGAGAATGCTGTTGTATCGCCTTACAGAAAGCAATTAGCTTTTCGGCAGAACCGAGTTTGATTGCCTGAATTACATCTCCACGGGGAGCCAGAGGTGCGGGATTAACTGGATAACCGAGTTTATCAAATACATAACCAGTTAAGTATGTCCCTTTCATCGCCTCTCCTACCATTTGCGGAGCCAGAAATAAGCCTTGGAACAGCAGACGATTTTGGTCAAAAGTAGCGCCGCCGTAACTACCGATACCGGGAGCAGTGAGGCGGCAAGCCGATGCTTCCACTAAGTCGGCGCGACCTGCAACATAACCGCCAGCACTGACAATAGTACCGCCAGGATTTTTAATCAATGACCCTGCCATTAAATCAGCACCTACAGCTGTAGGTTCCTTTGTTTCGATAAATTCGCCGTAGCAGTTATCCACAAAGCAAACGGTGTTCGGGTTTTGCTGCTTGACTAAGTGGACAATTTTTTCAATATCGGCAATTGATAAACTAGGACGCCAAGAATAGCCACAAGAACGCTGAATTAACACTAAACGAGTGTTTTCAGCCACACTACTAGTTAAAGCTTGCCAATCTATAGTTCCTTCTGCGGTTAGCTCCAATTGGCGGTAATTTATGCCAAACTCGATAAGAGAGCCTTGACCTTGACCCCGTAAACCAATGACTTCTTCAAGCGTATCGTAGGGAGAACCGACCACTGCTAACATTTCATCCCCAGGACGGAGTACACCAAATAAAGCACAAGCGATCGCATGAGTTCCCGAAACGAACTGCACCCGTACGGCCGCAGCTTCAGCGCCCATAACTTCAGCAAAAACTTTATCTAAAGTTTCTCGTCCTAAATCATCGTGGCCATAACCGCTTACACCAGCAAAGTGGTGTGCGCCCACACGGTTATTACGAAAAGCATCCAGCACTCGTTTTAGATTATGCTTGACCTGAGTGTCAATTCCAGAAAAAATTTCTAATAGTGCCTGTTCTGCTTGCCGCAGCTGTTCTAAGCTGTTCATCAGTTCCTCTTTCAAAAAAAATTAAATTATAGATATGCGGATTTTAAGATCGCGCAGACTAGGCTGGAAAATTCAAATTCAGGTTACTGCATGACAATTGCTACCTCAACTAAACCTCAAATTAACTGGGTTAATACCCTGTTCTTCATTGCACTGCACATCGGCGCTTTATTTGCCTTTGTTCCTGGTAACTTTAGCTGGACGGCAGTTGGTGTGGGTTTCTTGCTGTACTGGGTAACTGGCGGCTTAGGCGTTACTCTAGGATTTCACCGCCTTGTCACCCACCGCAGTTTTCAAACTCCCAAGTGGCTAGAATATCTTTTGGTTTTCTTTGGTACACTCTCGTGTCAAGGAGGCCCTATTGAGTGGGTCGGGACACATCGCATTCATCATTTACACTCTGATACTGACGCTGATCCCCATGACTCTAATAAAGGCTTCTGGTGGAGCCACATGGATTGGCTGATTCATTATTGTCCCGCTCACGCTGATGTTCCTCGTTTCACCAAAGACATTGCCGAAGACCCAGTTTATCAGTTTTTAGAAAAATATTTCATTTTGATCCAGGTTGCTCTAGGCGTATTGCTTTTGCTTCTAGGTGGCTGGCCCTTTGTTATTTGGGGAATATTTGTTCGCATTGTCTGGGTTTATCACTGCACTTGGTTAGTGAACAGCGCTACTCATAAGTTTGGCTATCGGAGCTATGATTCTGGGGATCAATCGACTAACTGCTGGTGGGTAGCCGTACTAGTTTTCGGTGAAGGCTGGCATAATAACCATCATGCTTTTCAATACTCAGCTCGTCATGGACTGGAATGGTGGGAAATCGATTTAACTTGGATGACTGTTCAGTTGCTACAAGCAGTTGGTCTGGCTACTAATGTGAAGTTGGCCCCAACAAAAGTTAGTTAGGAGAGACGCGATTAATCGTGTCTGTACAGGAATTAGGATGTGTAACGTTTTTAACTCATAACTCACCACTTCTAACTCCTAACTTTTCAAAAAGCTATTTACTGGTGCGCTTGTGTCAGTTAGATTGCTATAATCCAAAGCGCTAATATTAAGAATTTTTGCGGTAAGTCACTTTTTTAGTGACTTGGTGGAGGAGTTTGTTGTTTTTTAGGTGTCCATGACTACATCAATAATTAATAGCCAGAAACTAAGTGACGAGCCTAGTAATTCCGACTTTCGGCTCAAAGATATTGTCAAAACCCTGCCACGGGAATGTTTTCAGCAGAACAGTCGCAAAGCTTGGACACAAGTACTGCTCAGTGTCCTGGCGGTTGCCTTGGGCTATTACAGCCTGATTATTACTCCTTGGTTCCTCTTGCCCCTAGCTTGGATTTTTACAGGCACTGCTTTAACAGGTTTTTTTGTAATAGGCCATGATTGTGGTCACAGGTCTTTTGCCAAACGTCGTTGGGTAAATGATTTGGTGGGGCACTTCTTCATGATGCCGTTGATTTACCCCTTTCACAGTTGGCGCATTAAGCATAATTATCACCATACTCATACCAACAAGCTGGATGAGGACAATGCTTGGCATCCAATCAGACCAGAAGTGTTTGAAAATTGGGATAAAACCCGGCAGTCTGCTTTTGAGTTGTTCATGCGTAAACGCTTCTGGTGGGTAGGTTCCATTGGACATTGGGCTGTGGTGCATTTTGATTGGCGGAACTTCAAAACTAAAGACCAATCGAGTATCAAGCTTTCTGTGGCAGTAGTAGTTGTGTTTGCAGCGATCGCTTTCCCACTTTTGATCGCCACAACTGGCATCTGGGGATTTGTCAAATTTTGGCTAGTGCCCTGGATGATTTACCATTTTTGGATGAGTACTTTTACTATTGTTCACCACACTGCCGCAGATGTTCCTTTTGCTACAGCAAATAAATGGAACGAAGCTTTAGCACAGTTAGCTGGCACTATTCATTGCGATTATCCGCGCTGGGTAGAAATTTTGTGCCATGATATCAATGTTCATGTCCCTCATCATATTTCTACTGCGATTCCTTCTTATAATTTACGGCTAGCTTACAGCAGCATCAAAGAAAATTGGCAGCCTTATCTCCATGATGAGTGTAAGTTTTCTTGGTCTTTAATGAAGCAGATTACAGACCAATGTCAACTATATACAACTGATGTTGGCTATCAGACTTTCAACGAATATTACAGAGAGCAATAAATAGCACTGTGATTACACTCACGCTCTTGAATCAACGAGGGCGTTTATCATGCTGTGTTTAAATAAAATCTGGCAGTTTTTTACTGACTAAAATTGTTAGATCAATTGCCAGAAATTACCCTCTTGTGTGTTAGCGATCGCTATTTTATTGGGCATCCTAAAGGTGAGATAATTTTGTCTCAAATCAAGTTCCGAGTTATATCCAACAAAAAAACCCAGTGCAATTAGATACCATCAGTTTCAACAAACCTCTTAGCGGTGAAACGTCTGAGGATACAACTAAATTACCTTTCACTCTTCAAGATTTAAAAGCTTCAATTCCTGCTGAATGCTTTCAGCCCAATGTGACAAAATCACTTTTTTACTTCTTTCGTGACATCTTGATTATTGGTCTGCTTTATGCAGTTGCTCATTACCTAGATTCTTGGCTTTTCTTTCCGATTTTCTGGCTAATGCAAGGAACGATGTTTTGGGCTTTGTTTGTAGTCGGACATGACTGCGGACACCAATCTTTTTCTAAGCAGAAATGGCTCAATGATTTGATTGGACATCTTTCTCACACACCAATACTTGTTCCTTATCATGGTTGGCGGATTAGTCACAGAACTCATCACAAAAATACTGGCAATATTGATAATGATGAAAGCTGGTATCCTGTAAGCGAATCACAATATAAGGAGATGCCTTTAGCCCAAAAGATCGGCAGATATTATGTTTTTCTTTTGGCTTATCCTGTGTATTTATTTAAGCGTTCTCCTAATAAAGAAGGCTCCCACTTTTTGCCCAGCAGTTCGCTTTTCAAACCATCAGAAAAATGGGATGTCATCACTAGTACTGTACTTTTGATTGGCATGGTAGGTTTGCTAGGTTTCTTCACCTACCAATGGGGTTGGATGTGGTTGCTGAAATATTATGCAGTGCCTTACCTTGTGTTCATAGTTTGGCTAGATTTGGTGACGTTCTTGCACCACACAGAGCCAGAGCTTCCCTGGTATCGTGGAGAAGATTGGACTTTCTTGAAAGGCGCAATTTCTAGTATTGATCGTGATTATGGTTTAGTTAATCATATCCATCACGATATCGGTACTCATGTTGCTCACCATATATTCCTTAACATCCCTCACTACAATTTGCTGAAGGCAACTGAGGCAATAAAACCAGTGATGGGTGAATATTTCCACAAATCGGAAGAACCAATTTGGAAATCATTATGGAATTCATGTATCAATTGCCATTTTGTCCCTGATACTGGTAGTAAGATTTACTACACATCCAACAATAAGTTAGTTAAAGATTAAGACTCAGATTCCCGGCTTCTTTAAAAAAGTCGGGAATCCTAGATTTTTGTTAATGCTTTATGACCATTTAACACTAGCTAATTTATATAAAGTTTTAGAAAAGTTGTATTAAAGATTACTTAACTACTTTAGTAAAGCTTACTTTTTGAAGGGTGTTGGTGTAGCCCGCCGCAGGCATCGCATATTACATTATTAGTGATTCTAACTTTAGCAGTATTTGAGCATCCTCAGCCTGCCGGAAATTTCAACTTCCTAGCTGTAAAATAAAATATAGATAGATGACGTACCCCAGATTCTAGGGCAAAGCGGAACCTTTGTGTTAGACGCTCTTTCTTGCTTGTGCAGAAGATACGGTTAATTTTATCTAAATGTAGTGACTTAAGACCATTACCTGCTAGGGTTATAAATCAGCACAAACTAGACTATATATAGTATAGATAAATTACCCAAAACTCTTTCCAGCTTTAAAATCAGAGGTATCAATGATTATAACTAATTTTAGCAAACAAAGAAATGAATTTAAGGAACCTAAAATACTCAAAGCTAAACCACATTGGCAAGGGCAAAATTTGAGCGATACTCCTGTCAAAACTAAAGATACCAAGACGGAAGATATAGCACCCGATAGTTCGATTTTAAATAACTTGAATCGTGGTCGAGTTGCTATTTTTATTGATGGTTTAAGCCTGTTTCATACAGCATTACAACTTGGTATAGAAATTGACTACGTTAAATTGCTTTGTCATTTAACTAACGGTTCAAGACTGTTGCGTGCTTTCTTTTATACTGGGGTTGATACCACTAATGAAAAGCAACAGGGTTTTTTATTGTGGATGCGTCGTAACGGCTATCGTGTAGTAGCTAAAGATATCACACAACCAGCAGAAAATTTCAAAAAATCAAATTTGAACGTAGAAATTGCTGTAGACATGATAACTTTAGCTCCTTATTATGATACTGCGGTTTTAGTCAGTGGCGATGGGGATCTGGCTTATGCTGTGAATGCTGTCAGTAGAATGGGGGTTCGGGTGGAAGTGGTAAGTCTACAAAATACTACTAGTGAAAGCTTGATCGATGTTGCTGATTGCTTCATTGACCTTGATAGTATTAAGACATACATTCAAAAAGATTCTAATCTTGGCTATAGTTATCGCACGCCGTCAAATTCAAACCTTTAACTAGTGGTTTGTCTCATTAATTTTGCGAGGCTGCTAAATCCTCGACTTCTTGAAGAAGTTGGGGATCTTAACACTATTAGTCCCCAGTTCTATTTGCGTATTTTCCTCGACCCTAATTGAAATGGATATTTTAATAGTTGAAGATGAACCAGAAATTGCTCGTTTAATCGAACTCTCTTTAGAAAAAGAAGGATTTTTTTGTCGCACTAGCCGCGATGGGATGAATGCTTTGCGGATGTTTCAAGAGCAACCACCTGATTTAATTATTCTGGATTTAATGATTCCTGGTTTAGATGGGTTGGAAGTTTGTGCCAGAATTCGCCAGAAACCAGGTGTAAAAGATCCTTACATTTTAATGCTTACGGCTAAGGGTGAGGAAATTGATCGCGTCATTGGTCTGTCTACTGGTGCTGATGATTACATGGTTAAACCCTTTAGCCCCAGAGAGTTAGTAGCTAGAGTACGGGCACTACTGCGGCGTAGCCTCCGCCAAGGGGGACAGCATCAAGTCAATCGTACCCAACACTTTATTGTTGATGTAGACCAGCGCACTGCTAGTCGTCAGATGGATTCTCAGGAAGTTGAAGTTTTAGATTTAACTACCCTAGAATTTAACTTGCTAACTACCTTTGTCAGCAATCCTGGTCGAGTTTGGAATCGCACTCAACTAATTGATAAACTTTGGGGAGATAACTTTTTTGGCGATGAACGAGTGGTGGATACTCATGTAGCTCGGTTGCGAAAAAAGATTGAGCCTGATTCGGCAAATCCTACTTTTATTAAAACTGTTGTTGGGGTGGGCTATAAATTTGAAGATCCTCTGGTAGGGTAAATCTTATGAAAATAGGGCTGAGAACGCGCCTATTTCTCTCCCACTTAGTAGTAATGCTCGTGGGGGTAGCTAGTTTGGTGAGTATCAGTAAAATATCTTCTCCTCGTTTGTTTATACTGCATTTGGAGCGATTAGAAAATCAAGGGTTTGACTTAATCGATGTCCGTACTGAATTAGTTGCAGGATTTGAACTTGCTTGGCGGCGAAGTACTATTTGGTCAGTGTTAGTTGGCACGACCGCCGCCGGCGGATTAAGTTACTGGGTGTCCAGACGGATTATGCAGAGGTTGACCGAGATGGAACAAATCACCCAAAAATTTGCTGCCGGTCAGATGGATGCACGACTACCGATGTCTGACATTCCAGAACTTAATGGATTGGGTGCTAGTTTCAACCGGATGGCAGCCAGTTTAGAAGGGGTAGAAGCACGACGGCGAGAAGTAATTGGAGACATGACCCATGAATTACGGACTCCGTTAACTGTGGTGCGCGGTTATTTGGAAGAACTGGCTGATGGAGAAATTGAAGCGTCTCCTGAGATTTATCGGCGTTTAGCTAAAGAAACTAGGCGCTTAGAGCGATTGGTGAACGATTTACAAGAACTATCTAAGGCAGAAGCTGGTTATTTGCCAATTAATATCCAACGGGTAAATCTGCGTCCGTTGTTAGAGTCATTAGTGGAGAAATTTACCGATCAACTGTTGGAGGATGGGCCAATTCTGGTATTGGAATGTCCATCTGTATTACCTCCTGTATTGGCAGATATTGACCGCACAGAACAGGTGTTGGTTAATTTGCTGGGTAATGCAGTGCGTTACACGAATGAAGGTTCAATTACAATTCGTGTTGGAACTGAAGCATCTCAACTTTGGATTGCGGTTATGGATACAGGTATTGGTATCGCTCCAGAAAATTTGCCCCATGTGTTTGAGCGTTTCTGGCGAGCCGATCAGTCGCGCGATCGCCATTCGGGAGGTACTGGTATTGGCTTAACTATTTCCCGTCGTTTGATTGAACTACAAGGCGGTCAGATTCAGGTAGAAAGCGAGTTGGCAGTTGGCAGTACGTTTCGGTTTTTTCTGCCTTTAGCTTGAGATAAATGATTGACACAATGTAGTCACTGCTATGTCATACACAATTGCTAATTTGAAAGTATCCAAATTCTTTGTTTTTTGATGGATGCGGAGATTTTGGAAGTATATAGAGTATAGTGTTATGTCTACTTTTATTTTGGCTACTTTTTTGGTTAGTTTACTCAGTGTTTCGGGTTATGCTGCGATCGCCTACCTGTTCCCTCAAAATCGTTCCTAAGACTGACCAAATAATCTCTTGCTATTCAATTTTAAGAAGGGATTGCAAAAATTTAGCAATAAATTCACGGTTCTTGGTTGAATGTCTTATTGGTCAGCAGTGACGATCGCGATCGCAAAGCCATCATATCCTTTGCTGCCCACTGTCTGGATTGCCGTGGCGCAAACGCGTGGCTCAGAGGCGAGTAGTTCGTTGAAGCGACGCACTCCTTGGACGCTAGGATCGCTGCTGGTGGCATCAATCACTGCTCCGTTACGCACAACATTATCGGCAATGATTAGGCTACCGCAACGGGAAAGCTTGAGCGCCCATCTGAAGTAATCTGGATTGTTTGGCTTGTCGGCGTCAATGAAGATTAGGTCAAATGTATGACCCTCGGCAGCAATCTGTGGCAGCGTAGAGAGTGCCTGTCCGAGGCGCAGGTCAACGATATCGGACAGACCAGCGTGGGCGAAGTTGGTGTGGGCGACTTCGGCGTGCTTTGGGTTAGCCTCCAGCGTAATCAGACGGCCGTCGTTGGGTAACGCCCGCGCTAGCCAGATGGTACTGTAGCCGCCCAGCGTGCCAATCTCTAGGATGGTTCGCGCCCTTTGAATTTGTGCCAACAGCAGCAATAGCTTGCCCTGGGTTGGCGAAACGTTATGCGGTGGTAATCCAGCTGTTGCGCTGGTCTGGAGCGCCGCATCCAGCGCAGGGTCGGGCGGCACAAGTAAATCGTTAAAGTAATGATCGACCACAGTCCATTGCTCTTGAGTCATAGATTCTCGCTTTTTACCCTATCTATAAAAGAATTACTCAAGATTAGGTGTCAGATATTGCTTCATTGGAGAGGATTGTAATAATTTCATCCAATGAACGATCGCGATCGCATTCTTCTGGTGTTTCCTTACCCAAAGAGGTTTCTTTAACCAAGCGGTAAACGTCGGCTGCGCCGTAAAAAATCCTCTCAGTCAGACCTAACTCTTTAAAAGTTTCTGCAATCTCTTCCATTTCTCCTATCCAACGATGCGCTTTTGGTGTCATCGATGGAATCGAACGGGTTAATATGCTAGCAAGTTCCTGTTGGCTACTAGACACTTCATCCCATAGTTGCTTATCCAATCCTAAACGATGGGCTGCTATTAGTAATTCTGTGCCGATTGCTGTAAGTCCTTTTGTCAGAGCTGCATAGGTCATTTTCAAACCGGAAGCCTGACCAATTTCATCACCAATCGCCCGCACATCCAAGCCATGATCCCGCAGTTGTAGGAGTTGACTGGCCTGTTTTCCTGAAACATAAATGCGGGTGCGATTGGGAACTCGTGGTGGTGGGCCAATAATTGATGCATCTACGAATGTTCCCCCAACTGATTCAATAAGTTGGCTGATACTGATGACTTTTTGGGGTGCGATCGCATTACAGTCAACATAGAGAATGGGTTTATTAACATTGTTAATCACCTCAGCTACTTGCTTCGCTGCTTCAGTGGCTGCTGCGGGGACTAGAACTGACAAGACTACATCAGATTCAATTACTAGTTGCGTGAGGGAACCCACATCTTGAATGTTGGCTGCGGCTGCTAATTGCCGAGTTCGTTCACTGCGATTGTCTAGAGCAGCAATAGTTTTCAATCCATTTTGATTGAGAACAGCTGCGATCGCTTGTCCCATATCACCTGGACTTAAAATACCAATAGTTTGGATAGGCATAGAAAGTTTTATATTTACTTTGTGGCTGACAAGTTAATTCAGGTAACTGATCTGTCAATGAAATACGATAAATCGATATAGATACCGTATTTTAATCAAACCATGCATAAGCTTAACAAGCAAGCTATCTGCTGAAAGATAGGCAGGAGACAGGAGTAAAACAGTCTTCATGAACCTATCCGTTTCAATCCCTAATAGGGATTTTAATGAATTGCAATGGCGCAAGCAACTTCTTGGAGCTAATTATGGGAGTTTCAATCCCTAATAGGGATTTTAATGAATTGCAATATGCTTGCCATTAACCAAGCGGGTAGAGATTGGCGTTTCAATCCCTAATAGGGATTTTAATGAATTGCAATCTCAGCAAGCTTAATTTTGTCGCCGTCTTTCTTCCTGGTTTCAATCCCTAATAGGGATTTTAATGAATTGCAATTCGTATTCTAAAAAAGCGGGCTAGAGCTAGTAACTCGTGTTTCAATCCCTAATAGGGATTTTAATGAATTGCAATCCCACTTCTCAGGATTCCAGATTCGAATATCGCAGTTTCAATCCCTAATAGGGATTTTAATGAATTGCAATGTAGGGTGGATAAGGCGATCGCCAATTGTTTTGCTGTTTCAATCCCTAATAGGGATTTTAATGAATTGCAATTTGAAAGAGGTAAACTCACCACCTACTTAATTCAAGTTTCAATCCCTAATAGGGATTTTGATGAATTGCAATCTTGAGGTGTTTGGCTTTAATCTGGAAAACAGCAAGTTTCAATCCCTAATAGGGATTTTGATGAATTGCAATCGGGGACAAATAGAGTATCAGTGTTACTAAAAAAGGTTTCAATCCCTAATAGGGATTTTGATGAATTGCAATTCCGCAATATGGTGCTAAGTTGATTTTTATTTATGTTTCAATCCCTAATAGGGATTTTGATGAATTGCAATTATGACCCCGCTACTGGAGAGCCAATCAAAGACCCGTTTCAATCCCTAATAGGGATTTTGATGAATTGCAATGTGGGACTCGGATAAATATAAAGATAATTATTTACGTTTCAATCCCTAATAGGGATTTTGATGAATTGCAATTCAACATCAGCATACCAACCGTACTGATTGAGTGTTTTGTTTCAATCCCTAATAGGGATTTTGATGAATTGCAATATGGGCAGCCGCTAGGTCAATTTCTATAAATACATGTTTCAATCCCTAATAGGAATTTTGATGAATTGCAATACATTGTAAAAATATTTTCTGATGAATTTCCAATGTTTCAATCCCTAATAGGGATTTTGATGAATTGCAATTCTTAGAGAAGATATTTTTATATCAAAGTTTTTGTCTGTTTCAATCCCTAATAGGGATTTTGATGAATTGCAATAGCACCAAGACTGATTGAATATAATCCGGGTGCTGTTTCAATCCCTAATAGGGATTTTGATGAATTGCAATGCAATGGACGCAAGCAGGGCAGCGCCAAGCAACTGGATTGTTTCAATCCCTAATAGGGATTTTGATGAATTGCAATAACTAGAAAAAGTTGCAGACTCATTAGAGGAGAGAGTTTCAATCCCTAATAGGGATTTTGATGAATTGCAATTCTAGTTTCGCCAAACAATCATCGCAGACAACAGCGTTTCAATCCCTAATAGGGATTTTGATGAATTGCAATTTTTGCCAGAGGATATTTATGGCGCTCCTCCAGAGGGTTTCAATCCCTAATAGGGATTTTGATGAATTGCAATTCTAATCCATTGCTGCTTTTTAGAATCCCAAAACCGTTTCAATCCCTAATAGGGATTTTGATGAATTGCAATCTTTTGGAATCGTTCATCATCGTGATGGTAAGCGAGTTTCAATCCCTAATAGGGATTTTGATGAATTGCAATGAGGTTGTAATATGTTTTTATCAGTTTTATATCTGTTTCAATCCCTAATAGGGATTTTGATGAATTGCAATCTTGCACCCTTTGCAGCCGTAGATATGAAAGCTTACGTTTCAATCCATAGATACTTTATCAAGGTACTTTTACCTGCCCCTTTGCAGCCGTAGATATGAAAGCTTACGTTTCAATCCCTAATAGGGATTTTGATGAATTGCAATGGGAACACCGCCCTTTAATAAAAATGCAAATCTCGTTTCAATCCCTAATAGGGATTTTGATGAATTGCAATTCATTAGAGGTATCAGCCGATGAATTAAGCGGTAGCTTAAGTTTCAATCCCTAATAGGGATTTTGATGAATTGCAATTGATTGGGTGCGATCGCCACGAACTAATGACCAATGTTTCAATCCCTAATAGGGATTTTGATGAATTGCAATAAGAAACTATTCAAGGTGCTGTTTGTGAAATCGCTCGTTTCAATCCCTAATAGGGATTTTGATGAATTGCAATTTGGCGGAATCGATTTTGCAAATCGCGTAGTACATGGTTTCAATCCCTAATAGGGATTTTGATGAATTGCAATTAGAAGTCTCAGCAGATGAGTTAAGTGGTTCCTTGAGTTTCAATCCCTAATAGGGATTTTGATGAATTGCAATATACGGGCAACTTTAGTATTTTCACCATACTTAGATGGTTTCAATCCCTAATAGGGATTTTGATGAATTGCAATTAAGCGGATGTGGGGCAGGTCATCAATACGGTTATTGGTTTCAATCCCTAATAGGGATTTTGATGAATTGCAATTTGGGACTGCTTACCCATCAGTGGCGGGGGCATGGTTTCAATCCCTAATAGGGATTTTGATGAATTGCAATTCGCCAGTGGGATATAGGGATTCCAGCTTAGTTGTGTTTCAATCCCTAATAGGGATTTTGATGAATTGCAATTAGCGATCAAGAATTTTTTCTTATCAGCCTTAGCTCTGGTGTTTCAATCCCTAATAGGGATTTTGATGAATTGCAATTTGAAATCCCATGTTTGCGTACCAATATTTGAAAGTTTCAATCCCTAATAGGGATTTTGATGAATTGCAATCAGGTTGAATCGGAGGAGAATTGTAGTAGAAAATGTTTCAATCCCTAATAGGGATTTTGATGAATTGCAATCTGAGAATTTACTTTGCTAAGAGCATTAAAATGATTTAGTTTCAATCCCTAATAGGGATTTTGATGAATTGCAATCTTTCTAGCTGATTTGGAGGACGATTAACATAGGGGTTTCAATCCCTAATAGGGATTTTGATGAATTGCAATTTCAGCAGATGCAAAACTCGCAGTTCCAGCAAGGTTTCAATCCCTAATAGGGATTTTGATGAATTGCAATCCAGAACCAGGACGCTTACCACCAGTATTAGGACGAGGTTTCAATCCCTAATAGGGATTTTGATGAATTGCAATATCTCTAATAGATTGTGGCAAATCTTCCCACTTCAGTTTCAATCCCTAATAGGGATTTTGATGAATTGCAATATTACTAGGAAGTTTTCAAGATACAGAGCAAAATTTAGAAGTTTCAATCCCTAATAGGGATTTTGATGAATTGCAATGTGTTTGTCCAACTATTAACTTTTGGGGAACAGGTTTCAATCCCTAATAGGGATTTTGATGAATTGCAATCAAACTAACTAAATTGGGGAGCATACAAACAAACTGTTTCAATCCCTAATAGGGATTTTGATGAATTGCAATTAAACTGTCCCCAAAATTCTAAGCGAAGGCAACGAGTTTCAATCCCTAATAGGGATTTTGATGAATTGCAATGCAGCGAGATGATGCATTTCCTGGGGAAGTCATCGGTTTCAATCCCTAATAGGGATTTTGATGAATTGCAATTTAACGATTATTTGGAAACAGTCGCGGCTAGATATCCTGTTTCAATCCCTAATAGGGATTTTGATGAATTGCAATCTGCCAGAGAAAATTTTATTTGCCTCACCAGAACTAGTTTCAATCCCTAATAGGGATTTTGATGAATTGCAATCGATATGCGCTCTCAAGATTACTACAGGAAAGTGAAAGTTTCAATCCCTAATAGGGATTTTGATGAATTGCAATGACACAATTATCACTGTCGATAACGGAATAAGTGCAGTAGTTTCAATCCCTAATAGGGATTTTGATGAATTGCAATAAGGTATTATTCCTCGCAGGTGGGGACAGGAATACAAGGTTTCAATCCCTAATAGGGATTTTGATGAATTGCAATTGAATTAGGGAAATATGGCTCAACTGCTTATGAATATGTTTCAATCCCTAATAGGGATTTTGATGAATTGCAATAAATAACTGATTTTCCTAGTACTTATCCTCCAGGGTTTCAATCCCTAATAGGGATTTTGATGAATTGCAATTTGAGTGCCTTGCAGCCTTTTGGGGTAGGCAATAGTGGTTTCAATCCCTAATAGGGATTTTGATGAATTGCAATAGAATAGGTAATCCACAGACGGTTATCGAGCTATTGTTTCAATCCCTAATAGGGATTTTGATGAATTGCAATTTAACTTCCGCAGATTCTACATTGATAATCTCAGTTTCAATCCCTAATAGGGATTTTGATGAATTGCAATGCATTGTTCTCTAATATTTTTCTCTACTTGCTCAAGAGTTTCAATCCCTAATAGGGATTTTGATGAATTGCAATTTCAAATGCCTCTGCATTGCTTAGGGAAGGAACTATACGGTTTCAATCCCTAATAGGGATTTTGATGAATTGCAATCTGCCTGTTATTAGACAAGCAGGATCTACTACCACAAGTTTCAATCCCTAATAGGGATTTTGATGAATTGCAATCATTAACCAGTCCTAATCTCTGGGCTACCGATATGTTTCAATCCCTAATAGGGATTTTGATGAATTGCAATCCCGATCAATCAGGTAGAGGATCTGCGCTAGCTTTGTTTCAATCCCTAATAGGGATTTTGATGAATTGCAATCTGAAAATACTTATATTGAAAAAGCCCTTGCAGTGTTGTTTCAATCCCTAATAGGGATTTTGATGAATTGCAATTGTAGCTTGTACCTTGCTTTAACACTACTGTTTGAGTTTCAATCCCTAATAGGGATTTTGATGAATTGCAATTCTATATAGCAACCAAATAACCATTAGGTAATCCTAAGTTTCAATCCCTAATAGGGATTTTGATGAATTGCAATGACTAGACCCTTCAAACTGTGTCCCAACCAAATCAGTTTCAATCCCTAATAGGGATTTTGATGAATTGCAATTCTATGGATACCATGAGCAAAGTTAGGCTTAATATGTTTCAATCCCTAATAGGGATTTTGATGAATTGCAATAGCTTAGAATCTGCGATCGCTTCCATAACGTTAAGTTTCAATCCCTAATAGGGATTTTGATGAATTGCAATCCGCTAACCGCCTAGAAAGCTTCTGGCTTAACTTAGTTTCAATCCCTAATAGGGATTTTGATGAATTGCAATGTTGTCCCTTACTCAGCTACCCCAATAAACCTCAAAGTTTCAATCCCTAATAGGGATTTTGATGAATTGCAATAAATAAGCTATCCAAGGAAGTCTAGGTTTTTTAGGGTTTCAATCCCTAATAGGGATTTTGATGAATTGCAATGAAGTACCAGCAATTGTGCCAGCTTCCATCTGCAAGTTTCAATCCCTAATAGGGATTTTGATGAATTGCAATATTCCGGTGTCCATCCTTTCAAAGCGGTTGTGCGTTTCAATCCCTAATAGGGATTTTGATGAATTGCAATATTTCAAGTATACATCGCTTGTGGAGCCAGCATTGTTTCAATCCCTAATAGGGATTTTGATGAATTGCAATGGTCGTCCTTATGAGGGTTAAAAAAATCCCTGCCTGTTTCAATCCCTAATAGGGATTTTGATGAATTGCAATAAGAGACGGATAATAGCTGATAGTTTAGTTACAAGTTTCAATCCCTAATAGGGATTTTGATGAATTGCAATAGTTTTGCTGCTGGTACGGTTCCTGCCGATATCCAGTTTCAATCCCTAATAGGGATTTTGATGAATTGCAATTTATATTCTTCCTATTCCCAAGATTGCTTGTAAGGGCAGTTTCAATCCCTAATAGGGATTTTGATGAATTGCAATTTTATTCCTTGCTAATAAATTGCATAAAAAAGTCGTATTAGTTTCAATCCCTAATAGGGATTTTGATGAATTGCAATTTTACGCTCGTCCTCCCACCCTAATCGGCTCATGTTTCAATCCCTAATAGGGATTTTGATGAATTGCAATATCTACGGGATCAGGCTGTGAAATTATTGGCTGTGTTTCAATCCCTAATAGGGATTTTGATGAATTGCAATGGTAAAACTTTTACCGCTACCAATCGCGCCTGCCAGTTTCAATCCCTAATAGGGATTTTGATGAATTGCAATTGGCGTGTGTCGCATGGCTATGGCGCAGAAAATGACGTTTCAATCCCTAATAGGGATTTTGATGAATTGCAATAAGCATACTTACCTTTGTTTGCGCCTAAGTGGCCGAGGTTTCAATCCCTAATAGGGATTTTGATGAATTGCAATTAACTAGTCCTTTAAGTCGTTCTTGAGTACCTTGTGTTTCAATCCCTAATAGGGATTTTGATGAATTGCAATTATGGGGCTCCTATAGGAGTAGTACTACCTTATGGAGGTTTCAATCCCTAATAGGGATTTTGATGAATTGCAATGCTCTAAGTTACGATAGCTGCTTGCACACTGTGTGTTTCAATCCCTAATAGGGATTTTGATGAATTGCAATGCAATTAAGTCGCTGTTAGAGGCGGGAAAGTCTGAGTTTCAATCCCTAATAGGGATTTTGATGAATTGCAATTTATCCTCAGCATCAGACTCCAGTGGTTAATATTGGTGTTTCAATCCCTAATAGGGATTTTGATGAATTGCAATTGAGCGATCGCTCTATCAGCACCTTCAATAATTTTGTTTCAATCCCTAATAGGGATTTTGATGAATTGCAATGGGGAATTTTTTGGTGGAATACCTGGAGCGATCGGTTTCAATCCCTAATAGGGATTTTGATGAATTGCAATCCAAGAGTGACGGTGAGTAAAGCTTTTCGCACAATGTTTCAATCCCTAATAGGGATTTTGATGAATTGCAATGACTCAGCTTAATTACTTGTTGTATATTCAGAACTGTTTCAATCCCTAATAGGGATTTTGATGAATTGCAATTAAAGCTAACTCAAAAGAGAAATCAAAGTTGATGCTTGTTTCAATCCCTAATAGGGATTTTGATGAATTGCAATCTGCGAGCGTCACCCGTAAGTCAGCCTGTAGACGTATCAGGTTTCAATCCCTAATAGGGATTTTGATGAATTGCAATTGTTGGGATTTGCTCTGGTACTTTATCTACAGCCAAAGTTAAAGCGTTTCAATCCCTAATAGGGATTTTGATGAATTGCAATAAAAAGGCCATGTCCTTAGCTTGCGGAAAAAGTTGGCTAGTTTCAATCCCTAATAGGGATTTTGATGAATTGCAATCACTCTACTCCATCAACCGTTTTGGTTTGAGTATGCTGTTTCAATCCCTAATAGGGATTTTGATGAATTGCAATATTATTAATAGTAACTATGTGGTTAGAATTAGTGTGTTTCAATCCCTAATAGGGATTTTGATGAATTGCAATTGATTTTATAGGGATTGATCATTCCAATAACAATGATTTGTTTCAATCCCTAATAGGGATTTTGATGAATTGCAATTCAGTTTTGTTTTTATTAGGGAGTTCTAGAAATGCCTGTTTCAATCCCTAATAGGGATTTTGATGAATTGCAATATTTCAGTGCTGTGTATACTTATTGGGTGGTTTTTGCATGTTTCAATCCCTAATAGGGATTTTGATGAATTGCAATATGAATGCGAGAGCCTCTTCCACACATTTGCACTAGTTTCAATCCCTAATAGGGATTTTGATGAATTGCAATTAGAGCGATTAGCAGTACTCTCAGCCACTGGTACTTCAGGGTTTCAATCCCTAATAGGGATTTTGATGAATTGCAATGTTTACAGATGGCTCTAAAACAGAATGTTGTAAAGGTTTCAATCCCTAATAGGGATTTTGATGAATTGCAATGCCACAAGATGATTCATTGTAGATTCTAAGCGCTGCTTGTTTCAATCCCTAATAGGGATTTTGATGAATTGCAATCTCGTTCACCAACTTGATGGAATGAAAGTTGATGTGTTTCAATCCCTAATAGGGATTTTGATGAATTGCAATAAGGGAATGCACTGGAATTACTAAATACCACTATTGAAGTTTCAATCCCTAATAGGGATTTTGATGAATTGCAATCAATACAATAATGATAGTTCTTTTGGCAGTATAAGTTTCAATCCCTAATAGGGATTTTGATGAATTGCAATCAGTTAAAGCTTTCATAGCCGCATCAGTCCCGTGTTTCAATCCCTAATAGGGATTTTGATGAATTGCAATTCTATCTGTCCTCTTTCAATGGCGTTGTCAAAAAGTTTCAATCCCTAATAGGGATTTTGATGAATTGCAATATGATGGCTAGTCAGTCGGGTACGCTAAGAATAAAATGTTTCAATCCCTAATAGGGATTTTGATGAATTGCAATAATATCAATATTGGCTCTCCAATCTACTAATAATCTGGTTTCAATCCCTAATAGGGATTTTGATGAATTGCAATCGTTTGCTAAAATGGCAGCGATCGCTAAACAAGTTGTTTCAATCCCTAATAGGGATTTTGATGAATTGCAATATGAAGATTGGTTCTATCAGTCCATTACTGCCAAGTTTCAATCCCTAATAGGGATTTTGATGAATTGCAATGGATGCGATCGTCTCCAATTTCTTAGAAATTGGCTTGTTTCAATCCCTAATAGGGATTTTGATGAATTGCAATCTTGTATTTTCCCCACTCCCTTTTTCCTGCCATCAATTAATAGTTTCAATCCCTAATAGGGATTTTGATGAATTGCAATTCAAGATGATCAAAATACTTTTAGCCCTCCTTTCTGGTTTCAATCCCTAATAGGGATTTTGATGAATTGCAATTTCCATCACCTTGATTTTGTGCTAAAATCCGCATTCTTGGGTTTCAATCCCTAATAGGGATTTTGATGAATTGCAATTTAAGATTTTTCAGTCCGAAGTCAAAAATCAATTTGTTTCAATCCCTAATAGGGATTTTGATGAATTGCAATTCATAGTCATATTTACCACTACCGCGAATCTTGGCAGTTTCAATCCCTAATAGGGATTTTGATGAATTGCAATAAATCTAACCACGCTTTATATTTGTCATACCGGTTTCAATCCCTAATAGGGATTTTGATGAATTGCAATCACAAGTGTTGCTAGTAGTGAACCAATTACCAATGGTTTCAATCCCTAATAGGGATTTTGATGAATTGCAATGAAGATTATCACATTAGGCGAGTACAAGGGGATTTTGTTTCAATCCCTAATAGGGATTTTGATGAATTGCAATATAAAGCGCCACGCCAAACGAGGCAGGCGATACAGTTTCAATCCCTAATAGGGATTTTGATGAATTGCAATAAAACTATATTTTACCTCAGTCTACTAACTAAATATGTTTCAATCCCTAATAGGGATTTTGATGAATTGCAATTCTATGTATTTGAAGTAGTAGAAGTTCCTGAAGGATTTAAGTTTCAATCCCTAATAGGGATTTTGATGAATTGCAATTCAATTAGATAAGTAGAGTGGCATGATTACTATGTTTCAATCCCTAATAGGGATTTTGATGAATTGCAATTTTGCTGGTAAGGATGGTGAGATGTACAACTTCTCTGGTATCGTTTCAATCCCTAATAGGGATTTTGATGAATTGCAATCTAAGCTTCAACCAGGTGATATTGTTATTCAGTATGTTTCAATCCCTAATAGGGATTTTGATGAATTGCAATAACTATTAGTAGCATAAGTTAATTTGTATCCATTCCCGTTTCAATCCCTAATAGGGATTTTGATGAATTGCAATCTCGCTTGCATCTTTCTATTGCTTGCGATCGCGTTAAAGAAGGTTTCAATCCCTAATAGGGATTTTGATGAATTGCAATTACTACTTTTAGTAACTACAATACCTTTACTGCCCATGTTTCAATCCCTAATAGGGATTTTGATGAATTGCAATTATAGCCATCATCATCTAGCCAAGAAAAATAGAAAGTTTCAATCCCTAATAGGGATTTTGATGAATTGCAATTTTGTAAAATACCGTCCAAAGTTTCGGCAGAATCGTTTCAATCCCTAATAGGGATTTTGATGAATTGCAATGTTGCAATAGTACCAGTAATATAAGTACTTATTCTGTTTCAATCCCTAATAGGGATTTTGATGAATTGCAATTCACCACTGCCACCAGTCCCCGTGTTATGGTCTTCAGGCGGGTTTCAATCCCTAATAGGGATTTTGATGAATTGCAATATGCTCCGGTGAACAAGTATCTTTGTCTTAAAAGTTTCAATCCCTAATAGGGATTTTGATGAATTGCAATGGAAAGCAGTTATTTGAAGCATTACGCAAATTAAGTTTCAATCCCTAATAGGGATTTTGATGAATTGCAATGCGATCTCAAGAAGCTGCAAGCGACTGATGCGGGTTTCAATCCCTAATAGGGATTTTGATGAATTGCAATTCAAACGCTTGCCCATCAAAATCAATTGTGTCTGTTTCAATCCCTAATAGGGATTTTGATGAATTGCAATTAGCCTATCCGTACAGAGTTGGTAATTCTTGGATTGTTTCAATCCCTAATAGGGATTTTGATGAATTGCAATTGATTTAGAAGCTGAGTTGGCATTTATTCAAAAGGGTTTCAATCCCTAATAGGGATTTTGATGAATTGCAATCTGCTTGAATCCCTTCCTTCACTGTTTTTAAGTAGTTTAAGGTTTCAATCCCTAATAGGGATTTTGATGAATTGCAATTTGACCTTACGAATGCATCAAGCGGAAGAGTGGGTTTCAATCCCTAATAGGGATTTTGATGAATTGCAATTTCAAGCAACAATCCAGAGTGGTTTGAGTGGTGGTTAGTTTCAATCCCTAATAGGGATTTTGATGAATTGCAATGGTTGGGTCAGTCGTAACTGTAGTTTCTGCATGGTTTCAATCCCTAATAGGGATTTTGATGAATTGCAATCTCTATCGCTAATTTCGTAAGCATCAAGCGATGAGTTTCAATCCCTAATAGGGATTTTGATGAATTGCAATGATCGCTTTTGGTATGGGCATCGCTTTTTTCTTGGGTTTCAATCCCTAATAGGGATTTTGATGAATTGCAATCTCTAACTCCCACCTATGTATCTTCTACTAGTAGTGGGTTTCAATCCCTAATAGGGATTTTGATGAATTGCAATCGGCTAGTAGTTGCGGCAGCTTCGGTTTTTGCGGCGTTTCAATCCCTAATAGGGATTTTGATGAATTGCAATTAAATCGTTTGGGTTGGTTTTGGGATTCTAAAAGTTTCAATCCCTAATAGGGATTTTGATGAATTGCAATACTAAGCAGCGAATTAAATAGGATATCCAAATGGGATATTTGTTTCAATCCCTAATAGGGATTTTGATGAATTGCAATGTTGCTATTGAACCTGAGAAGCCTATAGAAATTGTTTCAATCCCTAATAGGGATTTTGATGAATTGCAATCTGCATATCTTTTTGCAGGTACACGCGGCACTGGTAAGTTTCAATCCCTAATAGGGATTTTGATGAATTGCAATTGGGAGCATCCACAGAGAAAGGGGCTTCACTCAAATGTTAGAGTTTCAATCCCTAATAGGGATTTTGATGAATTGCAATTTACGTCTAATCTGGTGCTGTAATCTCCATTATCTGTTTCAATCCCTAATAGGGATTTTGATGAATTGCAATTTTAATGAATTGAGGTAATTATCTAATTTATTTCTGGTTTCAATCCCTAATAGGGATTTTGATGAATTGCAATTCAACTTATTATCACATCCAGCTATAAATAAGTGCAGTTTCAATCCCTAATAGGGATTTTGATGAATTGCAATTTTGACAACATTATTTTTCGGGTATATTCTGAGGTTTCAATCCCTAATAGGGATTTTGATGAATTGCAATTATAGAGAATATGTTGTTTGAGTGCTATAAATCTGTTTCAATCCCTAATAGGGATTTTGATGAATTGCAATTAAATTGGGGCAGTTAATCGAATCGACTCTTTCATGTTTCAATCCCTAATAGGGATTTTGATGAATTGCAATCTCACGGACTTAATATCCTGCTTGCACAGGTTCTGTTTCAATCCCTAATAGGGATTTTGATGAATTGCAATCTGCACTAAAATTTTGTATCTACAACTAGGCTTAGATCGTTTCAATCCCTAATAGGGATTTTGATGAATTGCAATACGTGAAGCTATGGGTGAAAGGGAGGTTGATAATCTTAAAAGTTTCAATCCCTAATAGGGATTTTGATGAATTGCAATTAATGATATCTGGGAATTATTGAACGCTGGAACTGCTGTTTCAATCCCTAATAGGGATTTTGATGAATTGCAATGATTAACAATGACTCTCCCAGATGATTTTAGTCCTTTTGGTTTCAATCCCTAATAGGGATTTTGATGAATTGCAATTCCTCCTGTAATGCCTGGTGAAAATGTTGTGATTCCCGTTTCAATCCCTAATAGGGATTTTGATGAATTGCAATTCACCCACAATCGAGGCACACGTCAGCCACTATGTTTCAATCCCTAATAGGGATTTTGATGAATTGCAATTAAAAGCTTTTATCAATAATTGGGAAGAAGGATTACGTTTCAATCCCTAATAGGGATTTTGATGAATTGCAATGCAAGAACTCTCAACAATTCAAAGTAGTGTTAATGTTTCAATCCCTAATAGGGATTTTGATGAATTGCAATTGCCACAATCGACGTTGGTACTACTACCGTACTTGTTTCAATCCCTAATAGGGATTTTGATGAATTGCAATGTGATGTCTCTACCGCCAAGCAATTGCTGCTGCGTTTCAATCCCTAATAGGGATTTTGATGAATTGCAATAAGAAATAAGTGAGCTTTTAGAAAGACAAATTAAACGTTTCAATCCCTAATAGGGATTTTGATGAATTGCAATTATCTCTAAGTAAATCCTCAATAGCTTTATTATAAATGTTTCAATCCCTAATAGGGATTTTGATGAATTGCAATCAGTGCGAATGAGCTTGTTTAACTCTTCTGGAATCTGTTTCAATCCCTAATAGGGATTTTGATGAATTGCAATAATCTGCAATAGCACCCGCAGCCATCCCCCCAACAGGTTTCAATCCCTAATAGGGATTTTGATGAATTGCAATTTTTCTGCAACCGGTGCGATCGCCCAACAGATTGCTCGTTTCAATCCCTAATAGGGATTTTGATGAATTGCAATTAGCGATCGCCTCTATGTCAAACCCTGGTTCTGTTTGTTTCAATCCCTAATAGGGATTTTGATGAATTGCAATCCAACGCCTTAAAACTCAACAATCTAGCGCACTTGTTTCAATCCCTAATAGGGATTTTGATGAATTGCAATTCTCAGGCTCAATGGAAACTGCGTAATCTTTCTGTTTCAATCCCTAATAGGGATTTTGATGAATTGCAATACTGGCGATGGTGGTTCTGTAAGTGGTGGTGGCGGGTTTCAATCCCTAATAGGGATTTTGATGAATTGCAATTTTAAATAAAAGCCCCAATTATGGGGCTTTTGAATTAGGTGTTTCAATCCCTAATAGGGATTTTGATGAATTGCAATCTCCAGCATAAAAAGCTCGTCTGGTTTCTTGCAATTGGTTTCAATCCCTAATAGGGATTTTGATGAATTGCAATCTGAGTTACGGATTATCGATCCTGAGTCTGGGTTAGGTTTCAATCCCTAATAGGGATTTTGATGAATTGCAATAATTTGAAGAGCAGGTTGATAAGCAGCTAAGATTATTGTTTCAATCCCTAATAGGGATTTTGATGAATTGCAATTTTAGACTTTCAGATTTACAGGGAAAAAATAGCTGTTTCAATCCCTAATAGGGATTTTGATGAATTGCAATATTATAGCGACGACGGCACAAGCGATGCAGGCTGTATGTGTTTCAATCCCTAATAGGGATTTTGATGAATTGCAATTATGGTAGGGAGGGCAGTTAATGGGAGCGTGGCTGTTGTTTCAATCCCTAATAGGGATTTTGATGAATTGCAATTCAAAGAAGTTATGTACGGATATCCAACCGACAAAAGTGTTTCAATCCCTAATAGGGATTTTGATGAATTGCAATCACGCCTTCTATGCTCAATTGAGGTTGTCCAACGGTTTCAATCCCTAATAGGGATTTTGATGAATTGCAATGATTTGTTCGGTCTTACCCCAAATGGTAATCTGGGGTTTCAATCCCTAATAGGGATTTTGATGAATTGCAATTACCAGTTTTACTATCAATAGCTGCACTTCTCATTTGAATTTCCCGTTTCAATCCCTAATAGGGATTTTGATGAATTGCAATTCCTCTTGGATTTCCTCGAATCTTGCCGAATCTTCTCAGTTTCAATCCCTAATAGGGATTTTGATGAATTGCAATGCAGCCGCGTTGCTGTCATTAGCTTGCTCGGATGTTTCAATCCCTAATAGGGATTTTGATGAATTGCAATGGAACTATTCTTAGAAGCAGCATCAATTTCGATGCGTTTCAATCCCTAATAGGGATTTTGATGAATTGCAATCACAGTGGCATTCCTTGTTCTCGCGGTACGAAGGGGTTTCAATCCCTAATAGGGATTTTGATGAATTGCAATTCTTACGAACGCAGGTGAGCAGTGTAGTACTCGCTTCTTGTTTCAATCCCTAATAGGGATTTTGATGAATTGCAATATGGCTTGGTTTCTTAGCTCAGAAACTACTGATTCGTTTCAATCCCTAATAGGGATTTTGATGAATTGCAATTGCCGGAACGCACATGGAAGTCATCCCCTGCTCTGGCAACGTTTCAATCCCTAATAGGGATTTTGATGAATTGCAATAGCGGGAGCCGGAAACCCAAGGTATATTTAGTTTTCAAGGTGCGGTTGCGCGAGTTAAAAGCAATCATAGCATTAGAGAATTTGTTTGGAAAGAGTATTAGGAAAGTTTAAAGGCTGAAATTGTGTATTGATAAGCATTTCAGAGGTTGCGCGGATGAGGATTAGGCTACTAATGGTTTGAAAGCCTTATTGGAGTTGGGATAGAAGCACTTTTTTGGAGCTGAGGAATTTGTACACCTACCCTTCCGCGCATTGTTTAAATTGAGAATAACAACACCGGATGCAATACTGCGTGGGTTTCGCCTTGAGTTAAAATTTCTGACCTGTAGTAACTTCAAATCTAACTTCTCCTTGGTCGCTAATTCCTAAGTCGCCTCGAATTAACCCAAAGGATGACTTGAAGCGCAATCCTAAGCCGTAACCAAAGCCACTTCCAGGTTTGTTTCGCAGCACTCCTGGTTCTCCTAATACGGTTTCGCTAGACCCGAAATCAGAGGCGAGGTCAGTAAAGAGAACTCCTCCGATTGACTGTAAAATTGGAAAACGATATTCAACAGAAGCTAAACCATAACTGCGACCACTGGCAACTTTACCATAACCATAACCTCTGACAGAATCTAGCCCACCAATATTAAAGGCATCAGCTGGTGGAAAGTCTCCAATAGTCGTACCAATTTGTAAATTAATTGCCAACATTTCTGGATTGTCGGTTAGTCTACCATTTCCTATCCAACTGACTGGTAAATACTGAATATAGTCTCCCTGTAGGCGGTTGCTGGAAATATTACCCAGTCCAATGGGAATCGCTTGTTCTGCGCTGAGGGTGAGGATTGATCCTTGAGTCGGATTATCTCGGCGATCGCGTTGATCTCTTGATACAGCAAATGATACTGTAAATAGATCATCAATGCCAGTACCGCTCACAGATAGGGGACTTCCTAATCTATCGACCTGTACAACGTTATATTCGCGATCGCGTAGGCTAATCCGGGTATAGTTGAGAGCGACTGATGTATCCCACTCATCAAAAGCTCTTAAAAGTGCTACAGAACCGCCAAATCTTCCCTCTCGCACTTTGTCGCCGTTGGACAATCTGATATCTTCGTTGAAGGTTCCTGATATATTTCGACTACGAAAACCTCTAATGCTATAGCCTAAGCGGTTTGGTTCTCCAAGACGATAAGGACTAGTGAATTGACCATCAAACTGGATATCTTTACTGCTGAACTGCACAGTTGTATCTAATTTATCGTTAAGACCGCTAATATTTGCATCTCTGTAACCCACCCGTCCGTATAGGCCAACATCACCGTTACTTCCGCCTCCTAAGATTATAGAAGGGAAACTACGCTCTTTGATTTTATAGATGATATTAACGCTAGAAGCATCTTCTTCTCGCTCAACATTGACTTGATTAAATGACTCTAATCTCCTCAATCGTTGTAAGTCTGCTTGAAGTAAATCTTCACGGAATACCTGACCAGGTTTGAGTCTCAGCAAACCAATGATAAAATCTGTCTGAGTTCGCCCTTTGATTGGCTGACCTTTATCATCAAACAATTCGCCTATGCCATTAACAAAACGAATTTGGATGTCTTTGATAACTTTTTGGGAAAATTCAAGGGTTTGGTTATCTCCTGAAGTCGCTCCTATGTAATCACCATATTTGGCATAATTTCCTATACGGTTCGGAGCTTCTGGGGTAACAATAACACTAGATCCATCCTGAGTACAAGATTGCGAGTCTGCAAGAGCCTCTGGATTTTTCCCACCCACTAACATTACTGCGATTGCAATTACAGTTATTTGAACTCGCATATTGAAAATTCGTTAGTGTTATTAAGTTTACCACCTCTAGCGGATGTATTATGCGTAAGTTCCATATGAACTTTGCTATTGGGTATCCCAAAATCCCGTTGTTTGCGCCAGTACTTAGTATAAACTGTCCGCCATCGCTCTTGAAAAAGTCCCCAAAGGTCTAGAGGTTGCGCTGCTGTCAGAAAAAGGTATAGTTTAGAAAATAGAACCTTTTACCAAATTCTATGACAAAGAAATACTCAGGTTTTAAGCTCTTATTTAGTTTTTTATAAATAATTATCATTTGCTAAATCCACTGATAAATAACAAGCCATGAGAGAAAAACCTAAACAAAAAATGCGTATCTGGGCAACCTGGTGTCATTTATCAGCCTTATTAGGGTGGATATTATTGGTGTTTTTAGTATTTATTGGTATTCCATTATATTTACCTTTAAATCTTTTAGCTCCCTTGATAATTTGGAGATTAAAAAAAACACAATGTCCCTGGATTGATTTCCAAGGTAAAGAATCTATAAATTTTCAAATTTCTTTAACATTATCTACTTTATTTGTTATTGGTATATCCTTAGTTATATTATTTACTAGCTTTAGTATTGCAGTAACTACCAATGCTTCAAGTGATAAAATAAAAGATACTTTAGATAATTTATTACTTATACTTATATCATTAATTTCATTTAAACTTGTACTACAATCGTTTGTAGTGAGTTTTGCCTCTATCAAAGCTTACAATGGTGAACATTATCGTTACCCTTTGACAATTAGAGTTTTACGATAAAACCATGATTAAACCTATTTTATTTAATATCTACAATTTTCAAAGAAATATTTTAGATTATGATAGATGAAATAATTTTGTTAATTAAATTGGATAATTAGAGGAGTAAATAATAATATGATTGGGATTGCGATCGCAGGCACTGGATTTGGTCAAAAAGTCCACATCCCTGGATTCCAAGCGCATCCTCAGACTGAGGTAGTTGCTGTTTATCACCGAGATATAAATAAAGCTAAAGCTATAGCAGAATCTTATAATGTTCCCCACGCCTCTAATTCACTTACAGATATTGTGGCATTGCCAGAAGTGCAAGCAGTTAGCATCTCTACGCCGCCATTTTTGCACTATGAAATGGCAAAAACTGTATTGCAAGCTGGCAAACATTTATTATTAGAAAAACCGATAACTTTAAATGTAGTTGAGGCTAAAGAACTTTATCAATTAGCTAAAGAGAAAAGCGTTATTGCAGCTGTAGATTTTGAATTTCGCTTTGTACCAGGATGGCAGTTGTTTGCTGAATTATTGTCAGAAGATTATGTGGGTAAGTTACGCTTAATTAAAATTGATTGGTTAGGTTCTTCTCGTGCTGATACTTCACGTCCTTGGAATTGGTATTCCCAGAAGGAGAAAGGAGGCGGTGCATTGGGATCTTTGGGTTCCCACGCTTTCGATTATATTCACTGGTTATTCGGGCCAGTCCGTAGATTAAACGCCCATTTAACTACTGCTATTCTTACACGAGTTGACCCTGTTAGTGGGGAATCAAAGCCAGTGAATACAGATGACAACTGTATATTAACACTGGAATTAGCAGATGGTACACCTTGCCAACTTTCTATCAGTGCAGTGGTTCATGCACCAAGAACTCATTGGATAGAAGTATATGGCGATCGCGGTACATTAATTGTGGGTAGTGAAAATCAAAAAGATTATATACATGGTTTTCGTGTTTGGGGTTCCCGCCCAGGTAAACCCCTAACAGAAATAGAAATACCAAATCGATTAACTTTTCCGAAAAATTATGCTGATGGGCGCATTTCAGCATTTATCCGCGTAGTAGACCAATGGGTGCAAGGAATTGACCGCAATAAGGAAATTATCCCATCGTTGCGAGAAGGAATTTATTCTCAGTTATTGATGGATTTGTCTCATGAATCGCATCAAAATGCAAGTTGGATAAATGTACCAAGCTTGGAAGAATTTCTTAGCAACTAAAAATAAAATGAGCAAAACTCCCCGTATTCCTATCCCGCCAGAAGTCAAGAAATACGTTTTTCAACGTGATAAATACCAATGCCAAAGCTGTGGTAAAACTACTATAGAAACTAACCTTAGTATCGACCATATCATTCCCCTTGCCCGTGGTGGTCAACATGATATCAGCAATTTACAAACCCTTTGTTTAACTTGCAATCAGCAGAAAACAGACAACATTGATCCTCGCTTCCAGCGATATTTTGAGCTTTAGGTTAGGATCGGATGGGCTATTAGTTTATGATTACATATGCCACGAAATCACAATAGCAATTCCCTAAGATTCCTCAACATTAGAACTACGATTCTCTACCTTTTTACTGTCATAGCTGTTTTAGTAGTAGCCTTTCCTTGGTTATATGAGGTTAAAACTAAAGCTGGGATCAATATATCACGTAGCCGCCATGCAGGAACCTTTTTTGAGAAACATACCCACGGACTCTTCAGGTGTGAGTGGCTTTATCCCTACCATTGCGATCGCTCTCAGATGAAGTAAAGGAAGTTACAAAGGAATTCTGAAGTAAAACAGAGTTTATTATCTGATTAACCAAGATTTTACCCCACCCTAACCCTCCCCTTTATAAGGGGAGGGAACGGATTTTCTTGTTTCCCCCAAAACTCGTTAAATTATAAAAGCGAGAGGATGTCCTTATAAAGGGGAGGGAACGGATTTTCTTGTTTCCCCCCTTTCTAAGGGGGGATTAAGGGGGGTAAAACGTATGTGGGACAAGCATTTTTAGTTTAAGTTGATACTAATGCACCACTGTAGTGCTCCTACATCTATCCCAACTGGCTTGAGATCATGCTGACATCAACAGCTAACTTTTTACCCAACTTGAGCAACTGAAGACACTGATTATCTGCTTCATTACCAAGGGGAGTGATACACACCGGCGCTATCTGACTGTGCAGACAACTAAAGTATAGTTCCTGCGATCGCTGTAGGGAGACATGAATATTTAGTTGATCCCCAACATCAATCAATCGTTCCAACAGTTGGATATCTGCATTAAAACTATCATTGGCATCGTGCAATAATTGCCAAAGCGATCGCGCAATTAACTGTTCTAACATCCGTTTACCGTCGGGAATATTCAGCCGACAACGCAGATGTTTTGCTTCAGTAGCGATCGCCTCTAATTCTAAGATGTGACTCCAACTCTTTTGGGGATCAGCGATATCTTGCTCAAGCGATCGTAATGTCATCAAACAACGATGCCCTAAAGCAATATCTGCTGCAACCTGTAATTCTTGCGGTACTGCTATTTCATCTCGATGAAACGCCATCAGC
The DNA here is from genome assembly GCF_034531135.2 of Nostoc sp. CmiVER01. Taxonomy (NCBI): domain Bacteria; kingdom Bacillati; phylum Cyanobacteriota; class Cyanophyceae; order Nostocales; family Nostocaceae; genus Nostoc; species Nostoc sp. CmiVER01. The sequence goes on from NZ_JAVRBU020000008.1 coordinate 335,637, forward strand.
ACACCATAATTATCACGGTACGCTTGGGTATACAACTGTCCTAAACGTGCCAGTGTTTCCTCAGTAAGTAGCCCCATAATCCGGTGGCGTTCTTCAGCAAATAGATTCTGTAAGTTGAAAGCCTCTTCGCCAAATAGCTGTGTCATTGCCAAAATAGTATGAGCCGCGCTAGCTTGTTTTAGCGCCCCAAACAGCTTTTCTTTTAATTGGCTGTAGTTACGCCGTCCGGTAAATTGCTGAATGCCGCAGTGGAAATCCCAGCCTCCCAAATGCAGAACCGCAAATACCAAGTGTTCACTTTCCCAAGTAATCTCTGATACCAGCTTTAAATTTCCTACAGCTAGAGTTAGCGATCCCATCCGTTGCATCTGGTAATCTAGCTCATTGGCAGCATAGCAATAAACCCGCTTCTGGTAACGCTGAGGCTGTTTATCAGTAGCATCTTTTCTAGATAAAGAATTGTGCGCCTCTGCTGGTTTCTGATTGGTAAATAGGGAAGTAATGGCGTAATGGGCTGCAACTTGCTTAAAGCCAAGTTGGGCAGTTAACACAAGTTGACGATAAATTTCCGCACCGTGTTTGAACTGATCTACATTACTGGGGGCTAAACCAAGACGTTTGACGAAGCCTTTTTCCAACTGCACACCTGCCACTTCCCCTGCCAATTCCAAAGCACGGGCGGCATAGCGCAGAATTTGTGTCCCTTCTGGACGGGAAATTTCTTCAAAAAACCAACCGCAACTAGTGAACATTAACAAAGCGTGACGCTGCATTTCTAACAAGCGCAAAGCGTCTACTTGTTCTGCTGCTGTTAGTTTATGGGTTTGATGACGGGCGAGGAAACGATTGACATTGGTAGCAGAGCGATCGCGCATTACTTGGATATATTCATCCCGTGCTAGCCAGGGATCGCGAAATAACTGTCTACCATGTTCTGTATACACCTCAGTTAGTTGATCTCGCAGCCAATTTAGCGAATCTCGTAAGGGACGACGCCATTTCTGATGCCAAACTGAGCCTTCTCCACCGCAACCACAATCATCCTCCCATCTGCCGACACCGTGGGCGCAACTCCAAGCTGTGACTGACTTTAATTCCACTTCCCAACTAGGAGAATTTAAGCTCAGGTAGTGGGCAAAGTTCGTTACCGTCCAACCTTGTTGAGGAAACTCTTTAGTAAAGGCGTAGGCTAAAGTTTTCTCAGTTCCCTTTTTGTGGTGTCCGAAGGTTTCCCCATCTGTTGCCACCGAGATTAACTGGGCCAGACGATGATCCCCACGCACCGCCGAACCAATACGTCCGGCAAAGTGACTGGAATTATAAACCACATCACTAAAACCCATGTCCCGCGATATCGGGCCATCGTAGAAGAAGATATCAATGTAAGGGGTAGAGACGCGATTAATCGCGTCTCTACTAGGGAGTGGGGAGTGGTTACTATCCTCATTCCCTACTCCCAATTCCCTACTCCCTTCTTTGATCGCACTCAGAGGTGAAGATGAAGTGTCTAGTGTGGGCTTCAAATAACAACGATAGGGACGGGTGGAATCAATCTGACTACCGCCTACTTCAATCCATTCAGGATGGGGACGTTCTGGAGTCGGGAGGGGACGGCAACGCAGTGCTTGAGACGGTGCAAGGATAATGAAACGAATACCCTCAGCAACAAGAGCTTCTAGGGTGGCGTAGTCTACAGCAGTTTCTGCTAGCCACATGCCTTCGGGATCGCGACCAAAGCGGGAGCGGAAGTCTTCTTTACCCCAGCGAATTTGGGTATATTTGTCGCGTTCATTCGCCAGAGGCATGATGATGTGATTGTATACTTGCGCGATCGCATTCCCGTGACCATGCAAGCGATCGCTACTCTTGGCATCCGCCTCTAAAATACGCTGATAAACCTCCACATCGTAGCGTTCTAGCCACGACATCAGCGTTGCCCCAATATTAAAACTGAAATACTCATAATTGTTGACGATCCCCACTACTTCGCCTTGGTCATTTAAGACTCTGGCAAAGGCGTTCGGACGATAGCATTCCCAATGAATCCGCTCATTCCAGTCATGGAAAGGTGCAGCGCTCGGTTGGCGTTCAATTGCGTCCAGATAAGGGTTTTCCCTTGGTGGCTGGTAAAAATGACCATGCACCGTCACATAAACACCATTAGCCTTTCTCAAGGGATCGGTTTCTTTAGTGTTATTGGGATCTGAATGTAATGTTAACGTTGAGCCAGAGCTAGCTGGCATTTGGGCAGCAGAAGTCATGTATATTTATCCAAAACAAAAAACTTACAGTTGTACCGAGAACATTGTGCGTAAACCTTTCTACAATAGTTTGAACACAAAATCCGGTATAAATAACAACTATGGAATCCGACTAAATTTTGACAAAGCTGTTTTATTGTAGTGGGAAATCTGCGTTATCGCACAGCCCTTTCCCTGAAGGCTTAAAGTAATTAGCCATTGAACAAAGCCTCAGTTAGGGGTTTTCTCTTGTTGGGAGTCAATTAAAATTTTAATTGTCTTTTAATAATTAAACCCCATTTTTGATGTAAAATCTTGGCTCAAATTCATAGTTTTGCAACAAAATATTACAAAAACTCATTATATCGCAATCTTATTTTACATACAGCGCAATGAACTGAAAACAGTACAATTTCTGAATTGCTCTACAGGTGGTTGAGAGTATCCTATGAAAATGCTGATATGAAAGTGATTGTTAATTCAACACTCCAAACTTAAAACTTAGGATTGCTCGCTGTGAATGATACCCTCAACTTAAGACAACGGATGTCAACTAAAAACATTATTCTTCTAGTTTTATTACTATTTATCCCAGTTTCTATAGCAGCCCATCTTCTGGGATGGGGAGAATTGATCGTTTTCATTACAGCTGGATTAGCAATTCTGCCCTTAGCAGCTTGGATGGGTACAGCCACAGAAGAAATTGCTGTTGTAGTTGGGCCATCATTGGGGGGTTTGTTAAATGCCACATTTGGCAATGCAACAGAACTAATTATCGCCCTAGTGGCGCTGAACGCTGGGTTAATAGATGTAGTCAAAGCCAGTATTACGGGATCGATTATTAGCAACTTACTACTAGTGATGGGTTTTTCTATGCTTTTAGGAGGACTGCGCTACAAAGAACAGACATTTCAGCCAATTGTGGCGCGGGTGAATGCTGCTTCGATGAATTTGGCGGTGATTGCCATTTTGATGCCGACGGCGATGAATTATACTTCTCAAGGAATTAACGAACAAACACTGCAAAATCTTTCTATTGCTGTTGCTGTAGTATTAATTCTGGTTTATGCCTTAACGCTGCTATTTTCGATGAAAACTCACTCCTATTTATATGATGTGGGTGTTGCAGAGACAGAAGAAGAGGAGATTCCTCATAAAAAACCAAATATGATGTTGTGGGTTGGCGTGCTGCTAGTATGTACCTTGCTAGTGGCACTTGAATCAGAAATGCTAGTAGATTCTCTGGAAGTGGCCACATCTCAGCTAGGTTTGACAGCGCTGTTTACAGGGGTGATATTGGTTCCCATCGTTGGTAACGCGGCTGAACACGCCACAGCCGTCACCGTAGCGATGAAAGATAAGATGGATCTTTCCCTTTCGGTAGCTGTGGGATCAAGTATGCAGATTGCCCTATTTGTCGCACCCGTGTTAGTTATAGCAGGGCGGATATTCGGACAACCAATGGATTTGGATTTCAAACCCTTTGAATTAGTAGCTGTGGTTGTGTCAGTGTTGATTGCAAACAGTATTAGTTCTGATGGTAAATCCAATTGGCTCGAAGGCACTTTGTTATTAGCTGCTTATACAGTGTTGGGTTTCGCCTTTTACTTCCATCCAGTTATGGAAGGTATGGGGTAGTTTAGCAGTGCGATCGCTCATAGTTTAACCCAAAGCAAGCGATCGCACTCGAGCGTGAGTCATGACAGAGCCAATTTTAGATTTTAGATTTTCTACACCAGATATCAGCAATAGTTTTTCTAACCCCAAAAGACAAAAAACTCTTCTTTCTCACTAAAAAACCGCAGAACTTAATGGAGAAGATAAAATTCCCAGTCTTAGTTAAGACTTTAAATGATTAAAACTAAAGTACCTATGACTATCAACCCAGTTCCTAAAATAATCTTCCAGGTTAATGGTTCTCCCAGAAAAATCACTGAAAACAATAAAACTAATACTAAGCTTGATTTATCAATTGGTGCAATCAGGGAAGCTTTTCCGGCTTGTAAAGCTTGGAAGTAAAAAATCCATGATAAACCTGTAGCTAATCCAGATAATAATAAGAAAATTATCGTTTTTTGGGGAATGACTAAGATATTAACTGCGTTTCCCTGAAAAAATACAATCCCCCAAGCAACTACCAAGATAACAACAGTTCGGATTGCTGTTGCTAAATTAGGGTTCACATTTTCTACCCCAATTTTGGCAAAGATAGTTGTCAATGCTGCAAAGCCAGCCGAAAACAATGCATATATCCACCACGTTTTGCTGTTGCTTTCCATCTTCCCTCTTGATTCACCAGTCAAAATTAGCAATGTCATTTAGGCTCATGTTAAATTAAATTACTGCATACAAACTACGATCGTTGATTTACAGACAAGTCTTAAATCCAAGTCACATTCCTTTTGTGGGTGACACAAATCCAAAATCCAAAATTTAAAATCTGTTAATTACCCCCTTTTGCCTGGGACAGGAGAAAATAAAAACATATAAGAGCGATCGCCTATATGAGCTACTGCCTTAATCCTCATTGTCCCAAGCCGGAAAATCCGAATGATGTCAAGTTTTGCCGGATTTGCGGTTCTAAGTTACTCCTCAAAGAACGTTACCGTGCTATCAAACCAATCGGACAAGGTGGTTTTGGCAAAACTTTCTTAGCTGTGGATGAAGATAAACCTTCAAAACCACGCTGCGTAATTAAGCAATTTTATCCCCAAGCCCAAGGCACTAACACTCTTGCCAAAGCCGTAGAGTTATTTAACCAAGAAGCAGTGCAGTTAGATGAACTGGGCAAACATCCCCAAATTCCCGAACTACTAGCATATTTTACCCAAGACGACCGGCAGTATCTTGTACAAGAGTTTATTGACGGGCAAAACTTAGCCCAGGAATTAGCACATAGAGGTGCTTTCAATGAAATCCAAATCCGGCAACTATTAAATGATTTATTGTCAGTATTGCAATTTTGTCATGCTAGACACGTAATTCACCGCGATATTAAGCCAGAAAATATTATTTTACGTAGCGGTGATAGCAAACTAGTTTTAGTAGATTTTGGTGCTGCTAAATCTGCCACTGGCGCCGCCTTAAATCAAACTGGTACAAGTATTGGTAGTCCAGAATATGTTGCCCCTGAGCAAATGAGAGGTAGGGCTGTTTTCGCCAGCGATATTTACAGTTTGGGTGCTACTTGTATTAATTTATTAACTAAGCGATCGCCCTTCGATTCCTATGATACCAACAACGATACTTGGGTATGGCAACAATACTTGAAAACTCCTGTTAGTAATCAGTTAAGTCGCATTCTTAACAAAATGTTAGAAAGTATTCCAATTCGGCGTTATCAAACAGTAGATGAAGTTCTCAAAGATTTAAATCAACAGTCACAAGTAGCAGCCACACCAGCGATTTCACCAAAACCTATTCCTCAATCGTCACCTAATTCTCCATCTGCTTTTGTATCACCATCTCCTAGTCAAATTGATCTAGAATTAGAACAAATGAAAACCCAGTTTTTGGGTAGTAACAAACCTCAACCAAATAAAATACAACCACCAAACCCTATATCTCAGCCTTCTAGTAAAAATGAAATAGATCAAGAATTAGAAGAATTAAAAGCCAAATATCTTGGTAATAACAATCCCTAAAATTAATCAATTTACTTAACTTTTAAATCAGTATTAAAAAGAAAGTGACTCTGAAACTCAGAGCCACCCTTAAAACTGTATTCTGAAACTTTTTAACTTTTCACAATAACCTGGTGTAGATGTGTGAAAATTTACTTCTTAGCTTCAGCAATAGGTACCCATTCAGTGTGGAAAGTTCCGGGCTTATCAAGACGCAGGTAGGTATGTGCGCCGAAGTAGTCGCGTTGTGCTTGAGTTAGGTTTTGAGGTAGGCGATCGCGGCGATAGCTGTCAAAATAATCCAAGGATGCGCTAAATGCGGGTACTGGAATTCCCAGTGTTGCAGCTGTAGCAATCACTTCCCGCCAAGCAGTCTGTCTGTCGAGAATTGTCTGCTTAAATTCGGGAGCTAACAGCAAGTTAGGCAAAGCTGGATTTTCGCTAAAAGCCTTCTTAATCTTATTCAAAAAGCGAGCGCGAATAATACAACCACCTTTCCAAATCCGCGCCATTTCGCCCAGATCCAAATTCCAGTTATATGTTTTTGAAGCTGTGGATAGCAACGCCATCCCTTGAGCATAAGAACAGATTTTTGAGCAATAAAGAGCATCACGGACTTTGTTGATAAAGTCCTTGGTTTGCCCGTCATACTTGCCACTGGGGCCTGTAAGGGCTTTAGATGCTGCAACCCGCTCCTCTTTAATCGAAGATATAATCCGGGCATTAACTGCTGCTGTAATTGTAGGAATAGCAACTCCCAATTCCAATGCAGTTTGTACAGTCCAGCGTCCAGTTCCCTTTTGACCTGCTGCGTCAACAATCAAATCCACCAGGGGTTTTTTTGTTTCAGGGTCAATATATGGGAAGATATTCTTCGTAATCTCAATCAAAAATGAATCGAGTTCATCGGTGGTGTTCCACTCAGCAAACACCTCATGTAGCTGATTATGGTCTAATCCAGCAACATTTTTCAGTAAGTCGTAGGCTTCAGCAATTAGCTGCATATCGCCGTACTCAATGCCGTTGTGTACCATTTTGACATAGTGGCCAGAACCACCAGGGCCAATATAGGTTACACAAGGGCCATCATCGACTTGGGCAGCAATTTTGTTGAAAATTGGTGATAGAAACTCGTAAGAGCTTGTTGTACCTCCAGGCATCAGCGAAGGCCCATTTAGCGCTCCTTCTTCACCACCACTGACACCCATACCAAGATACCGAAGCCCAGCCGGTTCTAATTCTTGAGTGCGGCGTTCCGTATCTTCAAACCAAGAGTTGCCACCGTCGATAATGATATCGCCTTCCTCTAACAAGGGTTTGAGTTGAGCAATCACCGCATCCACTGGTTTACCAGCTTGCACCATTACTAGGATTTTGCGGGGACGTTCCAATAAGGCAACGAATTCTTCCAAAGTAAAGGCGGCTTTGACGTTCCGTCCTGTAGCACGCTGCGCCATAAACGCATCCGTTTTTTCTCGGGAGCGGTTGTAAACTGCAATTGGGAAGCCATTGCGCTCCACGTTTAGAGCGATGTTCTCACCCATAACGGCTAATCCAATCACACCAAAGCTTTGTAGTGTCATAAAAAATTTCTGGCTAACTCTTGCAGATCCTTTTACTTTAAGGGTAGTCCGATATTTTCCCTTCTCTCCTAAAGAAGACCTTAAGACTTGAATAAATGACAAAAATCCACAACTAACACGGTTAATTAATTTTAATTTGTATCTAAATCAACAATTGACTTACAAAATTTGCAAAATTTAAATAGTCAAAGGACGCAGTAAGGAGTAACCAAATAATGCTGGCATTTGTCCTAGCTTTGGTGGTTGGTTTTGGTAGTTTAGCCATTTACATAGCAGCTTTCTTTTTTCCAGAAATCCACCGCAAGAATGACTTTATCTGGAGTGGTGTAGGACTTTTCTATGCTTTAGTCTTATGGGTGTTTGCACCACGCATTACTGGGGGTTTGTTGCTGGGTCATGTGGCTAGTGTGGCTCTTTTGGTCTGGTTTGGCTGGCAAACTCTATCATTACGTCGCCAACTGGCCCCCCAAGCACAACAAACCCAAGTACCCAGTCCTGAAACGGTGAAAACTGGCATTCAGGAACAAGTAAATAAGTTCTCCCTTCAGGAACGGCTGGGGCAGTTGCAAAAAGGTCTTGGTAGCACCTTCAATGGCGTGAAAGACAAGGTGCAACAGACTGTGAGTAAAAAGACACCCACAACCCCCAAACCAGAAGACATTACTTCTGTAATAGCAGAGAAACCTGCTGTTGAGATTATCGACAAAACTACTGCTATACCAGAACAACCAGCAGAGGAGACAGTTACTACTGACACCGAAGCTAAAACCGAGAGTGTACCGGAAGCGATTCCACCACATCCCCCATCTCCTGAGTTGGTGGAAGCAGCGCAAGCAGATTTTGAAATTGAGGATAAGCAACCGATTCCCGTAGAAGAAATTGCGCCGGATGCAGTACTTGCCCCCCCGGCAGAAGTATCACCGGAAGAAATACCACCTAATCAAGCTAGTTGAATGCAGTGAAACCCAGCGTTAACCTCATATGATGTTGGGTTTCACTATTTCCATCTGGCTATTTTAGGGCTAATTTCAAACGCTAATTCCGAACGATAGAAGCACACATCAAACGCTAAAAAGAAATTCATGTGTCCTAAAATCAATGGGGCGTTTCTATCTCTTGTCCAAGCAAAAGCTAGTTCTACTATCGGAAATTGCTCAACATTTGCCATCAATACCAATGCTCTTGCCTCAAACCTAGCCAAATTACCACCCAATGGAACAGAAAGTCTTTGACGTTCCCAAACTGCTCCCAGCCTTAACCCGATTTCGTAGGGCAATACGTTGACAGTAGAACCAGTATCTAGCAAACCTGATACACTTACAGAACGATTCTGATAAGTGAGAATTAGCGGTAGATAAGGTAGCGTACTTAATGCACCGAGTTCTGGATTTACCTCAGTAAATGCAAATCTAACTTTATCAACCATGTGTTGCCGCTTTTTCTTCTGCTAATGCTTTCGCTAAAACAGCAGCAGCTTCAAAAGAATCATATAAGCCAAGACTTGTTACTTTGTCCTGAGCATCCAATGGGACTAAACTTGATTCCTTTAACAATTCAGCTGCCAGGAAATGTATTAGTAAGAGTTTATCAGTGTGGGATAATTGTTTAACTAGCGGTATGAGTTCGGTAAGAAGCATAAGTTAAGGCTTTAATGAACTTAGATAAATTTTAGAGCATAGTTTGGGGAATGCTCTTAACTAACTAAGGATAAAAATTATGAATATCCAACTTCAAGGTGAATACGAGCAATTTATACAAACCTGAATTACTACAGGTAGATATGAAAATGCTGAAGATGTGATTGTTAAAGCATTGAAACTCCTGGAAGAATGGGAAGAAGAAACCCATAAAAAATAGCTGTTGGGCTTGCTTCTATCGAACGTGGAGACGTAATATATGGTGAAGTGGTGATGGCGCGACTGTCAGAAAAATTATGCCAACAGAAAGCCGTTGCTGTTTAGCTTCTTGTGCAAGATACTATTCTAATTCTGGTGGCAAGTTCAGGGTTAAAGTCATAAGTCTCTTGTGAGTGACACCATACATTTTAAACCTGCCAAACCAGACAACTTCAGATTACCTACGGATACAGAGATATCCCTCAAAACTATCGTCTTGTATTCTCCCTACGAGTTTTCTCTACATGGGCTTTACGTGTCAGCAATTGCAGATTATCTATGGTAGTTAAACCACCCTGAGACATCGGTTTAATGTGATCAATTTGGAAATCTCTCCGCATCTGAGTTTTAACTTTACTGTCTGCACAAGTTATAAATCCTTTTGCATCTGTTTGCTTGGCGAATACAGCATTTTTAATTTTTCTGTATTCAACAATATTTCGCTCTTTTATTGCATATAGAGTTAATTTCTCTATTGGTACAGTATCAGGAATTACAGTTGGTATTGATATGGATACATTACCGTATATATCTGGATTAGTAATCTTCCTAATTTCATCGTCCAATTGCTTCATGAAATATAACTGGTTGTAGCTGAATATAACTTGCCAAAAAGAATTTTCATCATTCCAAATTGAGTTGATATAGTCAGACTCTGCTCTACGACCTAACGAATTATCGTAGATATATCTTGCTACAATAGACAAATCACAGTTTCTTCTCTCGCTAAAAGCTAGAAATGCTGGTGGAATTTGCTTTTGAGCATAGAAACGCAAGATATTTTTTACATCTTCATCTCTATAACCAAGCAAAGTTTGATAGTCATGAAAATAAATTTGTTTTGCAGTTTGCAAAAGCTGTTCAAGTTCTGCTTCGGTCAATATTTCCCTATTTTGTAAATCAATACTTTGGAATATAAGCTTCAAATCGTTAACAAAATTGTCGTATGCCTCTTCTGTATCGTCATACAACAATACATCATAAGGTCTAGGATTAGGCTCATATCCTTCGGATGGTTCGAGAATGGAAAAATGATAAATTCCAATAGGAATCCTTTTCAAAAAGTCTAGTTTTTCTAACCCAGTAGTATCAATTGAGTTATCCATGATACGAGTGAATTCTTCGATCATCTCAATAGATATCAGCCGAGCAGTTCTATTACTTGATGGAAGTCCTTTTACAATAAATTCTGCATCTTCTTCAAAATGAAGTTTTTCTGGGTTGACCCAGTTAATTTTGTTTTCCCAGTCATCAATAAAGCTGACTACATAAGCTTTTTCTGTACCGCCTGCTCTTTGCCCACGCAAAGCCCGACCAATCATTTGTGTCATTAGTATTGTAGAGGCGGTCGGTCGTGTGAGAAAAACAGTTTTTACGTTAGGTAAATCTATTCCCTCGGTTAATATTTCTACATTGATTAATACTTCAAGCTCTCCATTTCTAAATTTTTGTATTTTTTCCTTATTGTCTGTTGCATTAACTGCTGCTACAATAAAATCAGAATTAATTCCTTCATCCTTAAAAACTTTGTTCAATGCAACTGCGTGTATAACATTGATAGCAAATACTAAAAGAGGTTTGTATATCTCCCGATTTTCGATATAGTGGTGAACAATTTGCTTGTTACGTTCAGTAGACTGAGCAATCTCTTCAGCAATATCCATTGGCAGCCTGTCAAAATCTTCAATATTCTTGATTTGCCTTGCATTCAAGGCATTCAGTTTTTGCTTGATTTCTATATTCGTTTTGAGATTTTCAAAAATCGGTTCAGCAAGGATTCCCCTGGCGATTAAATTTCTCAGGTGTTCTGAGAAGATAATATCATTTGGAAAAACTAACTTTAGCAAACTCTTCTCACTCTCATCTGTTCTGAAGGGGGTAGCTGTTAACCCCAGCATTTTAAAGCCGTTTTCATGACCTCGTTCCTTTAGATCATCCTTGACAGCATTAATTAATTTACGATAAGTCTTAGCTGTTGCATGATGCGCTTCATCTACAACCAAAAGAATTTCCTGTAAGTGACCGACCCAGTTTTTCAACAAGTGATCAAGCCCACTGTTTAGACTGTCTTTACTGGCAATGATGATGTCGTCAGTCTTTTCAATGTTTACAGGTCGATCGTGTTTAGGATGACCTGAGATAATGCGGTATCTAAATCCTGATACATTGCTCAATAATGATGAATAAGCACTAAGTTGAAGTGTCTCAAGTGCTTGGTCAAGTAATTCATGGCGATGAGCAATCCATAGAACTTTTTTCTTGTTGTTAATAAAATTACGTAGTAGCCAGTGAACTGCTGTTAAAGTTTTCCCGCCACCTGTGGGTAGCACTAGCAAGCCTTCAAAGGCATTTTTATTAGTTTCATTCAGTGCTTTGATTGCTTCGTTCTGGTGGGAGTATAGCTCTTTGGGAGCCTCACCCCTGGTTACTTTGATTAGACCTGCGTATGTAACTTGAACAGTTGTCATAATATCTAAAATACTAGGAAGACAGTGCTTTAGGGGAAAGGCTGGAACTATGGCTAAATCAACGGATTGCAGCAATCCATTACCCTAATTGTCAGTATTCCCAAACCAATATGCTGTCTAACTAGTTACCAAGATATTTATATAGAATTAAATGTATGAATAAAGACTTTAATTCAGGCGATCGCTCTTTTGAAAGTTTTAGGCTCTAAAAAGTACAATAATGATGTGCGACAGCTTACTAAAATCCCGCAACTTTAATCGTGGGGAATGCGTTAGTTATATTAAAATTAAAAATTGGAAAATTAGGAGAGATTAGGTAATGCAGGACTCTGAATGGAGAATTAAAGTTTTAAAAGAAGTGCAGCAAATCCCAGATGCTAAGTTAGCACAACTCTATGAGATAATTCACGGATTTAGACTTAGCTCAGAAACTAACAGCCATAACCCTGCTATCGTGCAGTTTGCAGGTTGCTGGAGCGATATGTCAGATGAAGCATACGGCGAATTTTCAGACGAGATTATTATCCGTCGTCAGCAAGCATTTTCTCAAAGACGAAACCGTGAAACCAGCATTGATTGATACTGATATTTTGTCTTTGTTCTTCCGAGGCAATACCAATGTAGTAGCTCAGTTTCAGACTTACTTGATAACCTATCGTCAAATCAACATTAGTATTATCACTTATTACGAAATTCTCAGTGGCTTAAAGCACCGTGATGCCTAAAAGCAACTCACCTTATTTTTGGAATTTGTCGCCCAAAATACTGTATTGCCCCTTACTGAACAATCAGTCACCCTATCCGCAGATATCTACGCAAACTTGCGCCTCCAAGGGATTCCCATCGACGATATTGACTTGCTCATTGCTGGGGTTGCCATTGCCAATAATCTAGTTATGATTACTCATAATCAGCGTCATTTCGATAGAGTTGAAGCACTAGAGTTACAAGATTGGAGTCAAGCTTAAAGTGCTTTGATTGCAATAAAGGTTATCATGTCTATTTTATGCAGCGATCGCAGTACCATTAGAATCGATAGAAGCACACATCTAAAGTAGTTATAACAAGATTCCCGACTTTTAAAATAAGCCGAGAATCTGAGCCTTTGCAACAGGCAAAGCACTACCAATTAGATGTCAAAACCTTAATTGATAGTACAAGAATATAATCTTCAACAGAAAATTTATTCAACTTTGGCGCGGAGTGCGGGAGAGCGAAAGAGAGTTGCAAATCCAGCTTGGCGCTCATTTAAAGGTTCTATAGCATCGTTCCATAGACTTTCATAATAAAAGAAAGTTACGCCTAAACCGCGTTCTTGGGCAGCCCGCACCTGAGACTTAATTTGCTGCATGGGAACTGGATTATTTCGTAACCCTGTCATAACGCCAATTCCAGTTGGAATTATTTTTTGCGCTTCTTGAATTTCTTGGCGAGAAATATTAGCCACAAAACTTTGCAGATCCGGACGATAAATTTGCACGATTAACTCGTCCACAATATTTTGCCGTATCCAACTCAGCCAATCTTGCAGGTGAAACTTGTAAGCAAAATCATAGTAATTAGGAGAAACAGAGAAAATCGCCTGAGGTTTTCTCTGCTTCACAGCTTGGTTAAGTTGTACCATGAACGCTGTAATTTTCTCTGCCCGCCACTTTACCCATGCCGCATCTTGGGAATTAGTTGGGGGACGATTCTTCGTTTCTTTGGTGTACAAAGCAATTGTATATTGGTCGTAGCCAAATTCGTGAGGCAAACTCATGTGATCATCAAACTGAATGCCATCGGCATCATATTGGGTAACAGTTTCTAGCACTAAATTAGTGATAAACTGTTGCACTTTTGGATGGAACGGATTGAGCCACATCACCTCTCCAGCCGCACTGATTGAAGTTTGGCTACCATCCCGCTTTTGTGTGAACCAATCAGGATAATTCATTGCCAATTCTGAGGTTGGGGGAGCCATGAAACCAAACTCAAACCAGGGAATTACCAGCAATCCTTGGCGATGGGCTTGGTTAATCAGGTCTGCTAGAATATCATGTCCATCTGAACCTTTGTAGACAAAAGGTTGAATACCTGCACGTTGTGCGATCGCACTAGGATACATCACATAGCCAGAATTCCACACCACAGGATAAATTGTGTTAAAGTTTAGCCGTCGTAATTGACTTACGGCATCCTTTACTTTGTCTCGATTTTTGAGGGTATCAAAATCATTAGTGGTCATCCAAACCCCGCGGATTTCCTGACGGGGTATCTGTGCGATCGCAGGAGTGAAACTGTCCACCAACAATACAGTAAAAAAGGATATTAAAATGAGAATTGGAAAAAAAGACTTGAGTAGTCGTCGCCAACTTTGAACAATAAAAGATGATTTCATAAATTTGAATGATGCATCAACTACCCACACATGCCATTGCTCGTTTTGATGATTGAATTTACTAACCATTAGTCTACAAGTATTTATGCTTAGTACATAATTGATGAGTTGGTAGTTGTTCGTTCCCTGCTTCTGGAACTTTTGCACCAGAAAAACTAAAGCAGACAAATTAAGATAGTTAGACGCAACTAGTAGGCATTTGTGCCCAATAGATATTGGAATGGGGCATTGGGCATTGGGCATTGGGCATTGGGCATGGCAAAGAGGACTTGGGGACTCTTGAGAATTGGGGACAAGGAGAAACACTGGTTGCAAGTTCTGATTTAAGTCCCCTTGTCGCCTTGTCCCCCTGTCGCCTTGTCCCCTTGTCCCCCTGCCCCCAATCTTCTCACTCCCCCACACCCCACCTGTGTCACAATAGAGAACTGTAATAAGAAAAATATTGTTAAGGTAATTTAGTGAGTCCAACTGCTCAATCCACGGCAAGTGCGCGTCGCGTGGTATTTCCTTTTACGGCAATTGTGGGCCAGGAAGAAATGAAACTGGCGCTCCTATTGAACGTGATTGACCCCAAAATTGGTGGTGTAATGATCATGGGCGATCGCGGCACCGGGAAATCCACAACTATCCGGGCGCTGGCAGATCTACTGCCAGAAATTTCTGTGGTTGCCAATGACCCCTTCAATAGTGACCCTAGCGATCCCGACTTGATGAGCGATGAAGTCCGCCAATTGTTAGAACAAGGGGCGGAAATTCCTGTAGCTCACAAAAAAGTCCAAATGGTAGACCTGCCACTAGGAGCTACAGAAGACCGAGTTTGTGGCACAATCGACATTGAGAAAGCTTTATCTGAAGGTGTCAAAGCCTTTGAACCGGGACTGCTAGCAAAGGCTAATCGAGGCATTCTCTATGTGGATGAAGTCAACTTGCTAGATGACCACCTTGTAGACGTGCTACTAGATTCCGCCGCGAGTGGATGGAACACTGTAGAACGGGAAGGTATTTCTATCCGTCACCCAGCGCGTTTTGTTCTTGTGGGTTCTGGAAACCCAGAAGAAGGCGAACTACGCCCGCAATTGCTCGATCGCTTTGGGATGCACGCAGAAATTCACACCGTAAAAGAACCAGGCTTGCGGGTGCAAATCGTGGAACAACGGGCGGATTTTGACCAAAATCCTCCAGCATTTCTCGAAAACTACAAACCCCAGCAAGAAGCACTACAACAACAAATTGTCAATGCTCAACAGCTTTTACCAGAAGTGAAAATTGACTATGAACTGCGGGTGAAAATTTCTGAAGTCTGCTCAGAACTGGATGTAGATGGTTTGCGGGGTGACATTGTTAGTAACCGCGCCGCCAAAGCCTTAACAGCTTATGAAGGACGTACAGAAGTTACAGTAGATGATATCCACCGCGTAATTACGCTATGCTTGCGTCACAGGCTACGGAAAGACCCTTTAGAATCGATTGATTCTGGCTACAAAGTCGCCAAAGTTTTTAGCCGCGTCTTTGGCGTCGAACTACCAGAAGGTGATATTGCACAAAAAAACGGCACAGGTCAAAAATTAGGGGCTAGGAGCTAATTAATTTTGGATTTTAGATTTTGGATTTTGGATTTTTTCTTCAATTCAAAATCTAAAATTGGCAGAGTCTAACTCAATATTTAGCATTCAAAACTGATTATGAGATTTTGGTCTTTTTGGTTTCACAGCTTTGTTCTATCTAGCCAATACAACCCGCCCAGATTTGTAGAATTATTGATGCTCTTATTAGCGATCGCTATGCTGGCAATAGCTAGTATTTTACCAGACAGACCCTATTTAATTTTAGGCTTGAGCTTAGTAGTTGGGGCATCTATTTCTATCTTAGTGCGGGAAGCGATCGCGCCCTCACCCCAGACACGAGTTACCCAACTAACAGCATCGCTATTGCTCATCATCAGCCTCTATGGTTTTGCTGATTTAATGTATGCTCTTTAATGGGGATTGGGGAATAGGGAATAGGGAATAGCAAAGAAACTTAATCAATAATTTCCTATGCCCCATGCCCAATGCCTAACAACTTACCAACTCTGCATTTCCACTAATTCCATGCACAACTCATTAATTTGCTCTAAATCAGGTTTGTGAGGCAAAGCAGATTGTTCGTAAACAATTTCCATTTCAGCGACCAAATCTTCTGCTTTTTTCATCACCTCCTCATAAGAATACTCACCCTTTAAAATAGCTTTTAAATCCTCAAAATCACCAGCTATTCTCCTATCTACAATCACTTCACCCCGCCGCAATATTTCTACTCCACTGCGTAACAATCTAATGCAGTGCATTCCATGTTTGAGGTCAAAACCCGATTTTCTTTCCATTTCTGCTCTAGCCGGATTCCTATTTTCCTGCCAAGATAAGTAAGCTTTCCATTCTCTTAAAGCTATTTGATAACTTTGGCTTTTCTGAAGCAGGCGAATAAAATCTTTACGGCTATTGGTTAACTTTTGGGTATATTCCAAAGTTTCATCTGGCAAAGTGTATTGTTTCAACACACCTTTAAAATCAATATCTGCCGTCAGCAATTGGTATAATTGTTCCGCTTCTTCCAAAAATTCAATCCGTCCTCTGATTAAGTTATAAAGATATTCTAAAAAAGCATTTAGCTCATCTTTGCTGAGGGGTGCTTCATCTTCTATGGCGAAATCAGATGGTATTGGCTTTTTCTGCGGTGGCTTTAACAACCATTTACGATGAGTTTCCATTTTTTTGATTTGGGCAAAGGCATAACCAGTGTAAGTATGTTTTACCTTCTTGCTCAAAAATAACTGCTTATGATTAATTAAATATTGTCCGACTGCGCTTAAAAAAGGATAGTTTTTTAACCAGAGCAATTCTAAAACATTGGGATTCGCACCTGCTAATAACTGAAGGATTTTTCTTAATTCATATATAACTGTGTCTTTGTTGCCATCAATAAATGGAAATATTCCTGGTTCATCCCAACCAGAATCTTTTTGTTCTATGTGATCAAACCCTAAGTAATACCTTTTGGGTGCGATAAATACTCCTCGATAATCAAAGTCTGAATCAGGACGATTTAAACCATAGCCGTGGCTACCTGCTAAACCAATTAAGATAGTTCTTTGCTCAACTTCTATTCTTTTCATATCACCTGATTAAAATATTGCCATCCTAACTCATGAGTTCAGCCGATGAGAAATAGGGAATGTAGATGTAGAGGAGCCAAGGGAAGAATTTCTAACTCTTGACCAATAATGACCATTGACTAATGACCACTGACTAATACCAAAAGTTGCTTAGTTTAACAAAAATGCCCCTAAAGGAGATGATGCAACGATATCCCCTTAAGGAGCAAAACTTGTTAATTTAGTTGTTCCTATATTTTGGCTTTCCTAGAACAAGAATTATCTAGGATTAATGTGCCGTCTATTTCCCCATCCTGGATTAATAATGGCGGCTAAATCTTCTTCAGACAATTTGTTGATTTCACTGTCCAGTTCTTCAACGCTGAAATCATAGCCACGCTCTTGAGCAATCTTGACGAAGGCTTCGGGATTAGCTGTTGCTTTGAGTCTTTGCTGTAGCGCTTGATCTTTTTTTACAGCTTCAAAAAGTCGGGTAGCATTTTGCTGTGTCATGACAGTTAATCTCCTGTTTTAAATATCAGGTTTCAATTTAGTAACTTGACTCCTGTGGAATCACTAAATTTTGTGAAGAACCTTTACTATTTAGAGTGTAAATTTAATTTTAAAACAAAGTAGAAGATTGTGTAGATTCTGATAAAAAAATATAAGTTTTAGTCTAAATATTTATACTAATTTGTAAAACTCAACCCTAAGATGGAAGCAGTCTTTAACTAAATAATATTGGTGTTTAATTGTAAATGCAGTTTACATTCTTTGGGTGGGTGATTCAGCCATAAAGCTTTTGGCAAATAAAAGCTTGACTTAGCACCTACTCATAAAATATAATATTAGATTGTCTGTCTAATTCCTGCTCGGATCAGGTAGACATATTACAAAAGCTGGCAAATGCCCTCTACACGAGATAAAAACCAGCTACCTGTACGGCAACCTCAAGGACAATTCCATGACCTACGCGATTATTGAAACTGGCGGCAAACAAATACGAGTAGAGCCAGGCCGGTTTTACGATATTGAACTGCTTGCGACTGAACCAGATGAAAAAGTTACAATAGACTCTGTATTACTCGTGCAGCACGATGGTGAAGTTACCATTGGACAGCCACTAGTGACAGGTGCGACTGTAGAAGGGACTGTAATGCGACATTACAGAGGTCGTAAAGTCTTGGTATACAAGATGAAGCCTAAAAAGAAAACCCGCAAAAAGCGGGGGCATCGTCAGGAAATTACCAGACTTATGATTGACTCCATCACTCTTAATGGCGAAGTATTTGCTTTTGAAGGAGAAACTGAGAAGGAAACCCCCGTTTTAGATGAGACTCCTGCCGAAGAAGTTGAAACTGCTGCTGAATAATAATAAGAAGATACACAAGAGGAAATCATGGCTCATAAGAAAGGAACAGGTAGTACACGCAACGGTCGTGATTCTAATGCCCAACGTCTAGGTGTCAAGCGTTATGGCGGTCAAGTTGTACGTGCAGGAAATATTCTTGTGCGTCAGCGCGGCACAAAATTCCACCCTGGTAACAATGTCGGTATTGGTAGCGATGACACTCTGTTTGCCTTAATCGACGGTGTTGTAATGTTTGAGAGAAAGGGCAAAACCCGTAAAAAAGTTAGTGTTTATTTACCCATAACTGCTGCTGAGGCAGCCCCTGCTGAGACCGTAGCAAGTTAGAGTGTAGGGTGGGCTGTTACCCACCCTAATTGCTAGTTAGCGATCGCATATCCCAGCAGTTGATTAAAAGTCGCTTTGTTCCTCTGTTGCCCATAGATTACGGTTAGGAGCATCAAAGCGCAGATATTCTTCAATAACAAAATATTACACAAAGAAATTGGATTCGGTAGCTTGTTATCGTAGGCAATTTTTGTGAGCTTTCGGATGATTGCACTAAATTTTCCAAAGTTCAAGATAGCCAGCAAGAGATATATTTATACTGAAAGTCTTTGGATTAAACGATGTAGTCTTTTGGGTCTAATCACGATAACATAAGTGCAATAAAGACATTGCTTATTATGTTAACCTGCGTTCATTCATTTCAGAATGAGGTTCGGCTGAGAGAATATCTAAATTAGGTTCTAGCTTTGAGCTACCATGAATACCTGAGAAAATGCTGAGAATTAACTAAATTTTCTCAAGGGATAAATTTATGAAAATCATGGCTTCGTTTCAATAAGCTCTCAGAGAGAACTGAGATACTTTGGATGTTCCGGATAACTCAAACATCAGTAGCAAAAGTCTGATGGAGTTTTCTACAAGAAGGTATCTTCTTTATTTCAATAGCCTTTATGAATCTACTTGTAGCTTAATTTCCCTTGAATCAATACAAAAACAACTATCTAAAGGATGAAAGAAGACTATGAACTGGAAAATACTTTGTTTAATTGCTGGTTTAAGCTTAACCACTAGTCTCACTGCTTGCTCTAGCAGTCCTGCAAGCAACAATCAAATTGCTCCTGAAGCCTCTCCTGCGATGAGTAAAGACAAAGCTGGCGATGCAATGAGCAAAGATAAGGCTGGCGATGCGATGAGTAAAGACAAAGCTGGCGATGCAATGAGCAAAGATAAGGCTGGCGATGCGATGGGCAAAGATAAGGCTGGCGATGCGATGAGTAAAGACAAAGCTGGCGATGCGATGAAGCAATCCTCACCTTCCACCAAGCCTTAGCCATAACTAGCCTTACATCTCACTTTTCTTGTACTAAGTATAAGGGCTGCTTACCAAGAAAATCTTGATCCAATCCTTATACTTTGGCGCTTTGACCTCAACAGGAGAAATTCTGATGAATCACAACCTACTTCGTCGGCGTCAGTTGCTTTTTTATCTTGGGTTGGGGATTGTCGGAATCGGTGCAGCCACAACATTTTCCAACTTCAGAAAAGTGGATGCCCCTTCTATCTCTCCTGCAAAAAGTAATAATACGCAAGACTTGGAAACTATTACAGTTAAAACTCCGGCAGATAAGAGTATGCCAGAGTTTCAGGGTATTAATCAGTGGCTTAATTCTACCCCTTTATCAATTGCTGACCTCAAAGGCAGTGTTGTTCTAATACAGTTTTGGACTTTTGCTTGTATTAACTGCCAGCGTACTCTGCCCTACATTACTAGATGGCATCGACAGTATGAGTCAGAAGGACTCAAGGTGATTGGCATCCACACACCAGAGTTTGCCTTTGAGCGAGACGCAAACAATATAAAAAAGGCACTACGACAACACCAAATTACCTATCCAGTTCCGGTTGATAACGAGTACAAAACCTGGAACGCTTACGAAAATCAGTATTGGCCCCATACGTTTTTAGCCGATCGCCAAGGTTTACTACAATATGACCATATTGGTGAAGGGGCATACGAAAAAATAGAGCAAACTATCCGCCAGCTATTGGGGTAGAAGGAATTATGACAACTTCTACTTTGTCAATGAGTCTGGCTTTACTGGGGGGAGTTCTGAATGTGCTTTCACCCTGTGTTTTACCAATTTTGCCTGTGCTGTTGGGGCGATCCCTCCAATCCCACATCTACGGCCCAGTAGCACTGTTAGGGGGATTAATCACTGGTTTTGCACTGGCTGGTAGTTTACTAGGTGTAACAGCAAGCTGGTTTACAGGTTTGGCTAATTTATTAAGGAATGGCGCGATCGCACTCCTTTTATTTCTGGGATTACTCGCAATTTTCCCTACCTGGAGTTACCGAATATTTTCTTATTTTCCGGTCAGCAATTGGGCTAAGAAAACCCCGCGAATCGGACTTATGGGAGAGTTCTGGTTAGGTACTCAGTTGGGGCTTTTATGGACTCCCTGTGCTGGGCCAGTTTTGGGAGGTGTTTTAGTCCTAGCAGCAGTTAATCATCAAGTCATAGGTGCATTTTGGCTACTGCTTGCTTATGGAATCGGAGCAGGTTTGCCTCTTTTAGCGATCGCCTACGGTGGGCGAGTACTCAGCCAACGAATCCTTAATCTCCGCTCCCATAGTGCAACGTTGCAGAGGATTGGTGGCGTAGCGATCGCGGCCACAGCAATTGCTATTCTTCTCGGTTGGGATGTCCAGGTGCAACTTTGGCTGGCTCCGTTTTTTCCTACTCAACGTCTGTGAAACGTGCCAATTTTAGATTTTGGATTACAAGACCCAATCCGAAAGTCTAACTGGGAACAATCTAAAAATCTAAAATCCAAAATTCAAAATCCAAAATTGGTATGAACTCATCTAAACGCAAAGTCTGGTCAACCCCAAGTCAGACTTTTTTATCAAAAATCTTTCACTGGATTAATATCATCAGTCTCATTTTAATGATCGCTAGCGGACTGCAAATCTATAATGCTAATCCGGTATTTGGAGGGCGTGAAGGTTGGCATTTTCCTGACCTTCTGTTGCTAGGAGGTTGGTTAGCGGGTGGCAGACATTGGCATTTTGCTGCTATGTGGCTGTTTTCGCTGAACTTACTTTGGTATGGACTTTATATCTTTGTAACTCGTCGTTGGCAGCGTCGCTTTGCCGATGGCGGTGATTTAAAAGCATTGCAAGTCAGCCAGAACCCAAAGCGCAAAAACTACGCATGGCATCGGCTAGTCTATACTGCTATTATTCCAGTGCTGCTGCTGGCAATCTTGAGTGGTCTGGCGATGTACAAACCTGCTCAACTGCATTGGCTTTCCGGGCTGTTTGGTAATTGGCAAACTCTACGCACTGTTCACTTTATCACTGTTCCCACAGTCATACTGTTTACAATTGCTCATTCCTTACTTGCCCTGAAGGTAGGAAGCATCCGTCTAGTTAAGTCTATGTTCCTGTAGAGGTACTTATGAGTCTGATTCTTCCCAAACGCACCCTATCCCGTCGCCGGTTACTGCAAGTATCTGGACTTTCAGGGTTAGGCTTTCTTTTAGGTGGCTGTGGGACAAATTTGTTCTCAGATAATCTGCGGCAAATATCTGAGCCACTAAATCAAAGTCTTGAAGCACTCCTGCTAAGTCAAAAACCAGTACCAGAATTTCCTGTTAGTGCTATAGAACCAGACAAATTGCTGATTAATACCTTTGACTTTACGCCGCAAATTGATCCAGTACAGTTTCGCTTGACGATTGATGGCGAAGTTAGTAACACCATGCAATTGAGTATGGCAGATATTCAAAAACTCCCCTTGACTTCAATGGTAATTCGCCATGTTTGTGTTGAAGGCTGGGCTGCGATCGCTCAATGGGGAGGTGTGCGATTACGAGACTTGGTAGCACTGGTACAGCCTAAGTCAAACGTCCGCTATGTCTACTTCAAATCTGCTGATGGCTACTATGAAAGCTGGGATCTTGCCTCTGCTATACATCCCCAAACTCTCATGGCTTATCAAAAGAATGGACAACCTTTATCAGTTGATAATGGTGCGCCCATACGCCTAGCATCCCCAATTAAACTGGGCTACAAGCAAAGTAAATGGGTAACTCAAATTACATTCGTCAGCAATTTGTTACCTCGTAAAGGCTATTGGGAGGATCAGGGCTATGAGTGGTTTGCAGGGCTATGAGGGGGCAGGGGACAGGGGAAAATTTTACTAAAGTCCAACTCAAAACATTAAAATGCGGCAGACCACGTAAACGAATCAAGGTGTTGGCTGCTGATAAAGGGTACGACTCGAAACAAAAACGTGCTGACCTATGTAAACGAGGTATTCGTCCTCAAATCCCATGCGCGAGTCTGGAAAACCAAGAAAAACAGAGGAAGACACATCAAAATCTCTGTTCTTAGATTTCAGCAGGAGCGTTGTTTTGCTTGGTATCAACGCTCTTAAGCGCCGTCTCGTTGTCAGATGGGAACGTCAAAAGGTTTACTTTGACCCATACATTGACCTTGCTACTATCCACATCTGGATTAACAAAACATTATCAGTGGGATAGGTTCATATAGCAATCCTAAATCATTCGTGAGAGAGAAAAACGCTGAAAGGCTTTAAAGTACGTATTTTTAATCTCAGTATTTTCTCACGTTTCAATTCGGATTGCTATAGTTTCAAGAGTATTTACAGTAAAAATACTGCTTTAGTAAGCAACATGCTAGATTTAATGCTCTTAATTAACAGTTAATAGTATGTTAAAACCCTGTATGATGATAGAATTCATATCTGAGTTGTTCAACAACATTTCAGAGAAAACCGTTATCAAACAGGCTTTTCAATCTCAAGATGTTCTCAAAATAAAATTGTAGTCCTATACTACTCTTCTATTACTGTAGATAAAGAAAAATAAGACGTGATTTTTCAGCTGCATATAAGGTAGGAGTTTGAACTTTAATTTTTTGACAGAATTGCTGAGATGAATACTTTTGATTTGCTCTTAGTTACGTAAAACAAGTAGTTGTGAGGAATTTGTCATGTCTTTGAATTCCATAATCAGCAGTGCATCTACCTTTGCATATACAGATAGCTCTACAGTACAAATCCTGTTTATCGATCCTTCTGTTAGTAACGCAGAAATTCTTCTAAAAGGAACTTTCCCTAGTGTTGAAACTGTTATTTTGTCAGCACAACGAGACGGCGTAGAGCAAATTACAAAAGTATTAAAACAACGCCAGAATATAAAGACAGTTCACATTGTTTCTCACGGTGCGCCTGGATGTCTGTATTTAGGTAATAGCCAACTTAGCCTTGATACCTTAAGAGATTATGTGCCGCAGTTACAGGGATGTTCAAGAGAAAATCTCAATTTACTTTTATACGGTTGTAATGTTGCTGCTGGTGATGCGGGAGAGGAATTTCTCTATAAACTACATTTTTTAATGGGTGCTAAAATTGCTGCTTCAGCTTCAAAAACAGGTAATACAGAATTAGGAGGAAATTGGGATTTAGAAGTGACTGTGGGTGAGATTAAACCCCAACTCGCTTTTAACGATCAGGCAATAGCAAATTATCCAGGTATATTAGGCTCCACAGTCCCATTTGATGTTTCATCAGTATTTAATGCTGATGTCATTGTCAACCGTACTGGAGAAGTCACTGACACCATCCAAACAGCGATTGATGGGAACAACTCTGCTTTGATAACCCAATCATTCGCTACTTTTACCAATAGTACTTTGGGTAATGGACTGCCAGATGACGGATTTTTTGAGGCTACTAGCTTCAATCCAGATATTCAACTCAGTTATAGAAACAGTGAAAACGGCAATAATGCTCGTCTAATTACAACTTCTACTGGGAATTTTACGTTTAATGTTTCGAGTGGTCAGTATGCTTATGTGCATTTGGCCTTAACTTCAACGGAAGCAAGCAGTAATGTCCGTTTGACCTTGAACTATAGTGATGGGACAACGCAAACAACTGATAGCCAAACAATTCCCGACTGGTTTAACGAAATTACCCCATCAACAACTCTTTACTATTTAATTAATGGCTTAGACCGTAGTAAGGCTGATGGGACTGGCTTTGAAAATGCTAATGATCCGGCGATATTTGGGGTAAGGGTCTCAGCGGATGCAACTAAGACGCTTGAGAGTATCACACTTGAGAAAACAGCTTCCACAGGGTATTTAGCCTTTTTAGGGGCGACGGGAGAGTTAAATACCCCACCCACTTTACAAACTGCGATCGCGGATCAAACAGCTGAAGAAGATACAGCTTTCAGCTTTACTTTTGATGCTGATACTTTCAGTGATGCAGATACCGAAGATATCCTTACCTACACTGCAACTCTGGAAAATGATGACTCACTACCCACTTGGTTGAACTTTAATCCTACTACCAATACCTTCAGTGGCACTCCTACGAATCAGGATGTAGGTACTCTCAACATCAAAGTCACCGCTACAGATAGTGCTGAAGCTATAGCCATTGATGTGTTTACACTCACGACAGTTGCCCAAGAGACTCCTACAATTCCTACTGTCGATTCTACCCTGTTGATAAATACTACAGGCGATATTTTTAGCGTCAAGACTAACGCGAACAATCAAGATGAAGATGATCAAGGAAAACTCTCAATCAAGATTAAAAACAATACCTCTGACAAGGTAAATGAACTGGGTGTATTTACCGTTGACGATGAAGAAGGTAGAATTAATGGCATAGCTCCTGGCGCAGAAGGCTATACGCAAGCGGCTCTTTCGCGTTCAAAGGTAATTTTGTCCACTCTTGCCAATCTACCTAATGGTTTCAATCCTACAGACCTGATAAACATATTAGAATTTGACTCTGATACCAAACTGAGATTTTATCTGGTATCCGACAGTACAACTCAAGCTATACTGTCCGGAAAAACCTCTTTGTCAAATGTCTCTTTTCCCTCAAGTATAACTAACAATACAGAACAAGAAAAAGGGTTTTCTCTTAACTTCCAGAATTTGGTTGTAGATATTCAGCCAACCAATGAAGAGACATCTTTAGGCACTGGTCTGCAAGGAAAATATCAAGGTGAACTGATTGATTTAGAAAGTGTGACAGAACCAGTAACAGCTGAATTTATAGTCAATAGAGAAGCAATATATAACAACTATGTTGGCTTCTATAAAATTGCTGATGAAAATGGTGGAATTGACACTAACAATGATGGGCAGGCTGACATTCTTGTTGGACAAACTGGTTACACTGAAGCTGCTGTGCGTAGCCGTGTTGTGGGAATTGACTTGACTGTGAATAATCAAGCTACAGTAAATTACACTAGTACTTTCGAGACTGGTTCTTTGTTTGCACCATTTATTATTGTTAATGGTAAACCTAACGCAATTCAGAATGGTAATGCCAATCTGGATGTTTACTTCTCATTCTTAGGTGCTAACTCAGATAAAGTAGACCATATTCGATTGTTGGGAAATAACAGTTTTGGTTTTGAAGATTTAGCAAATGGTGGTGACAAAGATTACAACGATATGATCGTGCAAGTCAAATTAACAAACAATATCGGATAAGAACAATAATGATAATCATTGTGAATAGGGTAAGAGGATGTTTGAAGAGTCTTCTTGTCGGGATCAAAAGTTCTAAATCCCTCTAAATTCATGCCACTTGCTCTACTTAAAAAGGGGGACTTTGATTCCGGTTCCCCCCATTTTTTAAGCTACGGTGTACACACAAGTCCTAAGTAAACTACTAACAGAAGGAGTTGCCAGGAGTAAAATTCGGATTTCTCACAAGAGAGTGTGGGAGGGGTGGGAAGAAGCGAGATTTTTATCCCCTATCTGAGCTTCTTCTATGTCTTCCCACACTTCCTGGAATTATCACAAGGGAGAATTCCAGGTCAAGCACATTTTACGAAAAGAAGTAGGGATTTTTAGAATAGTCGGATAGGTTCTTACATCTTTACACTATAGAGGGATGGGAAATTATGGGAATTAGTTAAAAATCGTTTGGGAAGTGACAAAAAATCAAACACCCAATATCTGAAACTCTTTATCTAGAATTGATTTTGACGAGCTAACAAAGGACACGAGTTTTAGTCCACAAAGCACGGAAAAGTAATAGCATGACTACAGAGAATTTAAGTACCTTACCATCATCTCCAGCCCAGACCGAATTAGAATTCATAGATTCACCCGGTTGTCAATCAACAAGTCTGCACGACTCGGATGTACCAGAAGTGGACTTGTTTAGTCCACTGAAAATTCGAGATATCACCCTGCCCGATCGCATCGCAATGTCACCAATGTGTCAATATTCGGCAGAGAATGGATTCGCAAATGATTGGCATTTTGTCCATTTGGGAAGTCGGGCTACTGGAGGCACTCATCTGATTGTAGTTGAAGCTACAGCCGTGACAGCCCAAGGGCGAATTACTCCTGGCGATCTTGGTCTTTGGGACGACATGCATATCGAGCCACTAGCTAGAATTGTTCGTTTTCTTCGTGAGCAAGGAGCGATCGCAGCGATTCAATTAGCCCATGCTGGCCGGAAGGCGAGTTGCAATGTTCCCTGGCTGGGTGGTAAACCGTTGACACCTGAAGAAGGCGGTTGGCCTGTAATCGGGCCAAGCCCAACTCCGTTTCAAGAGGGCGGCCCCATTCCCATAGCCCTCAATGAGGTTGGGATTGAAGAGGTGATTGAAGCTTTCGTTGCCACAGCCCAACGTGCCGTTCAAGCAGGCTTTCAGATTATCGAAATCCACGCGGCTCATGGATACCTACTGCATTCCTTTCTTTCGCCGCTAAGTAATCAACGAACAGATGGTTATGGAGATTCGTTGGAGAACCGAATGCGTTTGTTACTGGAAGTGACAAGACGAATCCGAGAGATTCTGCCAAGCGGGATGCCGCTTTTTGTGCGCCTCTCTGCTACCGACTGGGTGGAGGGAGGTTGGGATCTCAAGCAGTCAGTGATATTATCCCGCGAACTAAAGGAATTAGGCGTTGATTTAATCGATGTTTCCACAGGAGGCTTAGTCCCTCATGCCAGGATTCCCGTGCAGACAGGTTATCAAGTGCCTTTTGCTGCCAAAATCCGAGAAGAGGCTGGAATTAGGACTGGGGCTGTGGGGATGATAAAGGAGGCTGAGTATGCCAACCAAGTAATTACTCGTGGATGTGCGGATTTAGTTCTCATCGGTCGAGAAATGCTCCGCGATCCATATTGGTCGATTCATGCGCGTTCCCATTTGGATGAGGAACCTAACTGGGCTTTGCCCTACGGGTATGCAGTTAAACAACGGAGACAAGGGAAATAAATGTGAACAGCAGGTGTTGCGATCGCAATGGTAAAGTTTGAGATTGCAACGCTGCGATCATAATCGACTTGTGTTTAAACTGATATCATGTCCGCTTAATTACTTATCAAACAGACATGATTCATATGAGAGGTTATTCGAGACTTGGGGCTTAAGCCCCAAGTCTTGCCATGTCGTCTTGACAAGGCTACCTTAAACCTTAGACGTGAGAAATCTTGATATTTCTGCATGTGCCAACACAGCAGCAGGTTCGCGCTGAAGAGCGTTGTAATACTTTCTCTCGAAGGTATTGCCCGTCTCTAACGGTATAATCAACGTGCGGACATCAGCAATCAACTTTTCAAAATCCTCCATTGCTATCGGTTCATCTGCTTCGAGCATTTCATCAACTTGCACAACCATCTCGGAAATGCGATGTAGCCAAGCAAATTGTTCATGAGCGATAACTAACTGAAGTAGTTCTCCGCTTGATACTCGTCCACTAACCTGTTCGTAGGCAATACGTTCTGTATCTAACAACATCTTGTGAAGATGGAGTAATTTATTTCGTAAATCACGCAGATATTGATGTTGGCGTATTCTTTGTGAAAGTGTATTAGAAGTCAATGTTACCCATCCTTTCGTTACGATAGTCTTGAATGGCTTAAATGATTGCTGCGTCAGTATTCACCACGAATAGACTTTAGCGAACAACTGGTTTGTTGAGTGATACGCTAGCGATGAGAAGCATATCCAATGATGGCGTAGCAAGATCCCCGTAGGTATACGGGAGCGCTACTCAACATACATCGTCACTGCAAACAGTATCATTAGCTATCTATCTGCCCAACCTCAGTTCATATATTCGGTTTCCTTGTTAAGACGCATGACAATCAACATATCTTTTTATAACTGTAGTATCTTATATTTGATTACTCATATATTAGCATAAACTTATAAGAAGTACATAGTGTGGAATCTATCGAGAAAATATCAATTATGGGAAAACTGTCTTAATGTCGCTAGCATACGTAATTCTAGGTCTTCTTCAGCAGCAGGAAATGACGGGCTATGACCTCAAAACGAGCTGCTTTGATCAATGCATTGCTCATTTGTGGCCAGCAGACCAGGCACAAATTTACAGAACTCTCGATAAGCTAGTTGAGCAAGGCTGGATTACCTGTACAATTGAGATTGGGCGCGATCGCCCCAACCGCAAAGTCTACAGCGTAACAAAATCAGGGAAAGCCGAATTTGCCCGATGGCTTGGAACTCATCAACCCTTGCCAACTATCCGAGAACCAATGCTAGTCCAGTTGCATTTTGCAGATCAGTTGTCCAATGAAACTATTATTTACTTACTAGAGCAACAATTAGCGGCTCGAAGCAAAAAGCTTGCTGAATGTGAAACCATCGATTTGCCATCACTTGGTGATGAGTCTGCCAACCGTGAGCAAGTAATGCAAAGGCTGGTGCTGGAGTTGGTGATCCGAAGAGAACAGACTTATATTGATTGGTTGAAGATAGCACTCAATGTTATCAGTCACCAAAAGCCTTATACATCAAATTATCAGATTCATTGATACACCCTCAATACTTCTCGGGTTTTGCATTTTTAACTCGGAATCGGGTAAAGGGGAATGGCACTAAGTTAAGCTGAAGGGTAAGCAGCGTAGGGATTGCAGAGGGGCAGGGGGGCAGAGGGGATTGAACTTGGCACATTGAACTCTCCTCTGCTCACCTGCTCAAGGTTTTGAGAGATGTGGTGAGAAATCTGGGTATGGGGCAATACGGTTCAGATAAGCTTTTATTTCCCCCCTGCTTCCCCTGCCCGCCTCAACGAATAAATTTCCTTAACTGAACCGTGGGGCCTTTTCACCAGAATCTTTGCGCTAGCATCTCAAAAAGAGGAAGCCGTTGGCTCTAGCTCGTTTTTCTGTAACTTTGATAAATCAAGGCAATGGTAACAACAGCAATCAATCCGTATCTCGATCGCAATTTTGCTCCAATCCGTGAAGAAATCACCACCGACAAGTTGCCAGTCATTGGTGAATTACCCTTTGACTTATCAGGGATGTTTGTCCGAAATGGCCCTAATCCTCAATGGAAACCCATCGGTGAATATCACTGGTTTGATGGGGATGGGATGTTGCATGGTGTGCAAATTAGCAACGGCGTAGCCACCTATCGCAACCGTTACGTCCAGACAGCCGGATGGAAAAAAGAACGAGAAGCGGGTAAGGCTCTCTGGAGTGGATTTTTAGAACCACCACAAATGGATAACTCCCACGGTGGCTACAAAAATACTGCCAATACTGCCTTAGTGTGGCACGCGGGCCAGATGTTAGCGTTGAATGAGGGGGGTAAACCTTACGCCATCAAGCTTCCTAAATTAGAAACTATTGGCGAGTATACCTACAATGGCAAGCTGGTTTCTGCCTTCACAGCCCATCCCAAGGTAGATGCAGTGACGGGCGAAATGATGTTTTTTGGCTACTCTGTGTTTGTGCCACCGTACCTGCAATATAGTGTGGTTTCAGCACAAGGCGAATTGTTGTGGACAGTGCCAATTGACCTGCCAATGGGGGTGATGATGCACGATTTCGCCATTACTGAAAACTACACCATTTTTATGGATTTGCCGTTGACTATTAACCCACAAAGAGCGCAACGGAGAGAACCTGTAATGATGTTTGAGCGCGATCGCTCTAGTCGTTTCGGCATTTTACCACGTCACAGTAACAACAGTAATATCCGATGGTTTGAGAGTCCTGCTTGCTACGTCTTCCATACCCTCAACGCTTACGAAGAGGGAGACGAAGTAGTGCTGATTGCCTGTCGTATGAATTCTACTACTGTGTTGATTTCTAGTGATTCGCAACCCGATCCAGAAGGAAATATCCCGCGCTTATATCGCTGGCGATTTAACCTCAACACAGGGACAGTACGTGAAGAGATGTTGGATGATGTAGCTTCAGAATTTCCCCGCCTTAACGAAAACCTATT
Organism: Nostoc sp. CmiVER01; assembly: GCF_034531135.2. Lineage (NCBI taxonomy): Bacteria > Bacillati > Cyanobacteriota > Cyanophyceae > Nostocales > Nostocaceae > Nostoc > Nostoc sp. CmiVER01. The sequence continues at coordinate 366,595 of NZ_JAVRBU020000008.1, forward strand.
AGGGCGGCAAAACCGATATGGTTACACTAACAAAATGGCGAATACTCCCCTACCTTTATTTGAAGGTATCATTAAGTACGACTTCAGCAATGGAAAGTCCCAAACCCATGAATTCGGACAAGGGCGCTATAGCGGTGAAGCTGTGTTTGCACCGCGTCCTGGTGCAACTGCTGAGGATGATGGCTGGTTGATGACTTTCATCCACGATGAGAATTCAAACACTTCAGAATTGGTAGTGGTGAATGCCCAAGATATAACGGCTGAACCTGTAGCGCGGGTGATAATTCCTCAACGAGTGCCTTATGGATTTCATGGTACTTGGGTTGCAGGGGAATAGTCGATCACTTCGCTTTTACAGTCAGCAATTATTATACAAAGACCTTTCCCTCTCCGACTCGGAGAGGGAAAAACTTGAACTTTAGTTCAAAGCAGGGAGAGGTTAGTGCAACTCACGTTTACGCTTTTTCCCTATACCCACCAGCGTAATCAATTACACAAATTGTTCTATATAATTTGTGAGTTCCATAAGCAACACCAGATACTTTAAAAGCGCCGTTAAAAATGTTTGTTCGATGACCGCGATCGCGCACACCATCATCAATAATTAACTGCATAACAATATCTTGGGCGGTGTTTGGGCCATAACTAATATTTTCGCCTGCGGTTGTTTGCCATCTACCATAGCGGTTGATACGAGTAAAGGGGTTGCTACCATCGCTACCATTATGACCTAGAGCACCTTTTGGCTCTTGATCTTTAACATGGTCTTTTGCTCCTAAAGACATACCCTTAGATGGACTCAACGCCCCTACAGGACGTGCTGATTTCAAAAATGCGATCGCTTCATCAACTGCTCTGACTCCTTCTTGAGTTCGCAAATAGGTATTATTAGAAATTTTGACTCGGTTCCCTTCAAAGCGCTTTCTATAGTTTTCCAAAATCGGGAGATATGACTTGGGATTTGTTCGTACCTTATTTGTTTCAACAATTACTTGTTGTTCTAGCGGTGAAAGATAACTCGCCTTTGCTAATAAAGTTGGACTGCTAGGTTTAACTACTGCTGGGTTAGAGTTTGCCACAGAAGGGTTAGATTGCAACAGTTGATTTGAGCAACCGAAAATCAGGGCTACTGGCAAAAGTACCCAAAATTTAATGCGATGCATTTATTACCTCACAATTTTTTCTATGGATTAATTTAGTGAATTAAAAGAAATAATAATTTTCAACACACACAGAAGTTTGTAGACGCTTCTTTATTCAGAATTGTCAAACATCAGAACTTGGATCATTCCCCTAACAAGAACAGAAATGAGTTGCTCGAGATTATAGATAACACTGGGATCATCTTTGTTCCTTGAGTGTTAAAAAAGATTACTTAATACTTGTTGTAACCTAGCTAACACTGAAACGTAAAGCACAAAAAAGATTTTAAATTTATCAAAGAGAATTCAGAAGTCAGGAGCCAGAATTCAGTATGAATTCTGAATCGATTTAGCGGATGAATAAACGGGTCTAAAACCCCCTCCAAATCTCCGATTTGGAGGTCTTCAATTCCTGCGCCGGTCTGAATCCCCGACTGATTAATTCTGACTGCTGAATTCTGACTTCTGAATTCTTCTTCAATATGCCTGCTTTGTAAGTACAATAACTCAAAACCTTCGATATTTGTCGTCACTGCCCAACTGCGATTATTTATCCCTATACCCATCAGCGTAATTAATTACACAAATTGTTCTATATAATTTGTGAGTTCCATAAGCAACACCAGATACTTTAAAAGCGCCGTTAAAAATGTTTTTTCGATGACTGCGATCGCGCACACTATCATCAATAATTAATTGCATGACGATATCTTGAGCAGTGTTAAAGCCATAAATGATATTTTCGCCTGCGGTTGTTTGCCATCTACCATAGCGGCTGATGCGAGTAAAGGGAGTACTACCATCGCTACCATCATGACCTGTAGTACCTTTTGGCCCTTGGTCTTTAACATGGTCTTTTGCTCCTAAAGACATACCCTTGGATGGACTCAATGCTCCTACAGGAGGTGCTGATTGCAAAAATGCGATCGCCTCATCAACTGCTTTGACTCCTTCTTGAGTTTGCCAATAAGTATTATTGGAAACTTTTACTAGGTTTCCTTCAAAGCGCTTTCTATAGTTTTCCAAAATCGGGAGATATGATTTAGGATTTGTTCGTACCTTATTTGTTTCAACAATTACCTCTTGTTCCAACGATGAAAGGTAACTCACTTTTGATAAAGTCGGATTAGTTTGTGGAACTAATGCTGGGTTAGAGTAGGCTAGAGACCGATCAGATTGAAACAGTTGATCTGAGCAGCCAAATATCAACCCAATTGGCAAAAATACCCAAAATTTAAGGCGACGCATCCATTACCTCACATTTTTTCTGTGAATTAATAGTTTGAGTGAATTAGACAAAATAAATCTGCAAACGCTTCTGTGGCATCTCTGTGGCATCTTGTAACCTCAGTAACACTGGAATGTAAAGAGCAACCAAAATTTTTTCATTTTCTGATGCCTGCTTGCAAATTTACACTTTGAGAAACCAGCGTTGGCGATACATCAGAACACCAACAGCCCACCACAACAACACGGTGACAAGGGCAAATAATAAGGAACCATTCAGAACTCCCGCCCAAGATGCAAAAAAATTCTGGTAAATCCAATTGTAGGTACTGGGAGCATCTTTGCCTATGCCAATAGTGGTTTTCACTAAGATTTTAATCAATAAAACGGATGGAACGAAAAGAGCGATCGCATTTAAGCCCATAATTTCAAAAGGTTTACTCCAGCGACGATTCGCCCGGACTTCGATGAGTTCATAACAAGCGGCTAGCAAAAGTAACGCCCAACCACTGGTAAAAACTACATAAGAACTTGTCCACAGCTTTTTGTTAATGGGAAATGTCCACCCCCACGCCCAACCAATAATTAAACAACCAACTCCAAATAATGCTAACCCAATACTTGTGCGTGACTGTACAGGTTGACTTCGTATCCATTGACCAGTAAAGTAGCCAGCGAGGACGCTTACTATTGCAGGAATAGTACTGAACAGTCCCTCTGGATCTCCCATAAAGTTGAAACTATCACCTTTATATAGATGTGCTTTGGGAATAATCAGACGGTCAATATAAGCACCGAAATTACCTTCTCGTGTCAAAACTCCTGCGCCATATTCTGGGACTGGTACGTACATCATTATTAGCCAGTAGCCGATAAGTAGCACGCCTGCTAGTATCCATTGTCCTTTACGCGGAAGATTGAGAACTATCAAGGAAGCTAGCAGATAGGTAATGCTGATGCGCTGTAACACTCCCATAATGCGGATACTACTCAAGTCAAAAGTCCAAATACCTTGATTCCAAAAGCCATTTAGTAGTAATCCCAAGGCAAAGAGAATGGCTGCGCGGCGTAAGATGCGCCAGTAAATAGTTGAGGTTGTTTTGTTATCTTCGGTGTATTTTGACAGCGAGAAAGTCATCGCTACACCAACAATGAAGAGAAAAAAAGGAAATACCAAATCAGTTGGTGTGCAACCGTGCCAATCGGCGTGGGCTAAGGGAGGATATACATCATCTGCGACTCCCGCCATATTGACGAGAATCATTGCAGCAATGGTAATGCCGCGAAAAACATCCAGTGAAGTCAGGCGCATAAGCGGAATTTTATGTTAAATGAGTATCTAAGTACAGCATTTCATTAATTCGTAGCTAATTAAATTTAGCAATGCCAACGCATCGACTAACAATGCCAACGCATCGACTTGCAATGCCAACACATCGACTTGCAATGCCAACGCATCGACTTGCAATGCCAATGCATCGACTTGCCATGCCAACGCATCGACTAACAATGCCAATGCATCGACTTGCAATGCAAACGCATCGACTTGCAATGCCAACGCGTCCCCTTGCATTAAAAACGCTACGATTTTACGCAAAGCTGTACTAAGTTACCCCGCTTGATGCAAGTAATCAAACAAAATTTATAAACTTAGATACAAGGTAAAATTTTGTTAAGTAATTACCACAACTCGCTATGCCAATCAAAGTTGGAGATACTGCTCCTAATTTCACTTTACCTGCTCAAAACGGCTCAACAATTAGCCTGCAAGATTTTCGCGGCAAAAATGTTGTCCTATATTTTTACCCCAAAGATGACACACCCGGATGTACTGCTGAATCCTGCGCCTTTCGCGATCAGTATGAAGTGTTTAAAAGTGCTGGCGCTGAAGTTGTCGGCGTGAGTGCTGACTCTACCGAATCTCACCAAAAATTTGCTGCGAAATACAATCTACCTTTTACGCTGTTAACTGACAAAGGCGACCAAGTACGGAAGCTATATGGCGCAACAGCAGCCTTTGGCTTATTCCCTGGTCGCGTTACTTACGTCATTGACCAACAAGGAGTTGTGCAATACGTCTTTGATTCAATGTTTAACTTTAAAGGTCATGTAGAGGAAGCACTGAAAACTTTGCAACAGATTGCGAAATGAAGGATTGGGAACTAGGGATTGGGTACTGGGGATTAATAAACTCTTTCCTAGTACCCAGTCCCCAGTCCCTACTCCCTATTTAGAGTGCGATTTTTCCTGCATCGCAATATTGGCATGGGTTGCTTTACCATTCTTGCCGTTAGTATGGCCGTTAGCATTACGGGGATGGATCACGCCATAACCGCCGTGGTTGCGTTCGTAAATTACATTAATCTCTCCAGTTTCAGAATTACGGAACATATAAAAGTCATGCCCTACGAGTTGTAGTTGTTCCAAGGCTTCTGCAAGAGTCATCGGCGGCATGGAAAAATATTTGGTGCGGACGACTTCGTTGGGTAATTCAGGGGTGCGATCGCCAATTAAATCTGTAACTACCGATTCTACAACAACTACTTCTTCTGGTTGGGATTGAGTTTTATGGTCTTGACGCCGTTCTTTGTATTTCCGCAGTTGACGGGCAATTTTATCTGCAACTAAGTCAATGCTGGCATAGAGATTTTCGCTGCTTTCCTCGGCACGGATAACGCTACCATTAGCGTAAATAGTTACTTCAGCCGCTTGTCTTGTATTAATTCGAGGATTACGGGCTACGCTAAGATGCACATCTACTTCATTTGTAAGGCTCTGAAAGTGACTAACTGCTTTTTCAATCTTTTGATGTACATATTCCCGAATCGCATCGGTGATTTCAATATTTTTGCCGTGGATGACAAGCTTCATGTAAACTCTCCCACTGAATATTTAATGTGTGAATTTGCTTTGTATGAAAAGAAATTGCGGTAAGGTTTATTACTCCCGCCAAAACAAATTGTGAACTTTTTCTATGTACTGCTGGTAAGCTGTGTCTAAGCTTATTGCACCTGGGTTATCACTCATTATACCCTTGATTTTCCTCTTCATCTCTGCGCTGATATCCAATTGGATATCCACCTAGAATTCTTTGGTGAGGAAAATTTAGCATTGTTAAAACAACGCTTACAGAACTGTTGATAGTTGCTCCTTCTGTGTTCGGTTAAACTTTGCTTGCTTTTGTTCAATAATACAAGTCTTTGTGCCAATTTGATTCTATTTGAAATGCAAACTAATGTTATGAGAGTCATCAGCCAGTACATTCGTCTTTATCGTCTTGGCATGATGCTTATTGCAGAGAATTCCTCCTAAAAACCTATTATTGAGGTTGTATATTCAAGCTAGCACTTTGTATTTTCTAATGCATGTTCCCTTGACTTTCCTTTAAAATCCTTTGCAAATCTTGACATGTTTTGACTCCAATCCTGTAATTTGAAATATATTCCGCCCTTAATGCAGTTGATTTTTGGCATAATCCATAGTATGGAAACCCACAAGAACCGTTGTTTGCTATATAACCAAGGATTAATGCCTTACTTAGAAGCTCATAGATGGCAGCGATCGCTTTTGACTGAGCGTATCCATAATCCCAGTCAAGATGACGTGTTAATTTTGCTAGAACATCCACCCGTCTACACTTTGGGACAAGGAAGCAACTCAGATTTTCTCAAATTTGACATTGACAAAGGTCAATATGATGTGCATCGAATTGAACGGGGCGGCGAGGTTACTTACCATTGTCCCGGTCAATTGGTAGGGTATCCAATTTTAAATCTGCAACGTTATCGTAAAGACCTCCATTGGTATTTACGCCAACTCGAAGAAGTCATAATTCGGGTATTGGCAGTTTATGGGTTGCAGGGAGAAAGAATTCCGGCTTTTACTGGCGTTTGGTTACAAGGGCGAAAAGTTGCAGCTATTGGTATTAAAGTCAGTCGTTGGATTACCATGCACGGCTTTGCATTAAATGTTTGTCCAGACATGACAGGCTTTGAGCGCATTGTACCCTGCGGTATTTCTGATAAACCTGTAGGCAGTTTAGCCGAATGGATTCCAGGTATCACCTGCGAAGAAGTGCGTTTTTACATAGCACAGTCCTTTGCTGAAGTCTTTGGTGTGGAATTAGTCGAGTCGCAGCCTCAAGAATTTTTCCGGTATGAGTAAATTCAGCTTGTAATTATGTAATAAATACTATAGCAGTCCTACTTAAATTGTGAGACACTGATGAGGGTAGCCCATATTTAATAGTATGAAAATAACTATTTAATTAAGGTTCTCAAAGCTAAAATCTGATTATTTACAAATTTTTATACTAAATTTTTACGGCTGTCAACCACAACTTTGCGCGTGAATTACTCAAATAATCTCCAGGTATATCCCCCATCTTTAACGTCTTTGAGAGAACGTGATTGGACAGCTTTGATAGAACTATTTGATAGAGATGACGTTGATGAGATTGAAGCTGATATCCACAGTAGTTTGTTTTGGCTGATACCTGAACCTTGTTGGGAAGATGATCCCTTTGAGTTCTTGCGTGAGTATCTTTGAATTGTAGGGAGTAGGGAATGGGAAGTGGGGAGTGGGAAGGCAGAGGCAGAAATAAGCAAATGCTCAATTACGAATTATTTGAAGGCGACTGAGGAAAAGACGTAGGCGATCGCTTTGGGGATTAGTCAGCAGTTCATAAGCTGGGCCTTGTTCTGTCACAATACCGTTATCTAAAAATATCACCTGATGGGCTACTTCTTTTGCGAATTGCATTTCATGGGTGACAACTACCATTGTCATCCCTTCAGATGCCAATTGTTGCATCACTTGCAAAACTTCGCCCACGAGTTCAGGATCTAAGGCGCTGGTGGGTTCGTCAAATAGCATGATTTGAGGATTCATGCATAAACTACGAGCGATCGCTACTCGTTGCTTTTGTCCGCCAGAAAGTTGTTCGGGATAAGCAGAGGCTTTTTCAGATAAGCCAACTTTTTCGAGATATAACCTTGCTATTTGGGCGCTTTCTTTCGGTGTTTTACCCAAGACTTTCTCAGGTGCAAGTGTCATATTTTCTATGACGCTGAGATGGGGAAACAGGTTGAACTGTTGAAACACCATCCCTACTTGTGTTCGTAGTTGGCGCACTTGGCTATAGTTGAGAGTAGGCCTAGATAAGTTAATTCCGTTGATGATTAAACGCCCTTTGTCAATAGTTTCTAGGCGGTTGAAGCAGCGTAGTAGGGTACTTTTACCACAGCCGGAGGAACCGATAACTGCGACGACTTCTCCCCGGTTGATTTCGCCTGTGATTCCTTTGAGGACTTTGAGGGAACCAAAGTTTTTTTCGATATTCTCAAAAATAATGGCGGGGATGGTATTGTTCATTACTTATGTCAAACTGTTCTACAGTTGATTGTAAGGTTTTAAAGTAGACGTGCAGCGGTCGTAAAAACGCCTCAGAATTAATTTCTTGGCGGGAGATTGAACAGTTGCATATAACTTGAACGAACCGCCAAGACGAGGCAGTGCGTTGGGCGGCTTTGCCGACTTGAAGCAACTGCCGTGCCAAGGGCGCAGAGAGGAAGAGAAAACAATATGGCTAAATTTGATTTTGGGCGTTGGCTGCGCTGGTGTGTGGTTGTAGGTTTTAGCTGTTTGTTACTAGCTGGCTGTGCTGTGAACTCTAGCGCGGGTAAAACTCTGCAAATTGCTACTGATCCGACGTTTCCACCTTTTGAGTTTCAAAAAGAAAGTGGTGAGTTACAAGGTTTTTCTGTTGAGGTGATGAATGCGATCGCGGTTGCTGCTAACTTTAAATTCAATTTTAAAAGTCTGCCTTTTGATGGCATTATCTCAGCTTTAGGAGCCAAAACGGTAGATGCGGCGATTAGTTCTATCACGATTACAGAGGAGAGGGCGAAAACTATTTCTTTTTCCCGTCCTTATTTTAAGTCTGGGTTAGCGATCGCAATTCGTGCAGACAATAAAGATATTACTGGTTTTGACAGTCTCAAAAATAAAAAAATTGCTGTACAAATTGGTACAACTGGGGCTGGAAAGGCTAAAAGTATTCCTGGGGCGCAAATTCGCAGCTTTGATTCTGCGCCCATAGCCTTGCAAGAATTGCTCAATGGCAATGTGGATGCAGTAATTAATGATGCACCTATGACTGTATATGCCATTAATACGGGCAATCTTCAGGGAATTAAAATAGTACAAAAATTGCTGACAGAGGAGTTTTATGGAATTGCTACACCGAAAAACTCGCCGAATTTGGCATTGATAAATAACGGCTTGGATAAGGTACTGAAAAATGGTACTTATTCCCAAATTTACCAGAAATGGTTTAAAGTTGAACCGCCATCATTACCAGCTAAATCACTATTTGAGAATCAAAATAACAATAACGCGCCTAAAATATTTACCTCATTTGGCGTGATTTTGCAAGCTTTTCCAACTTTATTACAAGGTGTGTTGGTAACGTTGCAATTGACGATACTTTCTGTAGTGTTTGGTTTAATTGGAGGTTCCCTGATTGGTATTGTCCGCCTTTCTCATATTGCACCTGTGCGTTGGGTGGCGAGGGCGTATGTAGATTTTTTCCGGGGAACACCTTTGTTAGTGCAAATTTTTATGATTTACTTTGGATTACCTGCAATTTTGCAAGAACTTGGTTTGACATTTAGTTTTGATCGCCTAACTGCTGGGGTAATTGCTTTAAGTTTAAATAGTGCCGCCTACATTGCCGAAGTTGTTCGTGCGGGGATTCAATCAATTGAACCAGGACAAGCAGAAGCCGCACAGTCATTAGGTTTGAGTTCTGTACAAACAATGAGTTATATAATTTTCCCCCAGGCTTTTCGACGGATGATTCCACCCTTAGGTAATGAATTTATTAGTTTGTTGAAAGATACAAGCTTAGTTGCAGTGATTGGTTTTGAAGAATTGTTTCGCAAAGGACAGTTAATTGTCGCTGATAACTATCGCGCTTTTGAAATTTATGCGGCGGTGGCGTTGGTTTATTTATGTTTGACTTTACTTTCTTCACAAGCATTTAGTCGTTTAGAAGTGTGGATGAATCCAGTCAAACGGCACAGAAAGTACGATGCTTAATAATCTTTGAGTGATATTATGATTTCTCCATTTCACATAGTCGTAAAACCTAACCTCATAAGGCTTTACTCATAACGATTCTATTTTTTGGCTTTTTCTATGATATAGGACTAATGTTTGATTTCTGAAAAAGCTTGGTACAAATTAAAAAGCCTAATTCCCTATTCCCTACTCCCTACTCCCCGCCCACGGAGATAATTTCAAAAATCAAATACGATTCCTGTAGAGCCATGATAATTAAGATTCTTAAATGTATTAAGTGGGGTTGACGCTTGAAATAATCTTGCTGAAAAAGGGGAAGACTATGGTTACTCTCTAACAGGAAAATTTCCATGAAAACCCTCAACAGCAAAATGCTCAAAAAATCTCTGCTTAACTGTTTGATTTTGCCTTTTTCTCTAGCAACCGGGCTGTGTGTAGGAACGCTTTTTGATTCTCAAGCCAATGCTTTACCAGGGCAAAGTACAGAAGAAGTAGGCACTTGGATTAAAGCACATCCCACACTCCGTCCCAGAAGTGGGGAGGAATTATTTGTGCAAAAGACTGATACAGCTGCTCAACGATTCACTTTTCAAGCATCGGTATTACCTCCCGGTAGGGTGGAATTTTCCAAAGACCGTAGCACAATTCGGAGTGAGCGCATTGCCATGTATGATGCCATTAACGGCATGACATTTACGCGTCTCCAGGAATCTTTGCGGGTGATTTATGGCTTAGAGATTTATCAAGATTACGATCGCGCCCAAGTTGTGTACGAGTATCCCAACGAAAACTTAGTGAACTCGGCGCGTCTTGCCAAAACTCCAATTCGGGAAGCTTTAAAGGGAGAATTACGAGTAGGCGATCGCTATGTATACTGGGTGGAAATTGCTCAACCCAAGACTGGCAAAGCTTTTACTGGTCAAATGACCATTTTGCTCAAAACTGATCTAGACAAATTAGAAAGGGAACTGCAAACTCGGTAATAAGCATCGGGTATTGGGAATGGGGCATTGGGCAGAAGTTCTAAAATGTTTGAATTTTGTTAGCGCAGCGTAAAGCCTTCTCTCCGAGAGGCTCCGCCAACGGCATGGCAACGCTATGAGCGAGTCCGCGAGCGTCATTTTAAATTTTGAATTGATTTCCCCCTCATCCCTTCTCGTTTAAAAATGACTGAATCAGTATTCTACAACTTCCCCAACCCTATAGGAGCAAGAGTTTGCCATGTACCCGAAAAGATACTTTCAGATGCTAAGGAAATTCGTAGTAAATCTTCCTTTAGTAGTGGCGGCCAATCAACCCCCGCTTTACGCCCTGCGGCAAACAGCTGTTGCGCCTTAATGCTTAACTGAAAAAGGGTCAAAGCCAGCTCTCGGTCTAGGCTCTTTGCATCTTTGAGGGCTTCAAACACCACTTTCAATGCCAACAAAATTGAGGTGATCTGACCGGGTACCGGTGGTTTTCCCTGTTTCATACGCGTCAACAGCGCATCTGGGTTTTCCTCGGTTGTGCTTGTCTGATCTATGAGGAGTTTCCGAGCTGTTTCGTAATTCATGTAGCCAGTTTAGCGTACATTCTGCTTCAGCAGGAATACCTAATTAAAAAGTCATCAAACTGGCTTTTGGTTATTTGTAACAATCCCTTATGATTTATGAAAAGATAAACTTGGGGAAAATGATGGGGGATGTGCGATGCTCCATACTTTTGCAGATACACTGAATATAATATCTTTGAAAAATATGTACCTCTGAGAATCAGAAGCAAAATGATATCACCAAATTTACTAGAAATTGAGCGCTCCGTCCGTGCTTTGTCTGTGGAAGAACAACTTTGGCTGCTAGAAAGTATTGCTCGGCAAATCCGAGAAAGTGAGTATACAAAAGATAAATTCCCTAATGCCAAACATCCAGAAGAACAACTGGGAGTGATAGTTAATGAGGCAAAGATTCCAGTAGAAATTGCTGCTATAACTGATGAGTTTGCAATTTCAGAAATTCTCTAATGTAGAAAAGTAAAAATTATGAGTTTGTCAGATTTAAAAAGTTAAATATACAGTTTTTATGGATTATCTCGTTTCTCTCGTTCCCAGTCAAAGACTGGGAATGCTTGATGGGTAAGCTTCCGACTTAAGACTTGCGACACAAGCCAGAAGCTGGAAATGAGGTTTTAAAAGAATTTTGACTAACTCATCTTCAATATGAACCTGTAGAGCCAAAAGCTATATGTCAAGGACTGATTTGAGTTCTCGATTTATTGTCAAATTTTTGGCTGGAAAAAACTCCATAGATATAGTAATTTTCACAACTGATTTAGGATTGTCATAGTTGCTAATCAATAAATACCATAGATAATTTCTATATCTAGTACACTACAACGAAAATAGAGCAACCTTTTAAAATCCCTAGAGAGCTTATTTTATAGTACTGTTGACTTTTTATTTTTGGCTTTTAACTTCCGCTTTGCGGTGTTAGCCTTTTAGATTGACTTTTATTTCATTATCTTTACTATTCATCTTTGCTATGGTATGTCAATGTGGTAAATACGTTTTTATAATGTTGCTAATTAATAAGCAATAGGGACGATCTCGCAAAACCACTTATCAAGGTGCTCATTACATTGTTTGAAGTTATGTAGCCTTTTGATTACAGCTTATCAACCACTGCGGTAAACTATGCGTTGATTATGATTCTTTCGCAGAGAAGAACACCTCGAAAGGAGCGGTTTTTTCAATGTCTCATACCGTAAAAATCTACGATACCTGCATTGGTTGCACCCAATGCGTCCGCGCTTGCCCTACTGATGTACTAGAGATGGTTCCTTGGGACGGCTGTAAAGCCGCTCAAATTGCCTCTTCACCCCGTACAGAAGACTGCGTGGGCTGTAAGCGCTGCGAAACCGCTTGTCCCACCGACTTTTTGAGCATCCGGGTTTACCTGGGCGCTGAAACAACTCGCAGTATGGGTCTGGCTTACTAAAAAGCTCAGTGCTAAGTCACCGAACTTTTGATTGCAATGCGGGTCTACTGCCTAACCGTTCTTTTAGAAGGGTTGAGGCGCAAGCCTTTGCTTTGCTCAAAGTTCTCCCTGAGTTCTGAGTCTTGAGTCCAGAGGCAAAAGAAGTAAATCAAAAAACAATTTCTTGATTCTTCACTCAGCACGGGCTACGCCCTGCTACGCTAATGGAACTCAGAACTCAGACCTCAGTGTTCAAAACTTTAAAAGTTTCTTAATAGCAAGCATCTTTAAAAATACCTAGTGGCAGAGGGAGTAATGTACTCCCTTTTTTGTTTGCAAAAAGGCTACTTTGTGCTACCAACTATACTGGATCTAATCATCCTGAAAAAGAAGCGGTGTGAACAATGTGCGGAATCGTTGGATATATAGGCACTCAAGCGGCGACAGACATTTTACTGGCGGGGCTAGAAAAACTAGAGTATAGGGGTTACGATTCTGCTGGAATCGCTACTATTTGGGAAGGTGAGGTTAATTGTGTGCGGGCAAAGGGCAAATTGCATAACTTGCGTTCTAAACTGGAACAAATAGAAACCCCTGCCCAAATTGGTATTGGTCACACTCGTTGGGCAACTCATGGTAAACCAGAAGAGTACAATGCCCATCCTCACATGGATACGGCAAAGCGAGTGGCGGTGGTGCAAAATGGTATTATCGAAAACTACCGCGAGTTGCGCGAGGAACTCAAAGGAAAAGGACACCAGTTTCTTTCTGAAACTGATACAGAAGTAATTCCCCATCTTATAGCCGAATTTTTAAAGAATCTTCCTCCTTCATCTGCCTCATCTTCCTTATCCCCCTTTCTAGAGGGAATTCGCCAAGCAGTTAACCGCTTGCACGGGGCATTTGCGATCGCAGTTGTTTCTGCTGACTATCCTGATGAATTGATTGTGGTTCGCCAGCAAGCACCTTTGGTAATTGGTTTTGGGCAAGGGGAATTCTTTTGTGCGTCTGACACGCCAGCGATCGTTGCCTACACGCGGGCAATGCTACCTTTGGAAAATGGCGAAATTGCCCGCCTTACTCCTTTGGGCGTTGAGATTTATAATTTTGCTGGCGACAGGTTGAAAAAACAACCCCGGCTGCTCAACTTCAATCCCGCAATGGTAGAAAAGCAGGGATTCAAACACTTCATGCTCAAAGAAATCCATGAGCAACCAGGGGTAGTAAGAGCTAGTTTAGACGCTTACTTTAATCCAGCCGAATCAACCGAATCGCCAATCAATCTTGGTTTACCTGCGGATTTATACAACGATTTAGAACAAATTCAGATCCTCGCCTGTGGTACGAGTTGGCACGCAGCATTGATTGGAAAATATTTAATTGAACAACTAGCAGGAATTTCAACTCAAGTGCATTACGCTTCTGAGTATCGTTATGCACCATCACCATTGACATCTAACACGTTGATCATCGGCGTTACCCAATCAGGTGAAACCGCCGATACCCTAGCAGCTTTGGCAATGGAAAAAGAACGTCGTCAGGGGAAAGAACCCAAATATCAAGCGCGACTATTGGGCATTACCAATCGCCCCGAAAGTAGCCTTGGTCATCTAGTACCGCATGTTATCAGTACTCTAGCGGGAATTGAAATTGGCGTAGCAGCGACAAAAACTTTCACTGCCCAACTGATGGCATTTTATGCATTGGCATTGGATTTAGCAGCTCGTCGTCAGACAGTTTCAAAAGATATTTTAGAGAAAATTATTAATGGGTTGCGGCAAATTCCTAAAGAAATTGAGGCAACTTTGGAAAGTCAGGAACATTTAACCGAACAGCTAGCCCACGAATTCGCTGAAACCAAAGATTTCATTTTTCTGGGAAGGGGAATTAACTTTCCTATTGCTTTAGAAGGGGCGTTGAAATTAAAAGAAATCAGTTATATTCATGCCGAAGGGTATCCGGCTGGAGAGATGAAACATGGCCCGATCGCACTTTTAGATGCGAAAGTACCAGTAGTTGCGATCGCAATCCCTGGTAGTATTTACGAAAAAGTTATTTCTAATGCCCAAGAAGCCAAAGCCAGAGATTCTCGCTTAATTGGCGTGACTCCCGTCACCGATGGCGAAGCTGCGGAAATCTTTAACGATCTTCTTCCCGTCTCTCATGTAGAAGAATTACTTTCTCCAATTCTCACAGTTGTACCTTTGCAATTATTGGCTTATCACATTGCCGCCCGTCGCGGTTTGGATGTCGATCAGCCAAGAAATTTGGCAAAATCAGTAACTGTCGAGTAAAGTTATACTGTACAACAATAAAAAAGTCGTATAACAAATAAAAAAGTTATACAATATATGTATAAAAAAGTTGTACAATTTATCCTGTAGGTGTATATGATAAGCATCTACAGGAGTTTTTATGGCTAGAAGCAAGCTAGATTGGACGCAAGCCAAGTTTGAGCGTTACTTGAAGGAAGGCCAGAAAGCAAGAGATTCATCAGAAAGTATCAGCGAAGCTAAATTATGTAATTCTTGAGCTTTTGAAGTTGGAAGTAGAACCTGCTAAAGCAAAGGAATGTGCTGAACAAGTAGTTGTTTCTAGTGATGAAGATGCAGACATTACATCGTTAACAAAGAAAGCATATACTCGTGCATGGAATATGCTTCCAGGGGAGTTTCCACCCAGTTCAACAGTTTACAGTTACTACCGCAAATGGCAGCGCAAGTGAGTCTGGAAAAAACTAAACCATACCCTGCGCGGTCAAGTTCGCACAAAACTGGGTAAATCAACACAAGCTACCGCGTTCGCCGCAGATAGTCAGTCGGTAAAAACGGTTGAAAAGTTTACTATACAAAAGTTCTGCGCTCTACTGTGCTTTTCTATAAATCCCTTGTGAGCAAGCTTTTTGAGACTGAACGGGAAAGTCAGATATTGATGTATTTTTACCGAATTGGAGAAAGAGTTGAAACTGAGAAATTGTTATGCTCTGTAAGCTTAGTAATGTTACTGATGTAGGATAATATCTTAAAGATAGGTGATAAATAGGTATATGTAGATAGTTATCCTTGAGACAAAGCAGCTATGCCGAAGGTAAAGACTTTTAGGCGTTTTAGTTTTCTTTAGATAGTTATATTTATTTGTGCCTATCTACTTAGTTGCTTCAGTCCCACTTCAATTTATATTTTAAATTGCTTATGCGTCCTCGCCAAGAAATTACGGATATGTTTTCAACATTCGTGCAGTTGGAAAGAGGCAGATTCAGCAAATGGTCGACCGATCCCAAACTGTATAGAAATATCCAAAATCACTTGGAGCGTTCGTCATCAGCACTTAAATCAGAAAACTTTTGGGCGCTTTACTGGTACAAGCAATGGCGCTCTGGGTTTGATAACCTTGCTTTGATGCATTTGTTAGCTTATTTACAAGAACCATGTTATTGGGCGGCTTCAAAAACATTTGCTAAATTTAATTTCAGCCAATACATACTTGCTGATTACTTCCAAATGGCGATCGCAGAAGTCGAAACAATTCTTAAAGACTTCAACCTAGAAAAATCTTCTAGCTTAAAAGCTTACGCCATGATGGCAATACCCAGTCGGCTGAGAGATATTTTACGTCAACGCAGGGAAGCTGATATTTGCACCAATTGGGCATTGTTACGCAAAGTGAGCAAAAAGCTGCTTAGTGAAGCTCTTAATGAAGCTGGATTATCACAAAGTGCAATTGCTCAATATCGTTTAGCTTGGACTTGTTTCAACGAACTGTACGTCCAAAAGCAACTAGGAGGTAACAGTCAGTTACCAGAACCGAATCGTCAGCTTTGGGAAGCTATTGCTAACCTATACAATTACCAACGCCAAAGCCAAATCACTCAACCTACTGAGCAACGCAACGCCGAGACAATTGAACAGTGGTTAACCCAGACAGCTCTCTACGTGCGAGCTTATTTGTTTCCACCTGTGAAATCTCTAAATGCTTTCGAGCAAAATGATGACACGACAGTAACATTTGATTTGCCAGACCCATCCTCCCAGGAGCCAATGGCTAATATGATAGCCGAAGAGGATATCCAAAATCGACAAAACCAAATATCTCAGATGTCTAATGTCATGTTAAAAGCTTTACAGAATATGGATGTAAAATCCCAAGAAGTACTTAAGCTTTATTACGAACAGGGACTAACTCAGCAGCAAATTATGCAACAGTTGCAAATGAGTCAGCCTACGGTGTCTCGTAGACTGGTTAAAGGTAGAGAATCAATACTAGCAGCGCTGATTAAGTGGAGCCAGGATTTGAATATTTCTGTCAACTCCAACCAAATTAAAGATATGAGTTTTGCTTTGGAAGAATGGTTGAGAAACCAGTATCGTAAGTACAACATAAATCTGTAGTTTTCATAAAGTAGTAAAAATGACTTGCGCGTTTGCAGATCCAAGAGAATGGTTGTCAGAAATATCACCAGCAATTCAGGCGCAATCCTGGCAGCAAAGCCAAGTTTATGCCACGCCTAGTAGTCGCTGGTGCGCTTACATAAATCAAATTTGTCTCCATGCGTTCTTGGATTGGATCTCAACTGAAGATTTTCCTAAAGCAAGTGTTTGGTACAGTTTCCCTGGTACGCCAGCTTTCTGGGAATTTGTCAATGGCACAGCAATTTTGTTAGAGGGGAAGCGAGTCGTGCTAATCCCCAGTGAAGCAATTGATGATAGCGAGTTAGAAGTCCCTCAGGAATGGGTAGATATTCTTAGTTGGGCAGCAGACTACTATTTAGCAGTGCAAATCAAACCGAATAGCGATTGGGTAAGAATTTGGGGTTACACAACCCATAAAGAACTAAAATCTCTGGCTCACTATGACTCAGTGGATAGAACTTATTGTATAGATGCACAGCATTTGACAAAAGACCTCAATGCTTTCTCTTTGAGTTACCAATTTTGCAGAGAAGAAGAGATGAAAGCGGCTGTAGCTCCATTACCACAATTATCTACCAAGCAAGCAGAAAATCTTGTGCAACGGTTAGGCAATGCCTCTTTTCGTTTCTCTAGATTAGCAGTGCCATTTAAAACTTGGGGAGCGCTACTAGAGAATGAGCAATGGCGGCAACGCTTGTATCAACAAAGGCAGCAGCCACAATCTTCCCAAGCGAGAGTGAATCTCAGTTTTTGGCTAGAAGGTATATACGATAATGCTTGGGAAGCAATAGAAACATTTTTGTTTTTCAATTCCAATAGTCTAGCTTCTAATTTCAGGAGTAGCTCTGGGTTCGGTGTTAGTAGTATCAAACGAGCCAAGCTGATTGATTTGGGAATGGAAATAGAGTCTCAAAAAGTGGTGCTATTAGTTGCCTTAATACCAGAGGATAACCAACAAGTTAGTATTCGCGTACAACTACATCCTGCTAATGAAGAGTTCTATCTACCTGTTAATATAAAGTTAGCTTTACTTTTAGAATCGAAGGAAATCATTCAGCAAGTGCAAGCAAGAGAACAAGATAACTATATACAATTAAAACGCTTTGATGGAGAAGTAGGAGAATGTTTTAGCATCCAAATTGCTTTTGATAGTTACCAGATTACAGAAAATTTTGTTATTTAGTCATCGGTCATTGGTCATTAATCATTGGATAAGGACAAACAACAAAGGACAAATGACAAATAATAAACAAAAAATGAGTAAGCTAGTTATCTTCAGCTTTTTGGGAGGAGACTTAAATCAAGGATTTCCTGTTGTCACGGCTCAACTTTGGCACAACAACCAATTATTTAAAATAACAGGAAGTCTGCCAGCAGTACCAGAACTTTCCGATATATACAGAAGATGGAAGTTACTCTACGAAGCTGTCCATCAACGTTTGGGCAGCAATCAACGTATAAAAGTGCATTCACAAGATATTACCAATATTTCTGTGAATGATTTCGATGAAGTGTGTCATCAATTACGAATACATATAAATACTTGGTTGAAATCTGAACCCTTCCAAAATATTGAACGACAGTTAAGAACTTTACTTAGCCGAGATGATGAAATTAGAGTTATTGTTGAAACAAACATAACTTTACTACATCGGCTACCTTGGCATCTATGGGATTTTTTTGAGCATTACCCGAAAGCTGAATTAGCTTTGAGCAATCATGAGTATGCATCTCCGCAAGTAGTGCAAAAATCTTCCACAGATCGAGTCAAAATTTTAGCAATTCTCGGTAATAGTTTTGGTATTGATATTGATAAAGACCGTTCTTGGTTGCAAAATTTAATAGATACTCAAACTACGTTTCTTATCCAACCTACACGAAAAGAACTTGACGAGCAACTGTGGACTCAAAATTGGGATGTTCTGTTTTTTGCCGGACATAGCGCTAGTATTGCAAATGGGGAAGTAGGGGAAATTCACATCAATCAAACAGAAAGTCTAACAATTTACCAATTTAAAAATGCACTGAAGACAGCAATTACACGCGGTTTAAAACTGGCAATTTTCAACTCCTGTGATGGAATTGGTTTGGCACGAAATTTGGCTGATTTGAACATTCCCCAAATGATTGTAATGCGGGAAGGGGTACCAGATTTAGTAGCACAGGAGTTTTTGAAAAACTTCCTTGTCGCTTTTGCGGGTGGAAAGGCATTTTATCTGGCTGTCCGAGAAGCGCGGGAAAGACTTCAGGGATTGGAAAATGACTTTCCTTGCGCTAGTTGGTTACCAGTGATTTGCCAGAATCCGACAACTGTTCCGATAACTTGGCAAGAACTGCGCGGTGGTTGGAGTGACACCAAGACTCGCGGCGAAGTTTCAACTCAGAGCAGAATTTCGACTACAAAGAGCAAAAGCACAATTGTGACTCAAAAGTGCAAACTTTGGACTGTACTGCTGAGTACTGCTATTGTGACTCTTTCAACGATAGGTCTAAGATACTTGGGGTTTTTTGAAAAGGCTGAACTGCAAACTTTTAACCAAATCTTCGTCCTGCGACCAAAGGAAGATTTGGATCAAAGATTGCTGGTTGTTGAAGTTACCGAAAAAGATATTCAATCCCGACAAGAGACGACCACAGGAGTGAAATCTATTTCAAATAGTACGTTAGCTCAATTACTCAACAAATTACAAAAGTATCAACCACGAGTCATTGGACTGGATATTTATAGAGATTTTGCTGACCCATCAAATAAATCAAAGCCGATACAACTTGCTACTGAATTGAGCAAAGAAAATATAGTAGTTGTCTGTAAAGGCAGAGATCGTAAACACGACCCCGAAGGTGTTAAACCACCTCTTAAAGTCCCTGTAGGACGTCAGGGTTTTACTGATGCAATTCAAGATCCAGATGGTATCGTTCGTCGCCAAATTATGATGATGGCACAAGAGCCTTCGTCTGCTTGTACAACGCCTTACTCACTTTCGCTGCAATTAGCTGCTCGTTATTTATCTTACAAAAATATTCAACCTGATTTAAATGAAGATTATATACAATTTGGTTTTAAAGTATTTAAACGCTTAAAGCCTGGTCGGAGTGGTGGCTATCAACAAAGAGTAGATTTAGGCGGATTTCAAATACTTGTCAACTACCGTAATGCAGATTACCAAAGAGTTTCTTTAGCAGATGTCTTGAGTGATAAAGTTAATCCCGATTTAGTGAAAAATAAGGTAGTTATTATCGGAGTGACAGCTAACACTGTCAGCGATACTTGGTCAACTCCCTACAGTACTGCACAGCAAGATTATCAAGAAATATCAGGGGTATTTATACAAGCACAAATGGTTAGCCAAGTTTTGAGCGCAGTTTTAGACGAGCGTCCAATTCTTTGGGTTTTGCCTTTCTGGGGCGATATTCTCTGGATATGGGCATGGTCGAGTGTGTCTGGTTTGATGGTTGGGCGCGTGCGTCATTCACTACTCAATAAGGGATGCGCTATATTTGCGATAGTTATCATTTTATATGGAGCTTGTGCGATCGCTCTTTTAAAACAAGGGCTATGGCTGCCACTTATTCCCTCAGTTATTGCTATGGTTGCAAGCGGTGTTGTTGTTATATTAATTCAACGCCGTCAGGAATTTTTCACGGTTCCACGACCTTTAGTTGAATAAAATTTTCCTTTACAAGCAAAAAATAACGTCAATTTAATTGATATGGCATTTAATAATCTCCTAACTAAATTCTTGTTTTCTACTTTCAATAGCTTAATTTAAACTTTTTGTATCAATCTAAATTACATAACCTCCAAATATAATTTATTTGTTAGAATCTGCTAAAAATATGTATTTTACCTGTGCTGAATTTATGAAAATTTTAACTAATGTTCTATCTTTTAGTGTAAAAAATGGTGTTGCTCGTTGAAAATCTCTACTATGAGCCATAGTCATACTCTGATTCTTAATTGATAGCAAGTGAGATGATTTTATTCACTGTTGGCAATCAGGCATTTTTAGCTAGCTTTACCTTATGATTCTTAATTGGTAGCAGTCACATGATGTTGGTATTATTCACTTGATTTAGTAACGCCAATTTGGTAATATTCTTTCTTGTGCATAAGTTGCTTGTACTGATACTTATAGAACTTACGCATTGACAACAAACTGACTATGTGAATTTTATCCCACTTTCTGTTTTAGATGTTCGAGGATAAAGTCACGAGCTACTTGAAGAAATAAATATCTACGGCATCGGCTGTTTTTTCCTTTTTTTACTTCAATTTTTGTCTGTTTTGTCAATGTGTAAGTCCTAACATTTCTACGAAGATTTCGGCTGACAAGCTAAATTTCCTTTTCTATAGGAGAGTGCAATGTCTTTTAGAACTGCGCGTTTGTACTGGTGGCAAGGTCTAGGAATTGCCATTGTCAGCGCCATTCCCTTATATGCAAATATCTCAGTTGCCCAAATCACCCCAGACGGCACTCTGCCAAATAATTCCAATGTGAAATTAGAGGGCAATACCAGCATTATTGAGGGTGGAACAACAAGAGGTGCTAATCTGTTCCACAGCTTTGCGGAGTTCTCTGTTCTCAATGGCAGTACTGCTTTGTTCAATAATGCACCCAATATTCAGAACATCCTGACACGAGTAACAGGTAAGTCATTTTCTAATATTGATGGCTTAATCCGAGCCAACGGCACAGCTAACCTATTTCTGCTTAATCCCAATGGCATTATCTTTGGAGCGAATGCACGATTAGATATTGGTGGTTCATTTTTAGCAACCACAGCCAGCAGTTTCAAATGGAGCGATGGTAGCACCTTCAGCGCCACCAATCCTCAACCTCCCTCTGAATTACTAGCAATCAATCCTTCTGCACTGTTTTTCAATCAACTGCAAACTGCCAAAATTGAGAATAGGTCAACCACCAATGCGGGAAATAATCTTAAAGGGCTGAGAGTCCCAGATGGACGAAGTTTGTTGTTAGTAGGTGGAGATATCGTCCTTGATGGTGGCTCCTTGAATGCTTTAGGTGGGCTAGTGGAATTGGCAGGAGTCTCTGGTAATGGGATTGTGGGATTAAATGTTGATAGTCAAGACCTGAGTTTGAACATCCCTAATGATGTACCAAGAGCCGATATCTCTTTGAGTAATGGCGCAGTTGTGGATGTGCGTGCTGGTGGGGGAGGCTCAATTACAGTCAATGCTCGGAATTTAGATTTAAAACAACAAAGTCAACTTGTTGCTGGGATTAAGTCAGGTTTGGGTACAGCAACGGCTACGGCAGGAGATATTAAAGTTAATGCTACTGATACTGTCGTCTTGAATAACAGTTTAGTTAGTAGCAGAGTAGAAGAAAACGGGGAGGGCAAAGCCGGAGATGTATCAATTACCACAGGCTCACTAGAAGTTACCAATGGTGCCCTACTAAGTGCGAGTACATTTGGAAAAGGGGATGCAGGCAGTGTCAACATTACTGCTAGAGATACTATCAAGTTTGATGGTAAAGACAGTGGGGCATACAGCCGAGTCTTCTATGGAGCAGAGGGCAAGGCCGGAGGTGTATTAATTAAGACAGGCTCACTAGAAGTGACCAATGGTGCCCTACTGAGTGCCAGTAACTTTGGTGGAAAAGGGAATGCAGGCAGTGTCACCATTTCTGCTAGTGATACTATCAAGTTTGATGGTAAAGGTGAAGGTCAGGGTGGATTTTACAGTGGGGCATATAGCCGAGTCTTCTATGGAGCAGAGGGCAAGGCCGGAGGTGTATTAATTAAGACAGGCTCACTAGAAGTGACCAATGGTGCCCGACTTGATGCCAATACGTTTGCAAAAGGGGATGCAGGCATTATCGACATTACTGCCACAGATACTATCAAGTTTGATGGTGAAGCTAACGATGGATCTAATAGTGGGGCATTTAGCGAAGTCATCTCTGGAGCAGAGGGCAATGCCGGAGGTGTATCGATTACCACAGGCTCACTAGAAATCACCAATGGTGCCGTACTGAGTACCAGTACGGATGGAAAAGGAAATGCAGGCAGTGTCATCATTACTGCTAGAGATACTATCAAGTTTGATGGTGAAGCTAACAATGGATCTGACAGTGGGGCATACAGCCGAGTCAACCCTAAAGCAGAGGGCAAAGCCGGAGGTGTATCGATTACCACAGGTTCACTAGAAGTAACCAATGGTGCCCTACTGAGTGCCAGTACCTTTGGAAAAGGGGATGCAGGCAGTGTCAACATTACTGCTAGTGATACTATCAAGTTTGATGGTGAAGGCAAGGATAAATTTAACAGTGGTGCATACAGCCGAGTTGTCAACTCTGGAACAGAGGGCAACGCCGGAGGTGTATTGATTAAAACTGGTTCACTAGAAGTAACCAATGGTGCCCGACTTGATGCTAGTACTGAAGGAAAAGGGGATGCAGGCAGTGTCAGCATTATTGCTAGTGATACTATCAAGTTTGATGGTGAAGGTAGTAAGTATGGATATCTTAGTGGGGCATTCAGCGAAGTCAAGCCTGGAGCAAAGGGCAACGCCGGAGGTATATCAATTACCACTGACTCACTAGAAGTAACCAATGGTGCCCAAGTGAGTGCCAGTACGTTTGGAAAAGGGAATGCAGGTAGTGTCAGCATTATTGCTAACACTTTTGAGGCTAGTAATGGTAGTCAAGTATCCACCATCACTTCTGGTGAATCCGACGCTGGTAATATTACATTCCAGATCAAAGACAACATTACCCTCTCTGGTTTAAAAACTGGTCTATTTGCCAATACCAGTGAAGGTTCTATTGGTAATGGCGGTAGTATCATCATAGACCCCACAATCATGACAATTCGAGATGGTGCTGCAATTGCCGTTGACAGTCAGGGAGAAGGTATTGGCGGTAATATCCAATTGGCTGCTGACTTCCTCACATTAGATCGAGGCACAATCTCTGCCGCAACTCGCAGTAATACTGGTGGTGATATCACTCTTAACCTACAAAAGTTGTTATTTCTACGCGATCGCAGTAAAATCACCACCACTGCCGGCATTGAGCAGTTTGGTGGTAATGGTGGCAATATCACCATCAATGCTCCCAATGGTTTCATCGTCGCTGTTCCAAATGAAAATAGTGACATCACTGCCAATGCTTTTACAGGCAGTGGTGGGAGAGTGGATATTCAAGCCACTGGCATTTATGGTATTGAGTTCCGTGAAAGTCCAACTTCTTTGAGTGACATCACTGCTAGTTCAGAATTTGGTAGACAAGGCACTGTAGAACTTAACACCCCAGATGTTGACCCTAACAATGGCTTAGTGCAATTGCCAATAACACCAGTTGACACCCAAGTAACTCAAGGCTGCTATAGTCCAGATTATGCCCAAAACCGATTTGTGATTACTGGACGCGGGGGACTACCCATCAATCCTACCGAGCCATTACAAGATTCAAGTACTCTATCAGGTTGGGTAAGATTGAGACCACAACCAGAAAACTTAGCACACACAACACCTGTGCCACAACCAACAGCATCAACTACTCCTAAAATTGCTGCTACAATTCCAATCGTGGAAGCTTCTGGCTGGGTAATTGATAACAATGGACATATAGAACTAGTAGCACAAGTTCCTCAACTCAATCCCCGCAGCCCTTGGCAAACACCTGCTGACTGTTCTGTATCTCAGGGAGGTGTGAAATATGGCAAAACTTCAGCTGCCAAAGCGAGTAATTAGATTTGCGATAACTCCCGTACTCCTATTTACCCTTGCTGTTTTCCTGACTATTATCCCTAGCACATTCGCTAAACAACAAAAGACAAATTCACCAAACGGGTTTCACATCCAAACCAATAAACCCCCAGCTACAAAACCACAGGCACTTCTTGAGCAAGGAGAAGCACTTTATCAAGCAGGAAGCTTTGCTGAAGCGATAAATGTTCTTCAACAAGCTGTCCGTATCTATCAACAAGAAAGCAATAACCTCGCACAAGCCGCAGCGCTGACTAACCTCTCTCTTGTATACCAGCAACTCGGCTCGCGGAAAGAAGCTTATGCAACTATTGACAATAGCTTAAATTTACTTGGCTGGGATAAGACAAATCAAAAGTTAAATGTTAACAATCCAAAATCTGAATTGTTAGAAATTCTTGCACAAACTCTAAATACTCAGGGCGAATTGCAACTGGCAGACGGACAAACTGATGCATCTATAAAAACATCACAACAAGCAGAGCAAATCTGGAAGAAATTAGGTGACAATGTTGGAGTAACGCGCAGTCATATTAACCAAGCACAAGCCTTACGAGTTGCTGGTTTTTACCGCCGTAGCTTAAATATATTGAATGAATTATCTCAAAAATTAATTTCCCAACCTGACTCGATTGTAAAAGTAACAGCTTTGCGATCGCTTGGCAATGTCTTACAACAATTAGGCGAACTAGAGTCATCCCAGAAAAACTTACAACAAAGCTTAGAAATAGCTCAACGTCTACAACTGCCTCTCGAAATTAGTTTGACGGAATTTAGCCTCGGTAATACTGCTAGGTCGTTAAGTAATATTAAAGAGGCAATCGCTCATTATGAAAACGCTGCCAAAATTGCACCAAACCCTCTTACCAAAGTTCAAGCCCTGATTAATCAGCTGAGTTTGTTTGTCGAAAACGAACGCATCACGGAGGCAAAATCATTAATACCCACAATCCAATCTCAATTACCGAATCTGCCCACCAATCAAGCTGGTATTTATGCACGGATCAATTTTGCTCAGACTTTGACCACAATTGGTAATAAAAAAGATATTGCAGAGATTCTGGCAACTAGCGTTCAGCAAGCCAAAATAATCGGCGATGAACGGGCCCAATCCTATGCATTGGGCAGCTTGGGAGAAGTTTACGAGCAGAACCAACAATTGCAAGAAGCACAGGATTTGACGCAGCAAGCGTTGTTTCTAGCGCAAAGAATCGATGCTTCAGATATAGCTTATCGCCTTGAGTGGCAGTTAGGACGCTTACTCAAAGCACAGGGAAATACCGAAGCCGCCATATCTGCTTATGATGCTGCCGTAACAAGTCTTCAGTCTCTTCGCAGCGATTTAGTTGCGGTTAATCGAGACGTGCAGTTCAATTTTCGCGATCGCATAGAACCTCTTTATCGGCAGTCTGTAGAGTTGCTTTTACAAGAGATTGGAAAAGGAAAACCAGATTTAGATAAGGCACGACAGCGAATTGAAGCCTTGCAACTTGCAGAACTCGACAATTTTTTCCGAGAAGCTTGCTTGAACAATCAATTTGTGGTGCTAGACAAATTAGTAGACCGCGACAACCCGAATACTGCTATTTTCTACCCGATTATTCTAGATAATTATTTAGAAATTATTGTCAAACTTCCGAATCAACCGTTGATACATAAAACTTCTAAAGTCAATCGTCAGCAAGTAGAGCAAGTTATTACAAAAATACGAGAGACAATAGTCGAACCCGATGCTAATCAGAAATTTAAAGCAGCTTCTCAACAGCTTTATAATTGGTTAATCAAACCAGTTGAGACAGACCTCAAAAATAGTAAAGTTAATACTTTAGTCTTTATTCCAGATGGGTTACTGCGAAATATCCCGATGTCTGCATTGTATGATGGCACATTGTATTTAGTCCAAAAATACTCTGTAGCTATTAGCCCTGGACTGCAACTATTTATTCCCAAACTTTTAGCCCACAAAAAATTAAATGCCCTGGTTGGAGGACTATCACAACCTCCCAAAAATGAAAAGTTTGCACCACTTCCTAACGTTGTGATTGAACTGAAATTAATTCAAGAGTCAGGCGTATCGACAACTACATTATTAGATAAAAATTTTACTAGTACAAATTTAGCAAAAACTATCAATGCTCAACCTTTTAGAGTTGTTCACTTTGCAACTCATGGGCAATTTAGCTCTAAAGCAAAAGACACTTTTATCTTAGCAGCTGATGGACGCATCAATGTGAGTGAATTAGATAGCTTGCTCAAAAGTAGAGAGCAAAAACGAACAGAGCCAGTTGAATTACTTGTTTTAAGTGCTTGCGAAACCGCAGCAGGAGATAACCGAGCTGCTTTGGGATTAGCAGGAGTTGCCCTGCGTGCAGGTGCGCGGAGTACTTTAGCCTCCCTATGGCAAATTGGTGATAATTCCACAGCTTTGTTTATTGAGGAATTTTACCACCAGTTAGTGACTGGTAAAACTACAGCAGAGGCTTTACGGTTTGCTCAATTAAAATTACTTGAAGCTCATGAGTATAACCGCCCGATGTACTGGGCACCCTACGTTATAGTTGGTAATTGGTTGTAGAAATCTAGGCTTATAGATACTTTACTGGATATGAAATTATTCGGGGTTTGGTAATTTTATTAGAGGCATCGTAGCAATATTATCCAAGTTGATGGATCGCAATAAACTTTGCCAATCTTCTTCAACAGATGCATCTCTATAATTAGAAATGCGTATTTGTGCTAGCATATTTAAAGCGTCAAACCAAATCCCTTTTTCAGCATAGATTATAATCTTCTGCCGAGGCTCATTTGCGGCTTCTATTTGTTGGATAACACGAGAATCTAAATTAACTCTTTTAATGTCCCCTTCTACATATACAGGAATGCTTGCCGCCTCTTTGTTACAATATACTTTTAAATACCAGCGATATGTCTTATCTACTTCTAACGAAGCAGTACTAGGGAAAGAAATACCAATGACACTTGGCTTTGAAGGTAGGGCAATCGCATTTCTATAAACATCATTTTCGGCGCTATCCTGTACGCTAAATTCAGCGTTTGAGTTAGACAAATCCTTAGTGTAAGGGATATAAAACCAAAACGTAGGCCGTTCTGAAGTGGTTAGTCCCTCTACAATCCCGATAATTGACTTGTTTCTCTGTTCCCCAACCTTTTGTTCCTCTTGAAATGGTACTAAGGCAGTGAGGGGGGTTGGAACCGCAGGACAATTATCTCGACTACCCATTCCTGCTCTACGCCCAGATATAGGACTTAATGAAGTAGGTGCTTTTGGCAAAATAAAAACTGGTCGAGAAATAGGTTGTTGAGGTAAAGTCCTACCTTTGCTTGGTGGCACAGGCTGCTTGGTCGTTGCTGGTTGTTTAGTTTGGCCTGTTACCTTTGTTGGATAATAGGTGACGCTGCTCAAGATCAGAGCAATTGTTAGCATCCATTTCATATTGCTAGATGCTACCAGTATAAACGCATAGATACTCTTAAACATTTTACTCTCCTATTAAAAAGGAAATTTAGCTTGCAATCCTCTATTAACTATAGGTATCAGCACAATCAATTTATGCATAAGCGAGGATATCAACAAATTTTTAGCTACTGATATGACTTGCAAAAAATAATTTTCATTTTTAAAGTAGACATTTTGTCAAGTATATTAAGGTTGAAATTAGGTTCAAAAAATTAAGCTAACCGTCATTGAAAGCTCAAGACTTATAGTTGATTTTTCCTGCTAATCAAGACTCAGCATTGCTTTGCACCTATCTAGAGCCACCAAGAGACTCCAGATAGTGAATAAACTCATCTCACTGCTACCAATTCAGAATTAGAAGGTTCAGCTAAAAGCTCCTGATTTTCCTCAGTGAATAAACCAATATCACTGCTACCAATTAAGAATCAGAGGAGAGGGTACCTGTACCACCTGTACCAAGTGCAGACTATACAACTTTCTGTCAATGCGTAAGTTCTATTAACTTGGCACAGGTTACTTTAGCTTCATCCCATTTATTTAGAGTATTAATTGAGCAAACACAGCTTGAAGTCAAACAAATTATCCAAATTCCAAACACAGAAACGATCAAGATTTGAAGTTCAATCAAGGAGAAAACACATGATCACAACAAATAAAACAACGGCTCTCGAACAATTACCCAGTGAACCGTTGAAAGACTCAGTAGCACGGCAGGGTCTTGCTAAATCACAACGTTCTATCCACATACAAAGGTATTCCACCATGTTGAGAAACTTAAAGACTCCTTTGAAAAGTATTGGTGTTTTGTCTTTTGTGCTTTTGGCTGCTCCTTTTATCAAACCTGATGCTGCACTAGCGGGTGGTTTTTCAAGATCATGTGTAAATAGACAGGTATCTATCGCCCCAGACGGTGCTTACTTGAATGCACTTTGTACAAGGGCAAACGGTTCAAAGGTTCAATCTCGATTAAGAATTTCAGATTATATTGCCAACTACGGTGGTAGATTAGAATGGGCATTAGGCGGTGGTGGTTTTCACGTTTCTTGTCGCTCCGTTAAATATCCCCAGTTTGGCGGTCAGCTGATGGTAGCTAGCTGTGGAGACGGTAGAGGTGGCTGGGTTGGCACTGGTCTCAATCTTGATGACAAAATTAGTAATCAAAATGGTGTTTTGGCAATTGATCGTTAAAGGGGTTCGGTCGGGATACGGATACCCTTGTCGAATTCTTCAAACAGCTAAACTAAACCGATTAGTTCAGCAATGAAACGATTGAGAATTTTCAGAGCAGTTTTATACCCAGTAGCAAGATTCCCTAACTTCAGTTGGGACAAAATGCGATGGCTACGCCGCGCCGAAGGCATCGCATAAAATTTCAAGTTCTGAAGTCAGTGGCAAACCGACAGATTGTTTAGCGCTTGTGGTATTAAATATCTGATGTGACTCACTCTGCCGTGTAATACTTGGTTGAATGGGAGCTAAAAAATCTGAGTCTTCCCTTGTAATATAAGGGTTATCGTTATGCCTAATAATGTGTTCTAAATCTTACAGGGGAACAACAAGGGCTAAGATGCAAATAAAATAAGCCTCATAGCTCTTTCTCCTTGTTGATAATACTTACGCTTATTAGGAGCTAGTGTCATTAACTCTGCCACCAACTCATAAGAATTTTCCATAAAATCGACCCAGTTAGACCCATATAATCCAATATCCTTCATGTCCCTTGCGCGTCTCGTAGGAAAAATACTTGTTCCGCCGCGTCCGTCGCCCAAAATGAATTTTGTTTAAGTTCAGCGATATCTTCGGAAATTTCAATCCTGTAAGTGAGTCAGTTTTTCTCCATGCCTCTTAATTCACGGTAGTTGACACAAAAAATAATTATTTCGCTGTTCGGGTGATGCCTACATACGTAAAATTATTCAAACTTATTAAAAATGTTTTTTCCATTTTCTAGGAATATATTGATTTATCAACACTCAGCAAGAAAACGTTATGGCTACTAATGTGTCTAAATTATCAAGCAATTTACTTAATTTTTCGACTTTGGTTGATTTATTACAATACAGAGCTAAGGAACAACCTAACCAAACCGCTTATACTTTTCTCAAGGATGGGGAAAATGAAGAAATCACCATAAGTTATCAGGTACTAGACCAGCGAGCTAGGATAATCGCTTCATATTTGCAGTCACTACATCTTCAGAATGAACAGGCATTACTACTTTATCCACCAGGCATAGAGTATATAGCAGCATTTTTCGGCTGTTTATACGCACAAGTCGTAGCAGTTCCAGCTTATCCGCCAAAACTAAATAAACCAATGCCTCGGCTACAAGCTATTGCCACAGATGCACAAGCAAAAATAGCCCTCACTAACACCTCTATCTTGACTGATATAGAACGGCAGTTCGCACACAACCCAGAATTAGCTAGCTTACATTGGATACCAACAGATACCCTTCTCGATGACGTAATTCACAAATGGCAACAACCGCACATTAACAGTAATACACTAGCCTTTCTTCAATACACATCCGGCTCAACAGGAACACCAAAAGGAGTTATGGTTAGTCATGGGAACTTATTACACAATTTATCTGTAATTTATCAATGTTTTGAGCATCAACCCAATAGCCATGCAGTTATCTGGCTGCCACCTTATCATGATATGGGATTAATTGGTGGCATTTTACAACCTTTTTATGGAGGCTTTCCCGCCACACTCATGTCACCGACAGCTTTTATCAAAAAGCCTTGGCGTTGGCTACAAGCTATTTCCCGCTACCAAGCAACCACCAGTGGAGGCCCTAATTTTGCTTATGACCTCGCCTGTCGTCAGATTACTCCTCAACAAAAAGAAACTCTTGACCTAAGTAGCTGGAATATTGCTTTTATCGGTGCTGAACCTATCCGTGCCGAGACTATAGAGCGTTTTGCCGCTACTTTTGAACCTTGTGGTTTCCGCCCTGAAGCATTTTATCCTTGTTATGGGATGGCTGAAACAACCTTACTCGTTTCAGGAGGTTTAAAAAAAGCAGCGCCAATTATTCGAGCAGTGGATGGAGCAAAATTAGAAAAAAATCAAGTGACAGCAGCCAATGGTAAACAAGAGGGTGATCGATTACTTGTTGGCTGTGGTAAAACCCAACTTGATCAGAAAATTGCGATCGTTAATCCTCAAACCCTCTGCGCTCCTAATCAAGTAGGGGAGATATGGGTGTCAGGATCAAGTGTTGCACAGGGTTATTGGCATAAGCTATCCCAAACCTTAGAGACTTTTAATGCCTATCTTCCAGATACCAAAGAAGGCCCATTTTTGCGAACAGGAGACTTAGGATTTTTAGAGAATGGTGAACTGTTTGTTACTGGTCGCCTCAAGGATTTAATTATTATCCTCGGACGCAACCATTACCCTCAAGATATCGAAATGACTGTAGAAAAATGTCATCCAGCACTCCGTCCTAACTCTGGAATAGCATTTTCCATTGATATCGCAAATCAAGAAAGACTCGTTATTGCTCAGGAAATAGAACGTAATTACCTTCGTAAACTCAATGCTGATGAAATTATTAGAACAATTGTGCAAGCCGTGTCAGAACAACATGATTTACAAACTTATGCAGTCTTACTACTAAAAACTGGTAGTTTGCCTAAAACTTCTAGTGGTAAAGTTCAACGTAGTGCTTGTCGGGAAGCATTTATCGGTGGATCTCTAGATGTAGTAGCAGATTGGTGTGTTAATCCTCAACACAAAATTAAATTCCGTTCTTTAGAAACAGAGGTAGAAACCTTATGGCAAAATCTGCAATCAAGCCAGAAGTGAGAAACAGTCTTAAAAAATATATAGAGCTGCTTTAGTCCAGCACAAATATCAATGTTATATGCCACTTTGTGCAGAGTGAGCAAGATTTACAAACCTATTGAATTAATCGAAGGATCTTACAGTGTCTACACAAGCAGAGATTGCCGTTTCCTATGATGTTTCTAATGATTTTTTTCGGTTATGGTTAGACAAACGCATGATCTATACGTGTGCTTTGTTTGAAGGAACTGATGACTTAGAGACTGCTCAGTTCAACAAGCTCAAATGGTTTCATGAAGCGGTCAAAGCTAATCCAGATAAGCGGTTGTTAGATATTGGCTGTGGTTGGGGAGGAACTATCAAGTTTTTCTCACAAGAAATGGGATTAAAAGATGTAACTGGCATTACTTTATCTCGTGCTCAATACTCTCAAATTAAAGCTGAATCTATTCCCGGACTCTCTGTAGAATGTGTCTCGTATATAGATTATCAACCGAAAGAAAAGTTTGATGCAATCGTTAGTATCGGGATGTTTGAACATATTGCCACACCAGAACAAGCACGTACTGGCGAACACATATCAATTTATCGAGATTACTTTCGGCGAGCTTGGGAGTGGACAAACCCTGGTTCTTGGTTTGGTCTGCAAAGCGTGATTGGCTTTCGCGTTCCGCGAGAGCGATATGATATTCGAGAAATTAGTTGGTTAACATCAAATATTTTTCCGGGAGCCATTACACCACGCTTAGAAGCGATTGTTGCATCTGTAAATCCTTACTGGGAAGTGATGGAGGTCAAAACCCGACGAGAACACTATGCGAAAACTACAGCAGAATGGTTGCGACGGCTAAAAAATCATGAGGTGCTGATTCGCCAACGTTGGGGAGATGAAAAATTTACTGAATATGAAAGATATTTGAGCGTTTGTGTCATGGCATTTGAAAAAAGTTACCAGTCTTTGGCACAGATAGTTTTACGCCGAATTGATTGATAGCTAAATCAAGTTACTGATGATAGGAGTAAGAACAAATAATGAGAAACGATGAAATTTTGAGCTTAATTCAAGAAGCTTTTGAGTTTGCATCTCCAGAGCAAGCACTAGCCGTAAAAGATTTAACCATCAACAGCGCATTAAGTGAGTTTGGTGTCAGTTCAATAGTGGCTTTAGAAATGGCGGGATATATCGAAGAGAAGTTACATATACAATTTGCAGATGACGAGTTAGCACAGATTGGCAATATCAAAGGCTTTGTTAATCTAATTAGTCAATATACAAAGCTAGCGGCATAAAACATTAACTAATCAAGAATAGATCGAAATCAGGAGGTTCAGAATGGCTGCTTCATTGACGCATCAGGAAAGTATGTATCGTGCGTATATGGAATTTTTTGATATAGCCGAGCGGAAACGCCGTTGGCATCCACTCAACGATATTCCTTGGGAGAAACTAGAACCATCAAAAAATACCGAGGAAAATGCTATCTGTGTTGAGACTTTTTGTGGAGTCGAATTGTATGTTCCAGATTATACAGCTAATGGTTTTAATTTGACCCGTTCCATTTTCGGGCATGCTTGGTTTCAAGCCAACTGGGGTTATGAAGAATCTAAGCATGGGTTGACTTTTCGCGAGTACTTAATTCGTTCAGGTCTACGTACACAAGAGCAATACGCGGAGTTTGAAAAGCAGATTTTTGCTAAAGTTTGGAATTTACCATTTCATACACGACGGCAAATAACTTGTTATGGGGCATTGCAAGAGTCTGCTACATTTCTCATCTATCGCGCTCAATTAGAGAAGGCCCGACGAGAAGCTGATGAAGTTTTGGAAAAGATATATTTCTATGTGAGTCGAGATGAAGCTGCTCACATGGGTTTTTATATTAAGGTTCTGCAATTGGAAATGGAAGAAGACCGAGAAGGAACTCTGTCTGACCTTGCCCACGTTGTTTATCACTTTCAAATGCCTGGAGTGGATTTGATTCCTGAGTATGAGCAGCGTCTTGATACTGATGGTGTTGGTATTTCTTCTCAACAATTTTTGGAACGTGGTATTTTCCCTATCCTGAAGGCTGTAGGTACAAGCCGTCGAGAGCTAGTCAAACTCATGCACCAAAAGAAGATTAACGAATCATCTCCTGCTTCTTCCTTATCTACAGATAAGCAAGTGGTAGTAATGAGGTAAAGCATATAGGAATCGTATTTGATTTTTGAAATTATCTATGTGGGTGGGGAGTAAGGAGTAGGGAATTAGGCTTTTCGATCTGTACCAAGCTTTTTCATAAATCAAATATTAGTTCTATAGTTACCTAAGTAAGTCGGTGCAATAAAACCAAACTGTGTGAAAAAAAGTAAATAAGGCTCAAATTCTTTCTGCCCCTGCTCCCATTCAGCTACGCTCATGGCAAGCCTGCCCCCAGCAAGAACTGCCTTATTTCAACAATAATTGTTTACGCCGACCTACTTAGTTTGTTGGAGATTATGTGTAATTTCCAAGCAGAAACAAAGGGCTTGATTTAGCTGATAAAGGAATTGGTAATTTTATTAATGCCAGTTACCCTTCCACTTTACCTATACCTAAATTACTCATGTATTAGATAGGAGTTAGAGAACAATGCTACATAAAGAAGAAATCTCTTTGAAACGTCCACAAATACCACAAAAGTGGTATCGCCCATCTATGATTGGTACACTTGCTTATATTGCTTACAATTTGGCACTTTATATTGTGCCAGCTATGCTAGCACGGATGCTTTTGCTCCTACATTTGCCATTACCTTTGCTTATATTGATGACCGCACCACTAATTTGGTTATCAGCGCAGGGAATGCTTTTATTTTCTTGGGTAGGTCATGAAGGCTTTCACTTGTCATTACATCGAAATAAGTTTGTCAGTGCCTTAATCGGGACTTTCTTTGCATCTGCACTACCAACTTACTTTGAGACTGGTGCTGCTATTTCTCATTGGAATCATCATCGCTTTACCAATCAAGCTTCAGATCCAGACTGTCAAATATTCCAAAAGTTTCAGAACTTCTGGTCTAGACTTTTATTTGCCAGAAGTACCGCTAATTTTTACTATTTCATCAATACAGTGAGAATGGCGTTCAACCTACCATTGTCCTACTCTTACAAATTTCCGTTTAAATCCTGGTCGATAGTAATGCTAGCTTGGGCTAACATTGGCTTCTCGCTGTTATGGTTAGTGTTATATGCGGCGATCGCCATTTATGATCCAGCCACGGCAATAGTTCTAATGGTCTTGCCTGGGATAACAATGTACGCCATTTCTGCTTTGCAACCATACCTAGAACACGCGGGAACTAAAGTAGGTCTTGGTCGTGATGCAAAAAGTCAAACATCGCTTCTATTTACCATACTTTACTTCGGTAATAACTACCACCTTGAACATCATCTCTATCCTGGAGTACCTTGTTATCGTTTGCCAGCTTTACATCGTTGGCTTAAAGAAAAAGGTTTTTATGATCGTATGGAGAGTATGGAGACAGACGAATTAATTGAACCTCATGTTATAAAACCTTACCTCAAGGCATTTCATACACCTTATCCTGAAGCTGGAAAGGAGAATAGTACTTCTGATCCTATGTTACAGATGTAGATGTATAAAGACTACAGTAAACTAACAATTGCTGACAATATCAATCAAAACATTCAATAGTTGTGTTCTCCGTTAATTTTTGATAAAAAGGAGTCCAGATGAAATTACAACAATCGTCAATTTTTCAATTAACTGTTCATTTTGAAGATGTAGATTTTAATGGAGTTGTACATCATCCTAACTATTTAAAATACCTGGAAAGAGCACGTTCTTTTAGTATTAAAGCATGTGGATATAGTGTAGAAAAAATGCTGGCTTCTGGTTTTAGTCTAGTTGTTTCAAAAATTCAGGCTAACTATTTACGCCCAGCATTAATCGAACAGAATCTATTTGTAATTAGTCGTGTTGTCTTTGTCGGAAAAACTATAGTAAAACTTTACCAATCTATCACTTCACAACTGCCAACAAATCAAGAGTTAGAAATGGTTGGAGAGGAAATATTCTCATTATCTGGAACAATCTTTTGGGCGCAGTTAGAAATAGTCTGTATTGATTTAAAATCTGCTAAACCAAAATCCATTCCATGTGATTTAAAACAGGCAATCAAAACTAGCAATAAAGACTTATTCCTCAATACAATACCAATTAGCAATACAGAGACTTTAACTCCTAGCTTACAAATTGTATAAATATCAAACGCCAAATTTCTCAACGGATTTAGTTGTGAGGATATTAAATGAATCATAGAAAAGGGCATGATATAGAATTAGTTGATGCTCACTCACTTGTAGAAATACCAGGAAATGTTGAACCTGGTATGCCAAGTACAAAGAAACCTCAAGGTAAACGTTTTCGTTTGGTGTTGATATTAGTGAGCTTGTTCTTGGTGGGAGCGGGTGTATCAGCCTGGTATTATTTCTCATTACCCCCAAAAATCACTTCGTTGCGAGTTAGTGGTCGTATTGAAGGTTATGAAACTGATATTGGTGCGAAAGTAGCAGCTCGCATCGACTCAGTAGAGGTGCGAGAAGGGGATCGGGTTCTCAAAAATCAAGTGATTGTCAAACTAGATGATGCAGAGATACAAGCACAATTAAAAGGTGCGGTTGCTCGCGTAGATTCAATGCAACAACAACAAGAACAAGCAAAGTTGCAAATCAATCTCTTAAACAACCAAATTTTGGAAAATCAGCTAGCCTTGCAACAGTCTGAAGGAGATGCCAAGGGTCGAATTTTTGAGGCTGAATCAGCATTGGCTTCCGCTCAGGCACAATTAAATCAAGCGATCGCTGAGGTAGACCAAGCAAAATCAGAGTTAAAATTAGCGCAAATCAACCGCGATCGCTACGCTAAATTGGTAGCCGAAGGAGCTGTTACCAAGCAACAATTTGACCAAAGTCAAACAGCTTACGAAACAGCTCTGTCCACAGTTAAATCCCGTCAAGCAGCAATGAGTTCATTTCAAAAATTAGTCAATTCTGCTCAAGGGAAATTAACGCAAGCCCAAACTACAGAATTAAATCCCTCGATTCGCAACTCACAGATAGCCGGGTTACGTACACAATTGACGCAAACACGTTTGAAGCTAGCTGCCGCTCAAGCTGATGTGGCTAATGCAAAAGCCGCTCAACAGGAAATTAAAGCTAAAGTTACCGATCTCAAGGTTGTTAATCCTATCAACGGGGTTGTCATTAGTCGGAGTGTAGAACCAGGAACTGTAGTTACTCCCGGCAAAACTCTGTTAACAGTCATCGATCCTAACAATATTTATTTGCGCGCTTTTATTCCCCAAGCAGATATTGGTAAGGTGCATGTTGGCCAACAGGCTCGGATATATGTGGATTCAGCACCTCAGCAACCTATCAGTGCAAAAGTTGCAGCCATCGACACTCAAGCATCTTTTACTCCTGAGAATATTTATTTTCCAAAAGACCGAGTAAAACAAGTGTTCGGTGTCAAAATTATCATCAATAAACCAGACGGATTGGCCAAGCCAGGAATGTCGGCTGATGCCGAAATCATTATTGCATCTGAAGCGAAGAAATAACTTTTACAAAGAGCTACTATTGCGAATTCACAATCAGCGTCGATTTATCACTTAACATTTGGAATTTAAATTTATTATCAATAGTATCATGCTATCTACTACTAAGAATAATTTATCTAGTTACCCTAACAAAGCGACAGAAAATATCGCTATTCAGGTAGAAGGTTTATATAAACGTTACGGCAAAATAGTTGCTGTAAAAGGAATAAATTTTGCTGTGAAGCGAGGAGAAATCTTTGGGTTAATCGGCCCTGATGGTGCAGGAAAAACTTCCACCTTTCATATTTTGGCTGGTGTCATGGAGGCATCTGCTGGCAAGGTTCAAATATTAGGAAAAACACCACGTAATGCTCGTTTAGCTACTGGATATCTGACCCAACAGTTCTCACTTTACTCCGATTTAAGCATTGATGAAAATTTGCGCTATGCTGCCGGATTAAAGGAAGTCCCACAACACCTTTTTCGGCAACGCCGCCAGAAATATTTAGGTTTAATGGATTTGCAGAGCTTTGCAAAGCGTTTGGCTGGTCGTCTTTCTGGGGGCATGAAACAGAAATTAGCTTTGTGTTGTGCGTTAATTTCTCAACCCGAAATTCTTCTATTGGATGAACCAACAACAGGCGTTGACTCTGTATCACGTCGGGAATTCTGGGATATTCTAGCTGCTGTAGCGTCAGAGGGAATTACCATAGTTGTGGCCACACCTTATTTAGATGAAGCAGAAAGGTGTGATCGTATTGCTTTAATCTATGAAGGAGAAATTCAACAAATTGGTACTCTCACTCAATTACGTGAGAGCTTGAATTTACAAAGACTAGAAGTACGAACTAATCACCTGGAAGCAGCTGAACAGTTATTACAAAAAGCAAAAGACTACAAGGAAACATCAGTAGTTGATGTCCAAACCTTTGGCGATCGCCTAGATATATTAGTTAAAGATGTCTCTGTAGCAACAGAGGCGGTGCAAAGAATTTTTCAGCAACAACAACTGAATCTAGAGAGTATTCAAACTGCTGATGCCACCTTAGAAAATGTCTTTGTTAATCGTCTGCGGACTGCTGGCAATGACTCTGAATTTATTCCTTTTCCCCGTGTCAAAAGTAGACATCGTACAGGTGTAGCAATCTCTGCCTATAAGCTGAAAAAAATATTTGGTGATTTTCAAGCAGTTAAAGGTGTAGATTTAGAAGTTCATTATGGCGAGATTTATGGTTTGCTAGGAGCAAATGGAGCAGGCAAGACAAGTACAATTAAGATTCTCTGCGGTTTGTTAGAACCAACATTTGGAACAATCTCCTTAGCTGGACAAACTCAGAATTTACGTGGCAGCGCCATCCGGCAACGCATCGGTTATATGAGTCAAAAATTTACCCTTTATGATGATTTGACAATTATTCAGAACCTAGAATTTTATTGTGGAGTTTATAATGTGCCAATTCAGCTACGCCGTTCCCGGATTAAATGGGTACTTACCACTTGTGGTTTAGCTGGAAAAGAAAATACACTCACAAGTCAATTGCCAGGAGGCTGGAAACAACGGCTAGCTTTTGGTGCATCGGTAATGCACGAGCCAGAAATTTTGTTTTTAGATGAACCGACATCGGGAGTAGATCCTTTGGCACGTCGTCAGTTTTGGCGATTAATTAACGAGTTTGCCAGGTCAGGAACAGCAGTGTTAGTAACAACTCACTATTTAGAAGAGGCGGAACAGTGCAACCGCATGGGTTTCATGGTGGCGGGTAAGGTAGTAGCTCAAGGTTCACCGACTGAGATTAAAACTTCTCAACCTGGTCATTTGCTAGAAATTGTAGTGAATCGGACTCAGGATGCTTCTAATTTGCTGAAAACCAAACTTGATTCTTGGCGCATATCAATTTTTGGCGATCGCATACACTTGGTTTTAGATTGTCTTAGTACAGATATCCCTCATATCCGTTCAATTTTACAAACAGAAAATATCGACCTGTATTCGCTGCGGCCTATTCCTTTTTCTCTTGAAGATGCCTTTATTAACATTGTCCAACGCGCTCAACAAGATAAATTATGACAAGAATATGGACTCAGTGTAGAAAAGAATTAGCACAATTCCGGCGCGATCGCCTGACTGTGACACTGGCTTTTATACTGCCTCTAATTACCTTATTGATTTATGGCTTTGCCATCAGGCTAGAAGTCAAAGAAATTCGGCTACTTGTTCAGGACTTCGACCGCACCCCTCTCAGTCGCACATATATTGAGCGCTTGTTCGCTACAAACCAGTTCCAGGCTGTTCCTTTTGATAGTAATGACTCGACATTAGCTAATCAGGACTCTCTAATTTCCGATCCCTCCAAAGCAATTGATCGTGGTCTAGCCAAAGCAGTATTAATAATTCCACCCGATTTTACTCGTCGGATCAAATCTGGTAAAGTCAGCAACTTACAAGTCCTTATAGATGGGACAGATGTTAATAACGCACGTGTAATTGAAAACACTATTAGTTCTACCACTGATTTTTTCCTTAAAAGTACCGGACTACAATCAAGCAGCAGCCAAATAGCAGCGCAAGTGCGTCTCTGGTTTAATCCAGGACGTAAAGAATCTCTCTATATTGTCCCTGGAGCTTATGCTCTTGTCCTTTGGGTTTATCCATCACTGTTCGCAGCTCTTGCCATGACTAGAGAAAAAGAGGAAGGTACTATTATCCAGGTTTATGCTTCTAGTTTAAGTGCTGTTGAACTACTGCTAGGCAAAGGGTTAGCTTACTTCTTAATTGCTATTGCCCAAAGCCTATTTATTATGGTCTTAGGCTCACTTATTTTTGGGATACGATTAGCAGGTGACATTTTACCATTGTTGATTGGTACTCTCTTATTCTTAATCAGTGGCGTCATGTTCGGCTTGTTTTACGGCGTAAAATCTGAAAGCCAAAGTGAGGCTACTCAAAAAGTTCTTAGTGTTGGTTACTTAACAGCCTTAGTCATGTCTGGCTTCGTCTATCCACTGAGCAATATTCCCTTCCCTCTCTCGCTCATTTCTAATATTGTCCCAGTCCGCTATTATATTGAACTAACTCGTGACTCTTTTGTACGAGGGACAGGATGGTCAAGTGTTTGGTCTGTTCCCTTGGTTTTAGCACTGTTAGGATTTTTACTATTTTTTGGTGCTTTACATGGTCTAAAGCGCATGCAATTATCGGAATAGATAATTACAGCACTTTGCAAGTAAAACTAGTACAAATTAGTATGATAAATCTTGTGAAGTGGGCATACAAGCCCACCCTTGTGTATTTTACTTAGATGTAATCTGCTGTATCTGTGTAGTGGCAGAAAAAGAAGTAAAAAAGGCAGAGTTAGCCTTCTCTGTTTCTCTATCCAATTCTAAATAAATTTGAAAGTTTTTATGTTTCTATCTTTTCATCAGAAGATATATCTATTCTTTAAAAACCGCTTTTGGTCATTAGCAATCAAAGAAACCTACCAAATTCTCAGCGATAAACGTCTGATTTTTTTATTTATTGTTCTACCAACGATACAGCTTTTAATTTATGGTTCAGCTATTAGTCCAGATGTACATAATTTGAATATGGGGATTGTTGATTATGCAAAAACCTCTAGTAGTCGTGAACTGATTTCTGCTTTAACTGAAAATCATACTTTTAATCTGGCTAGTCTAAATGACAGTGAGCAAATCCTTAACCAACAAATGGAAACGGGAAAAGTTTCTGTTGGCTTAGTCATACCACCTGAATTTGACCGTGACTTAAGTCGAGAAGGCATCACAAAAGTTCAGGTTTTTGTAGATGCAGTTAATGCCAATACTGCGGGGATTGTTAGAAGTTATATTACCCAGATTATCAACCATTATGGTCAACAAATAAACTCTAGTTTTGTGTCCGCGCAAGTACAGCCTCAAATTACATTTCTATACAATCCTGGCTTAATTAGTAGTTGGTTTTTTCTGTCTGGAATTATGGGTGTAATTCTCAATCTAGTAGGCTCAATAGTTTCATCAGCCGCAATGGTGAGGGAAAAAGAAGCTGGGACACTCGAACAGTTATTGATGACTCCTGCTGCTAACTGGGAAATTCTTTTAGCTAAGTTATTTCCCTTAACTGTCTTATTGCTGGGTGATGTCTGCTTGGTACTTGGTTTAGCTCGACTCATCTTTGGACTACCCGTGCGGAGTAATGTTTTCCTCTTTTTGACACTTTCTGGTCTCTACGTTTTAAATGCGCTCGGAATAGGTATTCTCATTGGGACAGTGTTCAGTACTCAACAGCAGACTCAACTTATATCATTTGCTGTTAATGTACCCTTAGGTTTACTTTCTGGTACGATTACACCTATTGAAAGTATGCCATCGCTATTTCAGTACTTATCATTACTTAATCCATTACGTCACTATGTTCTGATTGTGCGTGGTTTACTACTCAAGGGCGTTAATCTTGATGTGCTTTGGCCAAATGCCATATCATTATTGTTCTTTGCAGTTCTTTTATTACTAATTAGTATTCATAAATTTCGCACTCAGCTTAACTCAAAAGCTGTTTAGCGAGACTTATACAAAAATCAAGCCCAAATATAACCCAAACTAGTTTTGTCAGCAGCAAACACGTCACGATTTAAGTTCAACCAATCAATAAATCGACTTATACATGGCTGTACTGAACGCTTCTAAAACTTCAGTAAAAGTGTTTAAATTGCTTCCAGTCCCAATCCAATGGCATTTGAACGACAATTATGAGTAACCCTCTTTCCCATCCCGAAGATCCAGATTTCCATTCATCTATTCAGGAGAATCTAAACTGCCAGCAGTTTGTGCTGCCATGCAGAAAGCATTGGTGGCACGGTTGACTACAAGACGAGTTTGAGAACTTTTAATTTTGCCACCAGTAATGCGGCTGGCTGCCAGGGCAAAGACCAAGCCAAGAAGTAAAGTGTTTGACTGTGGGGAACCGACTGGGATCTAAACCAACCTCAGAAAGAATAATTTGTACTGTCAGGACACCAAGACCGTCAACGCGAGTAAAATCTACTCCACTCATACGGTAAAGATGAGTACGCAAATCAAACTCAGGTTCATTACCTTGAGGTTTATGACGAATAAGATTTTATCATTTAGCCCCAATTTTTATTTTCCCAGAGTGACAAAAGCGTCCGAGGAAAGCGATCGCATTCCCAATGGATGTAAAGAAACATTTCTGTTTCTTAGAAGAGAATTGAAGGAGAAGTAGTACCGTAAGGATTCAGGTTTTATAATTAAAGTTCAAGTTTTATACCAATTTAATATGAAGCTGCATATAATAGGGGAAAGCAAACTCGGTAAGTTGATATACCCATGAGCCGCCCA
>NZ_JAVRBU020000009.1:0-386881 GCF_034531135.2 Nostoc sp. CmiVER01
AGTTTGATTTGACTTTGTTTGTAGAAGAGGTAAATTCAGGACTAAAAGCGACTTTTGAGTACAATACCGACTTGTTTGAAGCTGATACTATTGAACGGATGGCAGGGCATTTGCAAACACTGTTGTCTGGAATAGTTGCTAATCCCCAGCAGCGACTTTGGGAGTTACCACTGCTTACTGAGGCTGAAAAGGTGCAGTTTGCACGCTGGAATCAAACCCAAACTGAGTATCCACAACAGTGTATTCATCAACTATTTGAAGCGCAAGTAGAGCGTACACCCGATGCTGTAGCTGTAGTGTTTGCAGACCAAAATTTGACCTACGCACAACTGAATCAGCGTGCCAATCAACTGGCGCATTATTTGCAAAAGCTGGATGTGAAGCCAGAAATGCCTATAGGCATCTGTGTAGAACCTTCCCTTGAGATGATAGTGGGGCTTTTAGGAATTCTCAAGGCTGGTGCAGCATATTTGCCGCTTGACCCTGCTTATCCACAACAGCGATTAGCTTTCATGTTATCTGATGCAGCTGTTCCAGTGATATTAACTCGGCAACAGTTAATTAAAAGACTTCCCGAACATAAAGCACAGTTAGTTTGCCTAGATACAGACTGGGACACCATTGCCCAAGAAAGCCTAGAGAATCCCTTTAGTCATATAACAGCCGACAATCTTGCTTACGTCATCTACACCTCTGGTTCTACTGGCAAACCTAAAGGAGTTCTCGGACTTCATCGAGGTGCTGTCAATCGTTTTTACTGGATGTGGCAGACTTACCCATTTACAGAGGGAGAAGTTTGTTGTCAGAAAACATCCTTAAATTTTGTAGACTCAGTTTGGGAAATTTTTGGGACTTTACTGCAAGGAGTAAAAACGGTAATTGTACCCGATGATGTTGTCAAAAATCTACAACAGTTTGTGGAAACACTGGCCAACAATCACGTTACGAGGTTGGTACTTGTTCCTTCATTGCTGCGCGTACTATTAGAGATTGACAGCGACTTGCAAAAGCGACTACCCCAATTGAAGTTTTGGGTAACTAGTGGAGAAGCTCTATCTTTAGAACTTTCGCAGAAGTTTCGGCAGACTATGCCTAATAGCATCCTCTTAAATCTTTATGGTTCTTCAGAAGTATCTGCTGACGTTACTTGCTATGAGATGGGTACTGAAGATGAGACTTTGCGTGTTGCGATCGGTCGTCCTATTAACAACACACAAGTTTATGTAATGGATAGTAACCTACAGCTTGTTCCTGTTGGCGTACCTGGAGAGCTGTATGTTAGCGGTGCAGGATTGGCAAGAGGCTATCTCAATCAACCAGATTTGACAGCACAGAGGTTTATCTCAAGTCCGTGTGAGAAGGTAGGGAAAGCAAAGGAGCAGAGGAGCAGGGGAGCAGAGGGAGAAAACTATACTCAGCACCCCTTACTCAGCACTATTTCAATTCTGGAGGATAAACCAAAGCGTTTGTACAAAACAGGAGACTTAGTACGTTATCGAGCTGATGGTAACTTAGAATTCTTGGGGCGAGTTGATTATCAAGTTAAGCTACGTGGCTTCCGCATTGAACTAGGAGAGATTGAAGCGGTGTTAAGACAACACCAAGGAGTGCAGGAAACTGTAGTCGTGGCTAAAACAGATGAACACAGTCAACAGCAGTTAGTAGCTTATGTTGTTTCTCAAGCCGAGCAAATCATCACTATTACCGAGTTGCATCGCCTGCTAAAAGAGAAGCTTCCCGAATACATGGTACCAACAGCTTTCGTAATGTTAGAAGCTTTACCATTACTGCCT
This sequence comes from Nostoc sp. CmiVER01, assembly GCF_034531135.2. NCBI lineage: Bacteria > Bacillati > Cyanobacteriota > Cyanophyceae > Nostocales > Nostocaceae > Nostoc > Nostoc sp. CmiVER01. Next base: position 1,794 of record NZ_JAVRBU020000009.1, read on the forward strand.
AATGGCAAGGTTAACTACCAAGAACTTCCGATGCTGGAGGGCGCACGTCCCGAACTAGACCAAAAATTACAGCTTCCTCAAACCGACATAGAACAAGCCATTACTGATATTTGGCGTGAGGTGCTTCATATTCAAGAAATAGGTCTACATGATAATTTCTTTGAACTTGGTGGTCATTCACTAATATTGATTCAAGTTCATCACAAGTTACAACAAAAATTTCAACACGACTTTTCTTTAGTTGAAATGTTTCGATATCCAACTATTAGTCACTTAACAAAGGTTTTCAATCAAGGGGAAAGCGCACAAATATCTTTAGGACAAAATGTTCGCCAATTTGAAACCAGAACAGCATCAATACAGCGTCGTAAAGAAGTTAGACAAAGGTACAGAACAGCTAAACCAAAAGGGTAGAATTTTTATATTAAAAATTCTATTTAATGAGTAAAAACGAATTTTTGAGAGCCACAGAGAAAGCAAAAATATTTTGGATAAAAATCACATGACATTAAGCCAACAAGAAATTTCCAAGCTAAATTATTTTGTTGATAGCGAGCAAATATTGCATTACGGGATTGAGAAAGAAATAATGCAATTGTTTAATCCATCTAGCCAATCGACATCTGTAGAAAAAAATATAGATGAGTTGGTTGATAATTTATGTAATTCTTTTTTAAGCGCAAATAATGCTAATACTGATATTGATTTAAATTTTTTAAAAAATCAGTTCTTTGACAGTGAAATACCTGAAAATCCTGCTGATTTTGAAAAGTATATTGAATATTTAAGCGATAATGTTATTGACCATTCAATACACACATCTTCGCCAAGGTTTATTGGTCACATGACCTCGGCACTCCCTAATTTTGTGATACCCATTGCCAAACTGATGACGGCAATGAATCAAAACGCCGTTAAAATTGAGACTGCTAAAGCTCTCAGCTTTTATGAACGTCAGGCTTTGGCGATGATGCACCGTCAAATTTACAATTTTTCTGATCGCTTTTACGAGCAACATATTCAAAATAGTCAAAGTACGTTGGGAATATTGGTATCTGGTGGTACTACAGCAAATATTGCTGCACTTTGGTGCGCTCGCAATGCGGCTTTGGGAGCTAAGGATGGTTTTTCTGGTGTAGAAAAGGAAGGCTTAACAGCAGCACTCAATTTTTACGGTTACAAAGGAGCCGTAATTATTGGCTCGGAATTGATGCACTATTCTTTTGATAAAGCCGCAGACTTATTAGGTATGGGTCTTCGGAGTTTAATTAAAGTTCCCACTGACAGTAACAATCGAGTCAATTTGCGATCTCTACGCCAGGCTGTGACAGAATGTCAAGAACAAAACTTGTGTATTATTGCGATCGCTGGTATTGCTGGCACTACAGATTCTGGTGGGGTAGATTCGCTCTTAGATATTGCAGAAATAGCACATGAAGCTAATGTTCATTTTCATGTAGATGCTGCTTGGGGCGGGCCGTTAGTTTTTTCCAGACAACATCGCTACAAGCTTGCAGGTATCGAACTGGCTGATTCAGTCACCATTGACGGACACAAACAACTTTATCTGCCAATGGGTATTGGTATGGTTTTCATGCGCGAACCGTACACCGCACAGGCGATTGAAAAGCAAGCTAGCTATACCATGCGTAAGGGATCATTCGATTTGGGCAAACGTGCTTTGGAAGGTTCTCGACCAGGTATGGCTTTATTCTTACACGCAGGACTGAATCTCATCGGGACTCAGGGATATGAATTTTTGATTGACGAGGGAATTAGAAAAACTCAGTATCTTGCTAATCGTATTTCTGCAATGCCTGAGTTTGAATTGCTCGCAGAGCCTGATACTAACTTAGTTATATATCGCTATATTCCTGAGCAATTTCGAGAAATTGTTGCTCAAAAAAATTTGACAGAAATTGATAATTTACTCATTAGTGAATTTAACCAAACTCTGCAAAAATTACAGCGTCAAGCTGGTCGTACTTTTATTTCGCGAACAACAAAAACGACTAACTGCACGGGTAAAGAAATTCCGATTATTGCTTTGCGTGCAGTCCTCGCTAACCCGTTAACAACTGAAAATGATATTGATGCAGTTTTGAACGACCAAATACAGATTGCATCGGAAATTTCTATATCTTGAACTGGGGATTGGGGACTGGTGAATTAATTATTTCTCACCCTGCTCCCCTGCCTCCTCTGCTTCTTCTGCCTTCTACTAAACACCAGGAATAAATTTAACAGATTTGATAAGGTATAGATTGATGGATATTTTGCATGATTTAAATAGCTCCTCTGGACAGGATGAAATAGCTATTGTTGGTATGGCCTGCCGTTTTCCTGGTGCGAAAGATGTTGATAGCTTTTGGCAAAATTTGCAAAATGGTGTAGAGTCAATTTCTTTTTTTAGTGATGAAGAATTGAACACAGCAGGAATAAACCCTACTGTATTAAATGACCCCAACTATGTTAAAGCTGGCGGTGTAATGAAAGATATAGAATTATTTGATGCTGCTTTTTTTGGTTTTACTCCTCAAGAGGCAGAAATTACAGATCCCCAACATCGCCTTTTTATGGAATGTGTTTGGGAAGCTTTAGAAAATGCTGGGTATAATTCCGAAACTTATCCCGGTCAAATTGGTCTTTTTGCTGGTACCGCTCTCAGTTCTTACTTACTAACAAATATATTTTCTAATTTCTATGCCCATTGGGATTTATTGAAACCAGCAGAAACATTCAAAATTTTTATTGGCAATGATAAAGACCACTTACCAACTCAAATTTCTTACAAATTAAACTTGAGGGGCCCAAGCGTTAATGTTCAAACAACCTGTTCTACATCCTTAGTGGCTGTTCATTTTGCTTGTCAAAGTTTGCTCAATGGCGAAAGTGATATTGCTTTAGCAGGTGGTGTTTCAATTACAGTGCCACAAATAACTGGTTATTACTATGAACAAGGGGGAATTGTTTCACCAGATGGACACTGTCGAGCCTTTGATACCAACGCTGGGGGGACTGTTTTTGGTAATGGTTTGGGTGTGGTAGTACTGAAGCGACTAGAGGATGCTATTAGCGATCGCGATTATATTCATGCAGTTATTAAAGGTTCGGCAATTAACAATGATGGCTCTTTAAAAGTTGGTTACACAGCTCCAAGTGTGGATGGACAAACAGCAGTAATTTCGGAAGCAATGGCTTTAGCTGGAGTCGCTCCCGAAACTATTTCTTATGTCGAAACTCATGGTACTGGCACTTCCTTGGGAGATCCAATTGAAATTGCCGCTCTGACACAAGCTTTTGCTTGCAGCACTGATAAAAAGAATTTCTGTGCAATTGGTTCTGTAAAAACTAATGTTGGACACCTAAATACAGCAGCAGGTGTAACTGGCTTAATCAAAACTGTTCAAGCTCTAAAATACAAGCAAATACCCCCCAGCTTAAACTTTGCTCGTCCCAATCCCCAGATAGATTTTGCCAACAGTCCGTTTTATGTTAATACCACACTATCAGAATGGAAAACTAACGGTGTCCCTCGCCGTGCTGGAGTTAGTTCCTTTGGTATAGGAGGAACTAACGCTCATGTGATTTTAGAAGAAGCACCTGTAACAGAGCAGGGGTACAGAGAGAAGTCCGAGCGGAGGCTTCCTCCGTTGGCGAAGCCCGCCGAAGGCATCGGAACTTCGGAGGGTGCAGGAGTGCAGGGGAGAGCATATCAGTTGTTGTGTTTATCGGCTAAAACTGAGAATGCTCTTGAGCAGGTGACAGCTAATCTTGTTAACCATTTAAAAGAGCATCCCGAACTTAACTTGGCTGATGTTGCTTATACACTCAACATCGGGCGGCAGACTTTTGAACATCGCCGGATGGTGGTTTGCCATGATTTTGATGATGCATTAAAGGCTTTGATTACCCTAGATCCGCAACGAGTTTTTAACTATTACCAAAAACCTAGCAACCGTCCAGTCATCTTGATGTTTTCTGGACAAGGCGTGCAATATGTAAATATGGCGCGGGAACTCTACGAGGTTGAGCCAATCTTTCGTCAACAAGTGGATATATGTGCGGATATTCTCAAACCTCACTTGGGGCTTGATTTACGTCAGCTAATTTATCCCAGCAAACAACAAATAGCAACAGCCCCAGCGCAACTGCAACAAACAGCACTCGCTCAACCTGCACTATTCGTGATTGAATATGCGATCGCCAAGTTATGGATGCAATGGGGAGTGCGCCCCACTGCTATGATTGGTCATAGCATCGGTGAATATGTAGCCGCAACTTTAGCAGGCGTTTTCTCTTTGGAAGATGCTTTAGCTATAGTCACAGCCAGGGGTGCAATGATGCAGTTATTACCTGCTGGAAGTATGCTTGCTGTACCACTACCAGAAAAAGATGTACAACAATTTTTGGGTAAGGAACTCTCTGTTGCTGCCATTAACAGTCCATCTACTTGCGTAGTGTCGGGAAGAACAGAGGCTATAGAAGCACTACAAACCTACTTAGGCTCTAAAGATATAGATTGTCGCCTTTTGCATACATCTCATGCCTTTCATTCTCAGATGATGGAACCTGTTTTAGCATCGTTTCAAGAGCAAGTCAAAAAAGTTCGCTTAAAATCGCCTCAAATTCCTTTTATCTCCAACCTTACTGGCACTTGGATTAGAAATGATCAAGCCACAAATTCAAATTATTGGAGCCAGCATCTACGCTCTTGTGTGAGATTTTCTGCTGGGATATCTGAGTTATTGAAACAGTCAGAAGGAATTTTTTTAGAAATTGGCCCAGGACGAACATTAAGCACATTAACTAAACAACATTTAGCACCGGATACAAATAAATTGGTACTCACATCCTTACGTCATCCTCAAGAACAACAATCAGATATTGCTTTTTTATTAAATACATTAGGTCGCCTTTGGCTGGCAGGTATAGAAATAGATTGGTCGCAATTATATCAGCAAGAACAGTGTTATCGCATTCCTTTGCCTACTTACCCTTTTGAACGTCAGCGTTATTGGATTGAAGCCAAATTGCCATCTTTATTAACAGATGAAAGAAATCAAACTTTTGATTCTATAGCGCATCCGCAAGATACAGAAGTAAAAGACTTATACTCACAATATTCCCGACCCAAACTCGGTAATTCTTACGTTGCGCCAACTAACGAATTGGAACAAAGAATTGCCCAGATTTGGCAAGAAGTTTTGGGAATTGAGCAAGTCGGTATTTATGATAATTTCTTTGATTTAGGAGGAGATTCTTTAATTGCTACTCAATTAGCTTCTCGTCTACAAGTGAATTTTCCTATGGAATTACCACTACGTGAACTTTTACTGCAAGCTTTGACTGTCGCCAAGCAAGCAGAAATGATTGAGGCATTTATGATTGAAAAAATTGCTGAATTATCTGAAGAAGAAGCTGAAGCTTTTTTGAATACTATTCAGGGTTGATTGTTTCTTTACTTTTTTAAACGCATACCGCTAATACCAATTCGCAATTGATAAATCCTGACTTGACAAGGGTTTCTGGGTTTGGATCTGTATCAGAATTTTAGTGAATGGGTATAACGCAAAACCCGCAGGATAGGTGCGCGGAGATTGGCGCAAAGGTACGCAGAGTTTTTATAAAGTTAACTGGGCAAATTTTTATTGGGGATTGAAGTTTATAAACGAAATAAAAGCCTGTTTGACATCTGACTCCTAACTCATGTTTTAATTATCAGTACATCTTTAATTATGGACAAGCAATATTCTAATTTATCAACTACTAAAAAGGCTCTTTTAGAAAAATTAAAAGGAGGAAAATTTAAAGCTGAGACTATTCCTCAACGTCAAAGCTCTGAACCTGTACTTTTGTCTTTTTCTCAGCAGAGACTGTGGTTTATTGACCAACTTTATTACGGTAGTTCTTTTTACAATATTTCTAGTGCTTTACATTTAAAAGGTTTTTTAAATGTCACAGCACTTCAGCAAAGTCTTAACGAAATTATTCACCGTCACGAAGCTTGGCGAACAAACTTTATTACGGTAGATGAACAACCATTACAAGTAATATCATCCCAAGTCAATGGCAATTTAAATATTATAAATATTGAACATTTATTTGGGACAAATTGGGAAGTAGAAGTTACAAAAATAGCAAATACAGAGGCTAAAAAGCCCTTTGATTTAGCTAAAGATTTGTTAGTAAGAGCTACTTTGCTACGCTTGAGCGAAGAAGAACACGTTTTGCTTTTGACTATACATCACATTGTCACAGATGGATGGTCTATGGGTGTATTTGCACAAGAACTGGCAAAGTTGTACGCTGCTTTTTGTGCAGGTAAACCTTCCCCTCTACCCGAACTTCCCATCCAGTATGGAGACTTTGCTATTTGGCAGCGCGATCGCCTGCAAGGTAAACTACTCGAAACCCAACTTAATTACTGGAAGCAACAATTAGGAGGTAAGCTACCAGTACTACAGTTGCCTACGGATCGTCCACGTCCTGCTGTTGCTACTTTTAAAGGTGCAAAACAATATTTTACGTTTTCCAAACAATTGACTCAAGCACTCAATAAGTTCAGCCAGCAAGAAGGATGCACCTTATTTATGACTCTGCTGGCAGCTTTTAATACATTACTTTACCGTTACACAGACCAAGAAGATATTTTAGTAGGTTCTTCAATTGCAAACCGCAATCGAGCTGAATTAGAAGGGTTAATTGGTTTATTCGTTAATAATTTGGTACTGCGTAACAATCTAGGTGGTAATCCCAGCTTTCGAGAATTTTTAAGTCGAGTCCGAGAAGTAACTCTTAATGCTTATGCACATCAAGATTTGCCCTTCGAGAAGTTAGTAGAAGCATTACAACCCGAACGCGACTTAAGCCGTAATCCTTTGTTTCAGGTGATGTTTATTCTACAAAATGCACCCACGCCTGTTAAAGAGGTTTCTGGTTTAAACTTGCGTGCTTTGGAAATTGATGGTGGTACATCTGAGTTTGATATTTCTGTGTCTATTTCTGAATTTGAACAAGAATTAACTGGATTTTGGGAATACAATACAGATTTATTTGATTCTTTAACAATCAAAAGATTGATTGATAATTTCCATACTTTATTAGAAAGCATTGTTAGTAACCCTAATCAAAATATTTCTGAATTGCAGCTACTAACTGCTCAAGAGCAAAAACAATTATTAGGAGAGTGGAATAATACCCGCGCAGATTATCCTGGTGATGTATCTTTGCACCAATTATTTGAACAGCAAGCCAAGCGATCGCCCAATATTTTGGCACTAATTGACCAGTCAGAACAGCTAACTTATCAACAACTCAATCAAAAAGTAAATCAGCTTACTCATTATTTAATCAATTTAGGAATTACCAGTGAAACTATTGTTGGTATTTGTCTAGAACGCTCGATTGATATGGTAGTGGCAATTCTAGCTATTTTCAAAGCTGGTGGTGCTTATCTACCCCTTGATCCTAATTACCCGGTTGAGCGTCTTCAGTTTATGCTTGCTGATTCCCAAGTTTCATTAGTAATTAGTAATACATCATTAATTAATCGCTTAGACAAAATAACAGCGATCGCTCTTGATACAGAGTGGGATACTATCCAGAAAGAAAGTCCAGAAAATCCCGTCAGCAAATCTTCAGAAAACGATATTGCTTATGTAATTTACACCTCTGGTTCCACCGGAACGCCTAAAGGTGTTCTCGGTACACATAGAGGTACAGTTAATGGCTTACATTGGTTGTGGAAAACCTATCCTTTTACAACCGATGAAATTTGTTGTCAGAAAACAGCTATTAGTTTTGTAGATTCGGTATGGGAAATTTTTGCCCCCTTATTGCGGGGGATTCCTACCGTTATTATCCCTGATGCGATCGCTAAAGACCCCCAACTTTTCTTAGAAAATCTCACTCGTCACAAAGTTTCGCGCTTGGTGCTTGTTCCCTCACTGCTGCGAATACTCTTAGATTCTTACAGCCATCTCACTCAAAATTTGTCCCATCTCCGACTTTGGATTTGTAGTGGAGAAGCTCTTAGTGTTGATTTAGCGCAAAATTTTCAAAAGTTACTCCCAAATGCAAAACTAATTAACCTTTATGGTTCCTCTGAAGTCTCTGCTAACGTAACTTTTTACGATACAAGTTTGTTAACTGAAAAGTCTACAAATGTTCCTATTGGTTATCCCATAGACAATACACAAGTTTACGTCTTAAACCGTTATTTGCATATTGTTCCCATCGGGGTAGTTGGAGAATTATGTATTGGTGGATATGGATTAGCAAAGGGTTATTTACATCGTAAAGAACTAACTGACGAACGATTTATTGATAACCCTTTTGTTCCAGGGAATAAGCTTTACAAAACTGGTGACTTAGTGCGCTTTCTCAACAATGGTCAGTTGGAATATTTAGGTCGCTATGATGACCAAATCAAAATTCGTGGTTTTCGGGTAGAGTTGGGAGAAATTACTTCAACAATTACGCAACATACATCTGTGCAAGATGCTGTTGTTATATCTCGTCAAGATGCTCAAGACGAGCAATATTTGGTTGCTTATATAGTCACTAAACAAGAAGATTTAATTCCACAAATAATACAATACTTGCAGCAGAAATTGCCGAGTTTTATGATTCCTGCTGCTTTCGTGGTAGTAGATACAATACCACTAACACCAAATGGAAAAGTAGACAAAAACTCACTGCTAAATGATGATGTAATTCGTTTCCATTCTACTAAATCCTTCATTGCTCCTCGAAATTTTACAGAATTAGCATTAGAAAAAATCTGGTCAAATCTTCTCAATATTAGTCCTATAGGAGTAACCGATAACTTTTTTGATTTAGGTGGACATTCTTTTTTAGCCGTGCGCTTAATGGCTAAAATTTATGAGCGTTTTGGTCACAATCTACCTCTATCTACTCTTTTTGAAAATACAACAATTGAAAAACTAGCAAAGATTGTTAGCCAGCCAGTTAGTTTGGGTTCTGGTTCTCCTTTGGTAGCAATTCAGCCTTCTGGTTCTTTGCGTCCTTTCTTCTGCATTCATGCAGCCGGAGGGGATGTTAATAATTATCCCATTGTGGTAAAAAAGCTAGGGAAAGAACAACCATTTTATGCTTTAGAACAGACTCCCGAACAACTCGATTTTGCAGTTATTTCAGTAGAAGCCACAGCCACTAACTACCTCAAAGAAATTCGTACTGTACAGCCAAAAGGCCCTTACCTTTTGGGGGGTTGGTGTTATGGCGGTGTCATTGCCTTTGAAATAGCACAACAATTACAAAGGCAAGGTGAAACTGTTGATTTGCTTGTGGTAATTGACGCTATATTGCCAGAAACAGTTATTCAACCGACAAAAGATGATGATGCTAAATTCTTACTTCGTCTAGCTGAGTCTGTAAAAAGCTGGTTTAATGTTGATTTTTCTGTTTCTTACGAAGAATTGAGAAATTTGCCAGTAGATGAGCAATTTCATCTGTTATTTAAAAAAATAAACCTCGAATTGAGTAATACGGAGATGGAACAATATATAAGTGGTTTTAAACTATTTAAAGCTCACATTCAAGCTATGCGAAACTATGTTCCACAAGTTTATCCTCATGAGATTACTTTATTTATAGCTAGCGAAATCATTAATCACGATTTTGACAGTTCAGAATTCTATACTGATGACCCCCTGTTAGGTTGGGGCAAATGTTCTAGTCAACCCATCAAAACAGTTGAAGTGCCAGGTAATCATTTCTCTATGTTCACTGAACCCTATGTCCAAGAGCTAGCAAATCAATTAAAAAATTGTCTTGCTCATGCTCAAAAAGTTTTGATGTAAATGTATATTAATTAGGTTAATTACAATAATGAAAATACCTGAAATCAAAAAAATTCCTCTCTGGTCTGACTATAAAATTACAAAAGATCCTCTGAACTATCTCGATAAGATAGCTCAAGACTATGGGGATATTTTCACTATCCTTTTCGGTTCTACACCTATAGTCTTCGTTGGCAATCCACAGGGAATTAAGCAGATTTTTAGCAATACAAAAGATATTACAGCTCCTGGTGAATTGAACCAAGATATGGCTTTGATTACAGGGAAGCAGGGATTACTTCAACTTGATGGAGTGCGCCACAAAAATCGACGTAAGCTAATCATGCCAGCTTTTCACGGTGCTAGGATACAAGCATACGGACAGCAGATTTGCGAGATGACTCAGAGAGTCATGAATCAGCTGACCATTGGTAAACCTTTCTTAGCCTACCCTACCATCGAAGCTGTTACATTGCAGATAAGCATAGAAATTGTGTTGGGTTTACGTGAGGGAGAGCGTTACGAACGACTCAAGCAATTACTTCCTGCCCTATTTGAACATATGCGATCGCCAATGATGCAAATGGGCTTTGCTCTTCCGTTTTTGTTACAAGACTTAGGCTCTTGGAGTCCGTGGGGATACCTTCTCCAGCTAAAAGAAGAAATTTACCAACTACTCTACGCCGAAGTTAAAGAACGCCGCGAACGAGCAGACTCTTCTCGCACTGATATTCTATCCGAACTCATATTTGCCCGTGACGAAACGGGTGAACTTATAGGGGATGAAGAAGTGCGCGACTTGTTGCTTTCGCCACTGTTAGCCGCTCAGGATGCTTCAGCTGTGGCGATCGCTTGGTTGTTGTACTGGACTCATAGTTTACCAGAAGTTTGCGAACAATTGCTGAGAGAACTTAAGAGTCTTGGTGAGTCCCCCAACCCAACTAACATAGTTCAACTCCCCTATCTCAACGCTGTTTGTAATGAAGCTTTGCGAATTTATCCAACTCAATTATTCGCATTTCCCCGCAGAGTAGAATCACCAACTGAGGTAATGGGTTATGAGTTGAGTCCAGGGACAATACTCATGGGCTGTATTTATCTACTCCACCAAAATCAAGATTTATACCCACAACCACAGCAATTTAAACCAGAGCGTTTTTTAGAGCGGCAATATTCTCCTTATGAATTTATGCCCTTTGGTGGTGGCACTCGCAGCTGTATCGGGGCGGCATTAGCTGTATTTGAAATGAAGTTAATATTAGCAACTATTTTTTCACACTATCAATTAGCACTAGTCAACAGACGACCAGAGCAAGCAAATTTTGATGGTCTAATGTGTTACCCAGCCAGTGGTCTCAAGATGGTGATGCGTCAAATAAATCAACACCAAAGTCAACCACAACATTTTGTTTCTGGCTCTGTTTAGGAAAATCATCCAGCAGCTCGAAAATCAAAAGTTGCTTGGCATCACTAAATTATTGCTTATAAATATCATGAAACTACCTCAAACCTCGAATATTCCCGGTTGGTTGCTGAGAATGCAATTTGCCGCCGATCCCCTTGGTTGTATGGATAATTTTTACAAACGTTATGGTGAAATTTTCGCGATCGTGTCGGATTCTACGCCGATAGTGTATGTTAGCAATCCGCAGGGAATGAAGCAGATTTTTACCAATACAACGGAGATTATAGCCTCTGGAGAATTGAACCAAGATGTGGCTCCATTGGTGGGAAACAACGGATTACTTCTATTAGATGGTTTACGCCACAGACATCGGCGCAAGCTACTGATGCCTGCTTTTCACGGTAATCGGATACGAACCTACGGAGAGCGCATTTGTGAGTTAACAGAAAAAGTTATGGAGCAGTTGCCAGTTGGCAAATCTTTCTTAGCTTACCCAACTATGCAAAAGATTACTCTAGAGGTAATCTTAGATACTTTGTTTGGCTTACGTGAGGGAGAGCGTTACGAAAAACTCAGACAAGTACTTTCTACTTTAATGAAGTATGCCAGGTCTAGTTTTGTTGGTCTATCTTTATCTTTTCCATTTTTACAACGAGATTTGGGTAGATGGAGTCCGTGGGGTTACTTTCTTTACCTATGGCAACAATTTGACGAGTTGCTTTATGCTGAAATTAGCGATCGCCGCCAACAACCAAATTCGTCTGGTATCGATGTCCTCTCCGAGTTAATATTTGCCCGTAATGAAACAGGCGAGTTAATGACAAATGAAGAAATACGGGATTTGTTTCCTTCATTACTGTTTGGTGGTCGAGATGCTTCAGCTACTGCAATTACTTGGTCATTGTATTGGATTCATCGTCTCCCAGTCATCCGTGAGCGATTGCTAGAAGAAATCGCCAGCCTTGGTAACTCAAAAGATCCCATGAAAATTTTTGAACTCCCTTACCTCAATGCTGTTTGCAATGAAGTCTTGCGGATTTATCCGACTCAAGTAGTAACTTTTCCCAGAATCATAGAATCACCGATAGAAATTATGGGCTATAAGTTAAATCCAGGAACAATTATCATCGGCTGTATTTATTTGACACATCAAAATCAAGATTTATATCCGCAACCACAGGAATTTTTGCCAGAACGTTTTTTGGAACGACAGTACTCTCCCTACGAATTTTTACCCTTTGGCGGTGGCGCTCGTCGTTGTCCTGGCGAAGCTTTAGCTCTATTTGAAATGAAACTAGTACTGGCAACTATCCTTTCACGGTATCAGTTAGCACTTAGCAATAATAAACCAGAGCGACCTCAAGCGCAAGGTGCAAATTTTCCTCCCGCTAGCGGTTTGAAGATGATGAGACTAGAGACTATTCAACATCAAGAGCACTTAAGCATCTTAAGCAAATGACAGCAAAATTTTCATCGAATAAACATTCTCCTCTTCAACGGTTACTTAACTACGGAAAAAAATCTCAAAGACAAATTTATCAAGCTTTCACTTACTCTGTAATTAATACAATCTTAGATTTAGCACCGCCTTGGTTAATTGGTGTTGCTGTAGATATATTAGTTCAACAACAAAATTCTTTTATTGCTAAATTCGGCATTAAAGCAGTAGTATGGCAATTTGCTCTACTTTCACTATTAACTGTTATTGTTTGGATATTTGAATCCCTTTCTCAATATGCTTATGATAGACTTTGGCGTAACGTAGCCCAAGATATTCAACATAGTTTACGTTTAAATGCTTACAATCACTTACAACAATTAGAGTCAGCTTATTTTGAAGACAGTAGTACAGGCAGCTTGATGTCTATTCTCAGTGATGATATCAACCAACTGGAGGATTTTTTAAATGGGGGAGCCAATGAAATCATCCAGGTGACAACTTCGTTGATAATTTTAGTTGTTGGTGCTTTTTTTATTTTACCTACTAACATTATTATAGCAGCAATGTTACCTATACCCTTTATTCTTTGGGGTTCCTTAATATATCAAAAACGTCTTGAACCTCGTTATGCTGATGTCAGAGAAAAAATTAGTTTTCTTAATTCACGTTTAGCAAATAATATTAGTGGCATCACTACAATTAAAAGTTTCACTTCAGAAAAGTATGAAAGTGTAAGATTAGCACAAGAAAGTGAGGCTTATAGAGCAAGTAATGCTAAAGCAATTAAACTTTCATCTGCTTTCATTCCTTTAATTAGAATGTTAGTTTTAGTAGGATTTACGGCTTTATTATTTTTAGGAGGTATGGCAGCATATTCAGGAAAAATATCTATAGGCAATTACAGTGTTTTACTAGTTCTTGTACAAAGGTTATTGTGGCCGTTGGTATTTTTAGGAGAAACTTTTGATAGATATCAACGAGCAATGGCATCAACTAAGCGTGTGATGGATTTGTTAGATACGCCTATTCAAATTACCACAGGTGATGTGCCTTTAGTTGTAGAGAATGTGCAGGGTGAAGTTGATTTTAAAAATGTTACTTTTGCTTATCGTAATAGTGAACCAATCATTAAAGACTTATCTTTACATATTCCTGCGGGAAAAACGATTGCAATTGTTGGCTCGACAGGTTCTGGTAAAAGTACTTTAGTAAAATTATTATTGCGCTTTTATGATGTTTCTAGCGGCTCAATTACAATTGATGGAATTGACATTCAAAAGTTGAATTTATATGATTTACGTCGCAGTATAGGCTTAGTTAGTCAAGATGTGTTTTTATTTCACGGTACGGTAGCAGAAAATATTGCCTACGGTACTTTTGATGCTCCTGATACAGCTATTATTAACGCGGCGAAAATTGCTGAAGCACATGATTTTATTATGCGGCTGCCCCAAGGTTATGAAACAATAGTTGGGGAACGCGGACAAAAGTTATCTGGGGGACAACGCCAACGTATCGCCATAGCTAGAGCGGTTTTAAAAAATCCGCCAATTCTGATTTTGGATGAGGCGACATCTGCGGTAGATAATGAAACCGAAGCAGCTATTCAACGTTCTTTAGAAAAGATTACAGTGAATCGGACAACGATCGCGATCGCTCACCGACTTTCGACAATTCGCCATAGTCATTGCATATATGTAATGGAACATGGTCAAATTTTAGAGCAGGGTACACACAAAGAATTAATCGCGCTTGATAGAATTTATGCCAGCTTGTGGCGTGTACAGTCTGGGATTTAGCCCTCTCCTAATAAACAAGGCAGGAGGCAGAAGGCAGAAGTGAAGAGGATTTGACTTGTTTCTTCCATCCATAACGGAAGCGATCGCGTCCGTAAACAGCTTGTGTCACTTTAGGCAGAAGAAAAATAGAATTCAGGGTGATCCAGAAAGAGAAAAATTGGGGAAGTGAGCCTATAAACATACGATCAACTGGTCATGCAAAAGTTACCCTTGTAGAGCAACAAGGGGTTAATGTCTGCGTTCATAAGTACTGAGTACTTTTTAATTTACTCAGCACTCACGACTTATAACTCAGCTTTACGAAAGGACTGGTTGTGCTTCCTTAGACTCAGCTTTCTGCTTGAAGACGCTTGGTACTTCCGCGTTGAACACCTCACCTTGAACCACTTGTGAACGGGAACCATCAACCCCTACTGGAACATCGCCTGTGATGGTGGTGCGGTAGAGGAGACGTTCGACATCCAAATGATCCAAATCTTGAGGAGCCAAATGCACGGTGGCGCGGTTGTCCCAGAAGGCGATATCACCGTTGTTCCAACGGAAACGGGTGGTATAAGCAGGTTTGGTGACTTGGTTAAAGAACAACTCTAGCAACAGTCTGCTCTCTTCTGGTGACACATCAACAATGCGGGAGACGAAGCCAGGATTGACGAATAAGGCACGCTCACCAGTCTCAGGATGAACTCTGACGACTGGGTGAATAGAAACTAGGGGATTGACAGCAATGCGCTCGTCGAATTTGTTGTTGCGGGGTTGATAACCGCCTCCATTGAAGCGATGTTCCGCTTTTAATGTATCAGCTAGCGATCGCAGGGGTGCTGAGAGTCCCTCATAAGCTGCCACAAGATTACTCCACTGGGTGTCACCACCGAAACTAGGGACATTAACTGCGCGTAAAATTGACGCTGCTGGTGGGTTAATCGCCGCCGTTACATCTGTGTGCCAAGGGCCGCCAGTGCGAAAACCATACTGCTGCTCATAAAGCTTACGGTCTACGGGTTTGATCTGGGGAAATCCCGGTACTGGTTCAGGCTCTCCAAGTGGATGCGCGAAAGTTACTTCACCGAAACGAGATGTGAACTCAACCTGAGCAGCGTGATCGATGTTCTGACCACGAAAGAACACAACTTTCCATTTCAATAACGCTTTACGGATTTCTTGAACTTGCTCGTCAGAAAGAGGACGGGAAAGGTCTACGCCGCCGATTTCAGCACCGATGAAACCAGCTACCTGTTTAACTTCTATATGTTTGTAGCCCATTAGGATTCTCCAGAGTTTGATCTATCGGGAGGTGTTCACACTCGCCTATTTCCTTGAGAATTGCCGCTACCCAATATCTGCTAGCAACATTCCCATGCTGGGAGCATAACTGAAATTATCATACACTATTCCGATAGATTTATCGTAGTATATTGTTGCTAAATAGTAATTTCCTACGTTTTTACAGACCAATCCTCTTCTATAGTGATTCGATGTCAATGCGCAAAAGCCTTAGCTCAGACAGATAGCAGTCAAATACGCGATTATCTGATATTCTTAGTTAATCTAATTATTAGTAAATCATGATAAAATTTTCCTCATGAAAATTTGGCATAGACAACTAGGGGAAAGCATCAGTAATATCACTTACCACTATTTACCCGCCTTGCGCTGGCGTAACTTTCGCCTATTTTTCGGGGGACAGTTACTATCAATGTCTGGAACATTTATGACCCAGCAGTTAACTATTCCTTGGCTGGTATACGATTTGACTCAATCGCCTTGGTTGTTGGGAGTTGCGGGGTTTGTACAATTTTTACCTACCTTATTACTGATTCCCTTTTCGGGCATATTGTCCGATCGCTGGAGTCGTCGTGACTTGTTAATGGTGGTGCAGATATTAGGAATTAGCGTTTCCCTGGCTTTAACGATTCTCACCTTTACCAATTGGATTACCTTTCCTATCCTCTTGGTACTGAGTGCTTTCAATGGTTTGCTCAAGGGATTAGATATGCCCGTGCGCCATACAATCGTCACCGAAACCGTAGACGATCGCGCCGATTGGAGTAATGCGATCGCCTTGAATTCAGTAATGTTAAGTTCCTCTCTTGTCGTGGGGCCTGCTATGGGCGGGATTTTGATTGCTACACTAGGGGTAAAATATTGTTTTCTTTACGATACCCTCAGCTATATTCCTGCCATATTTACCTTGCTAGCGATGCGGCTGCCAGCCAGACAGATGCAACCCCTTACGGGCATTAGCGATACTTTGGAGAAATTGCGGGAGGGCTTTGAATATGTCTCGAAATTCCAGCCGATTAGAGTAATTTTATTAATGCTAGCGTTACATGGTTTCGTCGGGATGTCTCATGTTGCGCTGATGCCTGTTTTTGCAGCAAAGATTCTCAATGGAAACGCAACTACAATGGCTCACCTCAGCACTTCAGCACCGATTGGCTCGTTGTTTGCTTGTTTGTATCTAAGTGTCAGACGAGGGATTGTAGGCTTAGAGCGTTTGATTGTAGTCGCTCAAGTTTTGATTGGAATGAGTTTGATATTCTTTTCACTCTCGCGTCAAGTTTGGCTATCTATAATCATTCTGGTATTTGTAGGCTGCTTTTCTATCCTCAACATTACCAGTAGTAATATGATTATTCAAACCCTAGTTACCGAGGATAAGCGCGGACGGGTAATGAGTTTTTACGCCCTAGCAATGGTGGGTACAATGCCCTTTGGGAATTTGTTAGCGGGGACTTTGGCAGATAATTTTGGTGCGACTAATGCCTTGATTGTCTGTGGTAGTCTGATTATTTTAGGTGCGCTCTGGTTCTCTGCACAATTGCCAGCAGTAAGCCGTTGGATTGCTCGGTAAACAAGTCGCTTCTCTTTGTACAACAAAGCAGATATTTGGAAAACAAGCATCTTCTACTACACCTTAAAAGTGTAGTGGAAGACGATCAATTACATCAACTTGGCACAAGAAAGTTGCACTTATAGCTTAATACAGTTCAGTTAAGTATTTCTTCCTCCTCCTCCTTTGCGTTCTTCTCTGACGAGACGCTGCGCGAATGCGTCCTTTGCGGTTCGTGAAAAAATTGAATTTGACAAAGAGTTAAGCCTTAACTAAACCGTATTGACTTATAGCTGATAGCTGATTTTTTCATCCCAAGGAGCAGGTTTGCTAATTTGCTTCCATATAGGACTATACAAGGCTTCATGCAGTTCGCGTGCTAGTACTACCAAACCTGCATAACCAGCGTAAGCATGGTGACGTTCATGGTTAATGTCTAAAAAAGGAATTCCCGTTTTGAGTGCTGTATATTTATTGCCAGCCCCAGTAATCAACACATCAGCTTTTGTTTGGTGCAATACCTTTAATAATGCCTGGGGAGTTGTGTCAGACAAAAGCATTGCATCTGCACCAAGATATTGTTTAATTTTAGCTTTCTCCTCTTCTGTTGTTTTGCCATCTGTAGCTGCAATAACTTCCATTCCCAAATCTTGGGCTGCTAAAATAAGCGACCAACTTTTCACACCACCAGTAGAAAGAATAATCCGCTTACCTTTTAAATCAGCAAGGTAAGGAGCTAAAGCAATATCTAGAGCAGCATTTTCTTGAGCAATTAACTTTTCTGTACGTTCTTGCAGTTCAGAGGAAATAAGATTATCTCCCAAGGATATACTTAATTTGGTCGCAACATTCCGCAAGCAATCGTTTAAGTTAGTCGCACCATAAAACGATTCTTCAATATAAGAAATTCCATAGCGTTCTGCCATAGTTTGCGCCATTTGTATAGCTACATTTGAGCAAAGCACTACATTTAATTTGGCGCGATGAGCATAGCAAACTTCTTGATAACGAGCATCACCTGTAATTTTAGAAAGAACGCGAATTCCCATTTTTTGGAATAATGGTAAGATATTCCACGTTTCACCTGCAACATTATAGTCACCAACAATATTAATATCGAATGGTGTAGTAAATTCCGGTTCGGCTGTACCAATCACAGCATTCAATAAAGTTTCGTTACCAATGCGATTTCCTAAATTTTTACTACCAAGAAATCCAGGCGCATTTACATAGATAACTGGGATATTAACTTGTTGTGTAGCAAGTTGGCAAACACTATCAATATCATCACCAATTAAAGCAGACAGACAAGTAGCATAAACAAAAATAGCGGCAGGATGATAGCTTTGAGCAACATCCACAATCGCTTTGTACAGTTTCTTTTCTCCACCAAAAACGATATTACCCTCACTAAAGTCAGTAGTAAAAGCAGTTTGGTATAATTGTGAGCCTGATGATAGGCTGCCATGAGTTGCCCAAGGATTGTGAGTACAAGAAACAGCACCATGTACTAAATGAACAGCATCAGTAATAGCTCCGACAGAAACCATCGCTCCATCAAAAGGGCAATTTCCTTGAGTTGAACCTGGTTGTGGTGGTTTTGTGCAAGTGAGTTTTTTCTGGTTAGATTTGCAAGCTGTTTCGCTAATGGGTTCGTTTATTGTTACTTGAGTGTTTTTCATGTTTTTCCTGTGCTAAAAATAAGTACAAAACAGCCAATAATGAAGAATTAGGAGTATTATTTTTTCTCTATCTCCTATTTTTCTTACTTACCAATTTTGCTGCTTAGTCTCCACTCGTCTTTATCCCGGATTTCTCACCAAATCTCTCAAAACCTTGAGCAGGGGAGGCAGGGGTGCAGGGGAGAAATTTGCAGTAAGTCTTTCCCCTCTGCTCCTCTGCCCCTCTGCCCCTCTGCCCCTCTGCATTTCAAACTTGTGAGAAATGCGGGTTTATAGATGCTGGTAGACAAAGTTGATTGAGACTGATTTCTGAGAAATTATAAAAAACAGCAATTGATGCACTACGATTTCAGATAAAACAAGCAACTCCTCTGATGCATCCTGTATTTTTAGAAAGACTTGTTATCAAACAGAATACATGTGTCAGTCGCCAAAATTCAGAATTGAATTCTGTGCAACTGGTGGATAGCGCAGCGTTAGCGAGTCCATGAGCGTCTGAATAAACGGGTTTAAAACCCCAGACGCTCCTACGTCGCTCTAAGCGAAGCATCCCGAAGGGTGCGCTATCGTCTGCACGGTGTCTACAATTGGTTGGGGTCTGAATCCCCAACAAACATTGATTCTGACTCCTGAATTCTTACTTTTGAATTCTTCTTCAAGGCAACCCTCGCATAAGTTACGTCTTCGCCTGTAGCCCCTCACTGCAACGAGATGTAACTCACTCAGACGATAAACACTATAATTCTTTGGCTAGTGTTAGCTTATCTAAATATTAGTATAGCTAATAATTTATGAAATCAAGTATTGTTTTGAGATTTTTAGAATATAAATTATTAGATAATAAAATAGGATAATTTACACACATATTTCCTATGTAACTTATGTTATTTTTTATTATCTAAGCAATAAATTTATTGTTTACTAATAGTAGTTCAAGTATTTTATTTAACTAAAATAATAATCTATCCAGGTAATTGTAGCCTTAACTATTTTAAAAGGCTCTAAAACTATCGATAAGTATAACTATATTAAAAATTTTCTTGAAATTTGAAAAGTATACACTATTTGAACTATGAGCTTTAGCCGTAGCCCTAGTTGGATTGACGGTGGCGATCGCTTTGGAGATCCGAGAGATTTTACCAACAGCCCCCTGTGTCAAACATTTCCTGATTTCCTATTCCATATTTCTCATTTATATGCAATTCTTAATATTATAGCTAATAACTCCGGCAAGTCGATTGATATATAGTATTTTGCATCCTGGCTTTTGCAAAGCAATGCTCATAGCTCTGCAATACTCTAGGCAAATCAATGTCAAAAGGCTATAGAAATATCACAACCTTATTAAGCATCCCAACAAAAAGTAGAGCAAACCGTATGACGAAATATGTAAATCTTGGCAAAACTGGACTAAAAGTATCCCGTATTACACTAGGCACGATGACTTATGGTTCGCGTAAATTGCGCGAATGGGTATTAGAAGAAGAAGAAAGTCGTCCATTTATCAAACTGGCTTTGGAATTGGGGATTAATTTCTTTGATACCGCCGATGTCTATTCCTTGGGGAAGAGTGAAGAAATTGTCGGACGAGCGCTGAAAGACTTTGCCAAACGAGATCAAGTTGTGATTGCTACCAAAGTACATGGTAAAGTCGGCGATGGGCCTAACGATCGAGGACTATCTCGCAAACATATTTTTGACAGTATTGATGCTTCTTTGCGGCGGCTACAGACTGATTATGTAGACTTGTACCAAATTCACCGTTGGGACTATGAAACACCAATTGAAGAAACCCTAGAAGCACTGCATGATATTGTCAAAGCAGGTAAAGTCCGTTACTTAGGAATTTCTAGTGTTTACGCATGGCAGTTTGCTAAAGCCCTTTATACAGCAGACATTCACGGCTGGACTCGTTTTGTATCAATTCAAAATCACTACAACCTAGTCTATCGGGAAGAAGAACGAGAAGTGATACCCTTAGCCCTAGATCAAGGGATTGGTATTATTCCTTGGAGTCCCTTGGCGCGGGGCTTTTTAGCAGGGAATCGCAGTAAGTCAGACCATGGCCAAACACTGCGGGCAAAAACTGACGAATTTGCTCACAATCTCTACTATCAAGATTCAGATTTTAAAGTAGTCGATCGCGTAGTTGAATTAGCCGGAAAACGGGGTGTGAAACCCACACAAATTGCCCTAGCTTGGCTATTGCATCAACCAGGTGTGACATCTCCCATAATTGGCGCTAGTAAGATAGAACATCTTAAAGAGGCTGTGGAGGCGGTGGATTTAGAGCTTTCTGATGAAGAGCGTAAATTTTTAGAAGAACCTTATACACCCCATCCCATCTTAGGGCATCAACATCCCTCTGGAAATCGCCCATAGAGTAATCTTGCACCAGGCGACTGGAAGTCACGGCTACACAGGTAAAACCCGCCTACGCGGGTTAAAACCTTGATTTTACCTTTTATGACTATGCTTGAATACGCGCCTCCTCCGATTTGGCTAAATGCTCACATTCAAGAACCGCGTATCAACGTTGGAGATTACACCTACTTCGATCAGCACATCAGTTTGCCCCCTCATATTCTCAAAAATGGATAAAGTCGAGCTTAGAGGTAATCAAGCAAAGTAGCTACGGAATTAAACTTTACCCTGATCTATTATGGGAAGTATCTTGAGTTTCCACCACTAATCTGGCTCACGAGCTAATTTTAAATTTTAAGTTATTACTAATATTATTTATACAGTAAAATTACATAAGATAATGAATAAGGCTATCATTGTTGCAGCATTTCTACTGCTGATCTCTGGAATTACGCTTACTTTGGCTCCCCACTCCAACCTTGGATGCTTTTGCTATCTCAGCAGCTTGTTCAAAGCTCAGTTGATTCGGGCATTCCACCCCACCAAGTCGCGTTTTAGCCAAGCCGCTTTTAAGCAGTTCTTCCTGAAAGCTAATCTCAGCCTCACCCTGTCCACGAGCCATGACTTCAGCAACAGTGCGCCCCTGCTCATCTTTTGCCACTGGAATAATCATCAGTTGGTTATCAGCAGCAGCGACTAGCTTGAGCAATTTCTGTTTTGATTCATTGCTCAATGCTTGTCCTGGCACTTCGCCTTGTTTCACTTGTGGGGCATCAATTCCACAAAGCTCAACTGACATTTTACTGCCATCGGTTTGGCCGACTGTGATGCTGTCGCCATCTATCACTTGTGTAGCTGTCCATTCTTCGGTGAATGTGATGGATGGCTGGTTAGTTCTTTGGAAAATCAAGATAGTGGTGATGATAGCTCCAGCGATCGCAGTTAAGATTATGGGAGTTCTCCAGAATGGCTTCATGTTGCGATATCTGTTGTTGTAGGAAACCAAAATTTTAACTGCACTCCGTTCCAAATTCTGGGGAGTGCGCTCGCTACATCAAGGATTCCGTCGGTTTTCCACTGGTTCAGGTCGGCGGCTTCAAACCGTTGTAAAATAAGCTCTTTGGCTAATTGTGAGAGTGCTAGGTCGGCGTATGACTATTAAGTATGACTACATTGTTATTGGTGCGGGTTCGGCAGGCTGCGTTGTCGCCAACCGAATGTCACAAAACAGTGATACAACTGTGTTACTCCTTGAAGCAGGCGAGCCGGATACGAAACGGGAGATTCATATTCCGCCGGAATGTGTCAATCTACAAGGCTCCGAGGTGGACTGGGGCTATTTCTCTGAACCAGAGCCGTACTTGAATCATCGCAAAATGTTTTGTCCCCGTGGCAAAGTTTTGGGGGGCAGCAGTTCAATTAATCTCATGATTTATATCCGGGGCAATCCTCACGATTATGACCACTGGCAGGCACTAGGAAATCTGGGTTGGTCGTACCTTAATGTCTTGCCCTATTTTAAGAAGTCTGAGAACCAGCAACGCGGTAGTAATGCTTACCACGGGGTTGATGGTGAGTTGAGCGTCACCGATCTGATTTCCCCTGCTGTAGTATCGCAACGCTTTGTCGATGCCTGTATAGCAATGGGATACGACTACAATCCTGATTTCAACGGGATGCAGCAGTCAGGAACCGGACTTTATCAGGTGACAATCAAAGATGGTTTTCGGCACAGTGCTGCTGCTGCCTTCCTCTTGCCGATTCTTCAGCGTCCTAATTTGACTATAACGACAGGAGCGTTAGTGACTCGCTTGTTGTTTGAGGAAACTCGCGCTGTTGGAGTAGAATATCTGCACGAGGGAATGCTGCATCAGGTCAGGGTCAATCAGGAAGTAATTTTAAGTGCAGGCGCGTTTGAGTCACCCAAGTTATTGCTGCAAAGCGGCATTGGCGATGCAGAATACCTGCAAGGGCTAGGAATTTCTGTCGTGGCTGATTTGCCAGGGGTCGGTCAAAACCTGCAAGACCACCTGATCGTTCCAGTAACCCAACAGACGACTCAAGAGGTACACCCTGCCATCACTAGTAATGTGTCTGAAGCCGGACTGTTCTTTCATAGCGAGGGCAACCTGGAGGCTGCACCCGATGTCCAGTTCTTCTTCGGCCCCGATATATATTTACCGCCTGGCTATGTCCGTCCCAATTGGGGATTCACGGGTGTAGTCTCTTTGACTCGTTTCCAAAACATTGGCAGTGTCAGTTTGCGCTCATCTGACCCCCAAGATGCTCCAGTTCTGCGGATGAATTATTTGCAAAGTGAAGCTGATGTGCGTCTTCTCGTTGCCGGAATTCGATTAATGCGACAATTGTTTGAGTTTCGTGGTTTTGATGAGTTTGGCGTTAAGGAAATTGCTCCGGGTGCTGGTGTGACTAGCGATGCAGCACTCGTTGCTTACATCCGGGAAACTTGCAGTACTGGACATCATCCGGCTGGCACTTGCAAAATGGGTACTGACCTAATGGCAGTGGTAGATCCCGAACTGCGAGTATATGGGGTTAAGGGATTGCGGGTCGCGGATGCATCGATCATGCCAACTCTGGTCAGGGGCAACACAAACGCGCCCATTATTATGATTGGCGAAAAAGCAGCCGATTTAATTAAAGCCGCAGGTGGCATTTTATAGCAAGCACTGCTTGACCATTTAATGAAATTCAAAATTCACTTAGGAATAATTTGAATAATTTTGAATTAATTCTGGGTACAGAGCAAACACTGATTCAAAGAATTAGTGGTCTACAAGACGCTCTCTACGAGACGCTACGCGAACGCGGACTCGCTAACGCTACGCTATCATTGGCGGGTTCAGAGCAAACACTAATAGTGCAGCATTAGCGACGTAGGAGCGTCTTGTAATAATGAAATTGTTTTGACATACTCACAGTTAAAGTAGCTATACTAGCTGTTTGAAGAACTAGCTTGATTAAGAAGGTCAATAGCATCTTGGTCGAGATTTATATTGACAGCTTTGATGATATCGTTGAGTTGCTCAACTTTTGTTGCACTAACAATAGGTGCGGTAATGGTAGGATTAGCAATGAGCCACGCCAGAGAAACTTGGGTAGGAGTAGAATTATAAGTAAGAGCCACTTGGTCAATTGCCTCTAGAATTCGCAAACCACGAGGATTTAAATATCTCTTTACAGAGCTACCACGCAGACTAATAGACAAATCTTTTTCTGAGCGATATTTACCAGAGAGAAAGCCACTGCACAGAGAAGAATAGCTAATCACACCAATTTCCTGTTCTTGGCAAATTTGTTGTAAATCCTGCTCATAACCATCTCGGTCATACAAGTTATAACGGGGCTGAAGGCTTTCGTAGCGAGGATATCCATGTTGACGGCTAATTTCTAATGCCTGTAGTAAACGCTCTGCACTATAGTTTGAAGCACCAATTGCACGTACTTTTCCCTGACGAATCAATTCTGCGTAGGTTTCAAGAGTTTCTTCAAATGAAGTACTTTCATCGTCGATATGCGATTGATATAGATCGATATAATCGGTTTGTAACCTCTGCAACGAGTCTTCAACAGCTTGTTGAATGTGTTGGCGAGAAAGCCCTTTGCCTTTAACACCCATATCGTTGCCAACCTTCGTTGCAATCACCACTTGGTCACGATTACCACGAGAAATGAGCCATTTTCCTAAAATTGTCTCAGATTCTCCACCAATATTTCCTGCAACCCACTTGGAATAGACATCGGCTGTGTCAATAAAATTACCTCCAGCCGCTATAAAGTGATCTAAAATCTTAAATGAAGTATTTTCATCAATTGTCCAGCCAAAAACGTTTCCACCAAAAGATATTGGTGATATTTCTAGCCCTGAACGTCCAACTTTACGTCTTTCTATAATGGCCATAAGTTTTCTCTCAAAACAGTTTTAGAATTACTTGTGCCAACTATGGCTAATTCAAATGAAAAATACAGTATGCTATTAAAGCTACGATAAAGCTATCGGCAAACCGGGTTTTAAAATCCAAACGCAGATTATCATGGAAAATCATCCAAAATCAAGTCTTATTATCAGCAATAAGCTACGCTATTGACATAGACGAATGAGCATAAGCGCAGTGCTGGAAGCGATCGCACCCAATAATTGTTAACAAGTTTTAGTTCTGGGGGAAAGTATGGGAGAAGCGATCGCCCTAATTCAAGCGAACGCGAGTTAACTAATTTTCGACTTTGTAACTTTCAGGCTTACCTAGCTGAATCATGCGGTTAAGGGCAGCACATTGTAAAAATAACTCCACAGCCTGAGTGTCAAAAAAGCGTCGTCTTAACTTACCACCAAAAATGGTTTTGAGCTGAAAGATAGCAGTTTCGGATAAAGAACGGCGATGATATCCGCTTTCTTGTTTCCATTGTTTACGTCCAACTTGATTGATCCGACGCAGATTCTCATCCCTGTGATAGGGACTTGCTTGAGTGTTTGCGTGAAGTTGAATTTTGGCGTTGCTACGAGGTGGAATTGCTGCTTTTGCCCCTCGCTCGGCAATAGTGTCATAATAGCCTTTTGTGTCATAGCCACCATCACCAGAAACTTGCTCTATGGGCTGCTCTATCTGCTCTAATATATCTGGTAGTACTTCACAATCCGCTAAATCATTAGTAGTGACTACCGCAGCCAAAATTTCTCCACTCCCCTCATCAACTCCTAAATGCAACTTCCGCCACGTCCTTCTTTTAGCTACTCCATGTGTGCGGACTTTCCATTCACCTTCACCATAAACTTTTACCCCAGTTGAATCCACCACAACATGAACAGCTTTATCCTTTGGTATAACTGGCAGTTCTACTGATAACTTGGTTAAACGACGAGATAAAGTAGAGTGATCTGGGACTGCTAGCTCAATCCCCATGAGCATGAATAGCGATTCTAAAAACCATAAGAGCTTGCCGCCCAGGTAAATAAAATACCGATTGAATTGTCCCCATTGTAGCGATTGCCGTATCTGAGTAATAATTCGATGCTCCTTTTTTCCCCGTTTTCTGCTGGTTGCGCCACTGCTCGATGACTTCTTCGTTCACCCAGAAAGTTATACTGCCTCGTTGCTTTAGTGCTGCATCATAAGCGTTTCAATTTTTAACTTTATACTGGGCTTTGGTCTTCAATCGTTGGGCTAGGCGGCAAGCGAACATAGGCGATAGGTACAATTTACCATTTTGCCTATTCACGCAACAACTCCACTTTTATACCCTTAGTTTAATCTAGCTCAAACATTCTTCCCGGACTTGGTTGCCAATAACGATGTTTAGCCCACCTGATTGTGATGCTCCCAAACGGAGTCGCCTTCTTGCGATCGCTGGATCAACCAAAAACTGACCACATAAGGATTGTGACAGCCATCGCATGAGTTAAATCAACATATTTTGTCATCAGTATTAAAATTCAAGGGTCATCATTTCTTTAACAAACTAGGTATGAGTTCAACACTTCTGACAATTACGATTAATGTACAGGCTGACGATGATAATGGACAGTATGTTTGTGAACTGTTGTCATCTGTTGACCAACCAAGAGATGAAATTCGTTGCTGCGGGCAAACCAGAGAACACGCTATAGCTATTGCATTAGAACAGTTAGCCAGCGAATATCGTCAGATTGCCGAAGAAGGCCAAAATAAGGATTGGCTTGCAATGGAGGGTTCTGAGTCTGGAGAAGCAATACAAAAGCATTATCATGTGATTTTGCATTATGAACGTATTGGGAGAGCAGAGTCTAAGTTTGAAGCCATGCAGGACACGCTAATGGGAAATACAGTAGTTGAAAATGCCAAAGTTACTTTGATTGAGATTGATGTAAATTTACCAGTCCAGCCATTAACTTGATGACATTGAGGCGATAGCTCAAACGGTGATTAACCAATAACTCGAAGTCTATGTTGGCGTAGCAGAAAACGCACTCCAATTAAGGCGATGCTAAATATCGCCGCGTTATTCCTCGGTTCTGGAACTGTTTTGAACGTTTGAAACGAACCTGAGATTAGAGGTAGACCTCTTACAAGAGCAGTTGGATCTGGGTTGAGTGTAAGATTCTCCGACAAGAACAGTGTGCCAATCGCACCGTCGAATGTACCCTCTCCACCAGTAATACTTATAGTATCAGAAACCGTGCCCACAAAATTTTGAAAGTCAACACAAGGATTTGAGTTTTTGTCAAAATTTTGAAAAGATTAAGATTGAAAATTAAATCATCAAGAATTTTATGGTAACCGAACAAGAGCTTCAAGAGATTTTTAACGAATTAGATTCAGACGGTGATGGCAAGGTCAACATTGATGAACTTATTTCAAATAAGAATCAGGCTTTGTACTTATCAACGTTAGCTGAGACCGGAAATTTCAACAATCTGCTAACACAGTATGATTCGGATTCAGACGGTAGCCTTTCCTTTGAAGAATTAAAAACAGCAGTTTCAGCAGCAGGTAATTTAGAAGATTAATCCCCAGTAATCGCCAAGTTACCCACACTATCCAATAACTCAGACGTTAGCCCCGGCATTTTCTGATCGCGGAAATCCGGGGGCTTTTGCTTATCGTTCAATTAGCGGGGTCTACAGGCGATTGCCCTGCCTTGAGAGGGGAGCAATGCTAACAGTGAGATGGGGAAGCAGGGGAGGCAGGGGAGGCAGGGGGAGTGAAAGAAATAAGTGTATTCAGTTCTATCTAAGTAGTAAAAATTACCAAAATATTCTTTTTCTCCCTATGCTCCCCCTGCTACCCTTGTTCCCGAAGCTCATTTCACGATGATCTCACTTTTTCGCGTTGCTCCCGGATAATCCAGAACTCAGGGTAACTTTCAGTAGATCGAAAAGTTTTCCAGAAGCCTGAAGAGCCGTTCATTTGAGTTTAGGAACATAGTCTGCCGGAATCCTGTTGGAGTCTGCTTTTCAAGGAACGGGCATTGTTGGTGGGTTAAGAGTGCAGTGCAAGCGATCGCGATCGTCAATCCCAAAACGTCGGCTGAAACCCTGATTATTTCGTCAACTTATAAAAGTTTTCGATCTACTGACAATGGAAAAGAGAGAAAATATAATGTCTAGAACACCGAATAAACCTGTCGAATGTAGGTTTCAAGCAGCTGTTGTTGGCTGTAGATAGTGTGAGTCATAATAAATCAGTTCCTAACGGGACGGAAAGCGCTTCGATTACCAGTCTGGGGCGCTTTCTTTATACTTAATAGTGTAATCCATTAATTAACAGGTTGTTAACTGTTTAGTTGACAATTAACATATACTTTTAGAATTGGAATTATGACTATGACTGTGAAAGTAAGACGGATTATTAAGCTAGAAGTTGATGTTCCTGGATTGGGCGATCGCATTAAACAGGCCAGGGAAGCTAGAGGGCGACCAGTAACACAGATGGCCAAAGAAGTTGGAATATCTCGTAACTACTGGTATCAGTTAGAGGCGGAGGCTGTTTTAGGTGGTGTAGCAGAAGAAACTCTTCGGAAAATTGAAGAGATGCTGGGTGTAGATTTAGGGGTACAGTTTGATGATTGATCTTCATACTATTAATCCTCTTGCTCTCCCTTGTGTCTTAAATAACCATGCCATCGGTAACTTCTCTATCCGCTAAGGTCATGCCTTAGACCTTTTAGTGAGTTCATTACGAGAGCAATGGAAGCCAAGAGCATGGCGCGATAAATACCTGGAACTGCCAAATCTAGAATCACCTGGACAAAGGTGGTGGAATGAAGCTCGATAGCAATTTCCATTGTTCCGAAGTCAAGTCACTTGGGTATGATTTAGACATGGCTCTAGTCACGCTGTCGCATTTTTATCTACTGACAGATTATCGTTACTAGAGCTTTTTTTGACTTTCCAAACATCCTTTAAGCTGAGAACGCCTATGGCGTAGTAATTACCGCTACTGGGCAATGAGCTTTACTTAAGATTGCATCTACTCTGTGACCGAAGAAAACGCGACCCGTAACCATTCGGATACTACTCCCTAGAATAATTAAGTCAACTTCCTTGGTTTGGGCAAACTTGAGGATTTCCCTTTCTGGGCTAGTTCCTTGAAGAATATAGGTTTTGACATCAGCACCTAGATTGCGGCCAATTTCTGCCTGTTGTTCGAGCAGATCGTGGGCAATTTCTTTGACTGGAGTTAGCGATCGCTGTTCGTAAAGAATATATTCAAGCTGTGGCACATTTATCACGTTCACGATCATAACTAATGCGCCTGTTTGAGCAGCGATCGTACTTGCCATCTCTACAGCATTTTTGCTATAGTCTGTCCCTACTGTTGGTACCAGAATCTTTGTCAGCTGTTGTTGATCAATTTTGCATATCTCGCCTTTGAGTTGGGGTAGATGCGACTTCACTACCATCGTTGCACAAGGTGCTTCTTGTACTACCCGATCTACAAGCAAATTGAACAATGTTTTCTGGGGGCGGAGCTGTTCAGAAGCTCCCAGTACAATCAAGTCATAGTTTTTCTTCGCTTCATTTAGAATTACCCCCGCTTTATTACGCCCAGACTCCGTTTTTGTTTGCAGGGTGGTATTAGCAGGTAGCTGCATTTCTTCAACAACAGAGGTCAAAGCTTGCTCTGCGGCAGTATCTTTTACCTCGGTTGCCGTTCGACGGACTTTTTTTTGGGGCTGCTTATCACTCAGGGCATACAGAGATGTAACTTCTATCGAGTTTTGGTGAGCCATGTAACCGACTAGTTGCGCCGCGAGTTGGATGTTGGGGCCACCGCTAGTAGGTATTAAGACACGGTGAATCTGCTTGATAAAGCTGCGGCTATCCTGTTCTTCTTGTTCCAAACGTCTAGCTTCCTCATCACTCATAACCACCTTCGACAAACACCAGCGCAAAAGGGGTGGAGCCATTAGGGAAGTGACGATCGCCACCATAACAATAATCGAGTACATCTGGGGATTCAGCACTCCCAAAGATAAACCAATCGTGGCAACGACAATTTCCATCGCCCCGCGAGCATTCATCCCCGAACCCATCGCCAAACCTTCCCAATGGCTCAAGCCGCCTGCGCGAGAACCAAGGTAAGCACCTGTAAATTTGCCAACGCAGGCGACAGCGAGAACAATCAAGCCGAATATCAATGTTTTAGGGACTAACAGAGTTTCCAAGTTAACTTTCAAGCCAGCTGAAGCAAAGAAAATTGGCGCTAGAAAGCTTGCTGTGAAAATTTCTAGCATGTGTCCAGCTTCATTGCTAAAGCGGCGAGATTGGCCTGCCAGAATCCCTAGCACGAAAGCACCTAATGCTGCTTCTAGCCCTAATGCATGGGTAAGTGCTGCTGCTGAGAGCGAAAGAATCAGCACAACCGACATACTCGCGGCAATTCCACCAACATAATCATCAACCCAACGCAAAATCTGGTCTACGATGGTACGCCCAATTGTAAAGGCGATCGCTAAAAACAATATAGCCGCACTCACGGAATGGAAAATTGTCCCCAGGTCAAATTTGCCGCTACTAGCTAAACCTGAAACCACAGAAAGTAAAATCCAGCCGATAGTGTCGTCAGTCATGCCGGCAGCTAAGGTGACTTGACCAATGTCACGGCGAATCAAGTTTAAATCCATCAGCACCTTAGCAATTACTGGTACTGCCGAAATACTCATTGCTGTGGCGATGAACAGACTAAATACTAGACGCTTTTCTGGGTCGGCTAAAAAACTATCTGGCAATAGCCAGCCTAATCCGAATCCGGTGATAAACGGGACAATAATTCCGCCCAGTGAAATCAGCAGAGCCGTTTTCCCCTTACGAAGAATCAGCTTGAGATCCGTTTCCAATCCAGTCACAATCAGCAAAAATAACACGCCTAACCAAGAAATCACCGAAAGTAAATTAGACTGTTCTTGACTTTTGGGAAAGATATGTGTCTGTAAGTCTGGAAGGAGCAAACCAAATAAAGAAGGGCCAAGCACCACACCCGCTAGTAATTCTCCAACAACAGGCGGTAGGTTAATCCGGCGCATTAACTCACCTAATCCCCGCGCTACGAGAAGCAATAATGACAGTTGCACCAGCACCAACAGTAGCTCATGATGACCAAGAGGTTTAATTAAACCGTCACCTGCTACTTTCTGTGCAGCAAGTACAGGCATTAACATTAGGGGCAGGTTTTGCATATAAATGTCCAAAGGTTGGATTACAAATATTTAAAGGGGCTGTTCAAGTAAATCCTGAAAATGTTTACTTCCACATCGGTCTAAAAGATTAAACTGTCATTGTCATTAGTAACGGTAAGATTGTGATGCGCGATCGCCCTCATCTAATCTGTTAGTTCAGGAGCAAAGCTCATTAACTTATTTTCGAGCGCGAACAAAAAACTTTGTAGTATCTTCCCAAATACCCTGCTCGGTTGCTAGTTTCTCAATTTCTGCTTTGTACTCAACTTGCAACTGATTTAATTGCTCTTGTGATAATTTTGACAACAGTGGATTACCTTTAAAATTTATATTAATTACTGTTTCAGATAATTTGTTATCCCTAAGAAGGCGATAACGTCCTGATGGCTCAATCTTAATTTCGATATCTCTAAAACCTGCCTGATTGAGCAAATTTTGACATTTTTCTGGAGTTCCCAGTGGTTCAAGGATGTGTGGTAGCGATTCACCCAAAACTCTAGCGTAGATCCTCTGCTGAATAGATGCCATAAAAGCTGTTTCGGGAGGACAGGTAAATGCCACAAATCCTCCAGGTTTCAAGAAGCGATACCATTTTTTTAAAATAGCAACTATATCAGGAAAAAGTACAATTGCTTCACAGCAAAAGACAACATCAAAACTACTATCACTAAAGTTAAAATATTCTGCATCTGCCTCAAGTAACTCGATATTTTGTAATTTTGCTGCTGCAATTTTAATTCTTGCTTGATGCAACATTCCAGGGGTCATGTCAATCCCAATCACATAGCCCTCTGAACCAACTTTTTCAGCTGCGGGTATTGCAACTAAACCTGTTCCAGTCGCTACATCAAGGATTTTCTGTCCCGAATGTAGTGGAACAAATTCAAGTAAAATCTTGGCATCTAGAGGATGGCGAGTACCTTTCTCATGGTCATAAGCCGTTCTACTACCATAGAATTCTTTTAGTTGCTGCTTATAACTATCTAGATCAGTCATAACCAAATGTTGAATTTTCTCCACTTTATAGTAACTTTTATTGTGATATTGAGTTGCTTGCTGCTGAATCCAACCCTGACAGCACAAGCCGCAACTTCATCCAGCACTGTTTACGAACAACGGATAATCCATAGTCCAGATGGTATCGGCAAATATTATATGGGGCGCGAAATTGCCAAAGTTATGGGATATACAGGTGCAGGCTGGCTAGAACGTCCAAGCCGAGAGAGAGAGGAACAGCCAAGTAAAATCGTCAGCCTCCTCAACCTAAAACCTAGCGATGTAGTCGCAGATATTGGTGCTGGTACAGGTTACTTAAGCTTTCGCATTGCGCCGCTATTAACAGCAGGTAAGGTATTAGCTGTAGATGTTCAGCCAGAAATGTTGGAAATCATTGAGTTGTTCAAAAAAGAGAAAAATATCACCAATGTTGAGCCTGTTTTAGCAACTCTTAGTAACCCAAACTTACCATCTGAAAGCATAAATTTGGCGTTGATGGTGGATGCATACCATGAACTTGAATATCCCCAAGAAGTGATGCAAGGAATTGTGAAAGCACTTAAACCAGGTGGTCGGGTAGTGCTGGTTGAGTACCGGGGTGAAAATCCCTTTATTATGATTAAAGCTCTGCACAAAATGACTCAAAAGCAAGTTCGTAAAGAAATGCAAGCTGTTGGTTTGGTTTGGCGTGAAACTAAAAACTTGTTACCTCAACAGCATTTAATGGTATTTGAGAAACCTGATTATAGCGCTTCTAGTTTACTCTGATCTCTCTGTAAACCTCTCTTTTAAAAGGCTATCCATTACCCGGATTTTTCTTAACAATCAAACAAAATACTTCAAATAAGGCCAAAGAAGCTATAACAATCCTAAATGAGTTGTGAAAATCGAGAAACTAAGATCCCCGACTTCTTTAAGAAGTCGGGGATCTTATTGTTCACAACTGATTTAGTGCGCCGATATCGTGTAATGTTCTCTGACGGAGTAGTATCTCAAGATTTAATGACTCTCGCGTTGCAGTTTGATAGCTGAATCATTAGCCTTTACTTACACGTAGGAGCTGAAGCCGAGTTCACCTTTGTTAAATCGCCAGTGAATACTGCTGTGTATTGATAAGGTGATGAACCAGTGCAAGTCATAGAATTTGTATTAGCGCCACGAGGAGTCCACCATGACTTTGCCTGCACAGTCAAATTTGTGCCATTCCATGATAGATTTTGCACAACTAAAGAGTTAGTTTGTCCATTATCCGCCTTTTTGGCAGTTAAAAATGTGGCATAGTTAACCTGACCATTGGCTGGATTAATTCGGGCTATAACCGCGACTTTTGGCCCACCTCCGCTACCATAGCTAGACAACCAACGCCCAGTTGCAAAGCGGCGAAAATCACTACCAGTCTGACTACCAGTGGAGGAGTAAACACCATATAAAACATTCGCTCCATCCCAATACAATCCATAACCTGTACCATCGTCATTCGTTGTTTCGTAGTCAGTTCTACACCATGTTTTAATACCATTATTAAAACGGATTGTTACAGGGTTTTTATTATTAGATGAAACCTGCTGATAACCAATATAAAAGGCTGTATTTCCTTGAACTACTCTTGGGCCATTTTTAGCTTTGATTGTCGCTTCACTATCATTGCAACTGAATGTTACACCATTACCGATAGATGAATTTACCGTCTGGGCAAAAGCTGGAGGAGCTTTTTGTGTGATTACTAAATCAGCTACTAATACTACAGATAAAGAGAAAGTAGCCAAATACTTCTGCAATTTGTGAGAATAATTCATGGTAAAAATTTGCCGAATAATTGTCAGGGAAAACACCGTATTACTATAAAGTCTAATTAGCAATTAGACAAGCAAAATTATTGAAAATGCTGCAATGCGCGATTTTCAATATCACCAAAAATGAGCCTATGCTACAAAATGCATAATTAAATATGCATGATATTGCCTGATATTAACTACACCTAAAGCTTCTTTATCAAAGAGCATAAGTGGATAGAAGAAATTGCGTAGATATAAGTAAGCTACGCGCAGCATCTCGTAGAGAAGCCTACCAGAAGTGTCGCAGCAGTCCACAACCAATGGTTTTAATGAACAAGTGGGATTTGCTTTTTGCTTTTGGAAAAGTCAATCATAAATAAAGCGATTTTATCAGCATCAAGCATAGTACAGAATTGCTCAATTGATTGAGCCATATTTCGCAAATAGCAATTATCACCAAACCATACTTAAATCAATTGTTTTTAGTCCAGCCAACTCAATTCAGCTTTTTCTAAAACACTGATTTACGTTTTGGATGAGACACAGATATATTCGTTAGAGAGGGTTCTAAAGCTAGTTTGGCTTAGTAAAGCTGTTTGCTGCTTCAGTAAAATTAGTGAATATTTTTTTTATTTTTTAAAAAACTAATATATAAAACTGAGTAATTTCTCTTAATTCAGATATAGCACTTGGTTTTTTGAACAATTGCTTTAACGTTAGTTATTAATGTTGCCATGTTGCTCGTAATGGCTTAGTAAAGCTTTAACAAACTAGGTTTTTAAGATTTGTGTGTACACCATAGCCTAAAAGGAGAGAAGCTTAGAATCTTACTTCCCAACGTTAATAAGCTCTATTGAACTCAACCCAGAAGCTTCATAAATGCTGTTTCACCACATCTAAACGTGAACAATTCCAATAATCGACATGGGAGACAATCAAACCATCAGAGTTGAGACTTAATTCACTCCAACCAGGAATAGAGATTCGTGGTTTCCAGGGAAGAGGAGTATTCCAACTTAGTGTCCACTCAGTTTTTATTGTGTCTCCTAAACGTTGAATATTATGTAAGTCCATCTTGGGATCTAAAAACCAAGTTTGGATAAAATTAACCATTTTCTTATAACGTTTAACGCCACGAAATTTATTTAGTGGATCTTGAAAATAAACGTCTGGAGCGTAAATGCTGTAAGTTTGATTTACTGGGAATCTTTGATAGTCTTCTTTGAGGATTTCAATGATATCCATGATAAATATATATTTATAAAATTGGTTATATGAAAATGTGGTGTGGATATAAATACTTATTAAAAATTGAAATTAACCCTCATTCCATAAACGTTCTAACTGACGTCGCCAAGCGACTAAAACTTCTTCTCGCGCCTCTGAACTTTGATTTATTTCACCCATCAATCCTTCTGCATAAAAGCGTTCCAAAGTTTGCATAGTAGCTTGCAGAGATTGTCCTTGCTGTTTTGCTGCCTGAATAATTTGCCGGATACGGCTTTCTATTAATCGATTAAAGACATTATCTAATCCAGCTTCATGGATAGATACAAGTCGATTGATTGCATTGGATAAATCTGCACCCACTAAAGTGCTACTGTTATGTTGAAATACTCCATAAATCACCCCTTCAAACAAAGCGTAACGTACTTCTTGAGTGTCATCAAAATTGGCTTCTAGGAACTGTTCTAAAAATGGTTGGGCTTCTTGGATAGGTACAATAGGTAGTAAAACTCGCAACCAAGTATTATCTTCAGAAAGCAGCACCAACAGCCGGAAAACTGAAGTGTCTACTTGCCAAGATCCAGGAGCGATCTCTACGACGGGCTGCGCCAACGTACCAACGGCCGATGTGCCAAATAATTCTGTTAGCGTACCAGCAATTTCTTCGGGTGTCATAACGCTTTATTTATATATAGCCTCTAGATTAGCGCAGAGGTGCATCAGCTTATTCACTAAAACCCTGTGTTATTTGGTTACTGGAAAATTTTTCAGTCTAAAGACGTAGTGAGGGCGTACACTTAGCTGCACGCCCCCACAAATAAATGTATTCTACTAAGTTGAAATATGTGATTTAGATTATTGAATTGCTCAAAAACACAATGCCGATCGCACAGAAAGCGAAGCCAGCAATAGTAATTTTCCAGGGTAAAATTTGGTTTACTCCCATACCCATTGCACTACCAATTTTTCTGGCACTCATGGCAACTGCAAACAGAGTTAAGGTCATGCCTAGCATATAGGCAGTTAATGGCATGATTCCTGCGCCAATAATAGATTCGGCATCAGCGTAACCCTGAAATAAACCAGCACTGATGCCCACCAGAGCAAGTACTATAAAGTTTGGTTGATTTGGCATCATCAGCATAGTACCAAAAAGGATGGTAGAAATGGCGATCGCTATTTCTGTACCTGGCAAATTTAGCTGAAATGTATGAATTACAATCCCCAAGATTGATGCTAAGACAAAACATCCAGCGATCGCAGCACCACGAACAAATACAGATGATAGTAAGCCAATAGCAATAATACCAACTAAACAATTCAAGCCAATTACTGGATCTGCCAATCCCCAGATAAAGCCTTCCCAGCAGTTAGAGATGGTATGGTTAACTGGTGTTCCACTCAATGAACTCAGTAAGCTGATTAAAATTAGAACTGCGATCGCGCCAATATGGCGATGCATTAACCTCAAGGTGGAAAATTCGCCCCAAGCATGGGATTGTGATAATTTAGTTTTGAACATCAGCATCTGCCAAATTAGTTGTTTCGGTAATTTATACTACCCACATACCCAAAAAAACTAACCTGGTAATCATGCCAGATTACACTACCTTCATCAAGTATTCCTGACGATGCACTCAACCAAATTTTGAATTATTTCAGCATCTGTTTCACTTAAACTTTCCAATTCAAGTCTGTTCCCCTCTTCTGGGGTACTAAATTGACTACTGTATATACGGCGACTTAATCCTACTGGGCTATTCTGTAAAAATATTGTATAAAATACGCAAGCTGCTACGTAGGAACCAATAGGACTAGGGTGGCTTTGATCTGGACTATAAAGGTTTAATTTTGGATTAGCTTCCTGAACTTTTTGCCAAGCTATTCCAACAGGTGCAACTTTGGCTTTCAGTTCTTTCGCAATTGTCATGTATGAATCGGTCAATATCTGTTGCGTTTCTGGTTGATTTTGCTTTGCCCAAGTCAAGTAGAATACTGTTTGAGAATTCACTCGCTTGATTTGGGCATCAAACAGACTGGCGTACTTGTACATCTCCTTGGGATTAGTAATCGGTAAGGTACTTTGCTCTTGAAGTACTACGTAGTCCCAGCGTTTCGCTCTCAATATCCTGAGTGCTTTACCACGTTTCCAGTGATTTTTGAGGATAGCTCCTCCGACGACAACCATTTCAGTTTCGAGCATTCTAGTTTCTTTTGCTGACTCAGCCAACTGTTGTGTCAACCAAGGAAGGTCATTGACATAGGTATAGCTGTTGCCGATAAATAAAACTCTGATTGTCTGCTTTTCAGTTTCTTGGAAGGTATTTGCCTCAGTTGGCTTCTCTATGAGCCGAAACAAAGCAATCATCAAAAAGAGAAATAAACATATATATACGATCTTTGTAATTATCATCATCCTCAAGACTTTTGCAGCATAATACCAATTCTGTATGAGGATGCACATAATAAGACTTCCCTGTAGTCCCCCCTTGATAAGGGGGGACGGCGTAGCTGGGGGGTAAATATATGCAGCTTCACAAAGAAACGGTATAACTTATTATTGAACAAGCTTTTTTAGAAAATAGCTCTAATTTTTATCAATTTGTATAGGTTGAATGGAACACAAGCTTTACCTAAGCTAAAGCTTATCTTAACTGAACTCTATTAAGAAGAAGACTAATCTAGAAAATACATTCATTGGAAGAGAGAATGAAATTTATTAAATTGCTACTACTTAGTATTGCTTTCATCTTCTTTGTATGGATTAGTCCACTGCAAGCTAGTCCAATAGCTCAATTGCCAACTCCTGTACCTTCAGTTCCAGAACGTGAAACAACATCTCTAAAAAATTCCGAGGATGTATTGACTGTTGCAAGTTTTAACGTCGAGAATTTAGATCCGAAAGATCGACGTTTTGATAATATTGCCAAAATTATTCTCAATAATTTGAATGCACCAGATGTCATCAGTTTAATTGAAGTTCAGGATAACAACGGGCCAATCAATGATGACGTTGTGAGTGCAAACCAGACTTACCAAAAACTGATTGCTGCACTCGAAAACATCGGTAGTCCAGCATACGATTTTGTTGATATTCCGCCCCGTGACGATGAAGATGGTGGAGAACCTGGAGGTAATATCCGTGTCGGTTTATTATTTCGACCCAGCCGGATAACTCTAGCAAAACTGCCCAGAAGAGTCGGTTCATTAGATGCTGTGACTGTTATTCAAGGGTCAAATGGTCTTGACCTTTCGCTTAACCCAGGT
The DNA here is from genome assembly GCF_034531135.2 of Nostoc sp. CmiVER01. NCBI lineage: Bacteria > Bacillati > Cyanobacteriota > Cyanophyceae > Nostocales > Nostocaceae > Nostoc > Nostoc sp. CmiVER01. The sequence continues at coordinate 40,562 of NZ_JAVRBU020000009.1, forward strand.
CGCATTGACCCTACAAATAGTGCTTTCGAGCAAAGCCGTAAGCCACTTGCGGCAGAGTTTATATTTAACGAGCAAAAACTGTTTATTATTGCGAATCACTTTGTTTCTAAAAGAGGGGGTTCTCCCACCGACGCTCAACGAGTGAAACAAGCCGAAATCGTTAATGAATTCGTAGCGCAACTATTACAAGTTGACCCGCAAGCCAAAGTAATTGTACTGGGTGATTTAAACGATGTACCAGATTCCCTACCTCTGAAGACCTTGAAGGGTAACATTCTGGAAAATCTGACTGATCGTTTACCTCTTAGCGATCGCTTTAGTTTCAAATTCAGTGGAAATCTTGAACTTATTGACCATTTGTTAGTCAGTGAAAATCTTTCTCGTGTTGCTCAACCGGAAATTGACATTGTACATGTCAATGTTGGCTTTAGTAGACCTGTCAGCGACCACGATCCGGTGATTGCAGCGTTTACATTACCTACTAACCAGTCCACCTCTAACACCATCCCTCCTGTTAACCAACCTCCCGTAAGTGACACCATCCCTCCTGTTGGTCAACCCACTCCCGCGAGTGATTCGGCAATTATATTGCCTCAATTAGCAAAATTCGCTCTAGTTGACGAACTAGCTAAGGAGTATACGCCTAGCAAAATTTTGAATTACGATCGCGCAAGAGACGAAATGTTTGGCATTATTGATAACCGAGCAGGGATTGTGACAGATATTTATGCCAATTACCCAATTCGTTTAACTGGCAATGGCGATCCTAGTCAGGAAGCTGACAAATTAGGGCTAAATACGGAACATGTTTGGCCACAGAGTAAAGGTGCTGACAAAAGTAATTCCCGAAGTGACCTTCATCATCTATTTCCTGCACGAGAAGATATCAATAGTGAGCGAGGCAATAAACCCTTCGACGATATAGCCGACACAATAACTAAGAAATGGTATCGAAATGATACTGTTCAATCTACAATTCCTAGTAGTGCAATTGACGAGTTTAGCGAATCAGGATCTGCCAAATTTGAGCCGAGAGAGAAAGTAAAAGGGGATATAGCTAGGGCAGTGTTCTACTTTTACACCATCTATCGGAATCAGGCTGAGAGCGTAGACCGAAATTATTTTCAGAATCAGCGTCAGACTTTGTGTAAATGGAATCAGCAAGACCTACCTGATATTACTGAAATAGAACGCAGTCATGCGATCGCAAAATTTCAAGGTAATGACAATCCATTCGTATTAGATGCCACATTAGCAGAACGGGCATACTGTAATCCCTAAAACGGTAATGTTTGAGATTGGTTGTTTTACGTCTTGATAAATAGACCAAATTACCATCAAATAAATTTTATCCTCTGTTTGGTTTTTTCTAGCACGGGAGAGATTCTTTTTTGGCATAGCATTAATGCATACTTTTTATTAAACTTTATCTTTCTAGAGTGTCTCAATGGAACAGTATCGTAGTTCAGTAAAATTTGCAAAAAAAGGTGTTTCTTGTAAGAAGATTGGAATACTAGCTCAGTAATTACACGACAATAAACTTGTGTTCTGAATGAATGGACTTGTGTTCTGAACGAATGAACTTGTGTTCTGAACGAATGGACTTGTGTTCTGAACGAATGGACTTGTGTTCTGAACGAATGGACTTGTGTTCTGAACGAATGGACTTGTGTTCTGAACGAATGGACTTGTGTTCTGAACGAATGGACTTGTGTTCTGAACGAATGGACTTGTCCACTTAATTACTTTTTAAACCTGAAGAAGCTCACCCTTGCTAAGGCTACAGTGGTGTACACAAGTCTGAAATAGCTGATTAAACAAGATTTTACCCCACCCTAACCCTCCCCTTGTAAAGGGGAGGGTACTAGATTTCTTTCCGGCTTCCCCCCTTTCCAAGGGGGGATTGAGGGGGGTAATTTGACTTGTGTGTACACCGAGCAAAGAGGGTTTGTGATATTATTTGTTCTCAGAATGAGGATGTCTGGGTAATAGGCTCTTTTTCTGTTTTTCTTGGAAACTGCTAGCTTGTTTCAGGACTGGAATACACTGGTTAATCATCCACATTAAAACCTCGATTGGTGAGTCTCCTTGCTGAAGGCGGTTTTCGGCATTTACGCCAATTAATATTGTTTGCAAAATTAGCAAGAAAGCGTAGGCGTAACCCGTCGTAGACATCGCTCTTTGACTTGCACTTTTACCACGTTTTTTAGCTGACATCTAAAATTCACCTTGTTTTTGAGTTTACAAGGTCAATTATTTTTTTGGGTGTTTCCCCAGACACATCCCCCACGCAACGTCTATAATGCTTGTATCGTCAGCTTTTGCGGCTTGGGGAAGCTTGTTTGTTTGGGTAATTAAAAATTATTTGACTGATGTCAAGAAATATTCGTGCAGATGAATCAGTTTTAGAGAATGTACTCAGTCTGGTAGAAGGATTGCTGCAACTCTCGGAAAAGCAAGATTGTGAGTCAAAACTTCCACTTTGCGTTGTCTGGAATGCTGAGAAGTTGCGAATTACCGGATATAAAAGCCAACAAACAAGAGGAAACAGAAGCAAAACAACTGAAGTTGGTACAAAGAAGGAATATTTACTCAACCAGATTAAAGATGCTGGCAAAACTTTAAAACTTCCCCCGCAAAAAGCAGAATCTAACGTTTCTCAGAAAGACAGAGAATTACAAGAGCTTCAAATTGCACTTGACTGGCTATGGAAGTTGGGAGTGCGAGAACCGCAAAAAGCCGCGAATAATCAAGGTTATTGGAAATTTACTCTGACGCTAAAACATCAGACAGCAACGATAAAAGAGAATCTAGAGGTGGTTAAGCAAAAGTGGAAGGAATACCAAAAGACGAATTTAAAAGAAACATTCCAGTTACAAACAACAGATAATAGCTTCGATTGGCAAGAAATCTGCGGCGCTATGCTGGAAAAGCACAAGCGTCTTACCACAAATGAGTTGCTGTTTGCTGATGATGAGATGAAATTTGAGCTAGAGGCAATTCATGTCCCTTTAGCATTGGTAGAACGTAACAAACCGAAGAAATGCAGCGAGGATATTTCCGCAGAACAAGGTTCGCGGCTTTACGAACCGAGTTATGAAGAGAAGCAGCGATTTGAACATCAGGCTTTTTTAGAGAAAATTATCCGTGATGGTGTTGGTAAAACTCAAGGACACCGCATCGCTTTAATTGGGGAACCGGGTGCAGGCAAGACTACTCAGTTGCAAACTATAGCTTTTTGGATATTAAAGAAGAATCTGGGTTTACCAATTTGGATTTCTTTGGCAGACTTGCAAGGAAAGAGTTTAGAAAATTATCTGCTACAAGATTGGCTGAAGAATGCTTTAGAAGTCGTGCGTGTAAAAGAAGAACAGGAAAACGCTTTTGCAGATTTATTCAAAAATAATCGTGTGTGGTTGTTGTTGGATGCAGCAGATGAAATGTCTTCACTCCAACCATTAACTGAGATTTCCCAGCAGTTGACGGGATGGGTGAAACATGCGCGGGTTGTGCTGACTTGTCGGATGAATGTTTGGGAAGTAAACGGCGGCGCTTTAGAAAATTTTGAGACGTATCGGTTACTCAATTTTGAATATCCGCAACAAGTGCAAGAGTTTATTCGGCGTTGGTTTCACAACAAGGATGCAGACAAAGGCGAAAGATTATGGCAGGAATTAGATAAAGCTGAACGTCAGCGCATCCAAGATTTAGTTAAAAATCCTTTGCGGTTAGCGCTGTTGTGTAGCACTTGGCAAGGTTCCGACAAAGGTTTACCGGAAACTAAAGCCGGACTTTATCAGCAGTTTGTGGAAGAGGTTTACAAGTGGAAAGAAAACCGCTTCCCTACCACCGAACAGCAGCAAGATGAATTAAACGCTGCGTTGGGACGTTTGGCAAAACGGGCAATTGATCAAGAAGCGTCACGGTTTCGGCTACGTCATAAGTTGGTGCGTGAGGAATTAGGTGATGCAAAACAGCAAGATTCTTTATTTTCGTTAGCGTTAAAGTTGGGATGGCTAAATGAAGTTGGACTGGCTGCGGAATCAGCAACGAAAGAGAAAGTTTACGCTTTTTACCATCCCACATTTGAGGAATATTTTGCAGCGTTAGCGATCGCTGATTGGCACGAGTTTCTGAATCATGTTCCCGACAACCCCGCGCTAGGCGTTTATCGCATTTTTGCACCGCAGTGGAAAGAGGTGATTTTGCTGTGGTTGGGACATGAGGATGTGGGGAGGGAGAAGAAAGAAGAGTTTATTCAGGCGTTGGTGGAATTTGATGATAGTTGTGGATTTTACAAGTTTCGTGCTTATTTTCTTGCTGCTGCGGGGGTTGATGAGTGGAAAGATTCTTGCAACGCAGATACTATTGTGGCGGAAATCGTTAAATGGGGCTTTGGCGAGTTTAAGGTTGAGCAAAACAAGTGTGTAAAATTTCTCACACCAATCGCAGAGGGAGCAAGGACAGTACTGCCTCAGACAAATCGCATAAAAGCGATTGATGCTTTGGTAGAGTTAATCGACAAACCACAACTGGATGATTCTACCCGAAGCCAAGCGCTAGAAAGCTTAGAGAAAGTTGGCTCTGGCAACCAAAAAGCGATCGCTGCTTTGGTGGAGTTAATCGGCAAACTACATCTGGATGATGATACCCTCAGCCTAGCAGCATATAGCTTAGAGAAAATTGACCCTGGCAACCAAAAAGCGATTGATGCTTTTGTGGAGTTTATCAGCGAACCACGCTCACCTACTTACACCATCAGCCTAGCGGTAGAAAGCTTAGGTGAAATTGGCTCTGGCAACCAAAAAGTGATTGATGCTTTAGTAGAGTTAATCGGCGAACTACAACTGGATGATTATGCCATCAGGGAAGCGGGAGAAAGCTTAGAGAAAGTTGGCTTTGGCAACCAAAAAGCGATTAATGCTTTGGTGAAGTTAATCTACGAACCAGAACTGGATGATGATATCCTCAGCCTAGCGGCAGAAAGCTTAGAGAAAATTGACCCTGGCAATCAAAAAGCGATTAATGCTTTGGTGAAGTTAATCGGTAAACCACAACTGGATGATTATACCCTCAGCCTAACGGCAGAAAGCTTAGGGAAAATTGGCTCTGGCAACCAAAAAGTGATTGATGCTTTGGTGGAGTTAATCGGCAAACCACAACTGGATGATTTTACCCGAAGGCGAGCGGCAGAAAGCTTAGGGGAAATTGACCCTGGCAACCAAAAAGCGATTGATGCTTTGGTGGAGTTAATCGGCAAACCACAAGTGGATGATTTTACCCGAAGGCGAGCGGCAGAAAGCTTAGAGAAAATTGACCCTGGCAACCAAAAAGCGATTGATGCTTTGGTGGAGTTAATCGACAAACCACAACTGGATGATTTTACCCGAAGGCAAGCGGCAGAAAGCTTAGGGCAAATAGACCCAGGCAACGAAAAAGCGATTGATGCTTTGGTGGAGTTAATCGGCAATCCACAATTGGATAATTCTACCCGATGCCAAGCGGCAGAAAGCCTAGGGCAAATTCTGTTAGAGGAACAGATGCCGAGTGTTGTCAGCGTGTTGAAGAATTACTTATCACCTGAAACTTACAAAAACCACTTTGGACTATTTGATAATTGCTACCAAGTTATCTGGAAGTGCGCCCAAAGTATGCCCTACCCTACTTTTTATCAAGCTTGGCAATCAACAAGAGAAAGTGAAAAATGGAGAGTAGGAAGGAAAAATACTTCCTTGAGACAAAACATAGGCGAAATGTAGAAGCAGGAATCCCTTGTAAAAACGCGATGAATCGCCTCTTGTAAGCGTCTCGTAAATCTATTGCGTCTAATATTTCCGCAATCCAGGAAATGCAATGCCCCTAATCAAACAGATATTGTGAACAGAATGGGAATGCGTAGGCGTAGCCCGCCGCAGGCATCGTTTTTTTATCCCCCCTTGTAGAGACGCGATTCATCGCGTCTTCTTCCTTCCCGTCATTTACATAGCGCCAATAATTCCGAGTTTTTTGGGTTGGCAATTACATCAATGCAAAGCAATAATTGCATAAATTTTTGTATCAACCAAAGATGTAATCATGAATAATTCCGATCCTCAACCAAAAAACAACAAACCTAAATACAAAGGTAAATATCGCATTGATTCAACCCGTTTACCAGCATGGAGTTATGCTAGCAATGCTGGATATTTCGTTACTATTTGCACCTACGGTAAAAAATGCTTTTTTGGTAAGGTTGTGCAGGGTGAAATGCAGTTATCACCCATTGGGGAAATTGCTCATAAATTGTGGTACGAGATTCCTGAGCATTTTTCTAATTGTCAGATAGATTCGTTTTGCGTCATGCCTAATCATATTCATGGGATTTTGGTTATTAATCAAATACGAGAAGGAGACGCGATGAATCTACAAACACAGGAAGGAGACGCGATGAATCCACGAACACTGGAAGAAGACGCGATGAATCGCGTCTCTACAAGTCAACGGGGGGATGGGGAACGGGGTGGGGTTACTGGGTTATTTAATCCGATGTTGTCTAAAAATTCTCTTTCTAAAATTGTTAGGTGGTACAAAGGACGATGTACATTTGAAATTAATCAAATTTATGAAGGTTTTGGATGGCAAGAAAGGTTTCATGACAACATAATTCGTAATGAATTCGCCCGCGATCGCATTAGACAATATATTATCAATAACCCAATCAATTGGGAACGCGATGCCTACGGCGGGGCATAGCCCAACACGAACAACCACCCCATCCCCCCTTGTAGAGACGCGATTCATCGCGTCTTCTTCCAGATTCATCGTTATTGACGCGTATAACGATGTTTCACCCCAATAGGAAAATATTCAAAATCACCCATTGGTGCTAACGTAACCTGTGGTGTTTGATATTCTGCGGGAACATAATTAGCAAACTCGCTATTTAAACGTAGCAGTTGTGAAAGAATAGAAGATGCGATCGCTTGTCTTCGCTCTTCACTACCCTCTACCCCTGCTCCTAATTCCACAACCACAGATAAAAATCGATTCTTATCTGCATCTTCCTTCACCTGCAACACAAATTTACCCGTCACCCATTCTTGAATTCCTGGTTGTTCTAATCCCACCGTCACATTTTCAGGATAGATATTTGCGCCAAAGTAAGAAACTGTAAAGTTAGAACGCCCGAAGACATAAACAAAAGGTAGCTGATGAATACCTCTAGGTGAGTGGGTAGAGACGCGATTAATCGCGTCTGTATGGAGTGGGGAGTTTTCTAACGCTGCAACAGGGTTAAATCCCCATTCTGCTAAAAATTGCAGCATGGCATCATAACTAATTATCCCGCCAGTATCCAAGATGTCATAACGGACTAAGGGAATACCGTTATCTCCCGAAAACAGCAATCCGCCATCTTGAACTTCAAAAAAGCGATTGCAAGGATCATACTGTACCAGCGTGGGTAAACGTGATTCCCCAAATAAAGCTCTAGCAGCATTAGGATTTTCTGCCAAAAAACGGCGAATGCAGATACTTAACGGTGTTTCATTACCCAAAACTCCTGCATCCGCAGTGCCGTAAAGTGATGCAAAATCATAACAAGGATTTTGTGAACCAACTCTTTCACCAACTAAACTCCGCCATTCTTCACTAAATACTTCTCCCGCCATAACTAACTTAATCTGATATTGCTGCCACTCCACACCAGAAGCGATACCAGTATCAATCACATCTTTTAAAAATGGCGGGTATCCCAATAACACCACTTGTTCAAATGCTGAACCTAATTCTTGAACAACTCGCAAAATTTCTTCTTTATTGTTACCAGGGGTAATTACAGTGATGAGATAACCTTTGCTAGCAAGATAACGACAGCAATTAGTAGTAAACATTCCACCTACCCAAGTACCTAAAGTGAAACAAATCACTGCTAGGGTACGTCTGGTATCTGTATAGAAACTATCGTGAAAAATTTGTTCAAAGCGTGTGGCGATTTGGAGTTCATCTGTGAAAAAACGAGGCCAAAATGTCGGTTTACCACTAGAACCGGAAGACGCAGCTATCATGTCGCATCCTTGGAGTTGTCCGTTGCGGCACAAGTCAGTTAAAGGATAGCGCAGTATATAATTTTGTTTAGCGATCGCTGGTAGTTTTTGAAACTCCTCTAAAGTTTGAATAGTCGCGGGATTAATTTCCCTCTCTGCTAAAAAAGCCTTGTAGGCAGGTACATTAGCCGCGACATCGTGAAAAAAACTCAAAGCTGCCGAAGTTTGAGTGTTGAGATGCCGTTGCAGTATCGTTTCTAGGGGGGTAGACAGAAAATCTTCAAATGCTTTAATTACTTGCTGCTGTCTTGATTTCTGGTTCATGACGCTTGTTGTTTATCCTGAAGTAGAACCAACACCGTTACTTGCTGCCAGTATTTTAGCTGTTATCTAATACCCCCAAAACCCCAATTATTCTTAGCAACACGGATTTAATATAGGAATACTCAGCCCCTAATATTTCCTAAAATATCCGAAAATGAGATCATGCACTTGTAGTCATTCAATAAAACCTTCATTTATCCTTGGGCACCATGCAGCTCTATTGCAGTAAACAACACACAAATAATGGTAGTAACCGCTTTTGTACCCATTGTGGTGAACCATTACCTCTTGCTGTGGGACAGATGGTGGATAATCGCTATCAAATTATCCGTCAATTAGGGCAGGGTGGCTTTGGACGCACCTATTTAGCGGAGGATAGAACTAAATCCCATCAAACCTGTGTGCTGAAGGAATTTGCACCCCAAGTAGAAGAAAAGCAAGATTTACAAAAAGCTAAAGAGTTATTTGAACGAGAAGCAAACGTTCTGAAAACACTCCAGCATCCACAGATACCGCATTTTCACGCCTCGTTACAAGTGAAGATAGGCACTAAAGATTTTTTCTTTTTAGTGCAAGATTATGTGGATGGTGATAATTATTACCAATTATTAGAACAGCGTGAAACTCAAGGAAAAACTTTTAGTGAAGAAGAAATAATCACCCTACTGCAACAGATTTTACCTGTGTTATCCTACATTCACTCACGAGATGTAGTTCACCGTGATATCTCTCCTGATAATTTAATTTGGCGGCGTTCTGATAATCTGCCAGTATTAATTGATTTTGGTGGTGTTAAGCAATTGCCAGCTTCTCAAGGTTTTTGGCGCACCAAGTTAGTTGGAAATAACACTTTACTGGGTAAAAAGGGTTACGCCCCAGAAGAACAACTACGCCAGGGAAAAGCATTTTTTAGTAGTGATTTCTACTCTTTAGCGGTGACATCACTAGTGTTGCTCACAGGGAAAGAGCCGCAAAAATTATACGACAGCTATCAGGGAATTTGGGGATGGGGAAAGGAAATCCGAGTTAGTCCGCAACTGGAAGCAGTGTTGAAAAAGATGCTGGCTTATAAACCAAGCGATCGCTATCAAAGAGCCGAGCAAATCCTCAAAGATTTACCATCGCCAACTGCGACTAAATCCACAGGTAATTATATTACTACCAAGATTAAAACGATGGTAGTTGCTCCAGGAAGACAACGCGCCAGTGCTGTTATGAGTAGATTCCAGAACAAAACGCAAGCAATAGCGAAACCCATATCTTGGCCTGTTTGGATTCGCCCTTTTGTGATGAGTTTAGGGGGAACAGCTTTAATTGTTTTAACTGGTGCAGGTACTTTGGCGGTGGTAAATGCAGTCATTAGAAGCGTAACTTCTATTACTATCCCATCAATCTCATTACCGCAAATTCCACAGCTTCCAAATCCAATCGGTAAACCAGTCAGCGACAAAGGAAAAAATCGCAATCTTCAGGAAATTATCAGTCGTCGTCAACAGCTAAAAATTACTGAAGGATTTTTTACTCCCTTTGTAGATGATTTATTTTATACAAAAAAACCAGAATTAAAGGGACGTAGCCTCACATCTAAATCTGAAGATGCTGGTTTACGAGATGAATGGTATGGTATTGCTGACGATTTATTGGATAAACTAGAACAGGCTGACCTCAGTACAGCAGCTCGTCAAAAATTGGGTAAATATAGTCAAAAAGATTATGTAACATGGAGACGGCAAGCGCGATCAGGGCAGTTTGGGAATTATACAATTGATCAGCTGACCAAAGATACAAATGAAAAATTTGATCGGTTGTTTCCCGATCAGGAACGTGGGAAACTCAATCAACAGACTTTCGGTCAAGTTTGGTATGCGATCGCAGCCGATCAAGTCAGTAAAGTACAATCTGGCAAGTAAAGGGATTGGGAACTGGGAACTAGGGACTAGAGACTGGGGAAGAATAACAAATAACAAATGACAAATAACAAATGACTAAAATATATTGTTCTCAAGGACATGAAAATTCCCCAGGTAGTCGCTTCTGTCTCCAGTGTGGTGAAAAGTTGTTGGATACACCCATAAGTTATAGTATCCAACCGGGACTAACTTTAGGCGATCGCTATGTGATTGTACGTCAAATTGGCCAAGGTGGTTTTGGACGGACTTATTTAGCTGAAGATGTCAATCGTTTCCGCGAACTTTGTGTTTTAAAAGAATTTTCTCCCCAAGTTCAAACCGCCTACGTTGTCCAAAAAGCTGAAGAACTGTTTGAGAGAGAAGCGAGTGTTCTCTATAAACTGCAACATCCCCAAATTCCCCGCTTCCGGGAACTGCTTCGGATGAACTTAGGAGGTAAAGAATATCTGTTTTTGGTGCAAGATTACGTAGAAGGGGAAACTTACAACTCGTTGTTAAATGACCGACTACAACAGGGTTTGCGCTTTACAGAAGTAGAAGTACGGCAATTGTTGCTTTCAATTTTGCCAGTGTTAGAGTATATCCACTCTATAGGCGTTATTCATCGAGATATATCTCCAGATAACTTAATGCTTCGCACTGTTGACAAATTGCCAATGTTAATTGATTTTGGCGGTGTCAAACAAGTAGTAGCAACTGTTGCTTCCCAATATTATCAACCCGGCGTAGTTGCATCTTCCCCATCACCAACCCTATTGGGTAAGGTAGGATTTGCACCCCCAGAACAGATGCAAACTGGGTTAGTCTCTCCCCACAGCGACTTGTATGCAATGGCGGCAACAATGTTGGTTTTACTGACAGGTAAACAACCCCAAGAATTAATTGATACCTACAATCTGACCTGGCAGTGGCGACGGGAAGTAAGCCTGAGTCCGATTTTGGGACAGGTGTTAGATAAAATGTTATCTGCCAGACCAAGCGATCGCTATCAATCAGCCCGTCAAGTACTCCAAGCCCTTAACCCGCCCCCAGCTAACTTTCCCCCAACTCAATACCCTACCCCACCACAACCTACAGCCGCCACCGTCGCCGTCTCTCCACCTCCCCCATCCCCCACCCTGCGGGAAGCTGAAGCTACATACCCCTCATCTCCCCCATCCCCTCAACCCACAAGCTGGTGGACACCAACAAAAACCTTCCTAGTAGCGGCGGTAGTAGCCGGTACTGTTGGATTACTTTGGTGGGGACTGAATAGCAACCGTGATATAGCGGACAAACCTAATCCTATAGCCAGCCCAACCCCAACCAGTGAGCAACCAACCGATCCTTTAGCGCAATATTCACCAGCCGAACGGCAGCGTAAAGAACAATTAAGCGATCGCCGTCAACAGTTGGGTATTAACTCCAACTTTTACGTAAACTTGGTGAATGAAGTTTTTTGGGATAGAAATCCTAGTTTACGAGGACGCACTCTCAGCGATGGCCCTGAAGATGCAGATTTACGGGCAGAATGGGATAAAACAGCCTCAGAACTGCTGGAAAAATTAGCGCCACTGAGTTCTAATGCACGCCGACAACTGGGAACTTATACAAGTGCTGAACGCGATCGCTGGAAAGTGGAAGTAAACAAAATTAACGTTGGCAGCCGTTCTTTGTATGATTTAGGGGATGCAGCTTTTTTCAATGTATTCCCTGAACAGCGTGGTAAAGATTTTCGAGATCAGCCCATTGGACAAGTTTGGTACGGATTTGTTAGCGATCAACTCAGTGCTATCCTCGCCAGTAGTGCTTTCCAGAAACTTGTCTTTGAGCCGGGGGCTATCAGCAAAACAGTCAGTGGTACTCTTCAACCTGGTGGTGGTAAAGTATTCATCGCTGGACTTGCTAAAGAGCAATCTTTGGGATTGAAGCTACAAGCAAATTCCCAAGTTTTGTTATCAGTTTATTCACCCTCTGGCAAAATCAAATTTTTAGAAGATTCTAAAGAGCGAAGTTTGTCAACTAAATTACCAGAAAACGGATTTTACGAGTTTGTCGTGGTTTCCACAGCATCGAAACCAATAGATTATCAACTCAGCATTACAGCAGAAAATCCCACCCCTCCTCCATTGCCAACACCAACGCCCACAGAAACACCCACCTCAACGCCAACTCCTACACCAACTCCTACACCAACTCCCACAGAAACCCCCACTCCTACATCGACACCAACACCAGAAACAGCACCTCAATAAACCGCGTTGCATAATTGCAGGATAATTTAGTAACTTCCAAAATTCTTCCCCTGCCTCCCCTGCTCCCCTGCCCCCCTGCCCCCCTGCCTCAAATTATCCCTTGTCCACAACTCCTAAACGCAACGCAATTCGTTTGTATTTCATTGCATCATAAGGTGTACCTCTGTGCATCACCTGGGAGTTGTCCCAAAAAATAATATCTCCTGGTTGCCAAACATGGGAGTAGATTGGTGTACAGTCTAGAACAGCCGTAAACAAATCCTGCCAGAAACGTTTTGCTTCCTCTGGTCTATCTTCCATACCCACTGCGATCGCAGTGTCCGAACCTAGATATAATCCCTTTTTACCAGTGACTTTGTGAGTAGACACAATCGGATGCACTTTTCTTGGTACATCCTCTACATTGCTACTTTTAGAAAACATTGGTGGTGAGTGATACATCGACATCTGCTCTAACTGCTGCTGATGTTGGTGATCTAGGTTATTATAAGCCTCTATCATGTCGAGAAACTCTGTAGTATGGGGCTGCCCATTTACACCTTCTGGAGGCACTTCGACACCATAAAGCATGACAACATATAGTGCATTCATATCCAATCCCTCTGTGCTGGGGACACCATCTTTATCATGATGCCATTCCCAAGCGAACTTCCCTACAGGTGTTTCAGTAAGTCCCTTGGGATTACCCAATATATACACACCCTGGCTTTGCAGGTCTGGGCTAATATTGGGATCTAATGTTTTGGTTTTAGAATAGCCAAACATGAAGTCACCAAAGGTTTTACTAGAAAATTCTTTCAACTGCTTTGCGGTGATGTCTTGCTGTCTAACTACCACAACGCCGTGTTTCCAAAGTGATTCCTTTAATTCACGCGACTCTAGATTTGTGAGGTTGCTAAGATTACAACCCCGTAGGACTTCAACTCCGAGCCTTGATTGGTGTTTAGTTATTAGAGTCATTGTTATGCAATTATTTTTGGAGCAAACTATATTAACAATTAGTTAGTGTAAATAAAAAATTTGTCTAAATAGACTTTTGATCATTGAGAATTGTTTCAACAGTTTATGTAGGTATGCAACAGGTAATTTTTTCAACCCAAATAACTACCCAAAAGAGGTTGCAGACAATGCTGTGCGTCAAAAGGTAGAACTTTTTTTCAATGGTTACTTACAGCATAACTATAAAGTAAAACAGGCTTTATACCTAATTTTGAGACTTAGGTTGTATGTAAAACTAATATTTGATTTCTGAAGAAGCTCTGTACAGATCGAAAAACCTAATTTCTTATTTCCTACTCCCTACTCCCCACTCCCCGCCCACGTAGATAATTTCAAAAATCAAATACGATTCCTATACTTCACTAAATTGAAATCCTCTGGAATTTGGATAGACATAACTTTTTCAATTTTTTGACAAGCTCCTGTCACATCAAGCTATTAACTTAAAAAAGATTAGCTTTGGCAAAATAATTATACATGACAACAACCAGAAAAATCTAGACTAATTCTTGAGTTTGACCTTTTAAAGTCAAGCTAACAAACGATTCTAGTCAAATTAACCTTAGCAACTTAATTATCAAAATTAAGAATTGCATTCTAATTTCATTTTTGAATTTTACACTAATCCTCTCGGATTGAAATTTATACCAATTCTCCAATTTACTGGATCTAAATTTTTCAATTGCTCTCTTCGTAGCGGGACGTTCGCTGTTAGTGTCTCCAAGAGTTGCCCATTGCAAATTGGTATTATTTTCCTCTAAAGCAACAAGTACTTCTGAAGGTTCAAATAACTATGAATAATCTATCTACCCAGTCTCTAGAAAAAAGTTATAAAAATCAAAAACCTTTATCTCCTGGTGATTCAGTGCGTACTTATCTGCGCGAGATTGGACGTATACCTTTATTAACTCATGAGCAAGAGATTAATTTGGCCAAGCAAGTTCAACAAATGATGGCTTTACTTGCTGCCAAAGAAAAATTAGCTATTCAATTAAAACGCCAACCCACACAGCAAGAATGGATTGAAAATATAAATATCGGTGAGAAATCACTGCTGCAACAGCTACATCAAGGACATGAAGCCAAGCATATAATGATTCAGGCTAACCTGCGACTTGTAGTATCTATTGCTAAGAAGTATCAAAGACGTAACTTAGATTTTCTTGATTTAATTCAAGAAGGAAGTTTAGGTTTAGAGCGAGGAATTGAAAAATTTGACCCTACTAAAGGGTACAAGTTTTCAACCTATGGCTATTGGTGGATTCGTCAGGCAATTACACGAGCGATCGCCGAACAAGGACGTACTATCCGCTTACCTATTCATGTTACAGAAAAACTGAACAAAATCAAGCGTATTCAACGTGAACTAACTCAAAAATTAGGTCGTACTCCTACAGTAGTTGATATCGCTGATGAACTATCTTTAGAACCTAAAGAAATTCGACATTATTTACTTTTAGCACGTCAACCTGTCTCTCTAGAATTGCGAGTTGGCTCAGAAAAAGATATAGAATTACAAGATATGTTGGAGGATGATGGACTCTCGCCAGAATTATACGCTGACCAAAAGTTTCTCCAACAAAATATTCAAAATTTGTTATCAAAATTAACTCCCCAGCAACGGGAAATATTAATTTTACGTTTTGGTTTAACAGATGGAAATGAACTTTCTTTAGTGGAAATTGGTCAACGCATAGGTATTAGTCGAGAACGAGTGCGACAAATAGAGCAACAAGCTTTGAGTACTCTACGAAGACATAAGGATAAGATACACAGCTATAGGAATCGTATTTGATTTTTGAAATTATCTACGTGGGCGAAAAGTAGGGAGTAAGGAATTAGGCTTAGTTCTTGCTGGGAGGAAGGAGAAAGAGGCTTTTCTGATTTTTGCACATATGGGGTAATCATAAGTGATTAACCGGATTTGATATAAGAGCGTCTACGCAATCTACAAAAACAGAGATTGAACAGTCAAATCCTTCTGAGTAATGGTGAAGTTAGGCTGTTCTGCTGTGGCAATGAATGAAACGATCGCTTCACACGCCACAGCTACGGTTAACATTACTAGGTTTCGTGTTAGGGGATAATCACAGACATCATCATTAACCTTGGAAGGAACGCGATAAACGTCATTCCAAATTACTTCTGCATAATCAGCTGATAGCCCAGCATGAAGACAAGGAATGCTTAATTGTTCAGCATAATCTTTCACTGCTTGACGTGCCACACTATTATCAAAGACATCAACAATTAGCTGACTGTCTTTCAGTAATTGAGTTGTATTTGCTGATGTCAACTCAAGAGTTTTAGCATCAACTTTAGTACCAATTGCTCGATATAAATTGTTAGCCAAAATTTTCGCTTTGAAGGCTCCAACATCAGAACGGTAATAAGGCTGAGTCGAAAGGTTACGCTCCTCAATGCGATCGCGATCAATCACTGTAAGTTGATCAAAACCAGACCGAGCTAAGTTTTCCGCAATGTTAGCTCCTAATGCTCCAGCGCCACAAATTGTTACAGGATAATTTTTTAGCTTTGCCATCACTGCATTGCTGCGGTAAAGCTGTTCGTGAAAAAACATGTTCATTGTCCTCACTACTCTTGTTGTTCCATCACACCTACTAAGGATTGCAAGTCAAAATCGCGATCGCGTCCACTCAGACAAATGCCAGAACTGACAACAGTCAAGTCAGCTTTAGCGATCGCACTGGTATGGCGAACACCATCAGCAGTTGTCCAATCGACTGTCCAATAATTGCCGCGATCGTGGAATTGATTTAATTCACCGCCACCCATCCGCAATGCCTTTTTCAGTCGCTTTTCATCCTGTTGGGGTTGAGTAAAGCCCTCAATGCGCCGCGTTGCTAATTCATACACTGTGCGGATTTCTGGAGTAATGCCTTTAAACTGTAATTCTTCAGCAGAAATGAGTTGCTTGACGGCAGATTGCAGAGTTTCAACAATTGCCGGATCGGTACGGCGATCAACTTCCTCAAACCAGCAAGACTGTCCATTCCAACGGGCAATAATTTGCTCAAAGGTAACGCCCTCAGTAACTAAGTGGACTGCGATCGGTTTAACTACCTTCAACCGTTGACGCATATCTGCTTCATTCACGGGGTATGCTAACCAAGTTTGTTTTTGCAGTTGATGTGCTAAACGCAGTCGTATTTGGGGAAAGTGTTGCAGGTATTCTGCAACCTGGGGTAAGTCTGCTTCTTCTACAACCGTTGCTATTTTCTCATCCACAGGCTGAAAGATGCCCCAACCTTGAAATTTACTAGGCTTTGGCGTGAAGGTGTAAACCATCCCGGCTACCCGTGTGCGAACTCGTCCACCCTTGATACAAGGCGCAAGGAATTGGGTTGTAGACAATTGTGCTTGTGCGATCGCAATTTGGTTAATTAGCTTAAATATGTTAGTCATAACTAATACCAATTTTTTTAAACAAGGTTACAGATGCAACCCTATAAAATCTGATTTTCTTAATTACGAATTACGAATTACGAATTAATAAAATTCTGCGTGCAAGTTGGTGGAGCATTGCGTATTCTCAGTTACTAGAGGGACTCCACTGGTGAGTTGTTACACACTCTTTAAAGGATGGCTACTTTTAAGCCTACCTCCCAGGTTCTTCGTACTCCCCGTTCACACACGCCCACTGCATTTGGCAGTGTTACCTTTCCTCTCGTACTAGTATGTAGGCTCCAAGAGTTAGGGCACGCAGGATATTAATATAATACAATATACTACATAGAATTGGAAGAGATGAAAAGAGGGATTTTGAAGTAGAGCGATCGCTGCTACTTGAGGTGGCTTATTCATGTCGCTATTTGCCTTATATTTATCTGTAGAATTATGTTGATAATACATTTTTACATTATGAAATATAATATAAATTTTATTTTTTTACTCAATTACAAAAGATTATCTTAAAATATACTAGATTAACTTATTGTAGCAAAAATGAAATTGGTGGAAATTTCTTACTTAGAAGTCAGACAAATGAATAAAGAGCTAATTTTGACTAAACTACCAGCAGGTTTATTAGTGAATATTAGCTATGCCTCTGTTCGTGGACAAGATAATGAACCAGGTGCAGTGCAGCGTTTACTTAATCCTAAAAGAATAGAAAGTATTAAGGATTTCACTTTAGAAGGCGGAGACTATCCAGGTGCTATAATTCTTAACTGGGTTAGTACTACAAATCCACTTCGTAAAATTAACCAAACCATTAGTTTATCAAATACTCCACGGTCTGCTCAAATTATAGATGGCCAACACAGAATTGCAGGTATTAAGGCAGCAATTAGTGTGAGTGAAGATGTAGCTAGTCTAGAAATTCCTGTAGCTATATATGAAAATCTTACAACGAAAGAATGTGCAGATATTTTTTTAGCAATTAATACAGAACAAAAAACTGTGCCACGGAGTTTAGTTTTTGATTTATATGGGATTGCTAGTGAATCAGTCATAGACCCTGCTGCTGTAAGAGCAAGAGATATTGCAACATATTTAAATGAAGCTGAAGATTCTCCATTTGCTGATCAAATTAAGTTTCCTGGAATATCAAAACGTAAAGGAGGTATCGCACTATCAACTGCTGTATCTTCAATCAAACCTCTAGTAGAAGATAAAGGAAGTTTTGAACAAATAGATATATTTGAGCTTGAACGTCAAAAGCGTATAATTTTCAACTTTTTCACAGCAATTAAAGAAAAATACCAAGAAGATTGGGATAGTAAAAATAATATATTTTTTTATGCTGCTGGATTTGCTGGCGCTATGGAGTTTCTGCAACTAAAACTTCTTCCATATTGTATTAGCAAAGGGTCTTTTACAGTTGAAACTATAGTAAAAACTCTGAATTTTACTCAGAGCAGTTTGATATTTCAGTCTGAGGTTAAAGGTATGGGTGGTACAGCTGCACAGAAACATGTTTACCAAAAACTAGTTGATATTTTTAACCCCGATAATAAAACTACAAAAGCGATAGAGATTTAATTAAGTGAGTCACCAAGCACAGATATATATCAATAACATAATTGCTCAAAAACCAGCGCAATATGCTATTGAAAATCATGCTTTAAATAACACAGAAGCATCTGCTTTGTTACAACGCCTTAGCAATGATGCAACAAGTTACATATACTCATCTATAGTTTCACTAGCTGATGCAACTTTAAGTATTAACAAAGGGATGTTTACATGGGCTACTGTTAAATTATACTATGCTAGTTTTTATGCAATTAGATCGCTTTTAGCAAGTCATGGAGTTTGTATATTTTATATTCAAACTTCATCACATAAAAGTACGCCATTTATTCTTGATAGCAAACCGGGAGAATTACCAAAAAAAGGTAAAGGTACTACACATAAACTTATTTTAGATACTTTCAAAGCTCATAATATAGAGCCTTACATACTGTCACAACTTATTGATTTAGAAGAGCCATTAGAATGGTTAATACAAAAACGAGAAGAAGCAAACTATAAGATTGCTAAGTTTTCTGAACCTCAAGTACCTAAACATTTTGAAAAGATAATACAATACAGCCTTCGACGAGCCATAAAAGATTATTTGTCTGATACTAGCGGTTTATATTTATTTGATCCAGATCATGCTATTCTTTCTTACCCCCTTAGATTAATTCAAATTGCTTATGATAAATTATTAATTTCAAACACTCTTGCTCTTACAAACGAGGAAATTATTTACTTACGCCAATTGTTTCGTGATAAAAATGGATGCCCATTACCTGAAATATACCAAATGTTCAAAAATCTTTAACTAAGCTTTAGAACTTACACATTGTACAAATTTGCCATCATTGTGAATAACAATCTTTCGTCATTTTTTGATGGTGTTACTGTATCAGGATGCGTTAGAAGTAACTATGACGCACCCTGATCTACTCTACTTATCCTCTCTTATAGGCAACGGCATATCCAGAATCTCCATCAGCAAATCCAAACGAGAGGGGCGCGTTAGCAGTGGGACGATGTTCGGCAAGCTGTAGTAATCACCTGCAAAAGTAAACGTATCTACAGGTGCTTGCTGCTGCTTCAATTGAGTCTCCACCCAGTTGTAATGACCACCCACACGGACAATCACCACATTGGGCATTATCGCCAACTCCCGGCAGTAATTCTTGTAGACTTCACCGAAGTAAGGAGCCGCATTTTCGCCCTCATCCGTCACTATGATAATCTGGTCAACTACCTGCTTCTTCTTCCGCATTGCTTCCAATGCACAGCCGATACTAGTACCACCGCCTGCATTGATGTGCTGAAAGGCACGCTCCCAGTCGCTCAACTCCTTGCCCTTTGCTGTAACAGCATAAGGAATAGTGTCAAAGGCGTAGACAAACAGTTCTGCCTGAGTGATACCAGAGATTAAAGCAGCGAGTTGCAAACCCGTCGCGATCGCATTTTCCATTGAACCAGACTTATCGACCAATAAAGCAGTTGGACGAGCGATCGCACCGCGCCGTTTCACCTGCTCATTTGTCACCTTTTCCAGTCGAGCAACGGTGTCTGCGTCAAAATCTGCGGCATCTGTTGCAATCTGTGCTTTGAATGCTGAGACACGCCCACTTTTAGACGCTGATTCCAGCTTAGAATCAATCAGCTTTTTAACTTCTGGGTGATCCATTGCGCCTCTAGTCTGGAGAGACTTAAGGTTGTTGATCGCTTCTTGTGGAGACATGCTATTGATCAACGCCACCAATACAACTGGTGTAAGTTGCTTGATTGCACCAATTGCGATCGTGTATGGAATTTTGAACTCCACAATCAGCCGTGCCTGTTCTGCGGCATTTTCAGCCTTCGCAAGCTGCTTCAGCAAATTTGCTAAGGAACCCTCTGGAGGAGTATCGCCAAACAGAATCGCATTTGCCCGCTCATTTGGCTTGATGTGCAGTGAAGCATATAAGTGTTTCATTGCCTTACGACCTCGCAAAGCGGCGCGATCAAACAGAGCCGGATTGCTCTCCCGTGTCTTCAAGTAACGCCGTACCGCAGTCCGAGCCGAACGGGGTAGCTTGTTTTGCTGCTGCTTCATTAAGTCCACTACACGAGCCACTTGATAGGGTGGAAACTCTTGTAGCATCATAAATCCAGCATCGCGGTGTTCGATTAAATTGCTAGTTAACAAGTAAGCAAGAAACACTTCTTTGTGGTCGCGGACATCACCATGATGCTGATACCAGATTGCCAGATGTCCGTAGAAGATGGGATCGAGTTCAACAATTAACTGATGAATTTCTGTGACTTGCTCAAGTTTGCGGTGAGGAGTTGTCAGCAAACTGTTGAGCATTTCTAAACGCAAGTCACGTTCTGCGGTATTCATTATGAACCTCCTTTAAAAATTTTGGATTTTGGATTTTGGATTTTAGATTGCAATCCAAAATCCGAAATTGAAGGAGGCAGATGTTGCACGCGAGGCGATATCACCGCGCAAGTTGTAGAAGCATTGTGTATAACTTGTGCAGAGTTATGTAAGCTTCTGCGATCGGGGCGCGGCAACAACTGCCAAGTAAAAAGGACTGGGGATTAGGAACTGGGTAATGAGCTGATTAGTAAGTGAAATTCTCTGTCTTTTCTCTTCACCTTCGCGTCCTTCTCTGACGAGACGCTGCGCGAACGCGTTCTTTGCGGTTCGTTTAAAAAACTAGTTTTCGCAACTCAAAAGTACTAGAACTTACGCAAAAAGGCACTGAAAGCAAAGAGAAATTATCATCAAATTAAAATCACCTCGTGCAAGTCGAAAAAGCTGTTGATTCACACACGGGATTTGAACCCGTAGTTGCTTGATCTCAAATCAAGTGCCTATTCCAATTTGGCTAGTATGTAAGCTTCTCCAGTTAGGGCACGAAGTGAAAATTTTAGTTTTGAGAAAGTTGATTTAAAATAAATCGAATTTCTTTCTTGTTACACTGCTGCTTTCTGACAGCGTAAATTATTCGACCTCTATACATTGCAGCAGAACGATGAATTATACCTTTGACAACATCCGTCACATAATGTGTTGGTGGCGGTGGAAAATCTTCAAAGGTAATTAAATACCAAATCTCGTTTACCTTCTGGTATTGATGATAATTATCAATGATGACAATCTCAGTTTGTTCCTGCTTTAGCTTCTGCTTTCGAGGTACTTTCTCGGCTGCACAAAGAATTCCAGTTTCAGGATGGATATAGAAGCGATCGCGATGGTTTGCATCTAGCCGAATTCGATACCCTCGATAAGGCTTGCTGTAAAAACCACCATCAATTATTTCTACATACCGTTCAACGTAGTCCCACACATGATCGATAACATGCTGTCCGGCCATTGTGCTGGGATCTAATCGTTGACACAGTTGGCTGTAAACTTCATTCCAAGGCTGTCCGACTTTTGAGCGCAAAAACCGACGTAAGGGGCCGAGATGGTCTGAAAGATACTTAGATTTATTTATTGGTTTAATCAGGTAGGGATTCAACAATCCATCCTGAATTGCATCCTGGGTGATTTTGTATAATTGCTTCTTAAAGCCAGTCACCTTTTTAAGGCTAATTCTCCTCCCACCACGAGGACGCTCAATCACAATCTCGCTCAAACGATGTTCGCTCATGTCTCACGTTGTTTAAATGCAGTTGTTCTAATTGAGTTGTTATTAAACATGAGTTAGCTAACATCATTGAACTCACCTCTGGATTGAGTAAAGGTTATAGATAAATACGATTTAAATGATTGAAATTCCGCACAAGTTAGCAAAGCAGTTTTCACAATTGCCTATACCAATTTGGCTACGCTTCCATGAATGGAAGCGGCAGGAATCGAACCTGCGATCCGTTGCCGGATAGTGTGTGTAGGCTTTACAAGTTAGGGCGCGGAATTAAGTCTTAAATTACCGGATGACTCAGAAATTTAACCATAGACAGCTTCAGGGCGGACGATCAAATCGCCACTAGGACGGCGATCGATTATGTAAGCAGAAAGGCGATCGCTATTCACATCTAAATGCCGAGCAACGCGCTCTTTCACTGCTACATCATTCATTCCTGCTGCAATTCCCAATTGTATTTTTGGGACATCAATAGAACGTCCTTCAAATCGAATATGAACCATTACAATCACCTCTTCTTTTAATTACGAATTGATATTAGTGGATCTGATCGGGATTGAACCGATACCCTCCCTGTGAGAGTTACACTCACACCTCGTGCGAGTCGAAAAAGCTGTGGTGTCACACGCAGGAATCGCACCTGCAACTTATCGTTCTAGAGACGATTGCTCTACTATTGAGCTAGTATGTAAGCTTTTTCTGTTAGGGCACAAGTGACATCCGGGATCTCTACCGTTAGAGTTACAGACCCAAGGAAAGCATAATTGCGATGCTCTAATTGAGGTTATTGCAACCTTCAATAGATTGCTAAACTAATCCCTAAAAACTAGCATCTATGCAATTGTCAAGGTTCCAAGAGGTTTTAGTTTTGCCTTTTGAGGAAGCTTTTTTCTTGATATTACAAATGTAATACATAAATTACATGGTGTCAAGGGGATACTACAAATTTTGTATTCCGATGCGTGTCATTTAGATTTTCTTGTTGCGAAAGCTTTTATTAATAAGGGTTTTACGATTTCGCTGTAATAATACAAATACGTTGGTAAGGGCATGGCTACAAATTATTCTTTGCTGAAAGTGACACAAATTTTTGTGAAACTGAGCGATCGCGCAGCGTGTTGTAATACTTGCGAAAGTTTTGCAGTCGGGATGTCAATATTGCATGTAATTAACTGCGGTGAGCTATCTGAGCGCGTTGTAAACTCCAGAAAAAATATCGATATAAAAATTAAGGCACGAACGCCAACACCCCGACAGGAGAACCAGAACCACCACGCAACCTGAGAATGCCGATCGCTAGAGTAGTACCTTTCGGTGGCAATTGATCCAAATTAGTGAGATTCTCTAATACAATGCGCGGTTTCTCCAACACCAAGTGGTTAATAGCAAAACTGTTATCCTGTCCAGGATCGACACCATGAGTATCAATTCCTACCCCTGCTATTTGCCGCTCATCCAATAATAATTGAGTCGCATCGCTGCCAAAGCCTGGAAAATGGGCAATTCCTTGAGAATCATGATTTAGGAATGCACTTTTATCAAACCACTTTTTTTGCCAACCAGTATTCAGTATAACTACGCAACCAGGATAAATTTCACCGTATTCTTCTTCCCAAGCCAGAACATCAGCAATAGTCAAGGCATAATCAGGATTAACTGCTGTGGCTTGGCGAATATCTATGACCACCGCAGGTACAACCAAAGACTGGGCGGGATATTGGTCAATTCCCACAGCATAACTATGAAAACTGTTAGGGGCGTTGATATGAGTAGCGCTATGTTCCCCCAAGGAAAAACGTCGCAGGTAATAGCTATCATTATTCAGTTCAGCCACAGTTTCAAATTCTACTGGAGGGTCGCCAGACCATTGGGGAATATCTATATCAATTACATGACTTAGGTGGATAACGCGTGTGTAGGTGATACTATTTTGACTTTGGGGTTGTATCATAATTTTTCTTCCCCCTGCTTGTCTTCCCGAACTGCCTCAAGAGCCTGCCTGAACCAAGAAATTCCTTAACCGAATGGTATTGGACTACACCTACGCAAAGATAATACTATCATTACAACGTTTTTTAAATGATTAAACTGCAACATTTCTACTCTTATTTCCCCGTATTAGAAGAAATAATCCCCCAATTACTCTAAATTTTAGGTTGTTGGGGGGTTCAAAATATTGCAGCAAAAAGCGAATTAATCTTAGTTAACAACTAGTAGGTTAACATTTAATTAAGTTTTGATTAAAATTGCGTAATAATTACAAATCGGGTTGTTGCTTGAATGGAATCATGATCGCAAACTCGGTACCTTCTCCTGGTGCTGAAATACACTGGATTTGCCCACCATGTTTTTTGACAATAATTTGGTAACTAATTGATAATCCCATGCCCGTGCCTTTACCGACGGGTTTCGTAGTAAAGAAGGGGTCAAATACGCGTTTGCGTACTTCCTCAGTCATGCCTAGACCATTGTCGGCAATACCAATGATTACATCGCCTTCTTGGATGAGTGTGCGAATGCGAATTTGGGGAGTAGGGAGTAGGGAGTAGGGAGTAGAGAGTGTTTCTTCCCCCACTCCCCATTCCCCATTCCCCACTCCCTCTTCTAAAGCATCGATCGCATTTGTCAACAGATTCATAAACACTTGATTCATGTGTCCAGCGTGACACATTATTGGTGGCAGATTGCCGTAGTCTCGGATTACTTGGATTTCGGAATGTCCTGATTTGGCTTTCAGGCGATTTTGCAACAGCAGCAAAGTGTTATCAATACCTTCGTGAATATCTACTGGCTTTGTGCCGTCTTCATCAAGGCGAGAGAAATTGCGTAAAGATAGGACAATCTGCCGAATGCGTTCGGCTCCCATGTCCATAGAATCTAGGATTTTGGGTAAATCTTGCTTGAGAAAGTCTAAATCAATGGCGTAGACTTGTTCGTGAATCTCTGGTGTTGGTGGGCAGTTCTGTTGATAAAGGTCTACCAAGTGCAGCAAATCCTTGGTATATTCACGGGCATGGCTAATATTGCCGTAAATAAAATTGACAGGATTATTGATTTCGTGGGCAATACCTGCAACCAATTGTCCCAAACTGGACATTTTTTCAGTTTGAATCAGTTGTGCTTGGGTTTGTTGAAGTTCTAGTAGTGCCGCTTCTAGTTGCTGGGCTTTGTCTTGGGCTGTTTGGGCTGCAATGCGACTTTGGGTGTAAAGTTTTGCTTGGTCAATGGCGATCGCTAATTGAACTGTAACTGCTTGTAGTAATTCTACTTCGCTGTCCAACCAAGGCCGGAAACCACTACAAGAACCACAGCTAAATGTGCCAATTTCACCTGATTGGGTGTGTACGGGGAGCGACATAAAAGCAGTGAAACCAAAATCCTGCAAAAACTGCTGTGTAATACCATCGCTGACAGTCTCAACATCATTAATGCGGATAATTTCTCTATTTAAGGTTTTAGCTGCGATTAGTTCGATTTCTGCATTAGTTGCTTCTTGCTGATTAAGCGTACAGGGGAAAGAGGAACTTTTCGCCTCATATACTCTCTCCCAGCAGGGTACATCAACGTTTTGGCGATACCAAAAGAAAGCGCAGCGATCGATCTGGAATAAGTTACGAATTTCTTGTACTGCGGTTTGCACAATGTAATTGAGATCCAAGGAAGCTCGAATCTGGTTAGAAAGACGATTGAGTAGGGCTTCTCGTTGGGCGCTTTCTCTAAGTGCAAGTTCTGCTTGTTTGCGGTCAGTGGTGTCATGGCAAATACCAACGAAGTTTAAAACATTGCCATTGGCGTCTTTAATAACAGATGAGTTGCTTGTATGCCATCGCCAAGTACCATTTTTGTGTTTTACGCGATATTCAATTGCGTCTTGTTTCTCACTTGTTGTCAAAATTCTTTGAAAATAATCGGCACAAATATGCACATCGTCAGGATGTACAAAGGGAACAAAGGATTTACCTTCAACTTCTGCAACCTTATGTCCAAAAATTTCTGTCCAGTTAGGAGAAACGTAAGAAAATATCCCTTCAAGTGTCAGGGCAAAAATAATGTTATTGGCGTTTTCGACAATGCTGCGAAACTTGTTATCACTTTCTATGAATGCTGCTTGGATAGTGTCGCTAGTGTGACGGACAAGAATTATGATTTGCTGGTCTGCTAATGGTAATAACCTAGCTTCAAAATTATTCTTCCCGGATGGTAGTGCTAAGGTATATTCAAAACTGACTTCATATTGAGTTTCAAGTACTTGAGTTATTGCCTGCTGGAAGCGATCGCCTATAGCGATCGGTAAGCATTCTCGCAAACTCTTGCCCTGACAATCTCCTGTTGGGATATACGGGTAATCCATCTTCCCTAGTTTGTAATCTATAATACTTCCATCAGCATCAAGACGAAAGTATAAATCAGGAAGCGCTTGCAAAATCGCTGCAAATTCTGATGTTTTTTGGTGTAATTGTGCTTCAACTGCTTGGCGTTTTGCAGTTTCAGCTTGTAGTTGTTCTAGTGCTTTTGCTAATTCTGCTTCCTGGCTTCGTTGATAATTTGTAGATACCTGGCTGCTTTCTCTCAAGCTAGGTGGCACTTCTGTTATGTCCATGCAATAACCGATGTAACCAACAAAGCTACCATTTGCTGCAAACCGTGGCGCGGCTGTATCTAAAATCCAGCGATATTCGCCATCAGCCCGACGCAGACGATATTGCCTCTGGAACGAATCATGCGCCGTAAATGCTCGTAGATATATATCTTCACATTGCTGTCTATCTTCTGGATGGACGCTGCAAGCCAAGATATTGCCTATCTCCTCTTCTCGCGTAGCTACAGACGCGTCTGTTGTTAGATGTTTTCCAGTAAATTCTAACCAACTTGCATTTAAATAACAGTAAAGTGCATTGCATCCAGTCATCCAAATCATCAGAGGAGTAGTATCCGCCTGCTGGCAAAATACTTTTTCATCCTGTTCTATTTCTTCCTCTTCGACCATGATTTGGTTAATGTTGCTCTGCACCTTTTTAGAAAACACTTTTGCCTGCCTGCTCTGCCTAAATTATTAAAATAATAGTGTGAAAATATAATTTTTTAATAAATATAATTTCATTTCAATCTGTTATTTATTTTAATACTTTATTTAGTTTTTTGTTTGCAAAGATTTCTCTTTTACTGTAAATAAATTAAGAAAATACTAAAGTTATCATTAAGATGAATTTCAGCGTGCTTGGTGAAATTTAAGCTATCCATGTGTCAAGAAACTTG
This sequence comes from Nostoc sp. CmiVER01, assembly GCF_034531135.2. Taxonomy (NCBI): domain Bacteria; kingdom Bacillati; phylum Cyanobacteriota; class Cyanophyceae; order Nostocales; family Nostocaceae; genus Nostoc; species Nostoc sp. CmiVER01. Next base: position 67,915 of record NZ_JAVRBU020000009.1, read on the forward strand.
TTTACTTTGTGTCTTATTAAAATTCGCTACAAATTTATCTTAGCTATGTAATCGCATTGCTCAAGAGCGTGATTTAGCTTCACAGAAACTACATGATTCACTATGAAGTGTTTATATCTTTATCAGAAATTTACAATAATCAGAAAATTCATATCAAATCAATATTGATTTTTTATCAAGAAGAATTCAGCATGAATTAGAGTCCTGGCGACTCAATACCGTGCGGTTAATAAATTTTTTATGTTTTCCGCGTAGGTAGACAATGCTAATGTAGTAGCGAATTATATTCATCTAATACTTTTGCGACATCCTCTGAAAATAAAGGCTATAAAAGGGTTTAATACCCACGTCTCTATCAAGGAGTCTTTAGTTAAATTGTGGTATAAAACTCTACTTACTTCATTGTGGCTCCTGTTAGCGGTAGCGAGGAGTTTAGCCCATTCTGACTTCTAAATTCTTTTTCGATTTTCCAATTCAAACCCGATTTTTCAAAGTTATCTTGACCGTTCAAAACGCCTCATCCCAAAATCGCAAATTAAATGAGAGAAATGCTAAATGTGATATCAACACGTTGCAACAATGGCTAGCAATCGCATTTTATATGTTATAAAGCTCACAGAAATTAATGTTAGGCGGAAACTACTTTATGGAACCCGATAAACTGGGCCGTTTTAAGGAGTACGGCGAATTCATCCTCCGAAAGATAGATTCTGTGCCCCAGCACCCTTCAAAACAAGAAGATTGGGTTCCAGCTAGTCTTGACGACTGTCTTCTGCGTCTGCGGTCAGCTGCCCAGAAAACTGTAGACCTGGCAACTTCACCTGTCAAAATTGGGGTGATGGGGGAATTCAGTAGTGGGAAAACTCTACTTTTAGGCAGTCTAATTGGATATGCCGATGCTCTGCCTGTTAGCGAAAACCCGACTACAGGTAATGTTACCGCCATACACATCATACCGCAAGATGAATTTGCTACTACTCAATTAAGTAATTTTACGGTAAATTATCTTTCTCATGAAGGAGTGCATGAGTGTCTACGCTTCATGTTAGGGGAAGCCAATAAACGGACGACAGCAGCAGGGCTTCCTCCTATACCAGTATCGAAACTCAACTCTGGCACAGATATTATTGGCTGGTGTGAAGAAGCATGGAATAGCAGTAACAATTTAGAGCTACGTTATTTGCTCCGGGAGTTGGTATTATTCCTGCGGGCTTATCAGGCTTATGGAGAAGTTATGTGTGGTGGGCGTTACCAGATTGATGCTACCACCGCCCGCGAGGGGCTACAGCTAGTCGAACAGCCAATGGCAATCCAAACTCTGAAATTTGAAGATTTACCGCCAGCGCATATCCGATTACCAAGTCCACCCCAAAGGCTACCAACAAAGTTATTGCAAAACAGTTTCCCACTGATCCGCCGCGTCGATATTGATGTGAAAATCTCACGGGAAATTTGGGATTTTGCAGGTGCAGCTAAATTTATTCTTATCGACTTTCCAGGATTGGGGGCTGCTAATTCGGGGGCTAGGGATACCTTTTTGTCGCTGCGAGAATTGGCAGAAGTACAAACAATTTTGGTATTGCTAAATGGTAAATCTCCAGGGAGCGATCGCGCCAATAAAATCTTCACGATGATGCAGCAGCAGCGACCGGGACAAGACCTGAAAGATTTAATTCTCGTAGGTGTAGGTCGCTTTGATCAACTCCCTCTAGACAGCGAAGGTGGTGAAAGAGAACTTGACCAACTGATTGAAGATAGCCATTTACAAGAGGAAACCGTTTTCCAAAAACTCAAAGTTCTGCAAACAACCATTGACGGTGCAGAAGCGTTTACAACTCAAAAAGACCGCATCGTTTTACTATCGCCACTGTTGGGACTAGCTGAATTGGCAAAACGTTCTAGTAGCGTGAAAGCAGGCTCAACAGAGTTTTTGGCTAACTTAGATTATCCTGATTATCTAGATCGGTCTAAACGGCTACAAGAAAAATGGCAACGATTAAGTGAACAACTATTAGGATCTAACACTCGCAGTTATTTGGGTAGACAGCTAGGTTACTTTAGTCAAGATGGGGGACTCAGTAAGCTGCGGGAATTGATTCAAACCCACGTAGCGACTCATGGTCTAAAGCAACTGTATGAAGATACTCGCAGAGCGGCTGATGTGGTGAGTCAGCAACAAGATCACTTGAAGGACATCATAGATGAAATTCACGAGCAAGGTATCCCTACAGGTGATAGTCCCGCCTTTATCGAATTGCGCTTTGTGGTCGAAAGCTTGGATAAAATCTATCGGAATTTTCAAAAAGATTTAGGGAAAGAACCACTCAAAGACCGACGTGGTGTAGTCGTCAGCGATGTAGTTAAAGACGAACTCACTTTTAGAATCCTGAATTGGAACCAGTGGACTTTACTCTTCAACAAAGCCAACAATGGAGCGATCGCTCTGGCAGAATCTAAAGGTGCAGCCGGGAAATTATTTGATCGGGGAAATCGCGTCAATAGTTCGCTTCCAACTAAGAGCGATGATTTTTATCCAGTATTTGAGAAAACCGTTAAAGAAGTAGAAGATTTTGCCCGCGATCGCATCCATCAAGCAGTGGTAGATTTGTTGAATCAATTGTCAAATTATGTAGCCCCAGAACGCGAACAATTGCAGGCATTTTTCCATCCAGATATGGAACAAGAAATCGAAGAAAAATTTGGTTTTGAAGATGCCGATCTCTTTTACAAATTATTACTAGGATGCGATCCTAATGAATGGAAAGATGCAATCATTTCCGAAATCACTAGTAAAGACAAAACCGTTGCACCCGAAATTATCTTTCCTTTAGCACGTAAAGACGAAAAACACAACGTTGGACAAATCTTTGATTGGGCACCAGAAAAAAGCCAAGGTTTACTTAGATCGAGCAATCATCAACTTTTAGTACTGCGGCTGCGAGATGAAATCACTGCTAGCGCCAGTCTTCACCTTGTGCAGTATGTTAGCGAAGTTAATCAGCAAATAAATTCTGAACTAGAAGGCATTTTGGATCAAATTATTCCTAGTTTGCAAAACCTTTCAAAAAAAGAAACTTTGCTGAGGTATTTGGCGGCTGGAGAATTGCCATCTGAGATAGCAATTCCTACTTGGTTGCAGATTATTTCAGAACTTGCTGCTGTTTCTTACTTAGATGATTTGAGATAAGCTAACTCAGAAAGTGACTGATTGCGATCGGGTAGGTTTATGAGGATGTATTTGTGAGACGTGATGCGATTTTTTATACAATTTTCAAGCGTGTCCCAGGATTGTTTTTTGAGTTAGTAGAACAGCCACCAGCCGAAGCTGCTAGCTATCGTTTTGAATCTGTTGAAGTTAAAGAACCAACATTTCGGATTGATGGGGTATTTTTACCTCCACCTGATGCAACACCTCAGATGATCTTTTTTGCTGAGGTGCAATTCCAAAAGGATGAGTTACTGTACCATCGGTTTTTCTCAGAATCAATGCTGTATATGTATCGTAACCCGTCGCTTTACGATGACTGGTACGGAGTAATTATTTTACAATCTCGCAGCTTGGAACCGGAAAAGACTACTATTCACAGATCGCTACTGAACAGTTCTCAAGTACAACGGATTTATTTAGATGAGTTAGGTAGTCTTGATGAGCAAAAAGTAGGTATTAGTTTGATGCAGTTAACTATTGCCTCAGATACTCAAATGGTGCAAGATGCGAAACGTTTAATTGAGCGGGTGCAACAAGAACAGATAACTGTTCTAGCTAAGGAAGAGATAATAGATGTAATCACAACGATCGCTGTTTATAAATTTGCAAACTTAAATCGTGAAGAGGTAGAGGCAATGTTAGGAGTTAAGTTAGAAGAAACTAGAGTTTATCAAGAAGCTAAACAAGAGGGACGAAAAGAAGGACGAGAAGAACTAAAGCTTGAACTTGTACCTCAGTTTTTAGCTCGTGGTATGTCGATGGAAGAGGTTGCCCAATTACTTAATTTAACTATCGAAGAAGTAAGATTTGCAACTGAGCAACAATCTTCAACATAAACTCAGTAACTGCCGTAATTTTCGTAACGATGCCTAGTTTGGGCTACGCCTATGCCCTTTCATATAAAAGCGTAGCCCGACGTAGATATCGGGACAAATAAAAAAGCCAGTGCTAAAGAGAATCAATGGTACAAGACCAAAAATTCTCTAAATTTGTAATTTTATGATAGAACATTACAGTTTTTAGCCAGGTATAAAACAAACAACAGAAAGTGATAATATAATGAACTCTTTTCAACTCAACAAATATAGCGAGCAAGAACCAAGCGAGAAACAACAAAAAAGATTTCCAGGATGGTTTGCTTTAGATTTTGGTACATCAAATTCTACAGTTACACTTTTCGATCCTATTGAAGTACCGATCGCAGAAATTCTACCCAAAGAACAAGAAATGCGACTGCGCGATCGCTTATCACAATGGTTGAGTTCTCCCGCCTCAGTGGCTTTACCAGATGTCAGTGCTGATGATTGGGAAAAGTTTATTGTAGAAATTAGCAGAAACCTGGAGATAGAACCCAGCCGATTGAGTGAAGTCTTTGAAAGTGACAATAAAGAGCGATTTTTGGAAGCAATTCGCCAAATTGAACTTTCTTTAGGAAACAGTGAGAGATTCCGCCGTGCTGTCAGCAAAAAACTTTACCAAATCTATCATGAAGTGTTCCGCGTTCCTACTCTAGAGTCGCAAAATCTGATTCCAGTTGTGCTGGATATTGATCGCCGCGATACGGAGATTCCCAGCGAGTCGGAAATTTCGCAGTTAAGCGACTTAAAACTGCGGATGGGAAGGGAAGCGAGAGATAATAGAAAAAAGGCGATCGCTCAAGGTACAAGCGGTTCTTTAAAGGAAATTATCAGCAGGTTTCACCATTCACCCAAACGCTATTTTGGTCAGGATCGTTTGTTTCCAGTTATTTTGGATGGTAAAGAAGAATTAATTACCGCTAACGAACTGATTCAATCTGCTTGGGCGCATTTAATCGAGTTAACTGAAGATTACCGCCAACGCGCCCAACGCAGATTTTCAGAAGGAGATTTTTTAACAGCAGTTGTCACCTACCCTACTGTCGCCCCACCAGTTGTTCGCAAGGAAGTTAAGGAATTAGTTGAGCAGTTGGGGATCGATGATGTCCAAACTGCTTATGATGAAGCTGTTTCTGTGGCGATATTCTTTTTATGGCGAGAATTTGGTGGTAATCTCAACATTGGCATCGAGTCATTCAAAACTCGTTGTCGCCAAGCCGGAAATAAATGGTCACAAAATGTTCTCGTTTTAGATATTGGCGGCGGAACCACAGACTTAGCTTTAATTGAACTGACTTTAGAAGATAAAACTCCTAGTTTTGCCGATTATGAAGACCGGGGTTTAGGAGGACGTTACTATAAACTCACTCCCAAACTATTAGGTTCATCTGGTCATTTACAGTTAGGTGGTGAATTAATTACGCTGCGAATTTTTAGATTATTAAAAGTTGCGATCGCAGATTTTTTGTTGACATCAGTTACATCAGGTTATATAGAAAGTGAAAAGCTAGAAGATTTAATTAACTCTGAGTTAAACGAGCGCTTTTTAGAACAAGGCAAATTCAAAACTGATAGTCTTTTAAAATGTCTAGATAAAGAAAATCCAGAAGGTGATATTGCTTACAAAGATGCCCTAGATACTGCCGAGAAAGTATTACCCACCCGTTGGCAACAAACGCCCCAACGCCTGCAATCATTTTATATCCTCTGGGATCATGCGGAAGCCGCTAAACTTAAACTTGGGCAAAAGCCACCAGCAGATAATTCTCTATTAACTTTCACGCTTTCTGAACAGCAAATTTCTGAACTGCTCACCCAAAGCGCCGTTAAATTGCAAGTTCAAGATCCAAATAACATCTGCGTTACCCTAGATAACCAGCAATTTGAACGAGCCGCCGTTTCAGGAATTAAAGAAGCGATCGGTATTGCCAAAGGATTAATGGAAAGTCGCTTGCGTCCCGATGATATCACCAAAGATTCTTGGAATTCCCAAAAAGTTGATTGGTTAATTTTGTCTGGAAAAACTTGTAATTTAGACATAGTGCAGCGCCAAATCTACCAAGAATTTAGTAAATCTCCATATTTTGTCTGGAATCCAGAACGAATTACCTTTGTGCTGGAATTTACCAAATTAGCCACCTCCGCCGGTGCTTGCTATGCCGAGAAGCTACGAAGATTAAGGTTCGATCCAGAAGAGTCTAAAAGCTTGCTACGTAAAGGTGCTAACCAGCTAGAAATTGATGTCAAAAATCTGTTTTATTATTTACCTTGCAACTTCAAACGCAAAACCCAAAGTAACGATTTACTCACTATATTCAAGGCTGGACAAGAACTCTATCAACTCGCACCTTGGGAAACTGTCGCCAAGGTTCGGACTGCATGGCAAGGAATCCAATTAACTAATATTATTTACCGTCAAGATTACGAAGATGGAGATTTACGACTATGGGGTAGCTTCGACGGTAAAAATCTCATGAATAAACTGGGAATGCAAGAAGCAGAGTTTTTGAGAAAAATTAAAGTTCAGTTTGAGATTGACCAAACCCTTGAATTTAGTGTATTGCTTTGTCAGGGAAATCCGCATTATTTAATTGACATTCCTGGCATTGATTTGGAATCGGTAGTTTCAGGAACTTCGGCGCTATTTGCTGATGGCAAATTGAACTGGAATATTGCTGTGGAACGTTTCAATAAAGATTTAAATGATGGTGATATTGCCGTCAATGTTCTTGAGTCCGCAACTGTTGATCAACCAGATGCCTATCATCTTGTGTTTGAAGTAGGAAATGATGGTAGTAAATTGTTCCAAAAATTTCACTATCTGCGCGATGGCGTGACGGAACCAGGAATTGGGTTAATTAGTAATCCCTTACCTCCCTTCCCGCAAACTGGCCAACACACTTTCTATATTTATCAAACAGACGCCGAAACCAACAGCAAAAAATGGATAAGAATTGGCGCACTCAGCAAACCAGATGTAACAACAGATTACCCTTGCCAATATCGTGTAACTCTCGACGATCAAGGTATTTTGCGGATGCACGCCGGTGAAGTCCCTTACTGGACATCAAACAGTCAGGAATGCCTCAAAGAAGAGGGATGCGTTTATCTTGCTGAATTAGAATTGCAGCCCAACGAAGTTGATAAAGAACGCGATCCCTTTTGCGGTATACATTAACTCTTGCATTAAACCTTTGTGTTCCTCTGCGCTAACCTTTGCGTTCCTCTGCGTTGAAAAAATTAAGATTTTAAACGCTAAGGGGCGCAGAGGTTTGCCAAGTTTATTAGCTACAAAAATATTTGGAGGTGAGATTCATGCAGCACTTGCGTCAATTATTAGAGATAGAAAATTCAGAGTTAGCCCAGTTACTGCGGTTTAGTTTGTATGGGCTAGAGGCTACTTTAAATCAGGCTCGCACAGAATTACCACTAGATCCAGGATCTAAAATATGCGATGAGGTGCTGCAAGAACTTCATAACCTGTTGGAACCTTCACTTCCACAGCAAAATACTGGTTGGGAAGATGCGCCAGATGATTTAAAACTAAATCATTTGCGGGAAGTTTTTGATTCTGACTCAGAACTTAATTATTATCTGGGTAATTCCCAACTGCAAAGCACAACGGACTCAGATTTGTGGAATGAGATTCAACGCAAGCTGTTGCGAGTACCAGAGGATTTAGCTGCAACTTGGCGATCGCGCACCTTGGATTTAGCTCAAGAAGTTGGTGCGATCGCAGATAATTCTAACCTCTATCAACTTCCCTTTATCCGCGACGAAATTATCTACCCCGGACTTAGTGGTACTGTTCAAACTCAGGGATTATGCTTATACCAACAAACACTTTCAAATCCTAAAAATACGCAAGTTAATGTATCCGATTTACCAGCAGCATTCCTATTTTTATATATGAATTTTATCGAAATAGACCCAGATTTACATCATGCTTTAAAGAGCGTTTTTAGCTTCGATGTCATTTCCTTACACTCCAAAGTAGAACAGCGCGATCAATATATTGATGCTTTAAGCGATCGCTTCCAACGCACCCAAAAAGCTGAAAAAAATACTGATCCCCTGTCAATTCTCCGTGCTTGGATTGACATGGACGAAGCTATACATTCCCTAGTATTTGTACCACCGGCTGAACGCTATTCTTGGTGGGGAAAGCTACAACATGAATCACGGCGCATCTTGAAGAAAGTCGCTGACGAAGCTATTAATGCAGGTAATGAAGTGCGAATTCGCCAATTATCAGGACTTTATGCAGATATCTGTGCTTCATCCAAAGATGACTTACAACTAGACTGTGGTGGTATTCCTGGCGAAGTCTTAACTTGTCTTCGAGTATATGCACGAATTAATCAGGAAGAATCTCCCGGTCGTGTAATATTTCGCTCATCACGCTAACTGCTAGCAACTTTTTTAATTCTTGAGATTACGAGGCAAGGCAGACAATTTTACTAATCCCAGCCTTGCCTCATAATCTAATGAAACTAAAAACCTTTAAATCTAGAGGATGCCCCAGAAGTGTAAAATCCCTTGACCAGAAAACACTTCAAGCGCAACGGCAGATAAAAAACCAATCATTGCAAAACGACCGTTCCAATTTTCGCTTTGAGGAGTGAAGCCCCAGCGTAAAGCATTAGGATCTTCTGGAACCGAAGCCGTAGTCTTCTTAACGTCTGCCATAAATAATACTCCGAGCTTTTATGTTGTAACAGTTATAACTGCCTGTTAAGTAATGTAACAGACTTTTACGAAAATGCAACATAAACTATAGATAAAATTTATAGGCAAATATTACGAGTGCGTAATTTTATCTTAGATAGTTTGCGATCGCTTATGTACAGTAACAAATAAAATGTTACAAAAACCGTTAGAGTGAACAAGGCTTCAGTCTTGCTCACTCTACTCGGCTATGCTTGCTCTATCCTTAGTCTGATACTCGACTCCATGTGGGAGCGATTAACTGCCCGGCCAATCCTCCTTTTTGACCAATCGCAAAAACCTGGGTTGCTAAGAGTATGCTTCCTTTTTTCTCAGTCTCGGAGATTATAAAATTATATGTAACCGTGCCGGTAGAAAAAGGGATCGTAGCAATACCTGTACCATTTGTTGCTACCGAATAAGTTCCATTCGTCACCCGGGGAATATCGTTAATGTTTCTAGAACAATTAGGAATGGGATTGCTACACGGTAAGTTCGCTATGAGATCGATAGTTAGTCCACCTTTTCCATTGAAGGTTATCGGTCCTAAGCTGGCAACATTAGCACTGTTGTTGATATAGGCATAATTTCCCTGAAGACTGGCCTTTGTGAAAGTCTGATCGCTGGCCATAGCAGACTGAGCAGTATAGATACCCAGTATGACCAAAATTACTGCCATTACCTTGAAAATATTCCTCAGAACAGATTTATTTTGCATTTTTTGTCTCGCTTTAATAACTAAAAATTGAGATTCCCTACTTGAGATATGACACAAAAGCTTAAAGACAAGCTCAAGCGCAACCGCTACATGAAACGGTTAACTCTCTTGGCTGCTGTCAGATATCAGTTGCAACAAAATGTTGTTCTGGCTGGGATAAATATAAAATTTCCCACCAGTCAGATTTTGTAGCAGCCAAACTATTTATTAGACTGGTTTTATCGGTCTAATACCTCTAATTCTGATGATTAGACAGAAAAACCGCACTCTAATATCCCCAAATAGGCAATTACATTGTGATTAGTGGAAATACTACCACCATTAGGTGGACTAAACTGCAAAATTCCATATTTCTTCCAATTGACATGACTGGTTATTATCCATCAAGTAATTGGTTGTCTTTTTTCTAAATATTTGAATAATTAAATATATTATTAAGCCATAAAAATTACTTTATGCTCAAAAGTCCTCTCCGATATCCTGGCGGTAAATCGAAAGCAATAAATCAAATATCTGAATATTTACCAGAAAGCTTTTCGGAATTCCGAGAACCTTTTGTAGGTGGTGGTTCTGTATTTATTTACTTAAGACAAAAGTTCCCTAATATCAAGATTTGGATTAACGATTTAAACCGTGAACTCTTCTTATTCTGGAAGGTTGCCCAGTCTGATATAGTTCAGTTAGTTAAAGAAATTAGACATATTAAAGTAAAATATACAAATGGCAAATTATTATTTTCGGAATTGATCAGTGTAGATGTAAATAAATTATCTGATTTAGAAAGAGCAGTTCGCTTTTTCGTCCTCAATAGAATTACTTTTTCTGGAACCGTAGAATCAGGCGGTTTTTCTGAACAAGCTTTTCATAAAAGATTTACTGATTCTTCAATAAAAAGATTAGAAAAATTAGAAAATATTCTCTCAGAAAATATCCAAATTACTAATTTGGATTACAGTCACCTATTAAAATCAGAAGGCGAAGATGTATTTTTATTTTTAGATCCGCCATATTTTAGCGCTACGAAATCAAAACTCTACGGTAAAGATGGTGACTTGCACACTTCTTTTGAACATCAGAGATTTGCTAATCTATTGCAACAATGTCATCATCGCTGGCTAATTACCTACGATGACTCATTGCACATTCGAGAAAATTTTCAATGGGCTAATATTTCAGAGTGGGAATTACAGTATGGGATGAATAACTATAAGCAGAGTGGTGCGGCTAAAGGAAAAGAGTTATTCATTACCAATTACGAAGTTAAACTTGATTTGGAAAAAAAATCACAAGTTCACAATCTTGCTAATCCACCTTTGCAATTAAGGCTTGAGATTTAAGGCTAACTTTGATAGCTTCCAATTTTCCGGTAGGATAACCCCATAGCTCTTAATATAGCTACAACATACAAACCTTAGCTATGATAACTTCCCCAATCCCTGCTCAAGAATCCTCTGCTAGCTGGTATGTCCTGCTGCAACAATTAATAGATGGCCAATCCTTGTCCCGAACTCAAGCTGCTGAATTGATGCAAGGTTGGCTCAGTGAAGCGGTTCCCCCAGAGTTATCAGGGGCTATTTTAACAGCGTTAAACTTTAGAGGCATTTCTGCCGACGAGTTAACCGGCATGGCTGAAGTATTACAATCTCAATCAGAACTGGGGACTGGGGACTGGGGACTGGAGGCTGGGGAAGAATCTACCCAATCCCCAATCCCCTTAATAGATACCTGTGGAACTGGTGGAGATGGTTCATCAACCTTTAATATTTCTACAGCAGTTGCATTTGTCGCCGCAGCATCTGGTATACCTGTCGCCAAACACGGCAATCGTTCAGCCTCAAGTCTCACGGGAAGTGCAGATGTTTTAGAAGCCTTGGGTGTAAACTTAAATGCCTCTAGTGAAAAAGTACAAGCCGCATTACAAGAAGTCGGGATCACTTTCTTGTTTGCCCCTGGTTGGCATCCAGCACTCAAGGCGGTTGCTTCATTACGCCGGACTTTGAAAGTGCGAACAATTTTTAATTTGCTCGGGCCGTTAGTAAATCCCTTGCGTCCAACTGGGCAGGTAGTGGGCTTATTTACTCCTAAGCTTTTGGCAACAGTTGCCGAGGCTTTACAGAATTTGGGCAAGGAAAAGGCGATTGTGCTGCACGGACGAGAAAAACTTGATGAGGCTGGGTTAGGAGATTTAACTGACTTGGCGGTGTTATCAGACAAAGAAGTGCAGTTAACTAGCATTAATCCCCTAGATTTGGATCTAACACCTGCTTCTATAGGTATGCTTCGAGGTGGAGATGTCCAAGAAAATGCGGAGATTCTCAAGGCTGTACTCCAGGGTAAGGGAACTCAGGCACAACAAGATGCAGTAGCCTTAAATGCGTCGTTGGCGTTGCAAGTAGGGGGTACCATCGCACTCCTCGATCACGCCCAAGGGATTAAAATCGCTAAGGATATCCTACAAAGCGGGGCCGCTTGGACGAAGTTGGAGGAGTTAGTTGAGTTTCTGGCGGATTAATTTGCGATCGCAATTGCGGACGAAACTCTACCACATTACGTTTGATGGTGACATCGTAGTTGCCAAAAAAGTCATGTCCTAAAAGTCCAGTTTCTAGTTCCGTACCTGCGATCGCTACTGCTACTCTATTCACTGTTACCCCGCCAACTGCCATCGAATTAACGTAGCCCACAGAAAATTCTACAGCCCTAGAACTCGCGGTATTTGCCTTAGCTTTGCCCACTGGCACTATTCCCAAACTATCAGCCATCTCTTGGGTAATTACAGTGCCACTGGCTCCCGTATCTACAATCATGTCAAATTGTTGCTGGCCATTAAAGGTGACTTCGACAATTGGCGTTCCACCAATTCGCCTTTTAATCGGGGCTGTAAATACTTCCTGAGTTGGAATTACCACTGCTGATGAAGGCAAAGCTGGTTTTGGCGGTAACGGGCTTATTTCTTGTGGAGGCGATATAGGTGAGGTATACTTTGGTGTGGTTATTGTTTGGGGAACCACAACTACTATCTTCTTCGGTTCGGCAACGCGCACAGGGCGAGGATTAGCTTGCTGTTGGGCATATTTAATCTGGCGACGATATTCAGTAATTTTGGTTTGAGCGATCGCAAATTCTGGGCTTTGTCGCCGGATTCTTCGCATCAGCGCGATCGCATCTTGGTACTGACTTGCCACCAAATTCCAATCATCTGGAGATTGAGCAGATCGGCTAATACTCCAAGCGCCAACAGCTTTGTCTCGTCCCATTTCAAAAAGACTTGGTTCACTTTCAGACGTTAGCGGCTCTAGCGCCTGTGCTTCTGGAGTAGGGGTAATTGCTGGTGTTGTTGGTTCGACGGCAGGCTGTACTGATGCTTGATCCCCAATTGGCGCAGGTTGCTCATTGCCACCAGTCGCAGTGTTCCGTTGGTCTTCACTACAGGCAACACACAAAACCGCTAGAGCGCTTGATAGAAAAATTAGGGTTGCACGGGATAAAAAAGACTGAAGCATAATTAATTTTAACCGTCCAAGCTTTGCCAAAGCCACTCCCGCTAATTTAACTCCCTTTTAATTTTAATTAACTATTTTAAAAACTTCCAATTGCTTAACTCATGGGATAATTAACAATCGCAGTATTGGGGGATGGGGAAGAAGCACGGGAGCAGGGAGCAGGGAGCAGGGGGAAAATTCCTCTCCTCTGCACCCTTCCCACTGCCCCTCTGCCTCTTCCACTCCCCACTCCCCACTCCCCACTCCCCAATTTACTATGCCCCTGTCTGACGCAATACCAGCTTTACTTGTCCTAGCAGATGGAACCACTTATCGCGGTTGGTCTTTTGGTGCTACGGGAACCGCGATCGGAGAAGTGGTCTTTAACACTGGTATGACTGGCTACCAAGAAGTACTAACCGACCCAAGTTACTGCGGTCAGATTGTCATTTTTACTTATCCTGAATTAGGCAATACTGGTGTCAATCTTGAAGATGAAGAATCAGATGGGCCCCAAGTTCGGGGTGCGATCGCTCGGAATATTTGTCACCATCCGAGTAACTGGCGATCGACACAATCCTTACCAGAGTACCTTAAACAAAATCAAGTACCAGGGATCTACGGCATCGATACCCGCGCCCTCACCCGCAAAATTCGGATGTTTGGAGCCATGAACGGTGGCATTTCCACAACTATTCTCGATGAGGCGGAATTGCTAGAGCAGGTACAGGCGGCTCCCAATATGGCGGGATTGAATCTGGTTCGAGAAGTTACCACAACAAAGGCTTATGAATGGTCAGATCCCACAATTCCAGCTTGGGAATTCAACTCGGAGGCTGCGGAAAGTCTTGGAGAACCCTTTACCGTTGTTGCCCTTGACTTTGGCGTAAAACGGAATATTTTGCGTCGCTTAACAAGTTATGGTTGTCGGGTAATTGTTGTGCCTGCTGATACGCCGCCAGAGGAAATCCTCAACTACAATCCAGATGGTGTATTTCTTTCAAATGGGCCTGGCGACCCTGCTGCCGTCACTGAAGGAATTGCAACTGCCAAAGCGCTTTTGTTAAGTGAAAAGCCCATCTTTGGTATTTGTATGGGACACCAAATTTTAGGTCATGCACTAGGGGCAGAAACCTATAAACTTAAATTTGGTCACCGTGGTTTAAATCAGCCAGCCGGTTTACAACAACGGATAGAAATTACCAGCCAAAACCATAGTTTTGCTATAGATCCAGATTCTTTACCTACGGCGGTTGTGGAAATCAGCCACCTGAACTTAAACGATCGCACCGTTGCTGGGGTACGTCACAAATCTCTACCTGTATTCTCTGTACAATATCACCCAGAAGCCAGTCCTGGCCCTCACGATGCTGATTACTTGTTTGAGCAATTTGTTCAAGCCATGCGAACAGCACGTCAAGCCGAGACAGCCGAAGTGAGGTAAAAATGGGGAATAAGGAATGGGGAATGGGGAATGGGGAATGGGGAATAAGGGGAGCAGGGAGCAGGGGAGAGGAATTTTCCCCTCTGCCCCCCGCACCCTGCCCCTCTGCCTCTTTTCAATCCCCAATCCCCAATCCTCTAGTAGATTGTAGACAACTTGCTCAAAAACCATCTATACTTGAGCGTTCACTTTAACTTATGAGGAGGGAATTATTGCTGATCCATTGAATCTAACCGTTAGCCTGAGGGGCACTCGTGAAGTCCGGGATAACTGTCAGCTATTCCGCCTCACAGGTTTGTTAGATGCCTTTTCTGAGCCGACATTTCGCAAGGTACTTGGCAGTAAGATTGACGAGGGCCCTAAGCATATTATTTTGGATCTCTCACAAATCGACTTTATTGATAGCTCTGGCTTGGGTGCTTTGGTGCAGCTAGCCAAGCAGGCTCAAACTGCCGAAGGCACTTTGCAAATCGTCACTAATGCCCGGGTAACTCAAACGGTCAAGCTTGTTCGCCTAGAGAAGTTTCTCTCCCTGCAAAAATCAGTTGAAGAAGCTCTAGAAAACGTTAAGTAGTCTTGATTGCTTGAACCGAGAGATCAATTCGGCTATCTAGATTCAACATCGGATAGCTTAATTTTTAAAACTTCTGGCAGAAAACCTCTCTCCTCGTGGGAGAGGCACAAAGCCAGTTAAGCTATTATTTTTAAATGAGCGATAATTAAAGATATAGACACCCAGTTCTTGGGTATGTAATTTTTGGATTCTTATCGGATAAACATCAAGTCTGAGAAATTTGTAAGAAATACAAAGCCAGCAGATTTGTTTATAGGTAAACTTGACTTGATAGTGTATAGTTAAAAATTGTCGCTTACTAAGTAAGCATGACAATGCGATCAAGTAACAGGGTGAATTTGATGTCAAAATTTTACCCTATTTTAGACACAGACCACAAGTAGGGAAAATTGGCTTTATGGGCATTGACATCAGGGTGAGCTAAATGCCAACTCTTAATCAAAAAGATAGAATTAGCTAAGTATTTCTGATAGTATTGATTATGCTAAGTATAGAATTATGGCTTACTTCAGAAAAATCAGTCTTTGCAAAGAATGCCTGCCAAATGTAGCCCGTCAAGGAATGATTTATTTGTGAAGTCACAGGAGGAAGAGGTATTAGATGGACAAGATGAAACTTCCAAACAGACTTTATCTTGGACTCAAGCACTCTTGACAACCACAGCGCCATTCCAACAGATTTCCCTCTCACAAGTGCAACAAATTTCTCCTACTGCTTTAGCATATTTGGGGGATGCAATTTATGAGTTATATGTTAGAATGTTCTATCTGCTGCCATTGCAGCGAGCAGGAATTTACCATAGTCTGGTAGTGGAGCAGGTAAGAGCGGAAACACAAGCGCTACATTTGCGATCGCTGGTTCCTCAGCTCAGGGACACTGAATTAGAAATTGTCCGACGGGGTAGAAACGCCGCCACAGGACGCCCTAAGCGACTTAATCCCGAAATTTATCAACAGGCAACCAGTCTAGAAACCTTAATTGGCTATTTATATCTCACCGATTACCAGCGTCTAACCGAACTGTTGCAAATGCTTCATGTAAAAAAAGAGTGAGAACTTAATTTTAAGTAGCCACATCAGTAGATTTGGTTAAAGAAATTGACGTAATTGTAATGACCAACCATACGCTATATCTATAACTCAAATGCAGAATAAACCTAGAAAAATCAAGACTTCTAACGAATCAAATCGTGGGCAACCCGTAAAAATTCAGGGTAAGCGTGTTGTTAGTAATCCGACTCGCAAGCCCAGAAAAATAGATAGCAACCCTGTCTCTAGTGCAAATCCGACTCGCAATCCCAGGAAAATAGATAGCAACCCTGTTTCTGATGCAAATCCGACTCGCAATCCCAGAAAAATAGATAGCAACCCTGTTTCTGGTGCAAATCCGACTCGTAATCCCAGGAAAATAGATGTTGCAAATCCGACTCGTAATCCCAGGAAAATAGATAGCAACCCTATTGACAACTCCCGCCAACGGAATAGCAATTTCTCCCAGCCGCCTGTATCTACACCGACAGAAGAAGATAACGATCTCATCTACGGTCGTCATCCAGTATTGAGTGCGTTGCAAAATCAGCGCAATCTCAACCGTATCTGGATTACTACCCGTCTGCGCTACGACCCCAGCTTCCACCATTTTCTCTTGCAAGCGAAAGAAAATGGCACAGTTATTGACGAGGTTGAACCCAAGCGTTTAGACTATCTCACCAACGGAGCCAATCACCAAGGTGTGGCGGCACAAGTTGCTCCCTACGCTTACATCGAATTGCCCGATTTAATTGAACAGGCAAAAGCTGTAACCGATCCCGTAATTGTCGTGGCTGATGGAATTACTGATCCCCACAACTTGGGAGCAATTATTCGCACCGCCGAAGCAATAGGCGCTCAAGGTTTAGTGATTCCCCAAAGAAGAGCATCTGGGATCACTTCTACTGTGATGAAAGTGGCAGCAGGTGCTTTAGAAAATTTTGCTGTAGCTAGAGTTGTCAACCTCAGCCGCGCCTTGGAAGAATTAAAAGAAGCTGGCTATTGGATTTACGGTACTGCTGCAAGTGGAAGCGAACCTGTGCATACAGTCAATTTCACTGGCCCAATCGTTTTGGTAATCGGCTCAGAAGGCGAAGGTCTGAGTATGTTGACTCAACGCTCCTGTGATTTCTTAGTATCGATTCCTCTACAAGGTAAGACTCCCAGCCTCAATGCTTCTGTAGCAGCAGGTATGACGCTTTATGAAATTTATCGCCAGCGATCGCTAAATACCTTGCACTTAGATAAATTACAAAAAAACTCTTTGAAAAAATAACAGTAACAGAGTATAAAGAAATGTAAAAGATAATAAAGCAACATATCGTTTAACACCCTGTAGACGTTTATAAACTGGCTAAAACCATGAAAACCATTTGGCATAACCTCAAGGAAGTGTTAATTAACACATTCGACTTCATCGGCTTGGCTTGGTGGGTAGAGATTAAGACGCAAAATCCCCGTTGCACATACTACTTCGGGCCATTTCTAAGTTCTTCTGATGCAAAATTATCAAGCATTGGATATATAGAAGATTTGGAGAGCGAAGGAGCGCAAGGAATTTCTGTGAACATCAAGCGCTGTAAACCTAATAACTTAACAATTGCTGAAGACTTGGGGGAAAGATTTGACCGCAAAGTACAGCCTGCCTTTGGCGGTCAGATTTAAGTTAAGTTAGGCCAGAGAATGGAAAAGATGCGAGAATGCTGGGACGCAAAGATACGGAGAGATTGAGATTCTTTTACCGCGTTAATGCGTCTTTTTCACTCACCGCGTCACCACATCTTCACTCTCGATTTATTCTTCGTCAATAGTCAAAATTTTTTAAATATTTTTTAAATATTAGACTATTGACTACTAATTACCTGCGGATTAACTTCCAGCCATTGGTCAATGTCATTCAGCACCTGCTGGGGAACTTCCCAAGGAAAAAGATGGGCGGTGTTGGGATAACACTTCCATTGAGAATTGTTGAGGTGTTGAGCAGTTTCTAAGCTGGAACTAGGTGTAATGTGGCGGTCTTTATCACCAGCTAGTACTAAACTAGGACATTCTATTTGTGGCAAATCTAGAAGTCGGTTGTATCCCGATTGAATTTCACTATACAGGGCGCGAGTAGCAGCACGAGAGGTTTGCAAATAAGCTGGTACTGCTGCGGTAGCGATGTATTTGTAAGCGGTAGATGTATGTTGTTGGATTAAGTAGCGAAAAAGCGATCGCTTACCAAAAGTATCAATATTCCATTGCCAACTCGGTTTTATATAGTTTATCAGGGCAGCAACCCCAGTATATAAATTATCCTGCCAAGTGATAGGAGGATGACTACCACGGGGTTTTGCGGCTGTCGCCACCAAAATCAGCCCTGTAATCCGCTCTGGCAAACGTAATGCCAGTTCCATTGCCAGAATACCCCCAAGCGACCATCCCAATACTAGACACTTTTCAATCTCAAAGCGGTCTAGCAGCGCTTCTAAATCAGTTAAATGGTCATTCATATTAAAATTACCATTCCAGCGACTTTTGCCGTATCCACGTAAATCAGGGGCAAAAGTTTTATAACGTTTTGATAAATGATTAGTAAAGACAGATAGACTACGACCAGTACCAGGATGACCATGTAAGCCCAAAATGGGGAATCCTTGACCTTGGATGTAGACATTGAGACGTGCAGTGGTAGGATGGCGATCGCTCATTACTTGTAGTTCTCCTGTCTAGCGATCGCTTCTATTCCTGTCGCATTCGCTTCAGCCCTTTCTGCTGTCTGCTCTAAAATTGCCTCAATTGGATTTGGACTTTGTGTCATAGTAGTTCGTTATATTATTTTTCTAATCGTGTCACACGGCTAGCTGCCAAGCATTGCAGTATTCGATTACAGTTGAAGCTGCTACAGTATTCAGGTGTGAGAAACTTTGATATCCAAAAAAGGGGAATTAATATCTAAAAGCCAATTTTCATCTACAAATTCTAGATTTTCATCATAGACAAGAAGTAACTCACCAATTCTTTGAGCGTTATGAATTGACTGAGCTATAGCATCAATATTAGAGACTGTGAAAACAAACTTTAGTTTTAAAAAGCGTTTTTTATCAGTAAAACCAATAGAACTGCTAACTAATTCTGTTTCGAGGATAGGGGGCAAAGTAATTATTTCATAATATTTATCTTGCTCATCCCAATAGCCGCAAACCTTATAATCACATAGTTCAAGATGTTCTTGAACTAGTCTATGAGCATCTAATTTTTCTAAGATTTCAACTAAATCCCGCCATACTGGATGATTTTTTAATTCTAGTCTTGTCATATGTATTCTGCACTAATGTTCTGTTACCAAACCTGGAAAGTGCAACACACCATCAATAAACTTTGCATGAAATTGTCTATCGCCGCCTTTACCTAACACTTTTGATTTCAAATCGTACTCCTCTTCTTGAGAAGCAACAAGCCCAGCATTAGCGCGTGGCGGAACTTGACCTTTCTCAATAGCTTTTAAATGTTTGCCATTATGGTCATATTTTATTCCCAGTTTTATTTGCTCTTGGCTAAAGGAAACTAGTAAATCACTCATTGTTTGATATATGATATCAGATTCAATATCTGCCCAGTTATTGGGTAGAGCTACCATTTAATTTACTGTTGATGACAATTTTACACATTGTGGTCAAATGTATTCAAATTAAACCCTTTAACTTATTACAGTTTTAAGAAATCGGTTCAAAAACCATTTGGGGAATTAACACTTCATCTTGTAATTGCCCAATACCTAAAAAGCGAGTCTCTTCATCATAAACTCGTACTATTTTAGGAACATCAAAAGTTAGAGAAATTCGCTGACCTTGACACCATTTTTGAGCAGATGTTGCTGGTAAAGTCACAGATGACAAATGTTGTAAAGCTGCATCTGGGGAAATCGGTTGAAATATTCCCGCTTGTAGTTTAGTTTCTAAGTCGCTCAAAGTGAGACTATCTGTTAGATCGAAACCACTGCTTTGAGTGCGAATCAAAGCAGCAAGAGTGCCACCAGTTTCTAAAATTGCACCTAAGTCACGAGCGATCGCTCTAATATATGTACCAGAACCACAGGCGATCGCAACATCCAATTCGGGAAAATCCCCTTCTTTCCAGTCCAAAATATCTATCTGAAAAACTTCCACTGTTCGCACTGGAACTTCCACTGTTTTACCTTGGCGTGCTAAATCGTAGAGGCGTTTACCATCCACTTGAATTGCACTGTAACTAGGTGGTATTTGCTCAATCTTGCCTTCAAATTGTGGTAATACGCTTTTCACCTGTGCCAAACTCAATCTAGCACAAGGTTGAGAAGTAATAATTTCGCCTTGTAAATCATCCGTTGTAGTACGCACACCTAAGCGAATAGTGGCTTTGTACGCTTTGTTTTCTGGCAGATACTGCAATAATCTTGTAGCTTTACCAAGAGCGATTGGTAAAACCCCTGTAGCAGCTGGATCTAAGGTTCCCGCATGTCCGACACGTTTGAGGCGCAATAATTTTCGCACTCGCGCTACGCAGTCGTGAGAAGTCCAGTCAAATGGTTTGTTTAAGTTGAGAAAACCTTGAACTAACACAAAATCAATACTTTTACTCTTTTCTATCTCAAATACTTATCTAATGCTCAAATATCTTAATTTCAGCATTCATTTAAGCATAAATATAAAATCATACTCGTTAATCATGCTCATAAAATGCTTACTTTCTCAACCCCTTTATCAGGGAAAAGGCAATAAAAGCATATCTCTATCCTATATCCTTAGAGTTCTTAAGTATTACCCTAATAACTCCAGATATCTAACATCTATTTAGAAATTCACATCGATTTTTCCTTTAAAAACATCAAAAAAGTCACATACTGTTACCCTGCACCCCAAGGCACTGACAAAAAACTCCCCTCTAGCATGAAGGGAGCTAGCTGACAGAGATTAATAGATGATTACTGGCTTAGTAACCCGATCGCCATTTCAAGATACATTTTTGCTTTATGCAAAGCTAGCAGTTTCTCTTGAGTGTACCTATCTGGGTAATTCATGATTTTTCCTTCCATCGTGATTTTGATGAGCGCTGCTTGCTCATCAGTAGGAGCATTCATCTCATCTATAGCGTTACTCAGTGCTTGCATGAAAGCAAAGGTAGGAGGTTTTAATCCTTTATCTGCCTCGAATTGAGATAATGCCATTCGAGGAAATACCATCAAGGATGTAATCCATGAGGTCTTGTACCCTTTATTCCCGGTTGGTTTGATGCCGTAACGTAAGCATAGGTCACGCAGTTCTTTGATGGTTTTGATTTCGAGTTCCGAACGTGTAAACATAGAGTTACCATTTCTCAAAAGTGGTATCGGTGAGTTACAAGTTTTCCAGACAGTACGCTCACCGATTTAAAACTATTATCCGATGGTTTCGTCGGTTTAAAGCTATATTTACATCTCTAAACAATGTCTGACCGCAAGGGTAAACCTGAAAATTTTGGTAATCCACAAAGTAAAGAGCTAAATGAACAGCTTAGTTTCCGTGTCACTAAGGAAATGAAGGATGCGGTTAAAGCTAAGGATGACCCACCTGAATTTTGCCGTCAAGCTATTCAGAAGGCACTAGATGAGGGTGTGTAGTTAATTGTTCAATAACTTATTGAATATAAGACTTACGCAAAAAGTGCTAAAAAGCTTAATTTATCGAACCGCCAAGACGCCATCGCGTAGCGTCTCGTTAGAGAAGAACGCCAAGAATCGTAGAGTTTGCGTAAGTCTCAGAATAAGAGAAAACCTCCCTATTGTGTAAGGGAGGCTGTATATTGCAAATGATTGTTTCTAAATACCATCAACGAGAATGACCAATTACCCTGAAAGTTAGATTAATTCTTGGTTGAACCTTTTTAGATGTTTTTGGAATCTGATGCTGCCAAAAATGCTGGGTTACTCCTGCCATAACAAGGAGACTGCCATGTATTAACTCAATTTCTGCTTTCAAATTTTTATCGTGCTTATGCCTAAACATAAACCTTCTTACTCCACCAAAACTAACAGAAGCAATTACAGGATTTTTACCTAGTTCGGGTTCAGCATCAGTGTGCCAGGAAATTCCATCATTTCCATCTCGGTAAAGGTTGAGCAAAACGCTGTTAAACTTAATTTTTGCAATATTCTCAACTTTCTCTTTTACTTGTAGCAACGTAGGTGTCCAAGGTTCTGGTTCAAGATGAATGCCTGAAAATGTATATGATTTGTTTCTATCTCCATACCAAGCAGTTTTTCTTGGCAAATTTACTTCCTTGCCGTAAATCTTCATCTTGTCTTGCCGCCATTTGATTTCGTTAAATAAGCTTTGAAAAAGCTCGTCGCTCTTTTGTTGATTAAAAAAATTATGATAGAAAATCACATTTGCATCTGGCATAGATAATACTTCTTTCTCTGTACTATTCTTTGGCTCATTGATAGCAGAGTCAAACCCAGAAAATAAGTCACTTTGAATCGCATTCATAACTAATCTATTTTT
This sequence comes from Nostoc sp. CmiVER01, assembly GCF_034531135.2. Classification (NCBI taxonomy): domain Bacteria; kingdom Bacillati; phylum Cyanobacteriota; class Cyanophyceae; order Nostocales; family Nostocaceae; genus Nostoc; species Nostoc sp. CmiVER01. The sequence goes on from NZ_JAVRBU020000009.1 coordinate 90,433, forward strand.
CATAAAAGCTTTTCTTAAAGTTTTACAGTAACAAGCTTTTAAGTATAAAGATTAATTGATAACTGATAATCAAATTGCCACAAGTCAAGTTGATGATGGGAATAGTTGAGCCGTTGGGAATATCTTCGGTAAGCTGACTGTAACTTTAGTTCCTTGCCCTACTTGACTAGACAAGGTAATATCGCCACCATGTAACTCTACGCAAGCTTTAGCGATCGCAAGCCCTAATCCTGTACCGGGGATTGTATCAACGTTGCTTCCACGACTGAAGGATTGAAACAAATTTTTTTGATCAGCTATCGGGATACCAATTCCCTGATCTTTGATATAAAAGATTACTTGTGATTCTTTACCGATGAGGTGGAATTCTACAGTCCCTCCATCTGGAGAGTACTTAATTGCATTGGATATTAAATTAGTAAAAATTTGCTGCAAAAGTCCGCGATCGCCCCAAAAGTCCCGGTTATTACCAGTAATTTGAAAAATCAATTCGTGGCGATCGCCTACTGTTTCTCGCTCTTGTTCGATCAAGTCAGCAAAAAATTGCAGTAAATCAAGCTGGATTGGCTGAAATTTAGGTTTTTCCAGTTCAAATTGGTTAACCAGAAGCATATTATCCACAAGTTTGGACATATACCTGGCTTTCTGTTCAATGATTCCCAAGAACCTGTGTTGTTTAGACTCATCTAGTTGCTGGCTATGTTTTACCAAAGTTGATGCAGCAGCCAGAATTGAAGTTAGGGGCGTTCGATACTCATGGGAGACTGTGGCAATAATTTGCGATTTAAATGTATTGAGTTGCTTTTCTTTGGCAAGTGATGCTTGAGTTTGGGCTAGCAATTCAGCTTGTTGAATGGCGATCGCTAATTGCACCGAAACTTCATTGAGCATTTGGGCATCATCAGTTTGCCACTGCCGTTCCCCGGAATTATGGTGAGCAATCAACAAACCCCAAAGCTTGGGGGTTGGATTTCCATTGTTACTCAGATTAATGGGAACTACCAGATTTGCCTTAGTATTAAATTGCTCTTTCAGGTTGACACAATTACACAAGCCAAGCTCATAGATATAAGGGATGGGGGATTGGGTATTGGGCAGGAGAGGCAGAGAGGCAGGGTGCAGGGTGCAAGGGGGATGAGTGATTATACCTCTTTCCTTCCTCTGTCCTGCTTCTTCCAGTGTCTCAACGCGATCGCACAATGCTACGGTGTAGCATGGTTCAACTGAGGAAGCCACTATTTTACCGTCGGTATCTGGGGCGAACTGATACACCATCACGCGATCGCACTTTAGAAGTTGCTGTACCTCGGCTACAGCCGTATTCAAAATTTGCTCTAGGTTAAGAGACTGGCGAATTCTTAAAGCAGTCGTGGCAATTAAGCGCTGTCTCTCCTGAGTTTTGTAGAGTTGGGCTTGCAAGCACGATTGCTTAATGGCGTTGCGGACTGTTAGTTGAAGTACATCCTGTGTCAGATGTTGCTTGACCAAATAATCCAATGCACCCCGTTTCATTGCTTGCACAGCTATCTCCTCATCGCCGCGTCCTGTCAGCATAATCACAGGGACAGAAGCCTCTAATATCTCCTGCTGCATCTGATCGAAGAGTTCTAACCCACTCATATCAGGTAGGCAAAAATCCAGCAGAATGACATCAAAGCGCATTTTTTGGCACAAAGCAAGTGCTTCTTCTGCACAGTCTGCTTCCAAAATCTGGTATGACTGATGCGGATCTTTCAACAGATATCGACGATAGATTTTTCGATCTGCTGCACAATCATCAATGATGAGTAGCGTCCATGTGTCCAACATATTAAGTATGAGGATTGGGGAGCCATGTAGATCCCTTTTATCCAGATTATGTTTTTATTGCATAATTCTAAAAATAATATAAAATAACTGTAAATAAAATCTAAATTCTTTAGAAATTCTAAAGTAATTTAAGCAGTAAGATAAATAACAAAATGGGAAAGTGCATCAAATAGAGACAAGCAGACACAGTGACTCAAAGAGGAAAATGTCTCTGTGTCCTCTCGGTCGTCTCTTTTGTTATCCTTTCCTTACTATTGCTTTATCAACAGATAATAAACAAATTAATCCAAAGCTGGCGGCATATTGGCTTCAAGCCAATAGTCCACGAATGCTTGAATTGTCTTTTTTAATTCCTGAGCATCCATCGGCTTTACCAGATATCCATTTGCGCCCTTTTGGTAGCACAGTTCAATATCCTTGGGGTTAGATGATGTGGTAAAAACAACGATGGGGATTTCCTTGAAACTCTTGTCTTGCTTAAGCCTATCTAAAATGTCACGGCCATCAATACCTGGCAAATTTAGATCGAGCAAGATAACAGAAGGTCTTAGTGCTACTTTAGAGTTGCGTAAGGCTTCGCTTCCTTGTTGATAAAGAAAGTCTAAAACCTCATCCCCATTAGTACAACGATGTATGGGGTTCTGGACGGACATGCGCCGCATCAGACGTTGTAGCATCCGAAAATCTTCATTGCTGTCCTCAACAACGAGCAGAGGTTCATGAAGTTTTTTTGTCATTCGTGGTCTTAAAAGAGCTTAACAAAAATATATATTTGGTTATTATCTTAAACTATTCCAGCGTGAAATAGAAAATCGAGCCAACGCCTACGGTAGATTCAACCCAAATTTGGCCGTTATGAAGCTCAACAATCTTCTTAACAATAGCTAGTCCAGCACCTGCTCCTCCACCGTACTTTTCTTGAGAGTGGAGCCGCTTAAATAGTCGAAAGATAGTTTCTAGGTGATGCTGTGGAATTCCAATACCGTTATCTCGGATATAGAAGATTAGGGATTGGGGATTGGGCAAGAGGACTTGGGGACAAGGAGAATTGGGGACAAAGGGAAAGACTTGTTTCAAGTTCTCACCTCTTATCCCCTTGTCTCCTTGTCCCCTTGTCTCCCCTGCTCCCCATGCTTCTTGAGAAAAGTAGCCAATCTCAACCCATTGCTGTGGCTTATCGTTGTATTTGAAGGCGTTACCCAGGAGATTACTAAAGACTTCATTAACGAGAACTCGGTCACACTGAACTGTTGGTAAAGGTCGAGGAATGCGAATATCTACAAGCGCAGAGTCTTGGCGACTAGCACGAAAGACTTCAATCACTTGGGTAACTAATTCGTTAAGGTCAGTTGCTTGCTCTCGCAGTTGTGCTTGTCCTAACTGCGATAACCGCAGTAGAGCATTTATGAGGGTTTCCATGCGTACAGACAAGGAAACTACTGTTTGCAAGCACTCAATTCCGTCATCATCTAATACTTGGGCATAGTCTTCTAGCAACACCGTTGAGAAGTTATAAATTCCCCGCAAAGGCTCTTTTAGGTCATGGGAAGCAGCGTAAGCAAAGGAAGCTAATTCGCGGTTGCTGCGCTCTAACTCCAGGTTGATTTTAGCTAACTCATCCGCCTTAGATAGTACAATACCAACGATCGCATTACTCAGAGCGATCGCACTCTCAAGTTCACAAGTTTCCCAAGGTAAAGAAGTTAATCTAACCGTTTCTTGCCATTGTTCAAAGGATTTTCGTGGAGATAGGCTAAGGCTACCATCTGCCTGAGCTTGAATGGATTCGTTGGGATTACCTGCCCAGTTTACCGTTTGGATAACTTCAGGGCGAAACCAAAGAATATAATAACGCCGGACTTTAGAAATTCGCAGTAACAGCAATCCACTAGCAGTATCTTTAAATACAAGCGCCTCTGGGTAAAGCTTCGGCAGAGAATCTGTGGAAAACAGGTTATCACTAACTTGAACATCCGCCCATTCAATTAACGCCCGAACTTCATGAATATTCGGTGTTGCTCCCACAAGAGTAATTTCATTATCCAGACAAACTGCCGCTCCAGTGGCACTAACGAGATCGAGCAAGCGGATTTCTGGTTTAATTAGGGCATCGATAAAATTATCTGCTTGGGAAATAGATTCAAGGAAATCAGACTGTAGCGATTTGAGTTTTACCTTATAGTTCCATTCCGAATAACTAATTTTGTGCGCTAATTCAGAAGACACAATCTGTCCCAAAAATTCGCACATCTTTAGCACTTCGTAAGAAATATGCTTAGGTGTTAAGTGATGGCAAGATATTAATCCCCAAAGCTTCTGCTCTTGAATCAGCGAAATCACCAAAAGAGCCTTTACTCCCATATTTTGATGATATTCAGCACAACACGAATCAAAACTTCGTAGCAGAGAGTAACTTAAGTCAAGATGCTGATGTGTTGCCGGATTTTCCAGTGGAACTATCTTAACAGGTTCGGCCGTCAAATCGGGGAGAAATCGGAGAAAGCAGCGCGTGTATAACTCCCTAGACTGCGCTGGAATATCTGTAGCGGGATAGTGCAGTCCTAAATAAGGTGATAAATCCTCTCGTTTGACTTCTGAAATAACAGAACCCGCTCCCGACTGGTCAAATTTATAGACCATTACCCGATCAAAACCGATAATTTTTTGGACTTCTTGTGCCACTATATCCAAAAATTCTATCAGGTTTGATGTTCTTTGCATTTTGGCGATCGCTTCACCCGCCAAAGCATGAAAGTCTAAGAAACTCACCTCAGATTTTGAGTCTGTCGGTTCTAACTCCAGAATCACAGCTTCTTCTGTGCGATGAGCAATAGCGTCAAAATCTCGTTGCCGATGCAAAGTATTTATTGATACTCTGAAAACATTAGGACTGCCAATTTTTTTTCCCAAGCACTGCTTTACAGTTTCTATTTGTTGAGCTTCTAGTAAATAGCTCAACGGTTTACCAAGCAAATCTTCTGGCTCTTTGCCCAAGTGTTCTTGGGTATTGTTGCTAACTTGCAGTATCTCTAGCTGAGTACTGAGTGCCAGTAGAACACCATGAGGTTGAATAGAGCCAGGTATGTGAATAGGTTTGCGATCGTGGTTAGTCAGAGCAGTAGCTTGGGTAGTAGTATTTTCAGGCTGCCTCATAAATCAACTTATGTAAAGCTGATTTTTACAATAGCGCAATTAAATGTCACATTTCTTTAAAGTATATGCCGATAAGAATGAATGCAAGGAAATTTTTTGTAAATGCTCCCATCAGAATAAAAGTATGTAATGCAACCGAGTAATCACTGTATTCAGCATTAATTGCAAAGCATTTATGATGCTGATATAATGCTGACATTCAGTATTTATTCTAATGCTCTTAAAATAAATAATGTTATTAAAACCCGTAGTAGTACCCAACTGAAGCTATACAAATATTTATTTGGGAACATAACTTTATGACCTCAACTACAACTTATACTTACGATGCCGATGGCAATTTGATATCCCAGAGCATAGACAACAACAGTGATAGGACAATAGACTCAGTTATTAACTACAGCTATAACCTGACATCCTCTAGCCGTGACGACAACGGCGACGGCATCGCTAATTATGTCACAACCTATACTTATAATACTCAAGGCAAGCTAACATCCTTAAGTCGTGACGACAACGGCGACGGCATCGTTAATTATGTCGAAACTTCTACTTATGATGCCAACGGCAACAAGACATCCTTAAGTCGTGACGACAATGGTGACGGCATCGCTAATTATGTGGAAACCTCTACTTATGATGCCAACGGCAAGGTGACATCTTTTAGTCGTGACGACAATGGCGACGGCATCACTAATTATGTGGAAACCTCTACTTATGATGCTAACGGCAACGTGACATCTTTTTCTTTTAGTCGTGACAACAATGGCGACGGCATCACTGATTACGTGGTAACCTCTACTTATGATGCCAAGGGCAACGTGACATCGGAAAGCATTGACGACAATGGCGATGGCATCGCTAGTTATTTGGAAACCTCTACTTATGATGCCAACAGTAACCGGACATTCTCATTCTATAGTCGTGACGACAACGGCGACGGCATTGCAGATGTAGTCGCAACCTCTACTTATGATGCTAAGGGCAACGTGACATCGGAAAGCTTTGACACCACCGGCGACGGCATTGCAGATGAAGTCGCAACATATAGTTATACTTATGATGCCAACGGGAATTTGACATCCGCAAGCGGCGACTACAACAGCGACGGCACCCCTGAAGAGGTCACAACCTCTACTTATGATGCTAACGGCAACGAGACATTCTATAGTCAAAAGTTATTCGGCTCCATTCAAGCTCGCAGAGCCGCTAAATATGACGCCAAGGGCAGGTTGACATCCAAAATTATAAGTTTTTTTAACAGCAATGAAGCCTACGGTGACTCTATCACAAACTACACTTATGATGACAACGGGAAATTGACATCCAAATTTGAGGGTAATGACTATAACCGCGATGGCATCGCTGAAGAGTCCACAACCTCTACTTATGATGCCAACGGCAACGAGACATCCTTTAGTCGTGACAACAACGGCGACGGCATTGCTAATTCTTCCATAACCTACACTTATGGACGCACAACCGCCAGCTATGACTTCAATAATGATGGTGTAATTGATGCGGTTGGTATCTATAGCTACGATGCTAAGGGAAAACTAACTACACAGAAGATTGATAATAATCAGGATGGCATCATTGATGAAGTAACAGCTTACAGCTACGACGCTAAGGGCAAACTCACTGCACAGGTAGTTGACAAAAATAATGATGGACTCGGTGATGAGATTACTATTTACAACTACGATGCCAATGGCAAACTCACTTCAGCAGATATTGACAATAACAGCGATGGTATTATTGATGCAGTTACCAGTTATTTATATAATGCCAACGGTCAACTGCTCAGTACAACCACCAACGATGCAAATGTACCCAACAAAACCTTATACGGTAGCAACTGTAAAGATACACTGACTGGTAGAGCTGGCAACGATCGCATTTTCGGGAAAAACGGCAACGATAAACTATTTGGATTAGCAGGAAATGACAAACTAGTTGGTGGTAAAGGTAATGACATCCTCAACGGTGGCGCTGGTAGTGATACCCTCACAGGCGGTTGTGGGAATGATGAATTTGTAATCAATAACCTAAGTGATTCACTGCTGTCTGGTTTTGATAAAATTACTGACTTGAAAATTGGTGAAGATAAAATTGATGGGCTGAATGCAGTTTCTGCCACCAATTTGCTTCAACTTGGCCCTGTTGCAAGTTTGAATCTGTCAGATATACAACAAATATTGACTACAACTGCTTTTGTAGCTAAAGGTGCGGCAACTTTTACCTTAGGTACAAGCAGTAATAGGCGAACTTTTGTGGCACTCAATGATAGTACTAATGGATTTTCTGCCCTCACAGATGCTGTTATTGAAATTAGTGGCTACAAAGGCAGCTTAACTAATTTAGCGATTGTCTAATTACTCCTTCTTCCTTAGCGTACTTGGCGTACTTGGTGAACCAGCGCTGTAGGCGGGTTTCCCACCGTAGGCGACTGGTGAACCCGAAGGGCGGTTCGTTTAATAATTAAGTTATGTAGGTTAGGTTGAGCAATAAAACCCAACGTTTCCTGGGCTTTGTTGGGTTTCACTTTGCTTAACCCTAACGTATTGGTTTATACATTTGGGATGCTTCAATTAATTACATTTGTACAAAGTCAAATAAAAATCATCACATGCAGCAATGCAACGCCAATATCCAACATCCAAAATCCGAAGCTGACTATGGTGTTGGGAACTTTTTCTTTTGCAGGTTTGGCTTTTTTAATATCCAGCAATTGTGCTAATTCGGTTGTATTCAATGACTTGACGAGACTCAAACCAAGCGACTTACTAGAAATGCTTTGAGTGTAGGCGGCGTTAAGGTAGGGGGTGTATTGCGGTCTTCCTACAACATAAGTTTGGAAAAAAGGTAAACTTAAAACATTCATGTAACGACGCGCTTGAGAAGCATCGCCAATCATATCAGCAGGTAATGCTACTTGTTGATTTGCGGGGTTGCCATTGCCAATAGTGGAAAAGTGAGTGCCACCTACAAGCATGACAAGATATTTTTGTGAATTTGCCAACCAGGAGAAAGGTAAAATTTGCTCGGATAAAGCTGGTGCAACTGTATCATCACTACTGCTGACAATCATCACTGGAGTTTTGATTTGACTTAAGCCAGCTTTGCCGAAAATAGAACTAGTGATGGGATTAACTGCGATCGCAGCTTTCACTCTTTCATCCCGCAGGTTATAATCCTTGCCAGACTTGCTAATGCCCAATTCTAAAGCGCGACACTGGAGCATTAAAGACATATTCCAGGTGTTTTGTAGTGTTGCTGGTTGACAGTCCTGTTTTAGCTGCTCAAAGTTAATTTTAGCGCCTGCCAGGGCTAAGGCTGTGTAGCCTCCCAAAGATTGACCAAATACTCCGACTTGTTGCAGATTTAACCTACCTTTAAACTGTGAATCAGATTGATTAGCTTTTTCCAATTGATTCAGGATATATGTTACATCCATTGGTCGGTCTTGAAATTCACTTGGTTCTGCTATTTCATTGACGTGTCCATTCAACAGAGAATGTAATTGTTTAGCATCACTACCAGGATGATTGGGAACGACAACGGCAAATCCGTAAGAAGCTAGATGCGTGGCTAAATATTGAAAGTTGCTGCTATCTAAACCCAAGCCGTGAGAAATCACAATTACGGGTGCAGCATTCTGGACATTGGGAATATAAACATCAGTTAATAAAAGCCGATTGCGTGTTGAGTCGAAAAACTTTTGGGTGTATTTTTGCGACTTAAACTTTCCCGGAACTTGTAAATCAGGTAATTGTGAGAAATTCGGGTGTTTGATGCTAGCAGCTTCTATTTTAGACTCAATCGATACTGCTGCGATCGCTCGATGAGTTTGGTTAACAAGTTTCTCTAATTCCGTAGCTATTTCTAAAGTCTGTGCTACGTCAAGGCGAATGCTGCTGGTGGGATATTTACGCAACACATTCAATAGTGTCAAGCCTTCTGATTCACCAGAGGCTAAAATTAGCGCCGAACGCAAAGCACCAAATCCTGGTTCTGGGTGACTGGTTTTGATAATTTGCGCCAACCGATGCAGCAACAACTCTCCTTGGGGTGTATAGAGAAGTTGTGAAACTACTACCGGACTAACTTTCACACGATTAAGTAAAATCTGCCGCAATTCTTGAAGCTGTTGAAAAGGCAGATATTGCTGATAGGCTGCCAAGTCTTCGTTAATTACACCTGTTTTGGCATAGTTTTCTAAAGTAGTAACTGAAATAGAAAGCTCTAAAGCTGAATAAGATGCATAAATCCGCTCTGCTGCCAAGATAGAATTGCTAATTCCAAACGTTGGCAGCACCATTGAAAGAACCAGCAATAGAGAATTTTTTCTCAGGGTGCTGGCCCAATTACCAAACAAACTATTCATCGCTCAACTGTTTCGGTACTCTGGTTTTATCAGGTGTTGGCTTTGGTAGTTATTCTGGCGCCCTGCTTGGTTTACTTAAAGTTATTAGCCGGAATTTTATCAAAACAGAATTTAGGAGTCAGTAGTTAGAATCCTCTAGTAATTAATTCTGACTCCTGAATTCTGAATTCTTCTTCAAGAATTTTCTCTTGGCTATCAATTCAAAAATCAGATCCTACAGAGTCACACAAATGGGTAAAGTATCCATCTTATAAGAAGCTGACCCCGTAGTTTGCCTTCACTAGTAAATCATAACAAATAAAAAATGCTCTGCCTCAGTATTTATGTTGTAGCTTTGAAGATGGCACGATTTTACTAGATGAAAAACCTAGTAATAATCCTGAAAACTATTGTTGTTAACTAGCTTTTCCCAAGGCGATCGCTACTGAACCTGTGACTACTAAACCTGCGCCTAATATAGCTATGAAAGTAAAGTTTTCTGATGGTACCCAATTAGGTGCAATAATTGATAGAACTGCAACTGTTATTAATGTCACAATGGGAGCTAAAGCTATTACTGCACTTACTCGTGATGCTTCCCAATGTTCTAATGATTCAGCAAAAGCACCGTAAGCGATTAAAGTATTCAAAGCACAAAAAACCAGTATTAATAAATGGAAGCTATCAAGTATAAAAAGTGATTGGATTTTGGCTAGGGGAGTGAATAATAAAGCACAGCCTCCATAAATAATCAGCATGATACTAGGGGAAGATAAAGATTGTAATAGCTGTTTTTGTGCCAAAGCATAAATAGCCCATGACGTTGCTCCTAGCGCAATCAAGATACTACCTAGTATGTATGTGCCATGCGCTGTAATTAAATTTGCTAGTTGTTCTCGAAAAAATAAAAGATAACCGCAAATCATTACACTGACACCAATCCACTGATGCAGTCGATAACGTTCTTGAAAAATTATTAACCCTCCGAAACCTAATAAAAGGGTAGATAATTGAATGAGAACTTCAGCGTTAGCAGGCGATGTTAGTGCTAAACCTTGCATGAAAAGAAAGTAATTAATCCCTAAAAAAAGGGTAGCGATCGCTAATAATTTCCAAGAAACAGAACGCAGTTGTTCTAACTTTGGTAATTTACCCCGTATTCCTAAATATATAGTAAGCAGTAAAAATGATACAAAAAACCGAAACCAAATGACGGTATATACATCAAGTACTTGCAGAGCGATCGTCAAAGTAATAGGTAAAATTCCCCACAATAAGACCGTTAATAGCGATAACCCTAGCCCTAAAGGCCAGCGACCAGAAGTTTTATGTAGTAACATTCAAATACTTTAGCCAAAGTAGGGCAGATGATAAATTAAAACATATCTAATTTGTATACCTAAATTTTATCAAGCTCTTGTAGATAAAGCTTGTCAATAAGCTGACTAATAGAAATTAAATGTAAAATAGTTTACCTACTCTAATGAATTTTTTATAGTCTAATAGCGTTTTTTGCTCACATAAAATTTGTAAATAGTGTAATTACTTTACATGAATATTACATTTGAAATTTGATTAGAGATGTATAATTTTTTCGGTGTCAATTTACTACAAAAAAACTATGGGGATCATACCCATAATAAGCTTAGTAGTCTTTATTACTGGCTTATCAATTTACTTGCTACTGACCTCAAGAGGTCGGTTTTTACTCAAATCTTTGGTGACAAAAATAAAACGCCAAGGGTGGAAATTCAGGAATAACAAGATTAACTACCTGAGATCAAGATTTTCAAAGACTATAACAATTGCTGCCATTATTCTGGCAGCAGTAATAGCTGGAAATACTGTATCAGCCCAGGTTACGCCGCCTCTAACTTCACTCAAGAGCGTATCGGTTCCAGAGCCTAACAATCTAGGAGACTTTGTAAAAGACAAAGTAGCTGCAATCAAGTTAGGAAAAGCTCTTTTCTGGGATATGCAGGTTGGGAGCGACGGACAAACTTCCTGTGCTAGTTGTCACTTCCATGCTGGAGCCGACAATAGATCCAAAAATCAGATTTCTCCTGGGCTTTTACGGATTAACGCTGATGGTACAGCGAATCCAGATACAGTTTTTAATATAGGTGGTGGGCCAAACTACCAGCTTAAACCGGGAGATTTCCCCTTCCACAAGCTGTCAAATCCGAACGATCCTAAAACCGTTGTATCTGACCGAAATGATGTCAGTTCCTCTCAGGGTGTCTCCAATGCTAAGTTTGTTAATGTTAAACCTGGTAGCGCGGAAGACGAAGTAAAAACCGAGCTAGATCCGGTATTTAACGTGGGAGGTACAAATGTGCGCCGCGTCCAGCCGCGTAACACCCCAACTGTGATTAATTCAGTATTCAACTTCCGCAACTTTTGGGATGGAAGGGCACAGAACATCTTTAATGGGGTAAATCCCTTTGGTTTAAGAGATCCTAACGCTTCTGTGGTAAAAGCAGAAAAACCAAATCAGCTTAAATTTGTCAAAATCAGACTGAATAATTCGTCTTTGGCTTCTCAGGCGCTTGGCCCGCCACTAAGTTCCTTCGAGTTGTCGGCTGATGGTCGTACTTTTCAGGAAATTGGTGATAAGTTCGGGCGAATTGACAACAAAAAATCTCTCAGCAAGCTGCCGCTAGATAATATAGATAATCTTGCTGACACTCTAGTTGGGCCGCTACTCAATTCCGTTGATGAACTTACTGGTAATTTGGCGCAAATTGGCAACACTAAATCTATCAACACACTGCTACAAAATGTTTTGTCACTTAGGGGTACAAAGCTCCCCAGAGTCTTGGGGCAAAAGTTATCTACCCTCAGACCGCTAGGCAAACAGGTTGTGCATCCACAAGACAGCGTTTTAGGTGCAGATAGTAGATATCCTCAGCCCGGACTGAAGGATAAAACCTACGACCAGCTGATTAAAGATGCCTTTAAGCCGGAGTGGTGGAAGTCTAATCAACTCATCCAAGTTGATGCTCAAGGTAGACGGACTTTTGTCAACAACGCTGATAACTCTTCTCAAACCAATGAGTACACGCTGTTGGAGTATAACTTCTCGCTGTTTTTTGGGCTGGCAATTCAGTTGTACGAGTCTACACTCATTGCCAATGATACGCCTTTTGATCGCTTCTTGGCAGGAAACACCACAGCTTTAACCTCTCAGCAGCAACTAGGTAAAAACCTGTTTCAGGGCAAGGCTTTGTGTATTGGTTGCCACGTTGGTTCAGAATTAACAGCTGCTTCAGTGAGCAGCGTGGCTAAAGATGGACGAATCAAACGTGCGCCGTTCGGTGCAAAACCCCCTGAAGACAATGGCTTCTTCAATATCGGCGTTAGACCTGTTACGGATGACCCCGGTTTAGGTGGTAGTGACCCTGTGCAGAATAATCCGCTTTCAGAGGCAAGATTGGCTCAGTTAGGGAAATTCCAGCTTCTCCTGGGCGAAAATCCTCCCACCCTGACTCCACCGTTGAATTCTAGTGAAACTGTGACTGCAAACGGAGCTTTCAAAGCACCTGGACTTCGCAATGTCGAACTCACTGCCCCCTACTTCCACAATGGAGGTCAAGCGACTTTAGAACAAGTGGTTGATTTTTACAATCGAGGTGGTGACTTTGGAGTTCTCCCCCCATTGAATCTGTCACCAGAAGAAAAACAGCAATTGGTCGCCTTTTTAAAAGGACTAACTGATGACCGAGTTAGGTACGAGAAAGCGCCTTTTGATCATCCGCAACTTTTCGTTCCCAATGGACATCCGGGTAACCAGACATCCATTAAGGACGATGGTACGGGCAAAGCTACAGATAGCTTCCTAGAAATTCCTGCTGTTGGTAGGAATGGCGGTGGTGCTATACAAAATTTCTTGAACTAACAACATTTCACGAAATAGCTGATACCGATAGATATGTAGGGGCACACATCTGTATGCCCCTACATTTATTAAGGAGTGCGTAGGTCTAACCCGCCGGAGGCATCGCCAACTATCGGTTGTATATTGCTAACTTTGGTATTGTCTAGGTAATTATAGACTCTTCTCGAAAGTTCACGGACAAAATCTCCAGCTTTGGGATCGTAGTTTGGTCTTTGCACCAAAACACCTGCTAAATAGCTTTTGCCGTTGGGCATTTGAATTATACCGGCATCACCAATGATAAATCTCAATGTACCAGTTTTGTGTGCGATCGTCGCTCCTTGACCAATACCAGCTGGTAGTAAACTATTGGTTTTGACATGACGCATAATACCTAAAACTTGATTGCGGCTGTTTGGGGATAGCAAACGATTGTTATAAACTAACGCCGCCAATCTGACCAAATCTTTAGAACTAGTTGTATTTGTGCCAGCGATGTCTGGAAGTAGATTCCGAAATGCTGTATTTTGCAATCCCCAGCTACGAAAACGTTGGCTAACTCTTGCTGCACCACCCAAGCGATCAAGAATCAGATTTGTAGCGGTATTATCGCTGATTGTCATCATCAAGGTAGCAGTTTCTAAAACGCTGAATTTAGTTCCTATGGGTTTGTATTGCATAGTTCCAGATTCACCAACCTTTAAATCGCGCCGCATCACTAATTTATCGGTGAGTTTAATTCTACCAGCGTCTATTTCTTGGAAAAGAGCCACTAATAAGGGAAATTTGATTGTACTAGCAGCCGCAAATCTTTTTTCACCATTGATATCTATATAGTTTCCTGTAGCTAAATCTAAGAAAAATATTCCGGGATTTAATGTTTTATAATTCCCTAACAAGCTACGAATTTGAGAAGTGATACCAACCATCTCTTGACCAAGATTCACAACTCCAGCAAATGTGGAAGCATCTGTAGATTTGATGGCTATATCTTCTCTATTCTCCCCAACAATAGGATGGTTTTGGTGGTCAAATGAATTGAATTTAAAAATCCAATGAGAACGAGAATCTCCTTTAATTGATATATTTTGGGAATGAACATCATAACCAGGAGCTAACTCTACGACAAAACGAGTTGTTTGAGAGTCTGGTTTGCCAAGGCGAATTTCTTTCACCGCCTTACCAAAACTTTGTTTGACAGTATCAGAATTAAAATTAGTTCCAGGTAAGTCAATTACCAATCGGCTAGGGTTATCTAATAAAAAGGCTTTTGGTTCTATTCCCGAAGTGGTAGTTAAATCTAATTGGTTTTGGCTAGAATCATAGTACCAAGACTGTAATTGTGAGGCTTTAGCTTGTCCTGCAACTATAACCAAACTGCTTAAAGCGATCGCTAGTAGATGTGATTTCATGTTGTGATTGTGGGTGTGCAAGTTAGGAGCGACTAATCAGCTTTACTTAGATTTTTTTCTGATGATTGTGCTGAACTTCCGGAGAAAAAGTCATAAATCCCGTTAAGTTATTTTTTGAGATTATATTTGGGATTAGATAAGCACGATAAATCATCATTACTTCTTAAAAGTAAATCGCTGACAGTTTTATTTGTGGTGTGAGTTGACAACAACAGAAATTGTTAATCTAGCCGAAGGACGAGCAAAGGATTAATTATGTTTCCAACTTAGGAATTACTAAGAAATAAATTACTACTACTTGTGGGGTGGGCGACACGAGCGCCCATCAACAAGGGCGGACAAGATGTCCACCCCACAAGAAAAGTTAAATGTTTTTTATTTGGAAGTTTCTTATGTTTTGTACAGAGAGAAAGTAAGTGCCAGGTATCGTCACGCCCCAAACTACTAGAAGTCGTACAGAATTCGTCTAAGCAAATCGAGGTATTAAGTTTGATGTGCGGGTGTGAGGTATTATGCAACTGACAACAACCAACTCACAAAGTCCCAGTCTCACCTCCACGACTCACCCCCCAAATCACCCCACCTCCCTTACCAGGCAATCTACCCGGTACTTTAGTCCCGCAATAGTCGTCGGATTCCCAAACCGCCTTAAATTCTGTTTTTGTTAAGTCAAAGTCGGATTCCGCCTTTATTGGTTTTGCTTTTACATCCGCCAAAAGTTCTTTTAATGAGGGTTGGGACAATCCCCCCACAACTTTTGCTGATTCGGAGTCGGAAAGTTCCTCGCAAACTAGAGCTTGCAGATTTTTGTCGTCGGCTGCTTTTGCCTTGATTTTGTTTTTAGTCATAAATTTAATCTTATTAATGTGTTTTGTGTTAATCTCGGAACCTGAGCAACTCGTGAAAACAAGGGTAGTTGCATACAATTATTAATAAGTGAAATATCGAATCCGCAACCTGAGCTACTCTGAAAAATAGAATCCCTTGATGAGAGTGGGAACTTGTGTAATACCAATTCCATTAATGACAGGACTTACGCAAAAATTGCCAAAAAGCTTAATTTATCGAACCGCCAAGACGCCAAGAACGCCAAGAATTGGTAGAGTGTGCGTAAGTCCTAAATGATTGCAACACATCTTTGGGTAAAGACGTGATTCATCACGTCTCTACAAATGGTCGATGAATCGCGTCTCTACAAATGGTCTATTGGTCGGATTCTTTTTTCAAATTGGTATAAATCGCTATTGACTTTATACTGAATATATATCAACCCTAAATAAAATAATCAAGGGTTTATACAAAACAATACAAAATAACTTTTGCAACTTTTGCTTCCCACCTTTTGTTGTTACAAGATAGCGTATAAACCCCCACTATCTACTCACATTAAAAAAAATCAGCCACCCAAGGAGAGCTACCTGCAAATATTTGCGTAGCTGTTGAAATAGCTGTTTCTGTCCCATGCAGTTTTCCGGCTATTTGCAAATGGTAAGGTGTGAACAAACTTGTATATATTGGTGCTAGTTCTCGGATATCTAACTGCAACTCACCTTTTCCACCTCTGGTAACTTCGCCGCGTCCATTGGCGACAGAAAGAATGAATTTACCATTGTTTGCATCTAACAAATTATCTTGAATTTCTAAGTTTAGTTCAGCTTGAATTGCCGATGGATAACCCCGCATCTCCAGCGCCTTGACTACATCTACTACCCGCAGCATCCAACGCATTGTATTCTTAAGTTTGGCAGTTTGCTCTGGTAGCAGCAATGTCAAAGAATCAATTGCAGAACCCCTCCATCGCACTTGCTCAATTTGGGAGCGATGACTGGCAAGAAAAGACCAGAATGTTTGTGCAGCCGCAACTGTAAGAACTACCCAATCTTTTATTCGCAAGATTGTGCCATCCTCTTTTGAATGT
Organism: Nostoc sp. CmiVER01; assembly: GCF_034531135.2. Taxonomy (NCBI): domain Bacteria; kingdom Bacillati; phylum Cyanobacteriota; class Cyanophyceae; order Nostocales; family Nostocaceae; genus Nostoc; species Nostoc sp. CmiVER01. Next base: position 106,968 of record NZ_JAVRBU020000009.1, read on the forward strand.
TGGCTAAAAAGAATGTAGCCTTCGGGTTTCTCTTTTGTACCAATAAAATATGCGTAAAATGTTTCTTTCTCATCTGGCTGGATTAAGCGTTCCCAGATGGCAGGATGTCGGTCTAAATATCCATGCGTTAATCTGGCCTGCTGCTGATATAGTTCATGAAAGACTTGATGATTGATTGGCACTATTGGTTGCAAAGGTAGGGGTTGCTCTCGTATTTGGATACTTTTAGTCGGAACTTCCCAATTACACCAGCTACCCCCCTGCTCATACCCAACTTTTCGATATAAGCTTTGAACTGCTGGATAAAGAGCAGAGAGCGGTATACCTCTAGCATAAAGTTCTTTGAGGGTGTGCTGCATAAGAGCGATCGCAGCTCCCGAACCGCGATACTCTGGAGCAATGCCCACTACGGCAATTCCTGTCATTGGTACACGCACACCACCCCACCATTGGCCCATATCCAGAGTTGCCAATCCACCAATTAATTGTTCTGACTCACGGATAATGCGGAAGTTTTCTACGCCAAGCAGATTAATGTAAGCTTCCTCGCCACCAAGTCCACTGATGAAACACTGCTCAAAGATACTCGCAAGCTGCTGGATATCCTGGGGATGGGCAAGAGTGCTGTATTCAAATTTAGGCGTCATTTCTTATACCATTAATAATACAAAAGCAAAACTATACTACAACTAAGGTTGCTTGAAATTTGACCTTCTAAGGTTCAACTTTGACCTTCTGAGGCTCAACTTTGACCTTCTGAGGCTCGACGTTGACCTTCTGAGGCTCGACGTTGACCTTTTGAGGTTCAACTTTGACCTTCTGAGGCTCAACTTTGACCTTTTGAGGCTCAACTTTGACCTTCTGAGGCTCAACTTTGACCTTTTGAGGTTCAACTTTGACCTTCTGAGGCTCAAACTTGGACTTCAAAACCTGGGTAATATCAAAATCTAGATTATAATTCCTGAGAAATATTTTTGCCTCAACAAAATACCAATGAATGTTGTCATCAATTTATTGCTTTTTTTACTGCCAATTCTGAGTAGCCTTTGGATTGCTCAAAGTTTCAACCCTCTATCTTCTTATCAGACTCTTCAAACCATAGACGGGGCAGCTATATATAAAAAAGAATTAACAAATGGTAACGAAGCATATTTACAAGTTATTGATCTTCGCAAACTGCAAATAGACCAAATTACCGGAGAGGTAGATAATATGGGTCTAAATGAAGGTAAATATTATAAAGGCGAAGGTGGACATTACAGCCCTTTTTTCAAAACCAAGTTGTTCTCGGAAGTAACAGACGAATATAAAAATCTTTATGCAAACAATGTTTTTTCGATGATTAATTGTTCTTTTTTTGAACAATATGAATCTAGTTCTCAATTATCCTTTCCAATTAAACTCAATGGTGTAGTTATCAGTGGCGGCACTAGCCCTTATGGCCCAATCAAGCAACCAAAAGATAAATACTATAGTAATATTCACCTGAAAGCTCTAGTCTGGAACAGTAAGCAGGCATACATTACCGATTATGACCAGGTTAGCGGTTCGCCTCTCAACCAAAACGCAGTGAAGAATGCAATCGTCACTTACCGATACAGCGATCATCCAGCGAAAGTATTAGCCCAAAACCAAGCGAATAAGTATCAAGTCATGGGTACTTTGAACAAAGATGGTGTTAAGGGTGACGAGCTTTTGTTAATTATGACGGTAAACCAAGCAACTCTGGATGAGGCAGCCGATTTATTACGGAAATTAGGAGTTAAAGGGGATATCATTACCGTTGATGGGGGCAGATCAACTTATTTATTTAATTCCCAGAGCGGAAATATTATTGTTCCACAACTGTCTAATTCACAAGAAAATTCTGCCTTCCGAGACTTACCTCATTATTTGGGACTCCGTAAGAAAACTAAAAATCAGGTTGCACCAAAAATATTGATCAGTCAGCCAGTGAATAAAGTACTTGCAAAAAAAGATCAGCCTTATTTAATATTGTGGCGGGATAATCTTAACGGCGATGTCTCGATTAAGTTGTACGATGGAAACAAACTTATCCAAAACATTTCTTCCCGTACCGCTAGCGATGGAGTTTATGAATGGACACCACGTATTTCTGTAAAAGAAGGCTATTTTATTCGGATTTCTAGCTGGAAAGACCGGAATATTTTCGGGCAGTTGCAACTGTAATCAAAATAAACACTGTTTTTAGCGGTGCGGAATGGGAAAATGAAATGGATAACTAGCTAAACGCAAACCTCTCAACAAGTTTGGCGGTGTGGCAGTGATCGGAATTGTTATCGTTTCTCACAGTAAACAACTAGCTCTAGGTGTGCGGGAACTCGCCGCGCAAATGGTTCAGGGCCAAGTCTCTATAGCTGTTGCAGCAGGTATTGAAGATCCAGAAAATCCACTGGGTACAGATTCCATCCAGGTTTATGAAGCGATCGCTTCTGTTTTCTCTGATGATGGTGTCTTAGTATTAATGGATTTGGGTAGTGCTTTGCTGAGTGCAGAAATGGCAATCGAGTTTTTGCCAGAAGCACAGCAGCAAAAAGTGTATTTGTGTGAAGCACCTCTAGTAGAAGGTGCGATCGCTGCTGTGGTAGCTGCGGCGGCTGGTAGGGATATTCACCAAGTCATGGCGGAAGCACGCGGCGCACTCTTAGCAAAAGCAACTCAATTGGGCGTAGTTAGTAGGCCGTTGTCACTTGTTACTCCAACAACTAATGTAGAATCATCAACGCGAGAAATCCGGCTGATTGTGAGCAATCGCTTAGGATTACATGCTCGTCCCGCAGCGCAGTTTGTGACAACCGCAGCCCGATTTCAATCCCAAATTTTGGTGCGAAATTTAACGAGAAATACTGAGCTAGTTAGGGGTGACAGTATTAACCAAGTTACAACTTTAGGGGTGCGTCAAGGACACGAATTGCTGATTACTGCTACTGGTGCTGATGCAGATGAAGCACTGGAAGCATTACAGGGATTATTCGCAAATAATTTTGGTGAGGCAGCCCGGTCTTGTTGTTCCAACAAAGAGGGACTGCCGAACCCGGAGGGTGAAGATAATGTTGCTTTGAATTCTCCACCAGCATTGCACCATGAAGTGACACCAGCAACTCACGGCGAACTTTCGGGAATTGCTGCTTCTGCTGGAGTTGCGATCGCACCTGTTGTTCATTATCAATCCACACACATTTCGATTACGGAATACCACGTAGACGATCCTGAGCCAGAGTGGCAACGAGTACAAGCAGCAATTCACACCGCCAAACAAGAAATTCAAGCAGTTTTCTCCCAAGCTTCTCTGCAAATTGGTGACGCTGAAGCCGCTATCTTCGACGCTCAACTACTATTTTTAGAAGATCCAGTACTGTTGGAAGCGGCTAAAGAGCGCATTTTTGAACACCATATCAATGCTGAAGCCGCTTGGCAAGCCGTAGTCGATAAAGTAGCGACTTCCTACCGCACACTTGAGGATTCTTATCTGCAAGAGCGAGTTGACGATGTTGTGGATGTCGGGCAAAGGGTGCTGCGATTATTAGCTGGGAATGCCCCTGCTAACCTGCATCTTGAGGAACCTGCAATTTTAGTTGCAACTGATTTAACTCCCTCGGATACCGCAAGACTAGATCCGAGAAAGGTATTAGGTATTTGTACGACTTCAGGTAGTGCCACATCTCACAGCGCAATTATCGCCCGAACATTGGGTATTCCGGCAGTTCTGGGAGTAGATGCCCAGGTGTTGCACTTGGCAGATGGTACACTTATGGCACTTGATGGTGAAAGTGGTAAAGCTTGGGTAGAACCAGAATCACATATCCTAGATTTACTGGCAGCAAAGCAAGAAGCTTGGCAAACTGCCCAACAGGAAGCACGAGCTACAGCACATCAGCCAGCAATTACTCGTGATGGTCGGCAAGTTAGCGTATTCGCCAATATTGGTAGTATAAATGATGTGCAAGTTGCGGTGGCTAGCGGTGCAGAAGGTGTGGGACTACTCCGCACAGAGTTTCTCTATCTGGATAGGACAAGCGCCCCCACAGAACAAGAACAACTAGAAGTGTATCAGGCGATCGCTCAAGTTTTAGATAATCGTCCGTTAATTATTCGTACTTTAGATGTCGGTGGTGATAAGCCGCTTCCTTATCTGAGAGTAGGGTTTCCCGAAGCTAACCCTTTCTTAGGTTGGCGGGGAATTCGTTTCTGTTTGGATCATTTGGATTTGTTCAAAACTCAGCTACGGGCAATTTTGAGAGCTAGTGTAGGACACCAAATTAAGATCATGTTGCCGATGATTGCTAGTGTAACTGAGGTACGCGCAGCTAAAGTAATTTTGGGTGAAGTGCAGGCTGAACTAAATCAAGCTGGTATTTCCTTTGATGCAGCGATGAAAGTAGGAATTATGGTAGAGGTTCCGGCAGCAGTTGCGATCGCAGATAAGTTGGCTGCTGAAGTAGACTTCTTTAGTATAGGGACTAACGATCTGAGTCAGTACGTCATGGCTAGCGATCGTACCAATCCTAGCGTGGCAAATTTAGTTGATGCGCTACATCCAGCCGTGTTAAGAATGGTGCAGCAAACTATCCAAGCTGCTCATGCGGCAGGAATTTCGGTAGGCTTATGTGGAGAATTGGCAGCAGATATTTTAGCAACACCAATTTTATTAGGTTTAGGGTTGGATGAGTTGAGCGTTAATCCTCAAAGTATACCTGGAGTGAAACAGGCGATCGCTCGGTTTAGTATAGTTGAAAGTGAAGCGATCGTGGCATCAGCATTACAACAAGATTCCGCAGAGCATGTTAGAGAACTAATGTCAACTTCAGTTATTCCCCCGGCGTAAATTCGGTGTCTTGAGCAAATATCTTCTCAATATCCCGCGCCCCATGCAAGACACGCATAATTTCAATGCCTCCCTCAACCGTGCGGTAAAAGATGACATAATTTCCAGAAGGAAAGCTCCTGATACCTTCCCCTAACTCAGGGCGGTTACGGCCAATTCCAGGCATAGCAGCAAGTTTCCGAAACAATTCGGTAAAGCGGTTAAGTAATCGTCCCACTATTGCCAGGTCATCCGCAGCTATGTATTCATAGATGTTATCAAGGTCGCTGACTGCTAACGGCGTAAAAGTGTAATATGCTCATTATCAAGTATCAGTCAAAGCAGCTTGATAGCGAGCCTGGAGTTTTGCCATCACTTCTTCCCCGTTTAATAGTTCGCCTCTGTCAGCTTGGTCAATACCCTTTTGAATTTCCTGTTGCAAGCTTTTTAACTTCAATTGGTTTAGTTCCTCTTCAAGCTGCTGCAATCTATTAAGCGTCTCCTGGAAAGTACGAGCATCTTGAACCACCACTGCTGCTTCACCATTCACCGTTAAAACCAGTGGAGCTTTCGTTTCCTTGATTTGCTCAACATAGTTGCTGGCATTGCGCCGGAAGTCCGTTAACGAGTGGATATTTTCAAGGTTAACCATACTAGCACCTAATTAAGTACCTGATTCGATACTATTTTCTTTTGTCCTACGCGTCAACAAAAAAACCACTTGATGGTTTATCAGCACTGTTTAAAATCTGATTCCCAGTTGTCCGTTAAACCCACGAATTGAATTGTAACCAGCACCAACAAAAACGTTATTAGTAGCACTTACCTGAACGCCACCTGAAACTGCAACACCTTTATCTTCTGAATACAGTCCAACTCCTACATAAGGTGAAATTACAGGCAAGCTAATAAATTTTAAAACATCTACTCCCGTAGCACCATCAGGGCCAGTTCCTAGTTCAACTCCAAAATTTAAAGCCCTAGCTCCTACAGCATAAGTTACATCACCATCTTTTCCACCGACTGAAACCCAAGGTTGCGGTATAAGTTGAGCCGATGCTTGACTTGGGGTAAATAAAGCTAATAAACATATAGGTGTAAGTAATGTTTTAGCAATAATCGTTATTTTCACGTTATTTTCTTCCACTAACTAGTGTATTTTAATTGTCTTCTCACAACTGCCCTTACTTCAACCAAATGTTTGGGCATGATGGCTCGTGACGGATTAAACTTCATTTGAGTGCCCGATGAGTGCAATCATTATTTTAGTCATGTAATATTAGTTACAGCAGGAGACGTGATTGCTCAACAAGCAAATGCTGTCGCTCAACAAGCAAATGCGATCGCTCAACAAGCAAATGCTGTCGTTCAACAAGCAAATGCGATCGCCGAACAAGCAAATGAGGTCGCCAAACAAGCAAATGCTGTCGCTCAACAAGCAAATGCGATCGCCAAACAAGCAAATGCGATCGCTCAACAAGCAAATGCGATCGCCGAACAAGCAAATGCTGTCGCTCAACAAGCAAATGCGATCGCTTTATGAAGTATTAAACTTCCATCTGAAACACTTATCTGCATCGCGCATATTTTACATATTTTTTGATACTCACGGTAGCAACCCTACTCAAAAGTGGATACATCTCGCAGTAAACTAGGAATTTCCCCTTGAGATAAAGGAAACTCCAGTAAGGTTTCTCTAAGACCCAAATACCCAGATTCAGCAAACGACAAAAGCATTCGTGAAAGCGCTAGCCAAACCTCCGGTTCGTATTCCCAATCACGATAACGCGAAGCTTTACCAGCAATTGAACGTAGCGCCCAGAAATAAGAGTTCCGCACCACCGAACCACCCTTCTTAAACTCTGGTAAATCTTCGTGGTGAATAAAAAGTATTTGATTTTCAATTTTGGCTCTCATGTAAATTTTATATTTTAGAATCGTAGGTTGGGTTGAACGAAGTGAAACCCAACAAAGCGCCGAAAATATTGGGTTTTGTTCCTCAACCCAACTACGCAGTTTATGGTTTTTGACGCTAACTGAATTGTATTGCATAATAATGTAGAGATTTTGTCATTGCAAAATCTCTACATTTAATACCTAAAAATTAGCGCTTAAACCCAGACGAAAAGTGAATCCAGGGCTGTATATGCGATTAACTCGCTCATATTGCTCACCGAGGAGATTTTCTAAATAGACTGTTAATCCTAAATTGGTAGTTAAAGGAATACGACCAGTCAGATCTAAATTTACGAAAGATGGTGCAAAATCTGTAGGCTTGTCAGTAGAGTTAGCGAAGATGGATCTACGAGCGCCACTATTGTAGGTAACATACAAGTTAGCCTGCCATCCCGCATTTTCATAACCTACACCAGTTTGAAGTACAGAGTAGGGAATTAAACCTAACTGTAAACCTCTCTCTGTACCTGTTTTTATTTGAGCATCTGTATAAGTATAGTTGAGGAAAGTTGACCAGCCTGAAGCAATTCTTAATTGCAAAGCTGCTTCTAAACCATTGGTATCTACTAATCCAATGTTTTCCCATCTTCCAGCGATGACTCCCAAGCGATCGCCTATACTACTACCAAAGTAAGTAAACTGTCCAATTAGATTTTGAGAAAAATTTACATCTACTCCCGCACTCCAAGTAGAGCCAGTTTCCGGTCTTAAATCAGGATTAGGTCTCCAACCATGAACTGTATCATAAACATACAACTGATCTAACCCAGGATTGCGTTGTGCCCCTGCCCAACTTCCACGCACTGCTACTATTGGTGTAACAGCATAACGTAACCCAAAACTAGGGTTGAGATAATTTCCAAACTGGCTGTCAAAGGTTTGCCTTAGCCCTAAATCTATCAGAAAATTATCGCTAATATTCCAAGTATTGACAGCAAATAAAGCTGTATTGAACAAACTCCGATCTTCCTTTTCATTTTCAGCAATACTATTAGGATTTGTACTAAAAACATCACCGATTAAATCAGTGTTTTTCAAATCTAATCCCCAGCGCAATTTGTTATTATAAGTTATTCTCCACTCATGATCGACTCTTGCTGTGAGTTGTTGTGTATCTAAAGACCCTCTACGATAAAATGATACTCCTGTAGGGCCATAGGTGCTAAAATAATCTTGATTATAACCAATTGAGGTTGTAAGATTAGAGCTTTCGCCATTACCTAGTCGAGTTTTCCAAGATAAGCCAACATTTAAATCATCGTGGTCTAATCTATCTCTTTGGAGAGGGAAACCAAAATAAATTAAGCCGCGACGACTGCTGAGTGCAGTAACATCTAAATTCAAAGAATTTTTCTTATCTAAATCTACTCCAATGCTACCAAAATAGGTACTTGTAGCTGTGTCTGCATTGAATAAAAATCCTTGTTCATCACGATTAGCAGCACCTAGAGGGACGCGGTAACGATTATCTGTAAAGAATCTTTCAAAGCTAAAGTTGTATTTGACATTATCAGATGAACCACCATAGGTTACTTGTTGATTATTTAAACTTAATGAGCCAAATTCTGCACTAGCACTCAATTTAGGTTTGCCATAACCTTCCTTGGTGATAATATTTACAACTCCTCCAAAAGTTGAAGAACCATATAAAGCGGAGGCTGTGCCACTATATAATTCTACTCGTTCAATAGCCTCTACAGGAATGCTATTTAGGTCAGTTCCACCATGATAAGTGTTGACATTATTGTTAATTGATCTGCCATTAATCAAAAATACAGACTGATTAATTGAGGCTCCCCGATAGTATGTACCTGTGTGAATATCTGCACCATGACCTACATCATTGATAGCAAAACCAGGCATTCTTTTTAAAATATCAGCTAAACTTGTAGCGCCTTGCTTTTGAATTTCTTCTTTATCAATTACGTAAGTTGGAGTAGATTGAGGTAAGTTGTCTGGTTCTGCGATGACTTCTATAGAAATGTCTGCATCATCGCTCGGAGTTTGCTCTGTTTCTGGCTGATCTGGATTAACTTCACTCGGTGCAGATTGTTGAGTTAATAATTCAGCATTAGTGACGGGTAGCTCAATTTCACTCAAACTCGGAATATCTAAAATAATTTCGGTTGATTCATCAGTATTTATTTGCTCAATTTCACTTTCAGCAGCAAAGCCAGGAGACGCTATCAGTAAACTCGGTAAAGCAACTGTTAGCAACAAAAAATCCTTTTTCACGTTCTCTTTCACACCAACTAAAAATAGCCACCACGTAGTATTGTTGCTGTAATAGTAAAATCATGTCAAAAGACACGCTGTCATATTTCTACGGTTAGATTCCCGATTTCTCTGAGAGTTCGGGTAATTTTGTTGTTCAAAAATAATCAAGTAGGGCTATAGCAGTTTTTAATTGCGTGAATTATGTCCAATTTTTATAGATACAACTTTATAGTTTTAAAAACAATTTTTACTCGCAAGTCTAATGAGAAAACGCAGAGCTTCATTTACTGCTTCCGAATTGGGAAACATTTCTGCAACATCAGGCTCTAAAAAAATTATCAACTTTTCAATATCATTTAAATAATTTTCAGCATTATTTGTATAAATCTGATTTGATTGAGTTTTATGTTGTTTTATACTGATTTGATAAGATGGAGCATTTAATTTATTAACAAGTGATTCCCAACTACTAACTTTCAGGTTAAAGTGAGCCTTTGCATTCCGTAATGTTTTAAACTGTTGCTTTAGAATATCAATAGTATAAATATGCTTTTGAGATACCTGGCTTTCTAGATTAAGGTCTGACTCAACCATATCAACTACTTCAGTAATAAGTCGATCATGGTTTTCGGCAATTTGAGCAGCAGCCCCTAAAATTTTAGAAGTTACTTTTATTTGTATATCAGTCTCTTGTTTAAGGCGATCGGCAATACTGCGAATTTGATCTCCCAACCTCGCTTTACCTTGTTTTTGCGTCGTTGGAAGTGATTTTTTACTCATGAGTATGCTTATTTATTCAGAAAGTATATCTTTAATAGCCAGCCAGATGCGTTTAAACTTTTGTACCAAACCCATAGGATTGTTGGTTGTTTCTTCTTCTACCGAATCAACTAGAGATTGAATCCGATCCATACGCTCTGCTACAACGTAAAGACTGTTTACTGCTTCATCTTTACTTTCTAACGATTCACGCAGTAAAACAACCATCTGGGCAATTTCCCGTTTTAGTCGTTCATTCTCGGTTTTTCGGCGAGTTTCCCAGCCCTTAATACTAGCTTTGGAACGTCGCTCATGCTTGAGTTCTGCTTTAGTTTCATTGTATAAACCTAAATACATTTCTCGTTCAGAGTTTACTACCTCATATTTGGTAAGTAATTCAGTCCCCCTCGCTTTTTCTTCGTTATAGAGGCATAGCGTTTGTTGATGACTTTGTTGTTCATCAACATAGAACTGATAATTTAGAGTGGCTCGCTCTTTTAGCTCATTAGCTTCGAGTTGGCAAGTTTGGATCTCTTGCTGGTGAGCATGAACTAGTTGGGATATTTTCGCTTTTTCTTCGTTGTAAAGGTAGAGCGTCTTTTGATGATTTTCTTGCTCATCAATATAAAAGCGAGAATTTTGAGCGATACGCTCTTTTAGATCATTAGCCTCGATTTGGTAAGTTTGAATCTTTTGCTGAACATGAACTAGCTGTGATGCAGCTTCTTTTGCACGTTGTTCTGCTTCATCGCGTTGAGATGCAACTTCTGCAAAATTGGCGCGAACAGTCATCAATGAAAGTTTAAGCTCATGATAAGAAACTGGTTCTTTCTGCCGTGAGCGAGGATGATTAACAGCATTGTCATAATTAGAATCTTTCCGATCTCCTCTCTTCATTGTCATAGTTTAAGTTCCTATATGAACATTTGTCATATTGAAGTATAAATATTGACTTTAGCCGAGATGAATTAATTTAAGTGTGATCTCGGTTCTACTGGTAATATGATCTCAATCTGTCTTGAAATATCTTTTATTCTGTCTCAAGCGCTCAAATTCCTAGACGTGCGCTCTCCAAGAGGTAAAGATATTCGGCTTCATAAGCAAGCTAGGCTCCAAAAGGTGAAGGGGAATAAGCTTCAAAGTCCCTTACCTTGTAGCAATTACGAATTACGTTAGCATTGAGAAAATTGGAAGCTTTGCAAACACAATAGAAGACAATAAATTATGGTTCAAACTTTACGCAAACTAGTTACATTCGATGAATTCGTTGCTAAATATCCTGACAACACTGGAAAACGTTATGAATTACATGATGGAGTAATAGTTGAAATGTCCCAACCAACAGGCGACCATGAAGAGGTAGTTGGATTTTTAGCCTTTGAAGTTACTAGAGAGTGTATTCGTTTAAATCTCCCCTACTTCATACCCAAAACGGCATTAGTCAAACCGCCTGAAAATGAATCTGCTTACTCACCAGATGTGCTGATATTAAATCGCCCCAATTTGGTAAATGAACCTCTGTGGAGAAAAGAATCTACTGTAAGCCAAGCAGAATCAATACCTTTAGTAGTTGAGGTAGTGAGTCAGTGCGTTGCGCGGGTTCCCCGCGTTGAAGCATCTGACGAACCCGTAGGGTGAGTAGTAATTGGCGTGATGATTATTTAAAAAAAGCTGCTGACTATGAGACTGTATGCATTCCAGAATACTGGATTGTAGACTATGCGGCTTTAGGCGGTAGACGATTTATTGGCAACCCTAAACAACCAACTGTTTCGCTCTACACCTTAGTTGATGGAGAATACCAAGTCAGCCAGTTTCGAGGTAGCGATGCCTGCGGCAACCCCTCCGGGGAACGCATTATCTCACCTCTGTTCCCCGAATTAAATTTAACTCCCGAACAGATTTTTAAAGCCAGTGGATACCCTGTATAACTCTTACAGTTTTAGAAAAGAGCGATTTCCGTTATAGACGAAATTTGTTGTCGCAAACTCTTCAGTAAATCTAGAGTTTTTTCGTAGGCAACTTTTTTGCCTTGCTGTTCATAGTATTCAGATGCTTTTTGTAAATCAGACATCGCTCCTAAATGATATCCTAAGCGATAGTTAGCTACTCCTCGATTAACATAAGCTTGGGCATTACTTGGGTTAAGTCTGATGACTTGAGAAAAATCACGTACTGCACCAAAATTATCTCCATTTCTGCCGCAAGCACAAGCCCGGTTAAAGTAAGCTCTATAATCATTAGCATTGAAACGAATTGCTAAATTAAAGTCGAGCATGGCTGCTTGGATATCTTGCAAGGCAAAATGCGCTAAACCTCTGTCATTATAGATATCTGCAAGCATTAAACTGCTGATTGGGGGAATTTGAGTTAAAGCTAAATTAAAGTCAAGAATTGCCTCCGAGTCTTTCCCATCCCCAGCACGGGCTAACCCTCGGTTGTAGTAAGCTCGAAAATCGGATGGCTTAAGTGCGATCGCTCGATTAAGATCGACAATGGCAGCTGGATAATCCCCTTGTCTGTAGTGTGCTACTCCCCGGTTTAGATAAGCCTCTGAGTTATCCGGTGCAAAATTTATGGCTTGAGTACAATCTGTAACAGCTTGATGGTAATCTTGTAATTGGAGATAAGCCAGACAGCGATCGCTATAAGCTACAGCAAAATCTTTCTCAACGTCAATTGCCTGGTTAAAATTCTCTATAGCTTCCTGGTAATTACCCTGCCGCATCTTATCTACACCCAATTTTAAGAAGTGACTTGCTGTAATTTCGGTAATTAAGATGGGTGCTGAATGTGCAGATAAAGTCAGGAAAGTAAGCGGTAAAACAATAACTACACTGAGAAATAATCGCCACAAATAACTCATAATACCAAATGAGGATAGGGAGTATTGTTTGATATTCTTGGAACAGTCTTTTTGTAAAAACCTTAATCCAAAATTCAAAATCTAAAATCCAATATTGGTATATGCATCCTATTTAACAATTTCGGCAGACTTAAAATTAGCGGGACAAAAAGCCCCGCAAATTCTTAATTATTGAAGTTAGATTTTAGTCTACTTCCAGTCCTTATCTGCTTGTGAAAGCACATAAGCTGTTACATCTTCAATCTGGTTAGCTTTTAAACGATTACCGAAAGCAGGCATGGCATTTTTACCTTTTGTAACTTGGGCGATAATCGCTTCTGCTGAGTACATACCATACTTTTCTAAAGCTTCCTTCTTCAGGTTCTTCGGAGCTTGAACCAGATTTTTACCTCCCGCATGACAAGAGGCACAATTAGCACTAAATACTTTAGCTCCACTAACAGCATCTGCTGCCAAAGCTGGACTACTGAAGGCAAAGGTGAAGATTGCTATGCCTAACAGCATCACTGTAATAATTTTTTTCATGTCGTGTTCTGTCTCTCTCCAATAACAGCTTATTCGCTACGATATCCTTCATAATTGTCAGTTGATGTGCTGCTATAGTCAAATGACAAGCTGTCAAACTTCGCTATCAAGTTTTTTGATACTGCACTAAACCCTCTTAACTTTTTCTTTCTTTCTTTGTGTTCTTTGCGTCCTTTGTGGTTCGTTTTTCTTTCTTGTATTTAAGTATGGTTTAAATTATCCAAAGAAATGTAGACGCAAAGCGGCTTGCCGCAGGTTACTACAGAGACACAGAAAACACAGAGTAATAAGAAAAAGAGAGTTTTTCCGCTACTTTTTTGAGTATTTTTTATTTGGAAGTTCCTTAAAAATAAGGACTAAAGTCCTTATTACAAACTGCTTACCGCTATTATTAGGAATTACGTTAGCAAGGTAAGAGCATCATTCTCAATTTATCAATTGTGAATTATTTGAACAGCCCCTAACTGAGTAAGCGCATCTCCTGTAACACGACAAATTCGCCAATCATCTAATATAGATGCTCCCATACTACGGTAGAATTCTTGGGCTGATTCGTTCCAATCCAGCACACTCCACTCTAAGCGCCCGCAATCACGTTCTATAGCTATCTGAGCTAATTTAGTCAGGAGAGCCTTACCAATACCTTGCCTACGATATTCTGGTAAAACAAATAAGTCTTCCAGATAGATTCCTGGCTTAGTCAAAAATGTTGAATAATTATGAAAAAATAAGGCAAAACCAACAGCTTGACCCGCAGATTCTGCTAAAATCGCTTCTATATATTTGCGCGATCCAAATAAATGCTCCTTAAGTTCCAAAGCATTGCCAGTGACAGCGTGAGATAATTTCTCATACTCAGCCAGCCCCTGAATTAATTTAAACAGTACGCTGTAATCAGTTGGTTCAGCAAAACGCACAATTAAATTGCTATGCAAAGTCATTAGTCTATAGTCTATAGTTCATAGTCCATAGTTTATAGGCAACTGTGCAAGTTTTTTTGACTAATGATTAAAGAAAAGCCGAAAAAAGGTACAAAACGCCCTGTTTTTGCAATTTGCAAGATCCTAGCTCGCCTTCATTCATTAGATATCTTGATTTAATAAAGAGCAACTTTTTTAAGGTGTGTTACGGGCATTTGTCCTAGCGAACCTAAAATCTAGGATGGTACGTTATCGCGTACAATAACGCAACACCATGTTGCTACAACGGATAGCGCAGCGTTAGCGAGTCAGACGCTCCTACGTCGCTCTAAGCGAAGCCATGCCGCAGGCTTTACGCTACGCTATCGAGCGTCGGGAACCTCCGCAACGCACTGGCTCTCCTACTAGATTTAAAGTTTTGCACTTTATTTGATCCGTGTTCGTTAAGGAAGCTAATTTAGCTTCGTATATGCAATTAAATCAACCAACCTTTTAAACGTTTGGCTATGTGGGGACGGCGCAATTTTCGCATGGCTTTGCTTTGAATTTGTCGCACTCGCTCACGAGAAAGATTGAACATGTTACCAACTTCTTCTAAAGTACAGGGTTCGCTGGTTGTCAAACCATACCGTAGAGAAATTACATCTTTTTCTCGTGGCGTTAACACGTCACCCAAGACTTCCCAAATCTCCTGACGCATCATGTTTTCATTCATTTTTGCTTCTGGAGACAGGTTATCTTCATCTTCTAGCAAATCCATCAATTCCGTGTCTTCTTCTTTACCGACACGGTGGTTGAGCGAAAGTGCTTGACGGCGTAGCTGTTGTAGCTGGCGTAGTTGTTGCACACTAATTTCTAAAGTTTCTGCCATTTCTCCTTCGGTAGGATTACGACAAAGTTTTTGCTTGAGTTCTCGTTGTGCTTTTTTCAGCTTGTTAAGCTTTTCAACAATATGAATAGGTAGGCGGATTGTCCGCGCATCGTTAGCTATAGCTCTGGTAATCGCTTGTCTAATCCACCAATAGGCGTAAGTCGAAAACTTATATCCTTTATCTGGATCAAACTTTTCTGTAGCGCGATTTAAACCCATTGCTCCTTCTTGAATTAAATCTAGGAAAGGCACTCCCCGATTCAGGTATCGTTTAGCAATAGAAACTACCAATCTAAGATTAGAGCGAATCATTTTGCGTTTCGCTACTCTACCTTGATACAAGCGATTTTCTAATTGCTTTTCCGTCATTTCTAGCTCAGAAGCTACCTCTACCTTGCTAGGTTCCTGTCCTAGTTTTAATTCTAAGGTTGCTTGTAATTCCCTAACTTCTTCTAAAAACCTAACTCGCCGCGCTAACTCTACCTCTTCATCAGCTTTTAGAAGTGGATAACGCGCCATTTCTTTAAAAAACGCGCCGACGGCATCATCATGCTCGGTTTTATTGTATCCCGAAGGGCGGGCCGCAGCCATCTCATCCCCATCGCGTTCGTCTGATTCCAGATTTTCTACTACAATTGGAGGCTCTTCATCTGCCACTGCTTCTAAAATATCGAGTAATGGTTCTTCAATATCAGCAGTATTCTCCAGTATTTCCATTTCTCCTAATTCAACAATATTCATAGTTTCCTTTAGGGATTGTTGCTTTGTTTGGTACATAATTTAGTTACAGCTACTCGTTTGAGGCTTGGTAGTTTTCCCTAAGGGACGAATGCACCCGTTTATATAGCTAAATTCAGGCTTATGCTAATTTTTCTTCAGGAATGAAAATCGGCATCTACCTAACACATATACGTTACAGTTAGATACAACCTATAACTAAACTGGCCTTCGCACCCAACAAAACTTTCTTCTCAGGCTCTCAATTGATTATATTCTTCATTTTTTTCTTAATTACCAAATATGTCAAACCCCCTCAAACTTTCTCAACCTTAACAAATATAGGAATCTCAGCTAACCTTCTAAATATCTTAAACTTTCATATATTTTTATAAATATTTTTAATGTTTATCCGTTGGAAATCACAGGATAAATTAAAAACTTGGTGCTGGAGTTATGCATTTCTGATTTCAATTTACCCAGATGAGAGAAATTATAATAATGGCAGTTTAACTTTAAGATATTCTTATTTGTATAAAAGCATCTCATATACAGAAAGGGTTGAATATCTATCGATAGGCGGAAAAAGGCTACTCCCTATTTAGTAGATGGAGCAACTGTTGCAGGAAGGTTTGACATGCTTTTATTTGTATAGTGGGTACCAAATATTTATTGCATGTATAGTTGATACGAATTTGTCTAGTAGATTACATAAGAGGAAACTTATCAAGTATTATGAAGGATAACAGTATTGGGAAATACCATTTAAGTCTAACAAAATAAAAAATTAGACTTAATTAAGCTAGGCTATTTTTGACCAGCTATGTAAGGGAAATATCTAATTATAAAGCCAGAAACTATGTATATTAATGACGTAAAATTATCTCCTTTATTGGTAGCCCAAGCTAGTGAATCATACCAGTCAGGTATAACTGTTAATAGGTGGGTTGAAGTATTGGTAGACTGTCCAGGAAGTACAGGACTATTTACTTATCGATTGCCAGCCCAGTTAGAAATAAAACCAGGGGATATTTTGAGCGTGCCATTTGGAGCACAACAATTAGGAGCGATCGCAATTCGGTTACTGGCACAACCAAATGTCGATTTACCACCAGAAAAAATCCGGGAAGTAGAAGATATTGTCAGCGTAGGATTTTTCCCAAGTGCTTATTGGGAATTACTCAATCGAGTCGCTGCATATTACTATACGCCCCTAATTCAAGTAATCCGGGTTGCTCTGCCACCAGGGTTACTGGGGCGATCGCAGCGTCGCATCCGCCTTGTTGGAGGTAGAGGGGCAGGGGGTAAAGAGGCAGGGGGCAGGGGGACTCGGGGCCCCCACGGAGTGGGGATTGGGGGAGAGGGGGCAGGGGGGAGTAGTTATTTGCTGGCATCTTCTGATCCTTTAGCTTTTTTGACTCCTACTGCACGGCAAGTTTGGGAACTTTTGCAAGTGCAACCGGCGGGGGACTACAGTTTTGTCTACCTGCAACAAAAAGTTAAATCTGCCTATCGGGGAATTCGGGAATTGCTGCGATTTGGTTTAGTAGAAAGCTATTTAGAACCGCCGCGACTAACTCGACCAAAGCTGCAAAAAGCAGTCACGCTTACAGGTATAATTGACCACGAATTAACTACTCGCCAAAGAGAGATTTTGGAAGTGCTGCGGCGGCATAATGGCGAGTTGTGGCAAAATGAATTACTACAAATTTGTAATGCTAGTTCTTCTATCCTCAAGACGTTGACACAAAAGGGTTACATCGTCATCGAAGAACGGGAAGTATTGCGAACCGAACAGGGGCCAGCATTAGCAGGCGATGGGGCTAAATCTTTAACTATTGCTCAAGCTAGCGCCTTAGAAACAATCCAGACACTAGATGGGTTTGCTGAAGTTTTATTGCATGGGGTGACAGGTTCAGGAAAAACAGAAGTATATTTGCAAGCGATCGCACCTCTCCTCAACCAAGGCAAATCCGCCCTTGTTTTAGTCCCAGAAATTGGACTGACACCCCAGCTAACCGATCGTTTTCGCGCCCGTTTTGGTAATAAAGTCAGCGTTTATCACAGCGCCCTCTCCGATGGTGAACGTTACGACACTTGGCGACAAATGCTCACCGGAGAACCTCAAGTTGTCATTGGTACGCGCAGTGCAGTTTTCGCCCCTTTGCCTAACCTGGGTTTAATTATTTTAGATGAAGAACACGACAGCAGCTTTAAACAAGACTCCCCTATACCCACCTACCACGCCCGTACCGTCGCCCAATGGCGAGCAGAATTAGAAAATTGCCCCTTGGTGTTGGGTTCTGCTACGCCCTCGTTGGAGAGTTGGGTAAGGGTGAGGGGGCAGGGGGCAGGGGGCAGGGGGCAGGGGAGCAGGGGAGCAGGGAGAGAATTCATAACTCCTCACTCCTCACTCCTCACTCCTAACTCTTCACTCAACACTCATTATTTAAGTTTGCCCGAACGGATCAACTCTCGGCCTCTACCGCCGGTGGAAATAGTGGATATGCGACAAGAGTTGCAGCAGGGAAATCGTTCTATATTTAGTAGATCGCTGCAAGAAGCTTTGCAAGAGTTGCAAGAGAGAAAACAGCAGGGAATTTTATTTATTCATCGGCGGGGACACAGTACTTTTGTATCTTGCCGCAGTTGTGGATATGTATTGGAATGTCCGCACTGTGATGTGTCGTTAGCGTATCACCACAGCGAAGAAAAAGCGCCGGAATTATTGCGCTGCCATTATTGTAATTATGCGCGATCGCATCCCAAATTTTGCCCTGATTGTAGTTCCCCTTACCTAAAATTTTTCGGTAGCGGTACTCAGCGAGTAACACAGGAACTAGCGCGACAGTTCCCAGAGTTACGCTTGATTCGTTTTGATAGCGATACCACCCGCAACAAAGGCTCACACCGTACCCTACTCACTCAATTTGCCAACGGCGAAGCAGATTTATTAGTAGGTACGCAAATGCTCACCAAAGGATTGGATTTACCCCAAGTAACACTTGTGGGCGTTGTCGCTGCCGATGGATTGCTAAATTTATCAGATTATCGCGCCAGTGAACGGGCATTTCAAACCTTGACTCAAGTAGCTGGACGTGCTGGTAGAGGCGACGATCCGGGGAGGGTGATTGTACAAACTTATACTACAGAGCATCAGGTAATTGCAGCAGTGCGATCGCACGATTATCACTCTTTCTCCCAAGCTGAATTAGAACAACGCCAAGCTCTCAATTATCCCCCTTATGGGCGGTTAATTTTATTGCGCTTAAGTAGTCTCGATCCTATTCAAGTGCAAAATACCGCGCAAATAATTGCCACAACCTTGAGTACAGAAGAAGAATTTGAGATATTAGGCCCAGCACCAGCAAGTATTTTGCGGGTAGCTAATCGTTATCGCTGGCAGATATTGATTAAATTTGCCCCCGATGCATTACCACAATTGCCAGATTGGGAAGAAGTGCGATCGCTTTGCCCTTTATCTGTGAGTTTAACTATTGATGTAGACCCATTAAATATTATGTGATTTTCTTGGGCTAAAAGATTGAGAAATCTGATTTATATAAAATAGTCCATTGATAGGTTTGTAGTAAGCACTTCAGTGCTTGAATATTTGAGGACTAAAGTCCTCACTACAAACGTATTTAAGATTGAATTTTAATCTAATTAATCAACAATTCTGGTGCTACCAATCCTTTTTGGATAGCTAAAACTGCGGCTTGAGTGCGATCGCGTACTTCTAGTTTCTGTAAAATAGTGTGGACATGAACCCGCACTGTACCAGGGGCAATGTAGAGAATTTCAGCAATTTCTTGATTACTTTTGCCAGTTGCTACGAGTGCTAAAATTTCTTGCTCCCGCTTTGTTAGAGGATTTTCTAAGGATTCCTCAGTTTTTGCAGGCAGCATAAAAGTAGAATTGCCCTCAAAAGCTGCTCTAATTTCTGTTGTTGCTGTTTGATCCCACCAAGAAGCCCCTGCTGCAACCGATCGCACTGCTAATATTAAAGACTCAGCCGGAATACCTTTGAGGCAGTAACCTTGGGCCCCGGCGGCAATTAACCGCGAAATCAGGGGTTTTTCAGAACGAGAGGTTAAAACAAGAATTGGTAAATTTGGGTGCTTCTGCTTGATTTGGCGACAAGCCTCAAT
Source organism: Nostoc sp. CmiVER01 (assembly GCF_034531135.2). Lineage (NCBI taxonomy): Bacteria > Bacillati > Cyanobacteriota > Cyanophyceae > Nostocales > Nostocaceae > Nostoc > Nostoc sp. CmiVER01. The sequence goes on from NZ_JAVRBU020000009.1 coordinate 126,775, forward strand.
CCCGCCAATCCCCGGTAAACCTATATCCAGCAAGACCAAATCCAAGGGATAGCGATTTGCTAATTCTACAGCTTGTTCTCCATCTTCTGCCTCTGCGACAATCTCCAAAGTGGTTTCTTGTTGCAACCGCATCCGCAGACCAAGCCGAAATAATTCATCATCTTCAACGAGTAAGATTTTTGTCATTTGTCATTAGTCATTGGTCATTGGTCATTGGTCATTGGTCAGAAGTTAGCAATTATTATTCTCCCCCTGCCTCCCCTGCTCCCCCTGCCTCCCGCCCTCATCTCCCCGGTGGTGGACAAGCTGGGAGGCGGAAACCAAACAGTGCGCCTCGCGGTGAGCGATTCTCTGCCCAAATTGTACCCCCATGAGCAGTAATAATTTGCCTAGTTAAATAAAGCCCTAGTCCAGATCCTGAAACATGGCGATCGCTATGTCCTTGATAAAATCTTTCAAACAAGTGGGGTAACTCTTCTTCGGTAATGCCGGAACCAGTATCGAGTATTTTTACTACTTGATCGCTAGCATAACTTTCAAGTACTACTTCTACTTTACCGCCACGAGGGGTATGGTTTATACCATTACTCAGGAGATTGGTGAAGACTCGCCCCAGTTGCAAAGGATCGCCGTTTACCCAAAGAAAGCTGCGAAAATCTGATTCGCCATAGTGGAGAGAAATATAAACCTGGCGTGTTTTGGCTAGTTCAGTCAGGGTGGCGATTACCTCCTCGGCTACACTTGCCAAATTAACAGGTAATGACTGTAGTTTCAGCCCTTCGGCATCATTGCGGTATACATCTAAAAGTGTTTGGACTAATTGCAGTGTACTCCGATGACTACGAGCCATTGTTTGTAAGACTTTTGCTTGCATTGGCGTAATTTCACCAAATTGCTCATTTTGCAAATATTTCAGCGTTTCAATTGCTCCTAATAGGGGTGTTTTTAAATCATGGGTTAGGGTAGAAACAAAATCTTCACGCATGGTAGCTAGTTGTTCTTGGGAGCGTAATTGTGCTTGCGTATAAGCGATCGCTTCTTCATTGCGGTGGTTGCGATCGCTTAACCAACCAGTCACCACCAACGCCAATACTGCAATCAGCCTATTAGCCAACGTTGGGAGATAAAGTATTTCTCTTCCGGGAACAAGCAAGTCTAATAATGTTAATCCTGTAGCTGCAAGAGTGATACCCAACACAGCACCCCGATTCAATCGTGAATTTGCTAACAAAATCGTTCCTGTGTAGAGGTAGCCAAATACGTACTCTGGTGGTGTTGAAAATTCCAACACTATCACGATCGCAAAGGCGATCGCTATTAGCCCATAAGTCTCCCCACGCTCGTTTATAGCTTCTTTCATAGCTACTAATCGATTTAATATCTTCATTTCTCATTTACTAAAAAATCGTTATCCTACAATCTTTACAATTATTTAATTCAGCGATTATGATTTATCTGCAATCTATATCTGCAAATGTTAACTTGACCATTAACCCGAAAATTCTATCTTGTCCAGATGCAAAAACCGCGACTAGGGGCTAATAGGGCTATTTCGTTCTAGACATAAATTGCCCAGAACTAAACCTCTTTTATAGCTAAAGTCCGTTAAATCAATTCGCAATGGGCAACTCTTGGAGACGCTAAAAGCGAACGCCCCGCTACGTTCGCAAAGCGTCTCGTAGAGAAGAGAGCAATTACGTTTTGTGTTAGCGAGTCTGCGAGCATCCGGGGATTTAAATTTAGGCGTTCAATTCGCGCTGCCCTTCAAAGGGACTTAAACCCCCAAAGTTCGTTAAAACGGGCTATAACCTTTTCTCAGTCGTCTTTAGACGACTTTCGCTATTAGACTCAGAATTCATTCTGAGGCGGGCTAGTTGAGAATGAAATAGCCTTGGTTAACTGAAGATTGGGGGCTAAGTAGTTACCCATAAAGGGTGGAGTATTTACTACAACCTTCCCAAACTGTAATTCCTTTCCTAAAATTCTCTGGAATATTTATATTTTTTGAAAGTAGCAAACTTCGATAATGTATTGTATAAACAAATAATCCTAACTAGCGAGATAAATGAATTAATCATAAAAAATTAAATATTCTTAACAATAAATTGAATAAGTATCTGGATAGTAATAACTGAAAAAAGTAAATCCAGATTTAAAAATGACGGTGACATAAAATATCACCAAATCCCTCAAAATCAAATACCCCAACAGTTAATCTGTTATTTCTAAGAATTGGCTTGCTAGCACTTAAATTTAATTGAGCGCGAAATATATGGGACAAGGTTTTTTGCAAATTGGCTTAACGCTGTGTATTGTCATAGCAATCACTCCGTCACTAGGTAAATACATAGCGCGTGTCTTCTTGGGAGAAAGAACACTGCTTGATTTTCTAATGAACCCGATAGAGCGAAGTATGTTCGTACTAGCAGGTGTCCGCAGGAAAGATGATATGACGGGTTTGCAGTATATCCGGGCTGTAGTTTTTAGTAACTTGCTCATGGGTATTTCAGTGTATTTCCTGATATATTTTCAGAGACTCTTACCCTGGAATCCTAACGGCTTCGGTGCTATCAAATGGGATGTATTACTGCACACAACCATTTCCTTCGTAACCAATACCGGCCAGCAACACTATGCTGGTGAGACAACTTTAAGCTATTTTAGCCAGGTAGCGGCTTTAGGATTTTTGATGTTCACCTCCGCAGCTACCGGGTTAGCCGTGGGAATTGCTTTTATTCGTGGGTTGACGGGTAGAAAGTTAGGAAACTTTTACGTCGATCTTGTCCGTGGAATTACGCGAATATTGCTGCCAATTTCGATTATTGGAGCGATCGCCTTGCTTATAGCAGGTGTACCACAAACATTAAAAGAGACTTTAGTTCTGAGAACCTTAGAAGGTGGAACGCAATATATTGCCAGAGGCCCGGTAGCATCTTTTGAAATGATCAAACTTTTGGGCGACAACGGCGGAGGCTTTTTTGCCGTAAACTCAGCCCATCCTTTTGAAAATCCCAATGGTGCTTCTAACTTGATAGAAATGATCGCCATGATTTCTATACCAGCAGCCTTGATTTACACCTACGGTATATTTGCCAACAACATTAAGCAAGCTTGGCTACTTTTTTGGATGGTGTTTGTGATTTTTGTAGTTCTGGTAGGAGTAGCAGCCGTAGGAGAACTCCAAGGTAATCCCCTTGTTAATAACGCTTTTGGATTAGAACAGCCCAATTTAGAGGGTAAAGAAGTTCGATTTGGCTGGGCACAAACGGCATTTTGGGCAGTTATGACTACCGCTACTATGTCTGGTGCTGTGAATGGGATGCACGATTCTTTAATGCCGCAAGGAATATTTTCGACACTCTTCAACTTGTTTATTCAGGTTATCTGGGGTGGCCAGGGAACAGGAACAGCTTACCTATTTATTTACTTAATTCTCACAGTATTCCTAACCGGACTAATGGCAGGGCGCACCCCAGAATTTTTAGGACGCAAAATTGAAAAGCGAGAAATCGTTCTCGCCAGCGTCATGCTGTTAATTCACCCAATTCTAGTTTTGATTCCCAGTGCGATCGCCTTGGCTTATCCCATCTCCCTATCTGGAATTAGCAACAGTGGCTATCACGGTATTTCTCAAGTAGTTTATGAATATGCCTCAGCAGCAGCAAATAATGGCTCCGGCTTAGAAGGGTTGAAGGATAATACCATCTGGTGGAACTTGAGTACAATAGTTAGCTTAATTGGAGGACGCTACATTCCGATAATTGCCATCCTTTTGTTAGCTGACGGCATGTCTCGCAAACAACCAGTTCCAGAAACCCCTGGTACTCTAAGAACGGACTCTCTAGTATTTACTAGTATCACTGCTGGAGTGACAATAGTTTTGGGAGTATTGACTTTCTTTCCCGTTCTGGCTTTAGGCCCCATAGCCGAGAGTATGAAACTAGCATCTGGCAGTTAAAAAATTTATGACAAAAGAGACGCGATTAATCGCGTCTGTACAGGAGTTATGAGTTATAAGTTTGGAATAGTAAGAGAATACTAAAAAATAAATTATCCGGTTTCGTCGGTTTCATAGGGTGTGTTAGCTATCGCGTAGCGCACTCTACAGATTGGATCTGTTTTTTATTGGAAGTTCTTAATAACTCCCAATACTTCTCGGTTAAGTAGATTTTTAGTTTGGGTTGAAAGAAACCCAATAAAGCCCTAAAAATGTTGGTTTACTCTGTGGGATGTTGCTACATTCCTCAACCCAACCTACCAAGTAGTGCTTTTTTAAACTTAACCGAGCAGTATTGTAATAATTCCTAACTCTAGCCCTGTCAAGGTGATATGTAGCTTAAATTTCATATTCTCTCAAACAAAATCTTCGCTTGTTCTTTTAGAATTTTGAAAATTCCGAGTTCAAAGGCTCAAGTGCCGAGTTCAGAAGCTCGTAATGAATACAAGATTTAGCTTGACAGCGATACTCCTAACTTTTGTACAGACGCGATTCATCAGCGTCTGTAACTCCTAACTTTATTTATAAATCAAGTGGCAACTAACTTCAAAGCTAGACGGCCAAATCCTCGTTCTGGCGATCGCCGCCAAGCACGTAAAAAGGCCAGGACAATTAATAAGTGGCTGTACTTAAGGGCAATAAAAGATGCTTTTGTCAAGCTCAACCCTAAGTATGCAATCAAAAATCCAGTGATGTTTGTAGTTTGGGTAGGGACAATCATCATCCTATTGCTAACAATTGATCCCAACCTATTTGGCCCAACCCTGCAAAAGAACCCGCAAGTTTTTAACGGCTTGTTATCGGGGATTTTATTTTTTACAGTTTGGTTTGCCAATTTTGCTGAAGCAATCGCCCAAGGGCGGGGTAAAGCCCAAGCCGATGCCTTGCGATTAACGAGATCAGAAGCGATCGCTAAAAAAATTGCTGCCGACGGCACAATTAATGAAGTTTCATCCACCAGCCTTAAACAGGGCGATAACATCTACGTCATGGCTGGCGATATCATTCCCGCCGATGGTGAAGTAATTATGGGTGTCGCCTCAGTGGATGAATCGGCAATTACTGGGGAATCCGCACCAGTATTAAAAGAATCAGGTTCCGACGTTGCCAGTTCCGTCACTGGTGGAACGCGGATTATCTCAGATGAATTAATTATCCGCATCACTAATGACCCAGGTAAAGGCTTTATTGACCGGATGATTGCCTTGGTAGAAGGGGCAGAACGCAGCAAAACACCTAATGAAATTGCTCTGACAGTATTGCTGGCAGTTCTCAGCTTAGTATTTTTGTTAGTCGTAGTAACTCTACCCGCACTTGCTTACTATGTCAACAGTCCAGTTAGCGTGCCAGTTTTAATTGCCCTATTAGTAGCATTAATTCCTACAACCATTGGCGGCTTACTAAGTACCATCGGCATTGCTGGGATGGATCGAGTTGCCCAATTTAACGTCATTGCCACTTCAGGACGAGCAGTCGAAGCTTGTGGAGATATCAATACTTTAGTTCTTGATAAAACAGGTACAATTACTCTCGGCAACCGTTTGGCGGAAGAATTTATTCCCATCAACGGTCATTCAATGTCAGAAATTGCTAATGTTGCCTGGGCGGCTAGTGTATTTGACAATACATCAGAAGGTAAATCCATTGTCCGACTGGCAGAAAAGTTAGGCGCAAGGTTTGATTTCGACTTCAACCAGGCAGAAGGAGTTGATTTTTCTGGCAAAACACGCATGAGTGGTACAAACTTGCCTGGTGGATATGAGGCGAGAAAGGGAGCAGTAGAAGCCATTAAAGCATTCATCCGTTCCCGCAACGGACGCGATACACCAGAATTGGATGCTACCTACGAACGAGTTTCTCGCCTGGGAGGTACATCCCTAGCAGTTAGCTTAGATAACGAAATCTATGGGGTTATTTATCTCAAAGATATAGTTAAGCCTGGTATCCGCGATCGCTTTCTTGCACTGCGACGGATGGGAGTAGATACCATCATGGTAACTGGAGACAACCAGATTACAGCTTCTGTCATTGCTAAAGAAGCTGGAGTTGATGACTTTATCGCCGAAGCCACACCAGAAGACAAAATCAGCGTCATTAAGAAAGAACAAGCAGTAGGTAAACTAGTTGCCATGACAGGAGATGGGACTAATGATGCCCTAGCATTAGCCCAAGCTAACGTCGGCGTTGCTATGAATACAGGGACACAAGCTGCCAAAGAAGCCGCCAACATGGTAGATTTGGACTCCGATCCCACAAAACTGATCGATATAGTTAGCATTGGCAAACAATTGTTGATTACTCGCGGGGCATTGACCACATTTTCTATCGCTAATGATATTGCTAAATACTTTGCGATTATCCCAGTGATATTTGTCGCTGCTAATTTACAAAGCTTAAATATTATGAATTTGACTAGCCCTAATTCTGCTGTTTTATCAGCACTGATTTATAATGCTTTGATTATTCCCGCTTTGATTCCGTTGGCATTGAAGGGTGTGCGGTTTAGGCCGCTGAGAGCTAATCAGCTACTGGAACGCAATATCTTAATTTATGGCTTAGGTGGGGTGATTGCGCCGTTTATCGCCATTAAGTTGATAGATTTACTGATTACAATTGTGGGCTTGGCTTAAAGACAGTAAAAAATAAAATATTAGCAGCAATTGGAAAACTTTTATGGCTATTATTCGAGAAACTATTAGAGCAATTTTTATAACTCTAATGCTTTGGTTGTTAACTGCAATCATCTATCCTCTGATAATCCTTGTAGTGGGTCAAGTTTTTTTGCCCTACCAAGCTAATGGCAGCATTATGCCGAATCAAAATTATGAACCAATTGGTTCGGCTTTGATTGGTCAGTTGTTCACATCTGATCGATATTTCCATTCTCGTCCCAGTACTGTTAGATATAGCCAAGGCAAAAAAGCCAAGCCAACTGGCATCTCTGGAGCCAGCAATCTCGCTGCTAGCAATCCAGAACTATTAAAACGGATTCTAGAACAGGCAAACCAGTTGCGAGACGAAAATCTTCAACCGATCGCTGATATGATTTATACCTCTGGTTCTGGTTTAGACCCGCATATTTCCTTGAAAGCAGCACGGCAGCAATTGACGCGGGTTGCTGGTGCGCGGGGAGTAAAAGAAAATGAGATCCTACGTTTAATTAATAGATATACTGATGGCAGGTTTTTATGGATTTTTGGCGAGCCAGGAGTCAATGTTCTCAGATTGAATTATGCTCTTGACTTGCAAGATTTTTCTCGTCAGCCAAATTAGTAAATTGGGCATTGGGCATGGGAAAAAGGACTTGGGGACTCTTGAGAATTGGGGACAAGGGGAAAGACTTGTTGGAAGCTCTAAACTTTTGTCACCTTGTCCCCCTGTCCCCCCTGCTCCCTCATCTCCCCCACTCCCCACTCCCTATTTTCAAATGTCAGATAAAAGTAACGCTAGTTCGGCTGGTACTGCACCTTTAAATTCTGCAAGTTATTCGCATTATCCAAGACGGCGGCGGGGCAAGCATAAAATATTTATTGGCATGGCTCCAGGAGTAGGCAAAACCTACCGGATGCTGGAAGAGGGACATGCACTTAAACACGAAGGGCTTGATGTCGTTGTTGGGCTTTTAGAAACCCACGGACGCAAGGACACAGATGAGAAGGCAGAGGGGCTGGAGATTGTACCCCGTAAGCAATATCTTCGCGGTGAGTTGACGCTAACGGATATGGATACAGATGCAATTTTAAAGCGATCGCCCCAATTAGCCCTAATCGATGAACTTGCCCATACAAATGTCCCTGGTTCCCCACGCGAAAAACGCTACGAAGATGTAGAAGTAGTTTTGGCAGCAGGTATTGATGTCTACTCCACAATGAATGTGCAACATTTGGAAAGTCTCAATGACTTAGTAGCTAGAATTACAGGCGTGGTAGTCCGTGAGCGTGTTCCTGATAGGATTTTGGATGAAGCAGATGAAATAGTGGTAGTGGATGTTACACCAGAAACCCTGCAAGAAAGGTTATTAGAAGGGAAGATTTACGCACCAGAAAAAATTCAACAATCCCTGGATAATTTTTTTCAACGGCGTAACCTGATTGCTTTGCGGGAGTTGGCTTTGCGGGAAGTGGCAGACAATGTGGAAGAAAATGCGAACGCTACTACCCCCAATGGGCAATTTTGTAATATTCACGAGCGGGTTTTGGTGTGTATATCTACTTATCCCAACTCAGTACAGCTGTTACGCCGGGGTGCGAGGCTAGCTAACTACATGAACGCGCCGCTTTATACCTTATTTGTCGCCGATCCAGAACGTTTTCTCACCAAAGAGGAAAGCTTGCACATCCACACTTGTGAGAAACTCTGTAAAGAATTTGAAGGTAGTTTTATTCGTGTTACCAACAGTAACGTAGCAAATGCGATCGCCCAAACCGCCGAGAAATATCGGATTACCCAAATTGTAATCGGAGAGAGTCAGCGATCGCGCTGGCAAATGTTACTCAAAGGATCTTTGACACAAAAATTAGTCCGTTTGCTCAAAAATATAGATTTGCATATCATTGCTAGCGAAAAAATGGTTTCACCCAAATAGGCAATCAAATTTCCCCAAAAACCTCAGAAGTAAAGCTTCCATGCAAACCATAGGGGATATGATGCTTGAGATGTAGGCGAGCAATTACGCCTTTAGAGAAATCATTAGCATCCAAAATTACCAAATCTGAGCGATGATGGGCAGCATCATAAACCAAAGCTAATACCCAACCATCATCTTCTTTTTCAGAACCTGGGCGCGGGACAAAAATCGGTTCACCAATAAAACCACGGGGTGCAGCACTCCAAATTTGTCTTTCTCCAGATTCTAAATCAATTTTCAACAATGCTTGTAAGGGAGCATTACCAGTTTCTGCATGAGCCGCACCTATATATAGATATCGATAAGGGCGTCCCACATTCGCCGGATGTATACTGGGAAATTCACAACATCGGCTCTCAATCAATTCCTCCCCGACTGTCCCATCTTTTAGATTCAGACAAAATCGCCAAAGTTGCCCAGGAGAAATTGCCTCAAAATCAACTTGTCGAAAATCGCTTTCGGGTTCCACTTCTGGCAAATTTTGGTAACAAATAGAGTCAATCAAAACTTCGTCTCCTACCTCAAAAGCATTAACATGGTGGAAGACAAAACCAGACTTAGTTTCCAGAAATTTTATCTCTTCTTGCCCTTCTTTAGGAAAGCGGGGAATAATTATGATTTGAGTTGGCTGATTTGGCTGAAATTTGATACATTCTCCCGCCGCACGTATTCCCAAAGCGAAAGGTATGGGATTAAAGGTGACAGGATTTTGAAAGAATATGCAGTAATTGGGAGTAATAACAAAATCGTGAATGAAACAGAAACCTGGAACACTATGAGCGTGCTGTCTGATAATTTCACCTGCTAAGTTTAGCTCAAAAATAGTAATTGTGGTAGATAATCCCGGCTTAATTGAAAAGTTTACCAGGCAAGGTGCGCCCCCATCTTGGTCACAATTGTTTTCCACGCGGGGATGTGCAGCGAAAGCTTCACCTGCTGATAAAGCACCATTAAAATATTCATTTTCTAGCGTTTCAAGAGTGTAAGGATCGAGGCGATATGGTTCCGCCGCTTCCCAGAGGGCTAGCAGTTTACCACCCCAATAGATAACATTTGTATTGGCGATATTTTTGATTTTAAAGTCAAAAATATTAGCTAGCCAACCGCCAGGCTTCTGAGTGCCAAAAGTACCGCGATAGAGAATTTTTCCCGCCTTTTGTTCTGCCAAATAGCCAGTTGTGCGGACAAAGCGGTTGCGAAAATGAGCGCGACCATTGGTAATGGTAATTTTGCTAATCATCCCATCCCCATCAAACGGGTGATGAAGAGGTTGCCCATTCACATCAAGCAAACCAGGGCCATTTCTAAACAGCGTACCTTGTAATTCTTTGGGAATTTGCCCTTCTATATCATCAATCCAATAATCAAACTCTTGAGGGAGAGATTGATATCCTCCTTGCCAGTCTGCACGGGTGTAGGATTTTTCTTTAACTCGGCTTTCTTGACTTTTCAAATACATATACTTTGTTTTTTCTTGTTATTTTGCAAAAAAATTGGTAGCCGCTCGAAATAATTTACTTGCAGCTTTATTCCGCTAGTTACTACAACGCGATCGCAGCGCACTATCTCGAATTAGCGTGAAATTTATTACATTATTCGACTATTTTCGACTCTGGTTCTCTCAGTACCAACTCAGACATCAAATCTGGCAAAAACGCTTGTTCCTCATCTTTTGATGTCTCAGTTTCTTCCTCAGCAGCCGGTAGCCAGTTGATAAATGGTAGGGGTAACAACGTGCTGAGGTTAGTAATTAGCACCAATAGCCAAAGTGATTCAAAATTCGTGGCGGTGATGCCCAGCCAATAGGTGATTAATGCCCCGAATGCATGAGAAACCGTTCCTGCTGAATTAAAGACCGACATTAACAAGGCAAATAATGTCGCTTCCACACCAGAGGGACAAAGCCTTGCTGTTAGCACCATCACTTGCATAAAGGCAATTTTCCCCATCACAGTGAGAATTAGACTATCACCCAAACTAAACCAGTGGTCATCTATACCTAACCGCCTGTTTGTGTGAGTCACTAACAACAGCATCGTCATCCCTAAAATTGAGGAAAGGACGGTACTCCAAGCAAAAATCACACGAAAAGGGATGCTTTTGAGGAAACGTTGAAAAATCCAAACACCTGCTAGAGAAGCGAAACTTGTCACCAAATGCACCCGCCCCAAAAATTCTGGTTCAAAGTGAAGTTCGTTGGTAGAGAAGTAGAAAAAGGCTGAGTCAGCATTTGGGGTAGCTTGCCAGATGAAGATAAACGCTGTTGGTAGCCAAATACTTTTTTGGCTAATGGCTTGGCGTAGCTGCCCCAATTGATGTTTGATTGGTAAAGGGTTTGTCTGATTACTATCTTGAGGATCTTTGTTAACGGGAGACTCAGCAATTAACCAAGCGGCCCCTGAGACGATGAGAGGGAATAAGGCGGTAATTCCAAAGACAGTACGGGTAGTAAAGTATTGAAGCAGCAGACCACTAAAGTATGCTGTTATTAAACCTCCGATCGCAGAAGCACCCCAGCACAAAGATTGTAATGAACCGGCTTTTGCTTGCGATTCGCCTCTAGCTCGTTCCACAACTAGCGAGTCAACTATGACATCACTCATGGCGACACTAAGAGAACCAAGAGCGATCGCTAATGTAGCTGCCCAGCTAGTATGAACTATTGTGGCAAGACTCGCCCAAGATGCAGTTCCCAGTATCCCCGATAAAATCAAATAAGGACGCCGACGATAGCCAAATATAGGCAAGCCATCAGAGATGAAACCAAACACCGGCTTGATCATCCAAGGTAGGAAAACAATTCCCAACAGCGCCGACACCTCAACTGGACTCAGCAGCAGTTCATCTTTAAGGAAAAAGCTAACGGCTAGACGCGATAATCCTAAAATTCCTTGGACAAAATAAACAGTAAGAATTGCAATTAATTCTGCATTAGGTTCATTACCCAAGAAGATTTTTTGTGTTATTGAGTCTTTGACCTTGGACAAGCCAGATGATTGAAGCACCATTCGATAAATATTTTTTAAGTTTTATCTACTTTTCTATCATATCGATTCTTCAGAAGTATGCTTTAGGATCAGCTTTATCCCCAGTTAAGCCTATAGGCTGGGTGATAACGACACCTGCAAGTTGAAGCAGGAGGTAATCCGGGCATTGTCTGAGTGTTGTAGAGTGGCTGCTCATAAAATAGATAGCAAAAGAATTAGGGCGAGTTTACCTAAGTAAGCTCACCCTAACTTGTATCTAATATTTACTTATTGCTGGAACTTCTGAAATCCTCCCTACGACACACTATGCGAAGTCGAGCCTGGGAGTACGACACAGAGAAAATCAGGCAAATCTTACTGAGTTACAACTGGTATCTTTAATAAGATTGCTTTAAAACGGTGGTATGAAAGTGGCGATCGCTTGAGATTGACATTCCCGCAAATTTGATCAGAAGTGCAAAAGATGCTTAATGTGAACCATAAATTGTCTTATTTGCAAGCCGCTAGACTTATGACAATTCTAAAACTGACTTTTTCTTGACTCGACGAGTCATAACTGAAGCAGCACCCACAAAACCAATCACAAAAACTCCTAATACAGAAGAAGACTCAGGAACTGCTGTAATGACATTACCTGTGATACTCTTGTAGCCAGTGGCGACTGTGTGATTGTCTGATTCAAAACCAGTTCCGCCAATATTGGTGAATTTAACCTGGTCAAAAGTTCCGGCAACATCATAGAAGTTGATGAACGCATAGGGTTCTCCAGAATTTTGATTTTTGAATGCTGAATTAGGATTACCGTAGTAGCTGGTTTTATTTGGTAGCTTTGCGATATAACTAACCACATCAGCAGTGGTAATTCTTTCTACAAGATTACCTTTTGAATAAAATTCAAGTACGTTATTAGCGTCTCCCGCAGACCACCAAAGTCCAAAGTAACTTTGTGCGGTTGTTAAATTTAAGGTAGAAACCGTTTGCTGACCACCCGATCTGCTCGTATCTACGTCAAAATATTTGCCTGTTCCATCAGCACCACCATATTGGTCTTTATCCACGATTAAAGTATTCGTATAGCTACCAACATTAGTCCATTGAAAGCCTGTTGCACTGTAACCTGTTGCTAGTGTTGAAGCATCAAAATTTTGTACATTATAATTAAGAAGATTTGAGTAATTTGCAGCTTGTTTGCCTGCCTCTTCTATTGATATGGAAAAAGACGCAGCCATTACAGGGCGGGTAACAGTAGCCAAAGACAAAACAACACCAGAAGCGATCGCGGACTTAATTAAAAGACTTTTCATTTTACAAATCTTTCTCGTTTTAAAATCTTTCGTGTTCATGCCCATTGTGCGATGTGCTTCTAGATTCCAACATCAGAGGGATTACTACTTTTTCTATTTGATTATACTTAGGCAAATAATGTAACATATACTGCTGATTTGAAAGTGTAATCACTGTGATTATTTGCTATGATGTTTATCACTTTATGTAGAAAGCGCAAAGTTATCAGTGGTAAATTATAAACAAACTTTATTTATAAAAAGTGCGATTTTGTGATTTGCAGGCAGTTCATCTTTTTAGGGTTCTAGATAAAGAAGGCATGAGGCGTTGTGCTATACCAATTTATTAAAAACCTGTGCATATTCCTTGGCTGAATAGTTTTTCAACCTTACGCTCAAGATTATCTTGGTTTTTATTTAAAGTAATAAATTTAATTCTTCTTTCTGGTTCAAAGAAATAGCATTTTCTTTGACGGGTAGCTGTAGCCTGCTTCTCAACCCTTCCCTAACCATTTGTGTTTCTCTAGTCAACTATGCCACCTGAGTTTTTTTGACATGGGTAGTAAGATGAATTAAACTACGTCTTGCAACAAAACAGTCTTGATCAATGCATCCAACTGAAGAAGCTGCTGTCTCTACTCGCGTTATCGGTTTAATTAGTGGCACATCCGTAGATGGTATAGACGCTGCGTTGGTTGAGATATCTGGTACAGAATTGGATCTTAAAATTGAGTTGCTAGCCGGGGCAACATATCCTTATCCAGCCGAACTCAGAGAAAGAATCTTGGCAGTTGGTGCTAATTCTGCCATCTCAATGGCAGAATTAGCAGAAATAGATGATGCGATCGCCCAAGTCTTCGCCCAAGCCGCCCAAAATATTCAAATTAGTCATCAGCCAGCTACTCTCATTGGCTCCCACGGTCAAACAGTTTATCACCGACCACCTGCGGATAGGGGAATCAGAAACAAAACTACTCCCCACTCCCCACTCTCTAGTACAGACGCGATTAATCGTGTCTCTGCCCACTCCCCACTAGGTTACAGTCTCCAATTAGGGCGCGGTGAATTAATCACTCATATTACGGGCATTACAACAGTGAGCAACTTTCGCGTTGCTGATATCGCTATTGGTGGTCATGGTGCGCCTCTCGTGCCCAGAGTAGATGCCTATTTACTCAGCCATCCTGAAGAAGGGCGTTGTATTCAAAATATTGGTGGTATTGGTAATGTTGCTTATATTCCACCTCGGTATGGCGACTGGCTCTCAAAAATTCGCGCTTGGGATACTGGCCCAGGAAATAGTCTGTTGGATCTAGCAGTGGAGCATTTAAGCGCTGGTGCTAAAACTTACGATGAAGATGGCAATTGGGCAGCAAGTGGTACTCCTTGCGATCCATTGGTAGAACAATGGCTCAATCAAGACTATTTTCATCTGCCCCCGCCTAAATCCACTGGTCGAGAGTTATTTGGTGTAGCTTACTTGCATCAGTGTTTAGAAGATGCCCAAGCATATCAACTCAGTGCTGCCGATTTACTAGCAACTCTCACGGAACTTACAGCTGCTTCAATTGTTCATAGTTACCGTACTTTTTTGCCAGAAATGCCACAAAGGGTACTATTATGTGGCGGTGGTAGTCGCAATCTCTATTTGAAACGTCGATTAGAGTTGTTGTTGCCATCAATACCAGTCTTGACTACAGATGAAGTTGGTTTAAGTGCAGATTTTAAAGAAGCGATCGCCTTTGCAGTTTTAGCCTACTGGCGACTTTTGGGTATTCCTGGCAACCTGCCTACTGCGACTGGGGCACCTCAAGAAGTGCTTTTGGGAGAAATTCACCAAAGTCAGTACTCAGTGCTGAGATAGGAACAATAAACAAGATCAAAAATTTCTTCATTCTGCACTGGCTCAATACCCCGCTATCGCTAACGCAACTTAGCACTGCTATAACTGTAGTCTTGGCGGCACTCGATCAAGACAGGGAATAGGGAATATAGAAGGTGGCTCATACTTTTTTATTGGAACCAGGACGCTGGACAATGCAAGGAAATTGGTTGGAACGTAATGGTATGCCAATCAGTGTCAAGGGTATGACCTTAGTAGCTTGGAATCGAGATAACTGGTTTACTATGGCTACAAAACTGATATTTCCTGGTAGCGAGCGCTCAGAAATCTCTCTGCAATATAAAGGGCGGCTGCATGAGGGAGAGCGTCAGTATACTTTTTTACTCCAGCATAATATTTTGGGGCAGATTGAAGGTGAAGGCTGGATTGGTTTAGATACTATTGTGCAGCGTTATTGGGTAATAGGCGATCGTCAGCGTCGTAGTGGCTTTGAAACCCTGCACCGAATTTCGGAAGATAGATATTACCTCAGTAGTGGCATTTTGGCTGGTCATTTTTTAACTAACACAATGGAAGCTAGCCTAGAGCGTCAGTCAACCTAAAGTAGCGCTGTTGTCTGTCTAGGCTGGAAGCCTGCCGCTCAAACAATGCTAATCTATTGCTGCTTCTGCTTCTTCAAAGCCTAATATCTCATGCTAGACCTCAACGAGTCATCATTTATTCTCACTGACCTACTGAGTTGTATACTAAATAAGAAATTATCAAATTATCTTTAGACTTTTAGTATTTTTACCGAACCGTGTAGTCTGGAGTCCAGTTTCATGAATCCTAAAGTCTCTGTAATTATCCCTGCTTACAATACTGAAGCTTATCTTGCGAAAGCAATAGAGTCAGTTTTAGAGCAAACGCTCACAGATATTGAAGTTATCATAGTCGATGATGCTTCAACTGATAAAACTGTAGAAGTCGCTAAAAGTTTTACTGACCCACGTCTCAAAGTAATAGTTAATCAACAAAACCTTGGGGCTGCTGCTGCGCGTAATCGTGCCCTTAGAGCAGCCCAAGGAGAATGGATTGCTGTGCTTGATTCAGATGATTGGTATGCTCCTGAAAGATTGGAAAAGCTTGTTTCACTGGCAAACGAAAAAAATGCAGATATGATTGCTGACGATCTTTATTTAATCAAAGATGGCGAAACATCTCCTTGGAGTACATTGATTCAAGAAAGTGAAGAAAGTATAGATAAAATTTTCCAAATTGATATCGTCTATTTTGTAGAAACTGATGTCTATGGACAACCAGGATTGCATCTTGGGATCAGCAAGCCTCTATTCAAACGAGAATTTATGGTTAAGCACGGCATTGAGTACGATGATGCCATCAGGATGGGTCAAGATTTTTGGATTGATATGAAATGCTTAATCAAAGGTGCTCGCTTTTTCCTTGAGCCAAAACCCTATTATTACTACCGCTCACGCCCCGGATCTCTTGTACATAAAAGCCAATTGTCACGTCTAAATCAATATTTGAACGCTAGTAATTCTTTCATGCAACAAGAAGTTGTGAAAAACAATCCAGCTTTAATGCGTGCTATGTCTTATAATAATTCAGTCTATAAAAAACATATAGCTTACCTTCAAGTTGTAGAGCCTCTCAAGGAAGGGAAATGGTTAAAAGCATTAACAGAAATGGGTAAAAATCCGTACTTCTTTTATGATTTTATTTCCCGATTAAACAATATTATCGAACGCCGAATTCAATACTATGTAATGGGTAATAAATCAGTTTTTGACATTTCTTATAACATACAGAGAGAACGAAAAACTAGCAATTAGTATTATCATATTTGTTTAAATAAATAATCCATCTTTGTGTAGTCAGAATCAGCTTGAAGGTCAAAAACCTGGTAAGGTAATAAGTATGTTTAATTATTCCTACTTATAAAATAAACGCAGAGTACAGCCTTGCTGGAGGTAGGAGGAAACTACTAAATTAAGCAAAACTTTAGTTGTTGTAGACTACTGCTCACTAAAATAACCTGAGTCTGACGAACCTCTCCTGCCCTTGAATTTTAGTTTAAGTCCTCCCTCTCCCACTGGGATAGGGACGATTTTGGGTAGTAAAACTTATTAGAGGTCTTTTGAGCAAGGCTAATTAGGTTGACACTATATGAGCCGTCGAATTCACGTTAAAACAACAGTCATAAATCGTAATAAGCTAGAGCATTATTTATAAGGCATGAGGGTTTGGAGCTTATGAAAGCTGCCCAGCACGACTTCATGTCGTCCCTGAAGACGTTATTGATATTCAAAACTCCACACTCATTACTGAGTTCTTAGAACTCTATGGTGATTGTAGTACTACCTAATTAAATTTTTTGGTAGATCCTAGAGTTATCTATTTAGTCAAAATTGGGCAAACTAAAATTACACCACAATGAAAGTGCAAAATGGTACAAAGCCTCATTATAAATCTACCCTTTCTGCTTGTTTGATCTTACATGTTGCACCAGTTGTAAGAACTGCCTCGGTTGCAAACGGCTAGATCATGCTTTCAATCTCTAAAAGAGGACTGAAAAAAGCTAGTACAGCAAGCGCGGAAATAAATATACCCTTCGGGTGACGCTCCTACGTCGCTACCGCTACGCTAACACCAGTCGCCTGTGGAGGAGCCAGTGCGGTCTTGGGGTCTCCCCAAGTGGAGCATCTGGCGTTGGAAACCCTCCCGCAGCGCTGGTTCACCATTTCAAATGGCGCAAGAAGCTCAGAATACAATTTCTTTGACTTTTGAGAGCCATAACGCTAAGAGCGTAGCTTACTTCCCCGTAGGGCTATAAGTCGGCACTGCAAGGGCGCAATGGCTCCTTTTGACTTCTGCCTTGCGGTATCAGCCTAGAAAGTGATTTATAGGCACAATAATCAAATATCAGTTTGAATGTACTTTTCCTTCTAAACACTTACAACCTGCTTTTGGATTCAAATTCTCTATGTCAGACCCCAACATTGGTCGCTTACTCAGCAAACGCTACCAACTCCAGGAGTTAATCGGTACTGGAGCAATGGGTCGGGTTTATCGTGCTAAAGATACTTTGTTAGGAGGTGTACCTGTTGCGGTTAAGTTTCTAGCGCTATCAATCCAAAATGAAAAGATGCAATTGCAAGACCGCTTTGAGCGAGAAGCAAAAACCTGTGCTTTACTAGGGCAAAAAAGCATTCACATTGTCCGAGTCATGGACTATGGCGTAGATGACAATAATACCCCGTTCTACGTCATGGAATACCTACAAGGACAAAGCCTGAACAATATTATTCGCAAGCAACGATTGCCTTTACCAAGATTTTTGAGTATGGTGCGTCAACTCAGCCTGGGGTTACAGTGCGCTCATGATGGCATCCCAGTTGAGGGTCATATTTACCCAATTATCCACCGCGATATTAAGCCAAGCAATATGCTGGTAATTCAAGATCCCAGTTTTGGAGAATTGGTCAAGGTTTTAGATTTTGGTATTGCTAAATTATTACAGTCAGATGGCGACCATACAAAATTCTATTTGGGGACATTGGCTTATTCTTCTCCCGAACAGATGGAGGGTAAAGAATTAGACAATCGTTCTGATATTTATAGTTTGGGCGTCATGATGTTTGAGATGCTCACAGGCAAAATGCCACTGGCGCCATCAACTCACTCTTTTGGAGCGTGGTATAAAATACATCACTATCAAAAACCACGTTCTTTTGCTGAGGTTGCGCCCGGATTAGAATTACCAAAAGAAATCGAAAATTTGGTGATGAGTTGTCTAGCTAAAGTACCACGCGATCGCCCCCAAAATATCACTGAAATCCTTAAGGTTTTAGCATCTCTAGAACAGCCTGAGCATACACGCAAAATTAAGCAAGACATCCAGGCGCTAGTTCCTGCCACTAAAGTAAGCAATGAGTTTGAACAAAAGACAAAAGGTGATTCGCGGATATCCTCAGCAAACGATGAAATCGCTCGTGCTATTTCCTGGCCCCAAAATAAACCACTTGCCGATATTGTTTTTCCCCAGTCCATTAATAACAATGGGGAGCTTTTACCCGCTCTGTGGGTGATGCTACCGCAAGAGGAAATTCAAAAGCGCTTACTCTGTACCCGCTATAACCAATTTCTTTTTATCTCTATTCCCCATCCCATGCTGCTATGGATTACTGTCATCTACAACCGCAAACATGGCGCTAAATGGTTACCTTACTACCTTGATCTTAAAACCAGTCTTGGTCAAGAAATTGCCCGGTTACTACAGCACACAGGTTATTATCGTCTGTTGTTCTTTGCACGAGAAACACCAAATCGCTGTACCCATATCTTACATTCCAGCATCGCTTCCGCCCAGCGCCAACGTTTGCAAGAGTGGCTTGCAATGAGCAATACATTGATCTCTTCTGCCGACTCGCAAATTAGTAAAAGCTTACTCAAAAGTGAGTATGAAAAGATTAAGCCTCAAATTCTCGCAAAACTGGAAAGTATTGATACAGATTCTCCATACGATCTTTCCAACTAGGAATAATTTCTTTATGTTACATGTCTTATATGTAATTAAAGGGTGTTTCTTGAATAATGTAAACTTTTATAAACAAAATATGTATAAAGATGTAAGTTCTAGTTATATGTATAAAGAGTGAAAAAACTAGCTGCCAAATCACGGCTATTTAAATTCTCTCTCAATCTTTCTGTGTATATATTCCGGGAGATTGTAGATTTACGCAGGTTAATTTTCATATTAGACGAACCAAAAGAAAGTCTGTCTAAAGCCAAAAGTAGATTTTTCCTACAAGATTTAAGTAAGTTTAGACTCTAGCAGATGTATCGTCGAAAAGTTTACTCATTGTTAGTTTTTGGAATTTAATTTTTGTCCAACGTTTAGAAAATTGTTTATCGAAGTTGACGCCCCGACATCCCCAGCTCTTTTCCTCCTTGGAACCAAGCAAGAGAAGGAGGTCGCCCACTGCGACAGTAGAACGACTCTATGCCATAGTGGAACCTGAATCTAAGCCCCACTGGTGCTTAAGAAGCTCTTGATAAGTTGCCTCGCGCACGACCATTTGCTCATAGAGCTTTACTAAAAAGTCTTTAGCTTGATCGTGGCTCATGTTTTGTACCTGAGTAGCAAATGAGCAGATGCTGAATTGCTGTTCTAAGGAAAGTTTCGTTGGTTGGTTCATAATTAACTCCGAAAAAACAAAGAATAAAGGTGATATCGCTTACAGAAGTCCAAATTGGATGATATTTGGACTGATATCTGTCCAACATTTGTTCCTCCGTATTACGAAAGATAACAAGTGTTTGACACATTGCCCACATCCAAAGTGTGGAACTTTTCTGCTCTGATATCTTGCACCTAATCCTAGTGATATACTACCCAAGTCAGCCAAGCCATATTCCGGAAAATATTCTCTGTTGGTCTTGGATAAATATGACTACCTCTTGACTGCTTTTTGCTTTGCATAAATCTCCTTTGAGGAGATAAGCAAATTTTGTCCTAAATCCTACATAGTTATCCTTGTTTGAGAAAAACTAAGATTTTGTCTCCTCCCAATATGGAAGAAGCTTTGGAGGGTTGGGACTTTCAGGAGGTTGGAGAATGGATGGTAATAAGCGTGAATTATAGTTGCTCTACCTTATTAGGTGCAAGATGTAAATCTACCAATTTATGCAAATTTAGCCTCTTTTAAATCACTTTAGAGGCTAAAAATATTTGTATCAAATTGTAAAAAGTAAAAATGCTCATGCTGAACAAATTGCTGAGTATATCTACCAGATTTGTCATTTGTCCTTTGTCCCTTGTCCAAGTAACTCTTGACCAATGACCAATAACTATTTAGTCGAGTGAGACGATGACAACTGTAATGTTATCGTGCCCTCCGTGGTCTTTGGCAGCCTCAACTAGAGAGATGGCGGCTTTATCAAGCCAAGGGCTGTCTTGGAGGCAGCTAGCAATCTTCTGTTCGACAAGTTCTTCTGTGAGACCATCACTACATAACAGCAAGCGATCGCCAGCTTTGACATCTAGTGGTTGTACATCAATTTGATGCAAGTCTTCACGCCCTAAACAGCGCGATAATACATGACGAAAAGGATGCGATCGTGCTTCATCTAAGGTGATATCACCGATTTTGATTGCCCGTGCTACCCAAGTGTGGTCTTCTGTGACTTGTTCTAAGTGCGAGTCTCGGAAGCGATACAGGCGCGAATCGCCAACATGAGCGCACCAGGGTGTTTCTGGGGCGCGAAAAATTACCGCTACAACCGTTGTACCCATGTCGGCGCGTTCGGGATGATTTTGCTGATCGTGCAAAATCGCTTCATTGGCACCCCACAAAGCTTGCTCTAGTAATTCTTGGGAAGATTTAGAAGATTCCCAATTTGCCAGCAAATACGCCTGAATTTCTCCAGTGGCAATGCGGCTTGCTTCTTCACCTCCGGCATGACCACCCATTCCATCGGCGACAACGAAAAATCGTCCCTCTGGGTCGATATAGTAAGCATCTTGATTATTAGAACGAATAAGTCCCGGATCGCTAAAACCCGTGAAATTAAGTTTCATAAATTATTTTTGCAACCAACCAACAATTAATACATACGATCGTAACGGTCAAGGCGTAAAAGTAGTCTGATCAGGATCACTGAAAGCCCTGCTGCAATTAAACCAGGTGCGAGTGCCCACCATACATAATTGGTAACTACTAAGATCGTAGCTGAAAGGGTGAAAGCACTGATTAACAGAGCATAGCTTATTGAGAGCTGAATACTGCTCTGTCGGCGCAATAGGCGTTCAGTTTCGATAGACCGAACGCGCAGGCGCATGTCTCCCCGTTCTAGCTTCTCTAAGGTATCCTCTAATCTACGTGGCAGACCAAACGCGGTACTACCTACCTGAGCTGCTTGACGACTTAATTCGTTAATAAAGCTATTCCCCTCAGAACCATTCATATCGGTCATAAGCTGCATTGCATACGGTTTGGCAACTTCCATAAAGTTAAACTCTGGATCTAAACCTTTGCCTACCCCTTCTAAGGTAGAAAAGGCTCGCATCACAAAAGTGAAGGTTGCTGGAAATCTAAATGGCTGATTATAAGCGATTTCGTAAAGGTCGTCACTAATTGCTGCCACTGATTGGTTTTCAAAGGGCTTATCCATGAAATGATCCAGCATGTACTGGACGGAACGCCGGACTGGGCCCATGTCATCGGTTGGGGCGATCGCGCCTAAATCGATCAGAGATTGAACAACGCGATCGCCATCTTTTTGGGCTATGCCAAACAGTGTTTGCATGAGTCCTTCACGGACATTTGACTTAATCCGCCCCATCATGCCGAAATCGTAGAATATCAAAGCACCAGTTGTACTAATGGCAATATTGCCTGGATGAGGATCGGCATGGAAAAAGCCACTGTTGAGTAATTGTAGTAAATAGGCTTGAGCGCCTTGACGAGCGATCGCCTTTCGATCTAAACCTGCTGCTTCTAAAGCTTCGTATTGGCTAATTTTAATTCCAGGGAGATATTCTAAAGTCAACACTCTAGACGAAGCGTAACGCCAGTATACTTTTGGGACGTTCACCCAATCGTAACCGCGAAAGTTCCGGCGAAAAGTATCAGCATTACGACCTTCGTTGAGATAATCAATTTCTTCCCAAAGAATGCGACAACATTCTTCATAAATACCTAACCAATCTCGTCCCCGTCCCCATTCGGGATGGTTTTGAAAATAGCGGGTAATTCCCTTAAGAATTTGTAGATCTATTTCAAATAACTTCTTTAGTCCAGGACGTTGCACCTTGACAACAACCGATTCCCCACTATGTAGCACAGCTTTGTGTACTTGCCCTAAGCTAGCAGCAGCCAAAGGAATCGGTTCAAAATTATGAAAGAGTTCAGGAATTTTCTTGCCTAGTTCTTTCTCAATGGTTGCTTCTACTTGCTCATAGCTAAATGCCGGTACTTTGTCTTGTAACTTGGCTAGTTCTTCTACATATTCACCAGGGAATATATCAGCACGGGTAGAAAACAATTGCCCTACTTTGATGAAGGTTGGGCCTAAATCCAGCAGGGTATTGCGAATCCATACCGCTTGGGTTTTGCGTCTTGCGGCTTGCTTTGCCTCAGTCACACCACCCGGATAACTCCAAGATTTGTTGTATCGCCAAAGTTTGAACAATAAGGTCAAAACAAAAGACCAAATGTCCACAAAACGCCGTCTGCTAGAGTATTGTTCCCGATTCCAACGGTATGATTTATCTGAATAACCTTGTTCCATATACTTTGTTTACCGTTGGTTTGCAACCGAATTCCTTGAAAGAAAAGACACCTGATTCCTAAACTTTTTTTTAATGTCCTTTGTCATTTGTCATTTGTACATAATAATTTTTGACCAATACAACTCTTGGAGAGGCTGCGCTAACGGCAAAGCTCTGTACAAGTGACTAATGACCAATGACTAATGACTAAAATTTATGCCGAAGTTCTACGATAATGTTGCAATTCTGTTCGTAACAGGGCAATTTCTGCTCGTAATTCATCAATATCTGCTTGTAAGTCACCAGAATCAGAACTGCCTTGTCCAGTACCTGTAGTACTTTGGCCACCATTAGCAGCTTCTGCTGCCCGATTTGCCCGCTCTAGAACTTCGTCTGTAAACTGGCGCAGATGCTCTCTAGCTTCTGCATCAAATTTGCCCAGATCGCTCAAAGCATCGGTCAAGGCGACCTCTAAACGCTCATTAACTACTTCAGCTACTGCTCTGCCTACGAAAAAGGCTTGCACAAGGGGGTTACTCATAAATTTTTGTTACGTTGCACCGCAAGAGAATTATAACTTGCCCGTATGCTTTACGGCTTCTGTTGTAGAGTTAGAAATTTACGTGGCAGGATGGGCGACTTTCAGCCTTAGTGAATAGAATTTGCAAAGTTTACGGACATTTAAGCAAGAGCTACAACGATCTTGGGTCAGAGATTTCGAGTAATTCCCAATAATATTGCTCTGGTGTATTGGGTAAATAGGTTGTCATTTGCAAGGCTTGTTCTCTCAACTTAAAACTTTGAGTAATGTTAGTTCGGCTAAGGAAGTCTAGATCGTGGGAAATTACCCAAAGTGCGCCTTGATAGTCATTAATACTTACTACCATTTGTTCAACAGTTTCAATATCCAGGTTATTAGTTGGCTCATCGAGAATCAGCAAATCGATTTCTGAGATACTGATCATAGCGATTGCTAATCTTGCCAATTCACCCCCACTCAATACAGAGGCGCTTTTGTGAACGTCATCATATTTAAACAGAAAGTGTCCTAGTTGTTGACGCAAAAGCTGATAGCTGAGATCAGGATTGGCAGCTTGCATATTTTCCAAAAGTGTGTATCGTCGATTTACCAATTCGTAGGTTTGATCGAGATATACAGCTTTTATCGCTGGTGCAAGCAAAACCTCACCTGAGTCCAAAACTGTGGTTTGGTTTTCCATCCCCAAAATTGCTTTTACCAGACTCGATTTACCAGAACCGTTTGCACCGATAATGGCTATGCGATCGCCAGATGATACATGCAATTGAATATTTTGAATTAATAGACGTTCTGATACCCTAAGATTTGCACCTTGGATATTAATTAGATTTCGGCGCTTTTGATTTTTTTCTTCTAACTGAATACTAGTTATTTTCGTAGTTTTGACCTTCGTCTCTGCAACCTTTTGATTAGCCTTTGCTACTGCTGCTTCATGTTTCTTTTTCGCAGTTCCAGTAGACACCTCAGCTTTGGTTTTCATCAGCCCTGCTGCCATTTTATCAATACTGCCATTAAGAAACTTGGCGCGACCGTTGCGGCTAGATTGGGCTGCACGTTGCTGGTCTTGCATAGCTGTGGCTTGGGTACGTTTGAGTTCCTTTCTGGCGACTTCGTGCGATCGCAATGCTGCCTCTAATTCTATTTCTTTCTGTTCTCGATACTGAGAAAAATTACCTCCATATACTTTTAAACCAACAGGTGTAAGTTCCCAAGTAAAATTTGTAACTTGGTCTAAGAAAAAAGGTTTGTGTGAGACAATTACATACGCACCATTAAGATTCAAGAGAAATTGCCTTAAACTTTCTAACGCTTGTAAATCCATGTGGTTGGTTGGCTCATCTAGCAACAGCAAATTTGGTTCTTGAGCTAAACCAATCGCTAAAAATAGTTTTGTGAGTTCTCCTCCACTCAAGTTAGTAATTGGTAGAGACAAATCAATATTTGTATCAAATTGTTTTTGTAAAATATCCTCAATTTTCCACCATTCATCAGAGGTGGAAATCAAAAAATTCAGTACTGTATCTGCTGTAATTTCTTGTCTAATAGTGCTGATTTGCGGCAAATAGTAGACAACACCATTACGTAAAACTGAACCAGCGCTGGGGTTAATTTGACCTGCAAGTATCTTGAGTAGGGTTGATTTTCCTACACCGTTGTGACCTACTAAAGCGATGCGTTGACGCAAATGCGTCTTGCCGAAGGCATCGCCTGCTTCGATACTCACCTGAATTTTTTGAAACAAAGTTCTGTCCAAGCTGAGTTCGTAGGCTAAATTCTCAGCTAATAATATTGATTTTTTCGGCATTCTTCTCAAACCTCAATTCGCAAACTTCCACCCGTATATTCATAACAATTACGGGTAAATTAAACACAAAAACTTAGCCACAGACACTTGCCAAGCGGTTCAATCTAGATACGAGTGATAACAATATTTTTAGTACATGACTATGTGAAGTAACCCTGTCAAACTAGTTTGCGTTTATTCTTGGTTGACATTTGTTGCTTTGGCGCAACAGGTGTTTGGTACTACTTCATTTGTGCTATCTCGTTGGAATTATGATGAGGTTTGATATTGACTACAGTCTAGCATGAAGGAATTTCGTAAGGCTAGCGATCGCGTAGCGTACCGTAGGTAATCGCTTTTTTTATCTGTGCCCTCTGCACCTCTGTAGTTAATAAAAATTTTCCACCGCACAGACGCAGATAACGCAGAGGGAAGAGGTTTAGGAGGAATTCTGATAAAAATGCCTCGTACCTATAACTAAGCGATCGCTAACTACAACACTGCTAAAATAAATTAATAACTACTTGATGCCCTATCCATTCTATGACCATAGCTCAAGAATTAGATGATCAAAAAGGCATCTGCCAAGATATTATATTTCCCCCCGGTGATCTATATAGTGACGAGCCTCCTTTGGAAAGCGAACTTCATTTAGAGCAGATCATGCTCTTACTCAAATGCCTAAAATGGTTGTGGCGAGATAGAAATGATTTCTACGCGGCGGGAAACCTGACTATCTACTATAGTCCACGCCAACTTAAATCAGAATATTTCCGGGGCCCTGACTTTTTTGTAGTACTGGGAACTGAACGCAAAACCCGTAAAAGTTGGGTAGTTTGGGAAGAAGATGGCAAATATCCGAATGTAATTCTGGAAATTTTGTCTAACTCAACAGCTAAGACTGACAAAGATTTAAAGAAAACAATTTATCAAGATACCTTCCGCACACCCGATTATTTTTGGTTTGACCCTTACACACAAGAATTTGCTGGATTTCATTTAGTAGATGGAGAATATCAACCTCTAGAAGCTTCTGAGCAAGGACATTTGTGGAGTCATCAGCTAGGGTTATATTTAGGAGTTTATGAAGGTTTATTACGGTTTTTTACGCGAGATGGGCAACTAGTACCAACACCGGAAGAAACGGCAGAACAAGCCGAACAAAAGGCAGAACAAGCCGAACAAAAAGCAGAACGTTTAGCAGCAAAACTGCGGGAGTTAAATATAGATCCAGATACAATTTAGACCAGAGCTATTTCATTTAGGATAGTGTTGTGCTAAAAACTCCTCAGCTTCAGTCCTATCTTTAATTACTCCATCTAAGGTAGCAGCAACTATATCATCTAATATTTGGCGATACTGGGGCCCTGGTGTGTAACCCAGTTTCTTTAAATCATTGCCATTCAATAGTGGCTGCACATTAGCCAAAACAGTTAAATATTCCCAAATCTGATGTCTAAGCGATCGCGGACTTTGCAAAGCAATTAAAATCAGCATTGGTAAATCGTACTGTCGCAACAACTGCACTACTTGACTGGGACTGTGACACTTAGGCAAAGATTCCATCACCTCAGTTTGGGCAAAAGCCAAGTTTTGCAAGCGTTTAATAGTATCCTCTTGCAGTTGCAGATTCTTTGCGACTTTCGCCCGATATTGTGGTGCTAGATGGGCGATTAACGCTTCTAAGCGCATTTCCCAATGGATGAGAGTTTGTTCTGCATCAAATCGCCGCAAGCAGCGTTCTAGCAAACGTAATTGTCGCAGGAGTTCTGTATCTAGGTTGAGCGTAGGATGGATACATTGCAATGCCCCTAAATTATCGAGTAACTGCAAAGCCGATTTCCAGTAAGGGGCTTGTAGGATATGTTTTAATTCTGTTTTCAGGCGAGTTTGTAGGGCTGGAGTTTTGCTATTCTCTTGAGCAGTGCGATCGTAAACGCCACTGTTGATGGCATAGCGGATAAACTCTTCAGTTTGCGGTTCAATTTGAAATCCGAAGCGCACAGCAAAGCGCACGCCACGATAAATCCGGGTGGGGTCTTCAATAAAGCTGTTGGGGTGTAAAACCCGAATTTGCCTAGCTTGTAAATCTAGTAATCCGCCAAAGAAATCGAGTAATTCACCAGCACGGGGAGTAGTGAGGCGCAAGGCGATCGCATTGATGGTAAAATCTCGACGATACAAGTCTTGACGAATAGAACTCGCCTCAACTTCAGGATTAGCCGCCGGATAAGGATAAAATTCTGTTCTAGCGGTGGCAATATCTACCCATAGAGAATCTAATTCTGGGTCTTTGTGCCACAGCAAAGCCGCAGTTTGAAAAGCCCCGTGGATTTCTAAACGAGCAGCAGGGTAAAGTTGTTGGAGTGCCTTTGCTAATTCCACACCAGCACCAACATCTGCTGATTTGTGAAAGCCATCAACCACAAGATCAATATCTTTAATCATCAAAGTGCCTGATGTTGCATTGGCTAACAGTAAATCACGCACCGCGCCCCCGACAAGATAAAGATGCCAACCCAGTTTTTCTGCCTCTTGCGACGCTGTGGTGAGTAATTGCCACAATTGCGGTGCAAGACGATTTTGCAACTCAGTGCTAAGAGGAATTTTGAATTTTGTTAGCGTAGCGTTAGGGTCATTTTGAATTTTGAATTTTTGTCCGTCTTCGTCTTCATCCCTTTCTTGATGTAATTCCCGCAACACATCAGTACGAGTGACCAGACCAACTAACTGTTCATTCTCCAATACTGGCAAGCGTCCGATATCATAAGTCACCATCAGCGACTCAATTTCTGGCAGTGTTGTATCTGGTGCGATCGTTTTAAGATTTGTGGTCATGTAGCCTTTAACTGGCGCATGACTAAATCCGTGGTGCAGCGCAACATCAAGATCCCGGCGTGAAATAATGCCTACTAGTTGTCCTTGGGCATCAACTACAGATAAACCAGAGTGTCCATAGCGTAATAAAATACGCTGGGCTTCGGCAATTGTGGTTTCAGGTAGAATCGTGCGAACAGGAGAGGACATTAAGTCCCTAGCAGTGAGGGGATGGGGAATTTGTGCTTTTACGCCGTCAAGGAGTTGTTTTAATATTGCCTCTGAATCAACTCCTCTTAGATTTAGCGATGCGGCTTGTGAATGACCACCGCCACCTAGAAGTTGAAATAATACATTAAGATTCGTTTTAGGAATGTGCGATCGCCCAATTACAGTTAAGCGTGAATCCTCTTCACCTAAAGGATACTCATTAGCCAACAGTAGGGCATCAATTTCGGTTAATTCCACAAGTTCTGATGCCAAACTCGATAATCCAGGCACAAAATTTTTAGTTCTTAGAGTTACCCAAGCAACTGTATATCCATGTAGACAAAAATATTCTAAGTTTTCCAGCGATTCAGTTAATAATTGCTGCAATTGCACAGATAAACCAGGGTCACGGTAGGTGGAAATTACCGATAAACTCGCACCTTGTTGCATCAACCAAGCCAAAGCTAGGGCATCTCGTGGTGTGGACTGATCATAAGTCAAAGAGCCAGTGTCAACATGGATACCCAAGGCCATCACAGTTGCTTCGGTAGGAGTTAGGGAAATTTCCTGTTGTTGCAATTGCTCAACGATTAAAGTTGTGGTTGCTCCTACTGAGGAAATATATGATTCGGTAGCCGGAATATCTGACTCTTGTCCTAAGTGATGGTCATAAATTATAATTTCTCCAATATGGGGTAAATCTAACCACTCAGCAGCTTTCCCCAAGCGATCGCGCTGTTGCGTATCCACCACAGTCAGAGAACGAATTTTTCCTGGATTCACCGAACGGCGTTCAATTAGTGGATATTCGTCCCGATGCAATGCTAAAAAATCCCTTACAGGAGGGTGAGAACCGCCACTTAGAACAATTTTACTTCCTGGTAACAGGCGCGTTAACCCTACCGCAGCCCCTAGTGCGTCAAAATCTGCTGTTGTGTGGCAAAGAATTAAATCCATAGTATTGAGAGCCATTGGTCATTAGTGCTTAGACAAAGGACAAACGACTAAAATATTGTAATTTTTGGTAACTGAGAAATAATAAAAAAGTATCAGTGTTGCCCTTTAGCTAAAATGGACAGGAGCTTCACCCTTTAACCCTCATAGTCAGCGCCCTAATTGTCGAAATATTCTGAAATACGCGATCGCGGCGTTGTATGATTTAAGAGTTACTCGCCACCACGGTCATTGATACACCTCGCTTACTGCCCTCTAGGAAACCTACGTGAAACGTTGGACAACGGGAAACAAGTAGGCATCCTTTCAAAGAATGCAAATTTACCATTGGTTGACACATCAGTGCAAAAGTCATAAGCAATTCATCCTGTGTCGTAAAATTTGTGGGGTACGAAAGGAAGAAAAAATCAAATTTTTGACCGTGGGGGATCACAGGTACATAAAACCAAAGCTTCTGGCCAGAAGCTCCTGGAAATGTCCTATGCAATAGCAGGAGTCACCCTCGTTGCCCACACTGTACACCTTACTGTTAGTGTAAGACATATCACTATTTCGCTGTATTGGGAGAAGCAAAAATGACCATAATATTCCAATTCGCTTTGATAAGCCTAGTTCTATTGTCTTTTGTCCTGGTTGTTGGCGTTCCCGTAGCTTATGCTACTCCCCAAAATTGGGTTGAATCTAAAAAACTGCTCTGGGTTGGTTCCGCCGCTTGGATTGCTTTGGTATTTTTAGTCGGTTTGTTAAACTTTTTTGTCGTGTAGGCGACGGCTTCACTCTGGCGCAGGCACATAATATAAGAACTAGAGGGGCAGAAAAGCTAAGGTCAAATACCAAAGGAGAAAAGGAGAAATTTTTTCCGATTTCCTTTTTTTAACCGTGCTTTACTGCTCCTCTACATTTAAATAAGAAATGTATATTGGCCAGAACTATAGTTGATTAAGAGGCAGTCATGGCAGTTTTCGAGGGAACTTTTACCCAAACGGAGCCTTTGCGTTTTGCAGTGGTGATTGGTCGATTTAATGACCTAGTTACCGGAAAGCTGCTAGAGGGATGTCAAGATTGCTTGAAACGCCACGGTGTAGATCCTAACCCCCAAGGTAATCAGGTAGACTATGTTTGGGTTCCGGGAAGTTTTGAGGTACCTTTAGTAGCTCGCCAACTAGCACTTTCCCATCGTTATGATGCTGTAATTTGTCTAGGTGCAGTCATTCGAGGACAAACACCCCATTTTGATTATGTATCCGCCGAAGTTTCTAAAGGCATTGCTGCCGCCAGCTTTCAAACTGGAGTGCCAGTAATTTTTGGCATTTTGACAGTAGACACTATGCAGCAAGCCTTAGAACGGGCAGGCATCAAAGGTAATCATGGCTGGGATTATGCCCTGAATGCCCTAGAAATGGCAAGCCTGATGCGGCAACTGCGTTCTAACCTGGCAGAGCCATATTCTCGTAATAACCAGTCTTTACCAGCCTCTTTTCAAAGTGCCAGCATCGGCAATTTAACTGCGGAGTCAGAAGAACTCGGCTAAATGAGTCATTAGTCATTTGTCCTTTGTTATTCACCAATGACCATTCATTGTAGAGACGTGATTAATCGCGTCTCTACAATGAATGACCAAATAACTAAATTAAGGGGTTGACAATTAAGAATAAATTTGAGATATTAGTATATGGCAATTGATTGCGGGTATAGCTCAGTGGTAGAGCGTCACCTTGCCAAGGTGAATGTCGCGCGTTCGAATCGCGTTACCCGCTTCCAACTAAAACCTCTTGAAGTTAAAAACTACAAGAGGTTTAGTGTTTTTAAGGTGCATTAAATCAGTAAACAGTTAATCATTGGAAGTAGTCGGAGATTTGATCCCGACTAAAGCACACCACTTATATTTGTGGGGGACTCTGACTCCCAACAGGCAAATTAACTGATAACTGATAACTGTTGAAGTCTTGGGCGATTCACACTACACTCTGTGAATCACTCCCAATGTGGGCAAATCGAGCAAACAAATTGTCTACTGTCTCAATTTGCATATCGCCCACAAAAAGAAACACCCACTTGCTAAGAAATATAAAACCCAGCTTTAGACTGGTGTAGATATAGATTAGCTTGGCTACAATCTTTGTGTGTCCTTACAATAAATGCTCAAAAATGCAAACACATTATCTTTAAAACGACAAATGAAGAGAGGGAAATTTTTAGATAAGATTGCCAGCTATGGGGAAAGATTACAAACAGAGAACCTCGTACTGATATGGTAATTAGGATATTTAGAGTCTGCTGTATCTACTGTTTGCAATGATGGCAATGTTTGAGTCGCCTGTTTATTTTCATAACAAGAGAAGCCTTATCAGGCATTTACCAAGAAATCATAATTCTCACAGTTCGTGTAAAACACGCTCAAGTTACTAGAACGCTTGTGCAATCTCAAAAACCCGAAAAAATAGACTTCAATACCGAATACCCCTGTCCCTGTCGTCGCCGGGGTCAGTTAATTCCGATTACGCTGACAGAAGCATTTGGTTGCGATCGCTGTCAGCAAATCTTTGTAGTAGAAGATAATGGTCATGTCCTAGAACAGCTTTCTACCACCTATCCCTACAAACGGGCTTGGCGTTGGATGGGAAATAGTTGGCATGTTGTCCATCCGCGCTTGGGAGAAAGCTATCTGCCTATAGCACTTGGCATTATTTTCGTGCTAGTGATTATATGGCTGCCATTAGCACTACGATTGGCAAATAGTTCCAGCATTGTTGCTTGGGCAATGGTGGCGGTGCTATTGGCTATTCTGCCAGCGCTAATGGTCTGGCTTACCTACAGACGTTAACTCAATGACTGTTGAAGTTTTGGATGATTACCCCGAACCAATTACTAGTGCCCAACGCGCCTATCATGCTTCCCTAAAGTTGGGGATCACAAAGGGAGCAGACCGGAGTCGTGCAGTACTAGCAATGGCACAAGCCCTTGAGCGCTCATTTGACGATATTCTAGAAGCCAATACCTTGGATTTAGAAGCCAGTCGGGAAATGGCAGTGCCTGAGTTGATACTAGACTGGCTGAAGCTGACTCCCACAAGGTTAGAGATGACCGTGGACATTTTGCAACGGTTGGGGGAATTATCAGATCCACTGCGGCGCGTCAGAACGGCTGATTATCAACTGGAAGATTCCCAGAGTTATACCCAGTTAATGCCCTTGGGAGTGATTGGATTTATTTATGAGGCGTTTCCAGATTTAGGAGCGATCGCAGCAGGTTTTTGTATCAAAACTGGCAATAGTATCATTCTCAAAGGCAGTACTGAAGCTAGCCATTCCAACGCGGTCATCGCTGAGGTACTGCAAAGTGCGATCGCTCAGGTTGGTCTAGTTCCTGGCTGTCTAGAATTGATCACAGCAGAACACGGTACTTCAATTCGGGATTTAGTCACCCAAGACCAGTACGTGAATCTAGTGATTCCCTACGGACGTTCTAGTTTGGTACAGCAGGTAGTACGACAGTCAACTTGCCCAGTCTTAAAGTCAGCGATGGGTAACTGTTATCTTTACTGGTCGCTAAATAGCAGTTTAGAAATGGTGCGCTTGATGATTCTTAATAGCCATCAGAGCGAACCAGACCAAGTTAATGCCATTGAAAAAGTACTCATTCATCGCCAAACCTTACCATCGTCTTTAGCCGTTCTGTGGAACAGCTTGAAGGAAAAAGGCTTTGAAATTAAAGGGGATGCAGAACTAGTAAAAGCCTTTCCCCAGTTGCAGTTAGTGAAGGAGAGCGAATGGGGAAACCCTTATTTAACTAGGACAGTAGCTTTTAAATTGGTGGATAGTTTAGAAGTTGCGATCGCCTGGATTAATGAACACAGTAGTGGTCATGCCGACTCTATCGTTACTGAATCTTACCAAGAAAGTCGGCAGTTTGCTTTAGGAGTTAACAGTGCTTCTACTTACATCAACACTTCCCCGCGTTTTTCCCGCAACCCCTCGCGGGGAGATTCAGTGTTTCTTGGCATGTCTAACCAAAAAGGTCATCGTCGGGGATTTATCAGCCTGGAAACCTTGACTACCGTTAAGCACATTGTTCAAGGAAATGGCAGGTTTTAAATAATTCGTAATTCGTAATTCGTAATTAGAAAAGGGTTTGATAAGAGTGCAGGTAGTCCTACAGTTCTGTTTTGGTTGGGGTATAAATCCCTTATTCGTAATGCCCCAATCCAATTTTAAACTTAACAAAATCTTAATTACTGCTTGATTTTGGGTTGTTAGGCTCCTTTTGTTTGGTTGATCAGCAATTAGGAGACAAGTCAAATCAAGCTACTGTTTGTGGTTTTCATAAGTGACCCTCCTAAATGCCAACTGTATTTACATCTAGATAGGGGTGAATATGGAACTTATGGATGGTATGCACTTGCTAGCAAATCGTTGCAGAAGGCGGAGTTTTTTGCTGGGTGCAGGATTCTTAAGCGGGTTAACAATCGCTAGCCAATGGCATCCGGTATTGGCTAACTCCAGGTTTTCTGGCTATCCGTTCAGTCTTGGTGTTGCTTCTGGCGATCCTTTGCCGGATGGTGTTGTTATCTGGACACGACTGGCTCCAAATCCACTTTCTAGAGGTGGAATGCCACTTGTAAATGTACCAGTGCGGTGGCAAGTTGCCCTTGATGAAAACATGAGGCAGATTGTGCGGCGAGGAACAGTGCTGGCAACACCAGAGTTAGCCCACTCAGTTCACGTTGATGTCCGTGGACTAGACCCTGATCGTTGGTATTGGTATCAATTTGAAGCAGGTAAGGAAGTTAGCCCTATTGGACGGACTCGCACAGCACCAGCATTTTATGGCTCTATCTCACAACTGAACTTTGCTTTTGTCTCCTGTCAAGACTGGCAAAATGGCTACTATACGGCTTATCGGCATTTAGCTGAGGAAGACCTCGACCTTGTGGTTCATCTAGGTGATTATATTTACGAATACGGGCCACAACCTGGTGGACCCCGCCAGCATAATAGTCCAGAAATCATTACTCTTGACGATTACCGAGGCCGCCACGCCCTATACAAAACTGACTTGAATCTCCAAGCGGCTCATGCTGCTTTTCCGTGGATTGTCACTTGGGATGATCATGAAGTTGATAACAACTACGCTAACTTAATGCCCGAAGATAACCAAACCCAAGAAGCTTTTAAAAAACGGCGAGCTAATGCGTATCAAGCTTATTATGAACACATGCCTCTACGTCGGTTTTCATTGCCAAACGGGCCAGACGCGCTACTTTATCGGCGCTTGACTTTTGGTAATTTAGCTGAGTTTAATGTCCTAGATACGAGGCAGTACCGCACCAACCAACCTTGTGATGATGGACTTAAGCCTCGCTGTCCTGAAGCTTTTGATACAAATGCTACCATGACTGGCTCAGAACAAGAGCAGTGGTTACGAAAAGGGTTAGATCAGTCGCGATCGCGCTGGAATGTGATTGCTCAACAGACCATGCTTGGCCAGTACAATTTTAATAGCAATCCGGGTGCAGGTGTATTTAATGTGGATCAGTGGGACGGCTACGTGGCTGCACGTAATCGACTCTTGAGCTTTCTAAACCAGCGCCAACCTTCTAATCCAGTGGTGATTACCGGAGACATCCATTCTAGTTGGGTACATGATCTGAAGCTTGATTTTAATAACCCAAACTCACCGACGGTAGGCACTGAGTTCGTAGGAACCTCAATTACCTCTGACTTTCCTGCCTCATTCATCGCTCCAGTTCAAGCTTCCCTACCCAATAATCTCCATACTAAGTTTTTTGATGGTGCTTTCCGGGGATACGTGCGCTGCAAGCTTACCCCACAACGCTGGCAAAGCGATTACCGTGTTGTATCAAGCATCATTGATTTGAATGCCTCTATAAAAACCCTAGCTTCATTTGTAGTCCAAAACGGACAACCAGGAGCGCATCTAAGTTAACGGAAGTTCGATAAACCCTCCCTGAGTCCAACTAAAGTTCAAGCCTCTACCTCTCCGACTCGGAGCTACGGTGTACACACAAGTCGTAAAATTCCACCTGACACTTGGTTTCGTCCTCTAGCAATAGGATTGTGCGATCGCTCACAAAACCTGTCCGCAGCAAGGAGGAACGACGAACGCAAGAGCGTGTTGTAGACAAGCAATCGCTTTAACTTACCGGATTATGTGATTACTTCGCTCCGTTATCACTGCGCTCGTAATGACAATTTAAGGGGTCTATAACGCCTGAAACCCTTTCAGATAGTACTTGTGTGTACACCGTAGCCGACTCGGAGAGGGACGATTTTACATAGTAAAACATTCTTAGAGGTCTTTATAGACCTCAACAAATAAATTCTCTTAACCCAAGCGTATCGGCTTACAGCAAATAAATCTTTTTGAAGAGTTATTTTGGCATTTCTTTGCAATACTTAACTAACTTCTAATTAAAAAAAGTGAATATAGATAAAAAATGATAACTAGCATCATAATTGATTAAGTTATCCAAGCTAAATTGAGACTATGCTTAATAATTGCAGTCTAGTTGATCATCTTAAGTAAATAGGTGCAAATGAACTTAAATATTTGTTGAGCTTTTTGTACTTTGTCATTTGTTTGAGTGTTAAATACTAAGAAAGAAAGTTTATTTGTGCCAAGTTACTAACTAGGTTGTTGAGCAAGGCAGTAAAAATCTGACCTGAGGCAAGTAATAACAGCGATAACTAAAGTAAACTTAACAACAATCACGTAAAATGATAGAAAAAATTTTGCTGGCTGTATCGGGATTGGGACATGCAGAAGAAATGCTCAAGACCCTAAGAGAAATTCCTTCAATTCAATCTGCAAAAGTGACGATTTTGCATGTTGTTCAGGCACAAAATACTGCTGCTACCATGACAACTAAATGGGAAAATGGCGGTAAAATTTTAGCTAATGCTATTCAAACTTTGAACTTAGATCCTAGCCAGGTTTCTTCAATTTTACGCGAAGGCGATCCGAAAGATGTAGTTTGCCAAGTAGCTGATGAAATCGACGCTGACTTGATTATTATGGGTTCACGCGGACTTAAGCGGCTGCAATCAATTTTATCGAACTCAGTCAGCCAGTATGTTTTTCAGCTATCTTCTCGCCCCATGTTGCTGGTAAAAGATGATATTTATGTCAAAAGAATTAAGCGCATTATGGTGGCAATAGACAACTCTGATTCTGCAAAGAACTGTTTGAAATTGGCACTGTTTTTACTGCGAGATATTCCGGGCGGCGAATTAGTTTTGGCAAATGTTGCTACAGATTTAGGCGGGAAGAAATCGGAAATAACTGAAGTTAGTTCAGATAAAAATCCAGTTTTGGCAGCCGCAGTTGCAGAAGCTAAAAACCAGGGCATTCAATCTCGTTGTTATATCAGCAGTGGCAAACCTGGTGAAGAAATTTGTCGGTTGGCAGAGCAGTTAAATATAGATTTATTATTGCTCGGTTCTCCAGATCGTCGCCCATCTATCGCTAAGAGTTTTGTTGATATAGACCGACTTATCGGATCTTCCTTGTCTGACTATGTTCGAGTTAATGCCACTTGTCCGGTATTGTTGGCGCGGACGATCGCTTAAAGGCAAAATAGAGTTAGCGGTTGATAAATAAAAACCCCTACACTACTAATGCAGGGGTTCTTTATTTGATACACAAACTCTTAACTATCTTTTCCACCTTCGCGGCTAGCAGTTTGGATGTACAGAATTAATAAAAACACAGTGGGGACTAGTACGAACAAAATGCTCGCTACGAACCCCAGGTCATTAACTTGCATGGCAAGAAAACCTCTCTTAAATTTCCAGTCAACAACATTTAGGATAGCATCATCGACGACACAGTTATACCAATTCCAAATTCAAAATCAGGAAACTCAATTTTGGTAAGTATTTTGACTACTGACTGAATACAAATTGAAGCAATGACACATTTAACAACTTAAGGCTTTGTGACTACACTGACTGAGCCATTCACCAAAGTTTGACAGGCAAGGCGGTAATTTTCCGGCTTTTTTTTGAATTTGCGGTTTTCTACGTCTGTACGGGGGGAAAGATTTTCTAGTCCTTCGACTATCTCGACAACGCAAGTACCACACTGACCACTACCACCGCAATTGGTCATCTTGCCAATGAATTTATATATATCAACGTTATTTTGCATTGCTTTGAGCCGGAGATTGGCACCATCTGCCGCCACTACTTCTTTATTCTCTTTAACGAATTTGATATTACCCATAACTGATTCCTCCTTGACTCTAAGCTTGGCTTTCAAGGCTTCATATTGACATGGCTTGATTCATATCTTATTAATTATATTAAATCATTACAAAATATTAATAAACATTAACTTTATCAAATAGAGTGAGACAAAAAAATAGAACAGGTATAGTACCTGTTCTATAAATTGAAAAATAGGTTAACTTACCTAAATCCCACCGCTGCTTGCCAAACGAAAGCAAGCAACAAGAAGAATACGGGGATGACTGGGAGAACGTCCACCAAAGGATCAAAGATTTGGTATGCTTCAGGCAGTTTTGCTAATAAAAGTGCTGCTTCCATGTTTGTTTAAATCCAACTATCCAACACAGCGTTCATAATTGAGAAGTATCTTAACATGGTTTGGTCGTTGGTCATTGGTCATTAGTTATTTGTCCTCTATCTCCCACTCCCTACTCCATCATTCAATTTAGCCAGTGACCAAATTCTGTAACAAAGCGATCGCTTAATATTGCTTCTCTAATATGCTGAGTAAAGCGAATTAGTTCGGTAATGTTGTGAATGCTCAACAAGGTATAAGCTAAAATTTCTTGCGATCGCACTAAATGAGATACATAAGCACGGCTAAAATTTTGACAAGTGTAGCAAGGACAAGTTTCATCTAATGGGGTGAAATCTTCACGAAACTTAGCATTTTTTAAATTCCAGCGTTCACCCTGCACTATTGCTGTCCCATGTCTCGCCCAACGGGTGGGAATGACGCAATCAAATAAATCTACACCAGATGCGATCGCGATCGCCATTTCCCGATAAGTACCGACACCCATCAAATAACGCGGCTTTTCAGGCGGTAGAAGCGGTGCTGTAACTTTTACAATCTCAGCCATCATTTCTGGCGGTTCTCCCACACTCACGCCACCAATGGCATATCCGGGCAAATCTAACTTAGCCAAAGCTTCCGCCGCACGACAACGCAAATCCAAATATACGCCTCCTTGCACAATCCCAAACAACGCCTGTTCACTGCGTTGATGAGCCGTTATGCAGCGTTCTAACCAGCGATAAGTTCGCTCAGTTGCAGTTTCAACCTCTTGCCGAGTCGCTGGGTAAGGCGGACACTCATCAAAGGCCATAATCACATCAGCCCCCAAAGTATTTTGAATCTCAATGGATAGCTCTGGTGTCAAGTTAATAATTCGTCCATCATGAGGTGAGCGAAAAGTAACGCCTTCTTCAGTAATTTTCCGCATCTCGCTTAAGCTGAACACCTGAAACCCACCCGAATCTGTGAGCATTGGGCCATTCCAACCCATAAATTTGTGCAACCCACCGCCCCCAGCCACGATCGCTTCTCCTGGTTGTAAGTGAAGATGATAAGTATTGGATAAGATCATTTGCGCCCCAGTCTCTCGTAGCTGAGATGGGGTAATAGTTTTGACATTTGCCAGTGTTCCCACTGGCATAAATCTGGGGGTTTCTACAACACCATGAGGAGTGAAAAAGACTCCTGCTCTAGCTTTGGTTTGGCTACAGCAAGCAAGA
This sequence comes from Nostoc sp. CmiVER01, assembly GCF_034531135.2. Taxonomy (NCBI): domain Bacteria; kingdom Bacillati; phylum Cyanobacteriota; class Cyanophyceae; order Nostocales; family Nostocaceae; genus Nostoc; species Nostoc sp. CmiVER01. The sequence goes on from NZ_JAVRBU020000009.1 coordinate 165,859, forward strand.
CATTCAAAGGAAAAATTCGCACTCATACCATTTTGGATTTTAGATTTTAGAGTTTGGATTGTGAAACGCTAATTGGTAAAAAGTTTCACAAATCCATAACTAGCAGCCTTGAAGAAGGCAGAAGGCAGAAGGCAGAGGGCAGAAGGAACAAGACACTTATAGGATCAAACTCCTCCTATCTTGGAGCTACTAAACAAGAGTTTAGTAGGGGTCTTAAACCGCTTCGCTTTAGTCACGGGCAAAATGTAGGAGTAGGAGTTAGAATTCCCTTCACCATAGCTGCTTTCTGGCTCCTGCCCTCTGCCTTTCCTGGTAAAACCAAATGGTATTAGGGCAGATTAATATTATTTGGCTAAATTATGCACAAACATAAAGACTGGCAATTGAGTTTTCGTGAACACTTAAGCGTTCACTACTAACCTAGTTACCAACTTTAGGAGTATATACTGTGCTAATTGTTATTTAAAAAGAATCAGAACAGTCATCGTCAATTTCCGCATCCCATCTAGCAGAGAGGACTTGCTCCATCATCGCTTCTATAGCGCTGACATTGAAGGTTCGCTCTCGTCGCTCTTGTAGGGGGGTTGAGCGGGGAATCAACCGCAGACACACTCCATCTTGCATCAAATCAAAATAGGTTTCTTGTTGCGACGACTGTTTGAGTTCCAAGTAATCAAAACTACAAACATTCAGATATAGCGCGTGGTTTGCCACTAAGGTAGACCTTTGCGGATTGGCGAAAACTTCCATCACATCCCCTTCACCCTCGCTCAGTACCTTATCTTCTTGGGTGTAGATGTAGTGGACTCGACCTAAGTCGGTCAGCAATCGCCGGATGTCGAGCTTATTCACAATGATGCCCGTGTTAATAATGCACGGAGCTGGTATCCTGATGTCGGGTAGATGGTGACTCATAGGAAAATAGCGATTGAGCTAAGGAGAGTGACAACATAGCTAAACTGTCATAAGCGAATAGCTTGTTTACTTCCTACATTTAAAAAAATATCAATTTTGTGGAACAATCGTCTAAATAATTTAGAGTAAGTTTTTAATTAACGAATACAAAACACAAATTTTGATCCTTGATGGAACTTGATGGAATTTTAATTTCCTTAATCATTACGTTTTTTTGTATAAAAAAACTTTGATTATTTATTTACCACTTAGACCAGCATAACAAAATTTTCAAAAAGAATCTCTAATAGAAGTAAATCTTATTTAAAGTTTTAAAGTATGCTCATGTTGATTGTACTTAACCCAAGTCTATTATCCAGCAATTAACCAAATATTAATGTTACTACGATGACGAAACAGCAACAGTGGTGGAAAAAGTTGCTGTTAAAGTTGGCAGCTAGTATTATATTTTACACTACTATTCCAGTACCGTATTTGGAGGGATTAGATTTTCGGAGAGTGGCACGTCTTGCTGTGGTTGTAGGCTTGATAATTGGGGGAATTTTAGGGTTACTGGATACGGCGATGGATTATCTGGGTATGCCAGTGTTAACTCGTAGTACTTTAGTAGTCAGCATTTGGATTGCCATAACTGGAGGACTGCACTTAGATGGGGCAATGGATACTGCCGATGGTTTGGCAGTGGGCGATCCAAATCGGCGGCTGGAAGTGATGACAGATAGTGCTACAGGTGCATTTGGAGCAATGGCAGCGATCGCCTTGGTGCTACTGAAAATAGCAGCTTTGACGGATATGCCAGAAAACCGTTGGTTGTTGCTGATGGCTGCTTGTGGCTGGGGACGTTGCGGACAACAGATAGCCATCGCACGATATCCTTATCTGAAACCAACTGGTAAAGGTGCGTTTCACAAAGAAGCTATTCGTTCTTATAAAGATTTGTTACCAGGATTGTTGTTGCTGCTAGGTTTGAGTGGTTTAGTTTGGTTAATAGATAAACAACAACTATTTCTCGCACTGACAATGATAATTGCTGGAAGTGCGATCGCCACTTTAACTGGTGCGTGGTTCAACCACAAATTAGGCGGACACACAGGAGACACCTACGGCGCAGTCGTTGAGTGGACTGAAGCTTTATTTCTCTGTGTATTGACTGTTTTTTAAGATGTGGGGGAGTAGGGAGTGGGGGATGAGGGAGCAGGGGGAGATGAGGGAGTGAGGGACAAGAATTAATAACCAATGCCCAATGCCCAACAATACGGTTCAGTTAACGCTAAAATTCTTTGTCAAAGTCAATTTTTTGAACGAACCGCCAAGGACGCCAAGGACGCAAAGAAAAAAAGAAATGCTTAACTGAACTGTATTGCAATGCCCAATGCCCAATGCCAATGACTAATGACTACTTTACTTAATCGGTTGCAGCTTTGTTATCTTAAGTTTAAAAGCCCCAACTCCAGTTTCCCCAAAAGAGCGGACACGAATCACATAATTCCCAGTCTCTACGATGCGAGTAAATAGTAGGGAATTACTACTACCATCAGGGCCATCATCATTTTCTGCCAAAGTCGATCCATCAGGTGCTAGGAGGGTTATAATGCTGTCAAAGTTTTCGGATGACAGGTCAACTGCTAAATTATCGCCCTTCTGTAACTTCACTGTGTAATCACGGGCAAACCCACCTTGACCTGTAGGAATGTCTTTGTTTGAGAGGGTATCGGAAAATTCAGTACTGTTAGATAAAGGAATTGGACTATACAACTTATTTTGAGCAAAAGCTGCGCTTGTACTTATACCTATTGCCAGCAATGTGGCAGGAATAATGATGAGTTGTTTTAAACCTGCCGCAAAAACTTTATTCATACATTTCAAGCAATTTTTTCTACAAAGATAGGGGAATTCGGTCAATTTATGTACTTAATCTGCTAAAGCTTGCCCATTGCTTATTGATTTATCCGTCTTTGACGGCAGTGGCTACTGCGACTAATCCTAAGACCATAATTCCATACTGACGAAGTGTTTCCACAGCAGACCTAGCAGTAGCACCAGTAGTATAAATATCGTCTACTAACAGCACTGGGACATTTGGGGGACGATGGCGAAATTCTTGGCCAACAGCAAAAGCGTTAACCAAGTTTTTTTCTCGTTTAGATACCGATAAACCAAATTGCGCTTCAGTTTCTCGCACTCTTGCTAAACCGTTTAGTTTCAATTTTAAGCCAGTTATTTCGCAGAAGCTTTGGGCTATGAGTGCGGCTTGATTGTATTTACGTTGCTTTTGCTTGCTAGGGTGGAGTGGGATGGGAACTACCACAGGCTGCCTATCTTGCTTCGGTGAATTTAACAACCATGCTTCTCCTAACCAGTGACCCAAAGGACGAGCTATTTGGGGTTGATTTTCATATTTCATCGCTGCGATCGCTCGTTTTACTGGGCCACCATACTCTCCCCAGCCAAATACTGGTATTGGCTCTTGCCACAAAGAAATCGGGTCTTGACGTTGACATTTTTGCAGTTGTCTAGCGCAATTTTGACAGAATTCTTGCGAGGTTGCACGTTGGCACAGAGGACAATGAGATTGGAGAAAAAGATTGAGTAAGCCTGTAAGATTTTTAATCCAAGTGTGCATTTAGGGTTGTCCTTTGTCATTAGTCATTGGTCATTTGTTTTTGAGCAATGATTTAACGTACACGCGATCGCATCTTGTTGTTTCTACGCCTGTTGCTGGAGTGTAGCCGTTGCTTTCATATAGCTTGACTGCTTCCACTAAAACGCTGGCGGTTTCAATCCAAATTTGCTCAAAACCACGCTCTGCGATCGCTGCTTCTAGCTGTTGTAACAAATATTTCCCTAATCCTAAACCCCTGATGCTGGGCAAAAGATACATTTTGCGGATTTCTACAGCTTTTTTGCCTCGGTGTATAGGGTAATATGCCCCAGTACCAACTAGCTGGCTTTGGTGTTCAATTACCCAAAACTCTCCCCCAGTTGCTAAATAATATTCCTCTACTCGCAGCACATCTCGGTCAGCGCCCTTTGGTTCCCAACCCAGACCGTATTCTGATAATACATAACTGATGACTTGAGCGGCTCTGGTGCGATCGCTTTGCACCCAATCACGAATTAAAAAATCTTGATAATAGTTTTTCATTACCATTTGCTGGTCAAGTTTACACAGAAAAATTTTCCGCATCTATATCCCAATTTACTCAGCAAATAGCGATTCTTGCAGAGTCCATTTTAAGCGGTACTCTCAAGGTGTCAATAAACAGATAAAAGGAGAGGAATTGTCTTCCCCTCCCTTTGTCTTCTTATCAACGATAATTCAGCGATATAGTAGCGATGCGGCGGGTTACGCCTGCGCTGACATTGATGTTACGACTTGATATTAGCCTCTATTACTGTTCCAAGGACCCCAGATAGCTAAAGTGATACCAGGGGTTTGAATGTTAACGAACAAAGTACGACCATCAGGTGAGAAGCAGGCTCCAGCAAACTCACCAGTTTCGAGGGCATTACGCGCAAATTTGTAGATTTCACCACTGGGAGTAACACCTATCAAGAAATTGTCACCGTCTCCGTCCTCACAGAGGATCAGATCGCCGAAAGGTGCTACGACAATATTATCGGGCATGTCGAGTTCATTTTTAGATTCAGACTCGACAAACAATTCGATTTTCTCTTCACCCGGAATGTAACGCCAGACCTGACCACCGCCTACAGGGCCACCATCTGTAGCAGTGAAGTAAAATTCTCCTTTGCCATTGTTGTCGTCATAATAGATGCCTTCCCCACGGCTAAACTGGGCTGCACCTAAGTTGAAGCCTTGCATTCTGACATTATCTGTAGTTGTTGGGTTGGGGTCAGGAATGTTCACCCAATCTACAGCTAACTTCTGTCCTACAACGAAACCGGTCTTAGTGTTAACTTTTGGTCTACCTACGATTCTCAGAGCTTGAAGAATGCCTCCTTCTTTTAACTGACCAGGAACTGTTGGGATAAAGCGGTAGAAGAGGCTATCTCCTCTATCTTCAGTTTGATAGACATATCCAGTTTTGGGATCTACAGCTACAGCTTCATGATTAAACCGTCCCATAGCAACGAGAGGCACTGGGTCTACAGGAGAGGTGGCGCTAGCTGGAACCTCAAAGTTATAACCATGTAACTTTTTGACTCCATTACTTGCACTCGGTCTAGTTGTATCTTCTTCACAGCTAATCCATGAACCCCAAGGAGTTCGGCCACCCGCACAGTTACGAATGGTTCCACCAAGAGAGCTAAACTGTTTGATCAACTCGCGATTGGGCCCAACAATCAGGGTTGTAGTGCCACCTCTGCATATAGGATCGTAGGGATTCGGCACTTCTACTCCTGGTACACGAGTGCCACTACTATTACTAAGTTCGTGATTGCGAATCAGGATTGTTGTGTTTTGGGGGCCAGGAAAGGCTGCCATTCCATCATGATTACTAGGCTCTAGGTTGCCATCGCTCATGGGAGTGCCTGTACGAGATATAACTCGATACTGAAATCCTCTTGGTACTTCTAAAATTCCATCAGCACCTGGAAAAAGTTCCCCATATCCTCTACCAAGTTTTTTACCAAAGGCTTTTCTGGCAAGAAGACCTTCTAAAGGAGACACCATCAAAGTGCCTACAGCAGTTGTACCTGCTATTGCAAAGAATTTACGTCTTGAAAATGTCATGAGGATGGTTTGGTTACTTACAAATAATGCTTGAAGAAAAAATATTTTATTTTGATTAAATTTGGGTAATGCTTTATTTAATTTAGGGTTAGTTAATAAAAGATGAATTTTTTATATATAATTTGCTCAAAACAAGCCAAATTCATGTTTACAAGGTTTATATAAGCCTAATATCTAAAGCCTGTGGCTATATAAACCAATCCTGCGATCGCAGACTTTGTTCTTTTAATTGCACCCTTTTAAAGGTAAAAATAAAATAAAGCTTTTTATAAATTATATTAAGTTTGCTATATTATTCAGAACAAAAAATAACCAGAGGATATCTGGATTAGTTGAAATCTAAATAATACAATTTACTTAAAAGACCAAAAAAGACTATTGTTAATAACAGCAATAGCTATTCCTGAATCTGGTGCAATTTCTAGACTGTTGGTATTTGTTTTTCTGAGTATAATCCTGAAAAAAAATTCAGCATCTACATAGATAGTGAACCTGAATAATGGAAGCGAGCCTGATTATAACCGTAATTGTCCATTATTTTAGCTTTCATGACTAAGGCAACTGGAAGGCACGCTTAAAATTGCCCAAAATTTGTAGGATTATTCTGAAAACCCGCCTTTTGTTAGGAGCGGGTGAAAAGCCCGGATAATTTAGTTCTTGGAAATCACTCAGGTTGAGTTAACTGACAATTCCTAGATTGTTGTAGATTTCGATGAGATTGCCATCAGGATCGCGAAAATGAGCTGTGCGGATTCCCCAACTGGGGCGATCTTGTGGTTGAGTTACAACGAGCGCATTCTGATTTTTTACCTGCTCATAGACCTCATCCACGTTATCGACTGCGAAAATCAAGACAATTTTATCTCGATTGGCAACATAAGAAGGCTGTTCGACTCTTGGAACTACTTGAGCCATTAATTCTTGTTTGAACAAACCTAGCTTGAGATATCCGGTATTAAACTCAGCATATCCGCTATCTTCATCGCCCCAATCTACATCAAATTTCAGCAGATCCCGGTAGAACAGAAAAGAATTTTTGTAGTTGGAGACAAGCAGTCTCAGGTGTGTTAGCTGAAGCTTCATATCTGTTACCTTGGTCTACTAACTGTGAATTCTAGGTTCTGGGTGCAAAGTCGCCAGCAACTCACTTTCGACAATTGCTAATTCATCAAGCCGTTGCATGACAATTTCTTTATCGAAGTAAGTAGCAGCTAATACCCAATATATACCGTAGTGACGCGCTTCGGATGCCATTAGTCCACGATAAAATTTTGCTAACTCTGGCTCTGGACAGTGAGCAGCTAATAATCCCAGGCGTTCGTGAGAGCGAGCTTCTATTAAACCAGTGATTAGTAAGGAATCCAGAAATCGCTCAGGTTCTTTGGGGCGGACAACAGCTTTTAAACCCGCACCGTAGGGAGGCGGTGGTAGGGGAGCTAAGGGAATATTCCGGCGTTCTAACCATTGGTTAACTAGCTCAAAGTGTTCTAGTTCTTCACGGGCAATCGCAGTTAGTTCCCGAACCATTTTAGTATTAGAAGGGTAGCGAAACATCATGTTCAAGGCTACGCCTGCTGCTTTGCGTTCACAGTGCGAGTGGTCGAGTAAGATGATGTCTAAATTAGCGATCGCTTGTTCAACCCAAGCAGAGCTAGTGGGTTGTTTCAGAGCGTTGATAGTTGGTAACTGAGTAAGCACAGAGTCAATCAATTTTGGATTTTGGACTTCGACTTCGCTCAGTCGAGCGATTTTGGATTTTGGATTTTTCCATAGTTTAAACTTGCAAACAACGAATCGCCTCTAATAGACCTCTAGCTTTATTTAGCGTCTCTTCGTATTCTTTTTCTGGCTCAGAATCAGCCACCAAACCTGCACCGGCTTGCACGCTTACCGTATTATCATGTACTACCATTGTGCGAATTGCGATCGCAGTATTTAATTGTCCTTCAAAATCGTAATATCCATACACACCGGAATAAACACCCCGACGGCTAGACTCTAACTCGTGGATAATTTCCATTGCCCGAATCTTGGGTGCGCCGCTTACCGTACCTGCTGGGAAGCAAGCTTTCAATAAATCCCATGCTGTTTTACCAAGTGCTAATTTTCCCACAACATTGCTGACTATGTGCATTACATGGGAGTAGCGCTCAACTACCATTAATTCATCAACTTTGACGCTACCATTTTCACAAACGCGTCCCAAATCATTTCGCCCTAAATCTACAAGCATCACATGTTCGGCAACTTCTTTGGGATCTTCGAGTAAATCCTTTGCAAAAGCCGCATCTTCTTGGGTAGTTTTACCCCGTGGACGCGTCCCGGCAATTGGGCGTACTGTTGCTATGACTCCACCATCTGAATCGGTTTCGGCTTTCACCATCACTTCGGGACTCGAACCAATGATTTGCCAATTTTGGAAGTTAAAGTACGCCATGTAAGGCGAAGGATTTATCTGACGTAGGGAGCGATAAAGGGCAAAGGGGTCGCCTGTGTATGCTGTTGATAGTCGCTGGGAAATTACTACTTGGAAGATATCGCCTGCTTTGATGTAGTCTTTGGCCTTTTGGACGCTGGCACAAAAATCAGGGCGGGTGAAATTACTATTGTACTCCTCTGCTGCTTTGCTCCCTTGCTCTTCTGCTCCCCTGCTTCCTGGCGGTTTCCATTCCAATCGAGTTTTTTCTGGCGATAGAGGTAGAGATAGCTTTTCCAGCATTTGGGTAACACGATCGCACGCTTGTTGATATGCTGCTTTGAAATCTACTTTCTCATCACGTAAATCAGCATAAGCGATCGCCCAAATTTTCCGTTTTACTTGGTCAAAAATCAATAGGTGGTCTACCTGCATCCACAATCCATCAGGGATATTTCGCTCATCTGGTGGGTGAATTGGCACACGCGGCTCAATCCAGCGAATTAATTCATAGCCCCAAAACCCAAACAAACCGCCAATTCCTGGCGGTAGCTGTGGTAACTTGACTGGGTGAAAAGGTGCTAGACATTCGGCTAAAGCTGTAAAAGGGTCGCCTGGAAAAACGACCTGTGAACCATCACGGTTTTTCTGAATTGTGCGATCGCCTCTTGCTTCCAAAACCCACAAAGGATCGCAACCCACTAAACTATAGCGTCCCAGTTTTTCCCCACCTTCGATGGATTCTAACAAAAAGCTATAGGGTTGACCTGCACATACTTTATACCAAGCAGATACAGGCGTATCTAGGTCTGCCACCCATTCTTGATATACCGGGACAAAGTTGCCTTGTTGCGCTAGGGTGGAAAACTGGGAGAAATCCGGAAACATCATTATTTTTCAAAAGTAATTGGTAATTGGTAATGGGTAATGGGTTTTTAGTTACCAATTACCCATTACTAATTACCCATTAGCTACTAATAGCTAATTACGGAGCGTCGTAGGTAGTAACACCGCTAAACTTAACTTTAGAGGGGCTGGGGTTTTGTCCGATACGACGATCTACATAACGCACTTTGTCACGACCTGGGTTAACCTTTTCAGGGAAGACACCATCAGCTGGATGAAGTAAAGTGGTTTCTCCGTTGGGTAAAACCCGGTAAATTTTGTAATCTGTGATTTTGAGTTTCCGGAGTTGCTGACCGCCCAAAAAGATTCCATATTCTTTACGAGCTATATACAGCAGGTTTTCACCTTTCCGCATAACAGCAGCACCACCTGTAGGCAATTCAAAAACTTGCTCTTTCGGGCTAGTCCAAGTAATAGCGTACTTTTCTTCTAGGTCTGCTTTTGTGAGCAAGCCGCCGGTGCTGCCACCGTATAGCGGGGTTTGTCCAGAGAGTGTTTCTGCCATAAGTGATTCTCTCAACGTTTTTAGGGAATCCTAACACCGCAACCAGGATCATATTGCGATCGCGTTATAGACTGTAACAGTTTTTAGTCATTTGTCCTTTGTTCTTTGTCATTTGTTAAAAACCAATGCCCCATGCCCATGACTATTTACTCTTGACTTTTGTCCGCTTTTCTTCTTTGCTACTCTGAACAATTGGTATGGTGAAGTGAAACTGACTACCCTGGTCTTTGCCTGTTGACTCTGCCCAAATTTCTCCACCCCAGCCATTAACAATTTGACGACAAATTGCTAAACCAAGTCCAGTACCGCCAGTGGTGCGGCGCAACGCTCCCTCTTCTTGATAGAAGCGGTCAAAAACTACTTCTAAACGATTTGGTTCAATGCCGCGTCCAGTGTCTGCTACAGTCACCTCAACCTTTTGATGGCTGTTGTAAATCGCTTTAATAGTGATTTCTCCTTGGGATGGTGTAAATTTACAAGCGTTATCTATGAGTTTTGCCAATACTTCTACCAGCCAATCACCGTCTGCTCTAACCAAAGGTAGATTTTCGGCAATTTCAGTCTTGATTTTCGGCGGCTTTTCCGTTGAGGAACGCGTGCGATTGCGGCTAAGTGATAAATCTATACACTCTTGTAAAGTCAAGGATTCTGGATGCCATTCCACCCGGCCGCTTTCCAAGTTGGAAAGTGTAAGGAAATCTTGTACCAGTTTTCGCATCCGTTCTGAGTCGGAAAGAGCTGTGTTGAGCATGATTTGCTGCAATTCCAAAGGCATATCAGGCTCACTAGCAAGGCTTTCCAGGCAGACTTGAATGGTGGATAGTGGGGTACGCAGTTCATGCCCGGTGATGGCTATGAGGTTACTGCGGGTGCGGTCTAGGGCTTCTAGCTGCTGGTTAAGTTCTTCTAGGTTGGCATAAGCTTCCGCTTGGATGAGAGCTGCTCCCACTTGGGTGGCGATCGCTTTTACCAAATCCAATTCCCCAGGTTGGCACTCGTGCGGTGGCATTCGGCAATAATGTAACTCCACAATGCCCAATAATCGCCCCTGATAGAATACTGGTTCCATCAGCCAAGAACGAATGGCAAACTTTTTGGCGATCGTGGAAAGTGCTGGTGAATTAGTAACGCGAGGGTCACTCAGTGTATCACTTACACAAATCCCTTCGCCAAGTTCTACTATGCCCCGAAATAAAGAATTTTTCTCTAATTCCCAGGTTTGCCCACGAACAGATAAAATACCAGGAGTTAAAAACTCGTGTTCAATTATGGCTTGGCTATCTGTGGCTTGAGCGCGGTAAATTAGACAGCGACAAGCTTCTAGGTGTTGTCCTAATTCTTGTGCCGCCACCTGGAGAACTTCGTGAGGGTCGAGCGATCGCCGAATGGCTGTACTAATTGAGTTGACTAATCGTTCTTTTCGTGCTTGGGCAGCAATGGAACGGTAGGCTTTGTGCAATTTGTACTGACTAGCTTGCAAGTAAGTTACTAAACGCTGCACAAAGGGATCTGTATCGATGTCACAAGCATATTCATTGATCTGTTCTGCTCCAAAGTGGCTTCGCGGCTCTCCTATACCAAACCTCTGACGTGCCTCCTCAATTTTACTTGCCAGTTCTGGTCTGTAAACCAAAATCCTGTCTAACAGCAATTCAGCTGCTTTGAGACTGACTCCTCTTTCCGATGTCCAAACTCCCTCAAATCTTCGCGCTGCGTCTATATCCAGATTAGGGCTTAGTTCTGGTAGTTGCTTATTTTTAGCAATAGAACCAAGGCTTTCTCGGCAAACCAGACAAGTAGCATAATTGTCAGCAATCACTACCAAATGCCACTCATGGCTTAAGCCATCCGTTGGCTCAAAAGCTATTTTTTCATAGTATTCTGAACTGTTAACGAAATCCGTTTCCGGAGCAGATAATACGTATATTTGGTTACTCCGCAAGGCAAGTCGCTGATAGCGATGAGCTTCTTGGCGGTAGAATCGCTCTCGCTGGAAACTAGCAATTACAAGGGGTTGTGCTAAAGTCGCAGCCAAAACTTGATCTTCCATCGCATGGGAGAGCGCCGTTAGTGAAGCCTTAAAATATAGCTGGGGCCGCAAGTATGCTAGGGACTTTAGCAAATCACTCAGCACAGAAGTAGAAATGCTCATGAATTATTGTTAAACGCTCAACCTCGACAAGATCAAAAGTCACAGCTGCATTGTACAAATTCCAAGGGACTCTCAAGTTAAATAGAGAGTTGCAATATGTAAAGAACGCGCTTAAGCACTTTCTGCCAAAGCAGGCGTAACACTTTGTTACCAATTAAGAGTGCATACATACAACTTGATTTGTTGATTGGCAACCTACTACGCCCAATATACATTCTCGACCAAGTTTAAAATATGCTTGTACAACCAAAATTTTTAAATATTAAGTAACAAATTTATTGCCTAATGTGTTTTTTTATACCTTATATTTATTGGACATTGATTCTTTATTGATAGTCCACATATAGGCAAGTAGCCCATTGTAGACATCGCCTTTTGCCTACGTTGATTTATGCCTACTAAATAAATTTTCTTATCCAAAAATCATTACTGCTACATTCACATAATTTAATCAATAATTATTGATTAAAATTAATCAATTAATGAATTATCATAAATTAGTCTAATCAAATATTATGGATCTTTAAAACAAAATCGTATAATTAGGATAAAACAAATAATTTCCGCCCTATAAGTGCGGAGAGTGTCAATTGAAAGTTATAAATAAGTTTATAAATATCTGCTTATACGGGTTTGAGCGCTACTATGTTGTCAGCAGTAGTTAAGTGTTATTTTGGCTTCAATGGCTCAAGCAAGTTTTAGAAAGCGTCTTTTTTTTGAAAGTTGTGAGGGTCAGCAATCTTTACTCAGAAGACCACAAAAATATAGACCTGTACACGGAACTTTGGCTAATGACACCGGATACGCTAATCACCCCGGAAAAAATTTTCCTGGATGGAAAAACTTTTATTCCTGCTGAACAATTACCTATCCCGGAGTGGCCTTGTGTTGTGAGTGAAAGACCACAACCGACACTGACGGTTAAAGACGATGATTTATTTTTTGTGACGGATACTGTTGGGAACATTTCTGGCTGTTCCCTTAATGATGGCAATCCCAGCCTGGGATTGTTTTGCTGTGATACAAGATTTCTCAATCGTTTGGAGTTGCAAATTGAAGGGCGATCGCCTGTACTTCTCAGTAGTACTGCCGAAAAAGGGTTTTCGCTCTCAGCTTTGTGTACCAATCCCAGAATCGACGAACGGCTTAGAGCCGAAACTGTAGGAATTCGCCGGGAAATGGTTCTCAATGGCGCACTATTTGAAGAAATAGAAGTATCTAACTACAGCACAACTACTGTCAATTTTGAACTAACCATCAGCTTTGATGCGGATTTTGTTGATTTATTTGAAGTCCGGGGCTATGACAGAGAAAAACGAGGTAGGCTTTTACGTCTAGTAGAACCGACGGCTGAAGAAGGAATCTCTCTAGCCGATGGTGTTTCCCCTATACCCAAAGAGCCACCAACTTTTAGGGAAGAATCCTTAACACTCGCCTATCAAGGTTTGGATGGCTCAGTAATGGAATCCCGTATTTTATTTCAGCATCGCCAACCAAACTATTTCAAGGGTTACACTGCGGTTTGGCAGCTAGAGTTGGCTTCTCACGAAACTCAAAAATTGGGCTACCGGGTGAGCATGTTGAAAAACAACCAGTCTAGTTCAACCGTCAGCGCCGCCTTCACCTTAGGACAGGCGAAAGCTGCTGAGTTGATGGAGGAGCAACACTGGCTACAGCAAATTACACGCATTAGCTCAGATAAAAGCATTTTCAATCGAGTGATTGAACGGGCCGAGCAAGATATGTATTTGTTGCGTCAGTCTTTTGGCAAGCATAAGACAGTTTCGGCTGGAGTGCCGTGGTTTTCAACACTATTTGGGCGGGATTCGTTAATTACAGCTTCTCAAGCCTTAATGTTAAACTCAGAAATTGCCAAAGAAACCTTGATATTGCTTGCGGCATACCAAGGTAAAGTCGAGGACGAATGGCGCGAAGAAGAACCGGGTAAGATTTTGCACGAGTTACGTTTGGGAGAAATGGCTCGTTGTCAAGAAATTCCCCATACACCTTACTACGGTACAGTTGATGCCACTCCCCTGTGGCTGATGCTGTATGCCGAACATTATTCTTGGACTTACGATCACGAACTTTTAGAGCAACTTTGGCCGAATGCTCTAGCAGCAATGGAGTGGATTGATCGCAATACAAAAGAAACCAGCTACCTCAGTTACTTCCGTAAATCCAAACGTGGTCTTCCTAACCAAGGTTGGAAAGATTCTGATGACTGTATCGTAAATCATAAGGGAGAATTAGCTAACGGCCCAATTGCCTTGTGTGAAGTACAAGCTTATGTCTATGCTGCAAAAATGCGTCTAGCAGAAATCGCTAGGATGAAAAAGCGGCTTGATTTGGCAGATCGTTGGCAAGAAGAGGCCAGAAATCTTAAGATTCGTTTTAATCGAGATTTTTGGGTAGAAGATTTAGATTTCTGTGCTTTAGCTTTGGATGGAAATGGCAAGCCAGTAGACAGTATTACCTCAAATCCTGGTCATTGTCTGCAATTGGGCCTTTTCAACCACGAAAGAGCCTATAGTGTCGCAGAACGGTTGCGAGCGCCAGATATGTTTAATGGTTGGGGCATTCGGACTCTAAGTAGTTTGTCACCCGCTTACAATCCAATGGGTTATCACACTGGTTCTGTTTGGCCCCATGATAACGCTTTGATTGCAATGGGATTGCGATCGCTCGGTCTTATCGATCAAGCTTTAGAAATTTTCCAAGGTTTATTTGACATGACGAGTCAGCAGCCTTATCAACGTCCTCCAGAACTCTTCTGCGGCTATGAACGGAACGGTGATAATGCCCCTGTACAGTATCCAGTTGCCTGTACTCCCCAAGCTTGGGCTACTGGCAGTGTTTTCCAACTACTGCAAATGATGGTTAACTTGGTGCCTGATGCTCAAAATAACTGCTTGCGAATAATCGACCCTGCTTTGCCAGAATCGATTAATCGCCTGTCATTTCATAATTTGCGAGTCGGCCCTACCATCCTCGATTTAGAATTCGAGCGTTCTGGGACTACGACGGCTTGTCGGGTTGCGAAAAAACGCGGTAATTTGCGGGTAGTTATTGAAGCTTAGGAAGGGAGTAGGCAAAGACGCGATTAATCGTGTCTGTACTAGGGAGTAGGGAATTCCCTATTCCCTATTTTATGCTTGGTAATATGACTTGAAATTCAGCACCTACGCTGCTTATACCATTTCACGAAAAATTTTATACAGATGTAAACTCTGAAAGCCTTGCTGCATCTAAATTTTTTAATTGCAAATTGCGTTAGCGCAGCGTTCGCGTAGCGTCTCGTAGAGAGGAACGAGCGTCATTACGTTAGCGTGCGGGGCAAAGCCCATTGCGAATTGGTATTAGTTTTACTATCTACTCCAACCAACGCAGTATTAGTCTGCTTCATCGCCAGTGTGCAGAGTTTTTAAAAGCTGCTCTATAAGCTCGATCAATTCATATACATAATTTTGCGTAATTTGTGTAGTTTTGAAACCATGAGCAATAGAATTACGTAATGGGAGTGCATTCATTAGTAACTGATACTCGGATTTTGAAATTACACCTTCAGTTACTAATTGATTTACTAAGTAGGGCGGATCAAATTTTTTTAAACTTAGCTCTTCCTTTTGGGCAAGAAGTCTCAAAGTTGCTTCTACTAATGACCAGGAATATAGGAGAGCTAATTCTGGATGTTGCGTTGTAAGTTGCTTTACTAGTTGCAACTGTGATTCTATTTCACGCTCTTGAAGAGAAGTCTCTGCTTTGGGAGAATACGTTATATCCTCCGAGTTGATCATTACTAATTCAAATCTCCAACCAGGATGCTTTTCTACCGCTTGAGCTAAATTACCTAAATATTGATTAGAATAAGAGTTAAGTGAAGAGCGTGACTTGACTTCAATAACTACATTTTCTTCTCCCCGACGTACTATCATGTCGGGGCGATAGTGATTAAGAAAATTAGGCAAGTCTTCTGGATTTGGATGAAAAAAAACTTCGTAACCCTTTTCCCGATACTCCTCTGCTAGTTTCAGCAATCGCTCTCTTTCTAAGTTTGCGGTTGGAGTTTCCATTAAATAATTACCTCCTGGTTAGGAGCATCAATTACGACAATATATAAGAATTCATTGCCACGAGAAAAACCCCCTGCCAATGTCGAGGTCATGTTTTCTATTCTAAAGTTACTTGACAAATTCCTCTTTCTAACTAGGAGATCGCTTACTTGATTATCATCGACATAGGCTAATCCTTTAATTGCATCTTGAATAGGCTTCACTATATTGTCTACATCCATTTATATCGGAATCATAGAAATAGGTTATCTGGAGCATAACCCACCCAGTAGCTATTTTTTGTTCCGAAGACCAGTATTTTTTAGCCTCTTGTAGTACTGTCTTTTTCCAATCTTCAAGCCGATTGCCCTTACCACGCTTACGAGCCTGTTGTGATACTGGTGGGCCATCTACTATGAACTAAAATCTGGTCAATAAATTTTTAAATAATAGATTACAGGTTATTATATGCTAGTAACCTCGAAGATAAACAGATAATTCCCGTTATTTATAACAGAGGAATGCTGCGGTTACTAACTGTTGCTGCGTCGCTTCGTCGCTGAGTGCTTCACAAATTATCTCATCACTCACACCATGCCTTTTCAGGCTCAACCTGTACCAGGTGAACAACATAATGTTAAATTACCAGCCTAGCAATGCGATCGCCTCAAGTTCAAGGATGGTAAAAAATTTCTGGTATAAGAACGGTTAAGGATGTAAAACAACAATAATTTACACCCAAACTGCTAACAGACGCGATTAATCGCGTCTCTACGTTACGCTTCCTCAGAATTATCTCTTTTATGTCCTGGGGATGCTTCGTAAAGTGCATCGAGATGTTGACGCGCATCTTCAACGTTAATCGAACGCATTACCAAAAGTGGCTCTTTAATTAACTTACCAGCGCTATCTAATAATTCTGGATGGGGTACAAATTGTTTTCTTGATGAATAATAACCATAGTTGCCTTGATTATTTATTGGCGAGGAATTTGTCGGGTAAGTTCGCTCCCGATCAAAACTGAACATGATCAAGTTACGAATTAAGTTGCCAACAGCTATAAATGCAAGGATTGTAAAAGCAAGAATGTAAAGCAGGTGTAACATTAGATTTTCCTCCAGAACAACAATTTTTAAAAGTTTATTTTGATTTTGTAACGCTTTGTTTCGCCGACACTGTAACTCATAGTTAAGATGAGTATTTGACACACTTTTTGTGCGATTACATTTATATGAAGCTATTTGTCAACCGTTATTCCACTTACGGTAGCATAGGATACATTGCTTTGTTAATCCAAAAAATGTTAAGAAAGTGTTAAGAGCTATTTACTATTTCTTTAACGGCTGATTTACCGTTTTGTGTAGACGCAAAGAGGGTTGTTGTTATATATCGTTAAGTAGGCTGCCAAAATTTAACAGATGCTCCCATTTGTTGCTTAGGCTTCACGCGTTTGGCGAAAGCGCATTGCAACATTCCAGCATTCTGTTACTAATTGATGCCAAGGCATTAACGTTGCCATATCAATTCCAACTTGTTTATCAGTAGCTGAAAACAGCATCTTCGCCGTATTTAGTTCATCTTGCGCTTGCTTAACCCGCAAAAGCAAGTCAGATTGCTCTTGATGACTCATAAATGATAGTTGTTCGGTTTCGAGTAAATGACGCGATCGCGTAAACCAATGCTGAAAATCTTCCAGCAGGGGTTCTAAAACCGTTCCTAGCAAATTAGTCCCTGGTAAATTTGAGTCTGACATAAATGAGAAGAATATTTCAAACTTTCTTACTAATATTAACGTTATTTACGTTTCTTAATATCTTTTTTAATTTTCTCATAATTTGCGGATGTGGAATTTTGTAACAAACAATACATAAATTATTATATAGTCTTGCTATTGGGTTTGTACAGTGCCTTTGGAGAGGCGTCTATAGGTATAGCTGACAGCAAGTTGCTTTTCTAAAGATAATTTAGCGATGTCTACGACGGGCTACGCCTACGCATGGAATCCTGAATTTGATACTCAGCGAACCGATGAAAAATTTATCTTTCTCCCCTATCACAAATTAAGCCAGTAGTTAGAAGATAAAGGTGAAAAAAGCAAAAATCAAAGTCGTTATAGTTGAATAAGCCTACAGATTCAGATAAATCACCTTTTGTAATCACTTCGTCAATGGTTCAGCAGCCAATGTCGCCAAATTCATCAAATCAGTCAGAACAAGTTGAAAAAATTTATTTACCGCGTACCAGCGAATCAGAAAACTTAAAGAAGATTCGCCACACTGCTTCCCATGTTATGGCAATGGCAGTACAAAAGCTGTTTCCCAAGGCGCAAGTTACAATCGGCCCTTGGATTGAAAACGGTTTTTACTACGACTTCGACAATCCAGAACCATTTAGCGAAAATGATCTCAAAGCCATCAAGAAAGAGATGGCGAAGATTATTAATCGCAAGTTGGCGGTTATTCGAGAAGAAGTCAGCCGCGAAGAAGCCCAACGCCGGATTCAGGGAATTAACGAACCTTACAAGCTAGAAATCCTGGCAGATATCAAAGAGGAACCTATCACGATTTACCACCTGGGGAATGAATGGTGGGATTTGTGTGCTGGGCCTCATCTGGAAAATACCAGTGAATTAAACCCCAAGGCAATTGAACTAGAAAGCGTTGCTGGTGCTTATTGGCGTGGGGATGAAACTAAAGCTCAATTACAACGCATCTACGCTACCGCTTGGGAAAGCCCAGAACAACTCGCTGAATATAAGCGACGTAAAGAAGAAGCACTGCGGCGAGATCACCGGAAACTGGGTAAGGAACTGGGATTATTTGTATTTTCTGATTTAGTGGGGCCGGGTTTACCTTTGTGGACACCCAAAGGCACTCTGTTACGGAGTACTTTAGAAGATTTCCTCAAGCAAGAACAGTTAAAACGGGGTTATTTATCTGTAGTAACGCCTCACATTGCCAGAGTAGACTTATTTAAAACCTCTGGACACTGGCAGAAATATAAAGAAGATATGTTCCCTTTAATGGCAGATGATTCCGAAGCTGCTGCACAGGAACAGGGCTTCGTCATGAAGCCGATGAACTGCCCCTTCCACATCCAAATATATAAGAGTGAGTTACGCTCTTATCGAGAACTACCGATGCGCTTGGCGGAATTTGGTACTGTTTACCGCTACGAACAATCAGGAGAATTGGGTGGTTTAACACGGGTGCGCGGTTTTACTGTAGATGATTCTCACCTGTTCGTCACCCCAGAACAGCTAGATAGTGAATTCCTCAGTGTGGTGGATTTGATTTTGTCGGTGTTCAATAAGCTGCAACTGAAGAACTTTAAAGCTAGACTCAGTTTCCGCGATCCAGCTAGTGATAAGTACATCGGTTCAGATGAAGTTTGGGACAAAGCCGAAGGTGCAATTCGCCGTGCAGTTGAAACCTTGGGAATGGATCACTTTGAAGGTATTGGAGAAGCGGCATTTTATGGCCCCAAACTCGACTTTATCTTTAGTGATGCCCTAGAACGGGAGTGGCAATTAGGAACTGTGCAGGTAGATTACAACTTGCCAGAACGCTTTGATTTGGAATACGTCGCCGAAGATGGTGTTCGCAAACGTCCAGTGATGATTCACCGTGCGCCTTTTGGTTCGCTAGAACGACTAATTGGGATCTTAATTGAAGAATATGCGGGCGATTTCCCTCTGTGGTTAGCGCCAGTGCAAGCTAGATTACTGCCAGTAGGTGATACACAGCTAGACTTTGCTAAAGATGTGGTGGCGAAGATGCGTGCATTAGGAATCCGTGCAGAAGTAGATACCAGTGGCGATCGCTTAGGTAAACAGATTCGCAATGCAGAGAAAGAAAAAATACCCGTGATGGCAGTGGTGGGAGCTAAAGAAGTAGAAACCAACACCTTGAGTATCCGTACCCGCGCTTCTGGAGAATTGGGAGTTATCCCTGTCGATGAGGTGGTGGATAAGATGAAGGATGCGATCGCTAAGTTCGAGAATTTCTAAAATCTAACCGCAGACGCACACTAATTATAATTGGTGTGCGTTTTGTCTAGTAGATTAGACTATCGCCTAGCTGGTAGGTTTTGGTGAAGATGCAATGTCTACGATGAGCTTTTCTACGTTCGCGCAGCGTGTCGCAGACAGACGCTACGCGTAGCTTGCTTCCCGAAGAGTACGCTTACGTAACGTATTTAATATCAAGGACTCATTGATGGATTTGAATGAAAGACTCATTAACGGAGATAAATCTGGAAGATCAAAAAGTATCACAGACAACAAAACTATTCTCAATCACCACATCCAAGAAAACTTTTCGAGTTACTCAACACTGATAGGATTGATTAAAAGACTTGTGGAATCTGCTCTTCCTAAACAGACTGGACTTGCATAAATTACTGTCAACAATTTTGACTTACATCATGAACCGCTTTACCTCTATTTTGCTCGCAGGCTTGATAGCATCTGCATCAGCTTTGGCTATTTCTCCAAAAGCTGATGCTAATACACCAGCGTCTTATCTTGCTGAGTTAGATAGCTACGGCTATCAACGCAACGATGATCGGAACTACGAACGTTATAGTCGTCACCACAGAAATGGTGATTATGAGCGTCAGAATGACCTTCGCAACATTCGTGACAATAACTATCGCTATGAGCGCGATCGCAATCACCGCTATGAGCGTGACAATAACTATCGCTATGAGCGCGATCGCAATCACCGCTATGAACGCGACAATAACTATCGCTATGAGCGCGATCGTAATCACCGCTATGAGCGCGACAATAACTATCGCTATGAGCGCGATCGTAATCACCGCTATGAGCGCGATAATAACCTTCGTAACATTCGTGATAATAACCGTCGCTATCAAGAACGCGATCGCGATTGGGGTCGTGGTTAATCCTTTTACCTATTTATACGAGTGGCTAACTGCAAACCTTTGAGTGACAGGTGCGACATCTCCGTATCTCGTACTTCAGAGCGTTTCGCCTTAAGTCATAGTCCTTTAAAACCTCACCCTGTCCTGACGGACATCCCTGTGCTTGATAAGGAGAAGGACAGGTTTTGCATAGCAAAAACAAGGTGAGGTTTGATTGGGCTTAGGACTTTTGCGTTGATAATAAATCCCGCAAATATGCGGAAGTTAAGAACTATATCTTTTGTAGGGGCACAGCATTGCCTATTTCTGTAGTTTACCGCCGTAGGCATCGCAAGATAATTAAGAAAAGCCTGAAAACTTCCTCAAGACCGTTAATTTACATCAAGATGCATTTATACAGTGCGTAAGTCTTAAATACTACAATAATTTCAAAATATCCGGTTAGAGTAAAACAATTGGCTTGATATTACGGCAAAAATGGGAAATTTTGCTTGAGATAAATTTTCCCATTTGAGCCAATGTCTGATAATGCCGGGTGAGAAAATTGGGCGATTTTGGAAAAAAGTAACTTTAGCAGAAGAATGAAAGAGAGTTGAGAAGCTCAACTCGCTAAAGTTCAATTAACTTGAAGCCCCAAGGTTTGAGAGCCGCTAGAGCTATTTCAGGATCTACACCTTCATAAGTCTCCCATTCCAACGGATGCTCTTTAGGATGTCCGTCACCGACATTACCTGCAACTTTGATTATCGGACAATTGGCGATGCGATCGCGCTCCAAACCTCTTGGAATTGCTAGTTGGATTTTGTGACCGATAAACTTTGCTGTACTTTCATTAGCTACAGATTCACGGATTAAACAAATATCACCAGCAGTTCCCCAAGTAGTTTGGTAAATATGGAGGAACGATATATAGGTGGCTGGTTTGATGGGTTTTTTGAGAACGTGCATTATCTGTAATCCTTACACTATGAGTCAAAAATCATAAATCATACAAGTATTTTCTATCACGTTCGTAGGGAAGAATGTTTTTAATTAACATTTTGCACCTAGCCCAGATGATTATAAATCGTCTGATAGAATATAGCAGTTTTCAGTTAGTCCAATAGGTTTACGCTTTCCAAATTTAGCGTTAGCCTTTGAAAATGATGTCGTATAGTGACAAAAGAATCTCTACTACAATTAGAATTACCACATACCACTCTACTCGCTGGCTACTGCTATGCTGCATGAATTCCAGCACCGTTTGTGCAGTTTGGGAAATTAAATCTAGTTTGCGTTCTAGAGCATGGTGACGTTCACGGATTTCGTATTCATCCTCCAAGCGCAGATATAAGTTTTCTAGCTGTGGAGATTCCCAGAGTAATTCAGGCTTATCAATAATTTCTACTTGACCAACAATCTTATGTTGAACTAATAAAGTAGTCCCAAGTTGACGCAGTAATTCCCGGCTCTGGCGTCTACTCCTGTTTTCACGCTGGAGACTAGCTGCAAAGGGTTCAATTTGATCAAATACACCCGCTAGGCTGGTTTCATAGTGAGACAGCACAACACTCTTGGCGAGAATATCAGCCACTATCTGCAAGCGTTCTACACTAAATTCATGCAGCGAAATTTTTCCTTCTTTAACTCGCTCACTCTCTGCTACGTTGAGATGAATTTCTACCTCTTCTGTTTCTGGGTTGGCAAAAGAGCCACTAACTTGAGAGGATAGTTTGGTCAAGAAGGCTGCCTTTTCCACTGGCTCAAGGTTAAACAGGACAACTGCACCATAGTTCAGCAGTACCGCACAGCCGTGTTCACCGACTGAAATTATTACTGGCATAGTCGCCAAGCAAACGTAATTCTCCAAGTTCTGTAAGTTAATCTTTTTACCAAGAAATAGAGCCTGCGCTCTAAATCTATCTCTATCATTAAAAAGGAGTTTTTGCATTGTCGCCCTATGAGATTCTGCCTGCTGAACTGCTCAAGTAGCGATGTCTACGACGGGCTACGCCTACGTAATTCATGCCTGTTATTGGAGTTCGCTACCATCTCAGCTTACCAATAAATCTATCCAGCACAACCTTAGTAAGGGTTACAGTACTCTTAAAAATCCGGTTTTTTAGCTATGCCTATTATTTAAATAACTTTAATTCCTCAATTATTAGCTGCCTTTTTATGATAAAAGGATGTAATGATCTAGCTTGTAATCATAATTTTTTTACCAGTTACTACAATCAATTATTTATCAGGCGATCGCCTGCTGGCCATAAGAGCTAAAATCACCGCTTGGTAAGCTGTATGACTAAATAATTGGTACAGCAAATCATAAGCTCATTTTTAATGAACGTAGTCTTAAAGAACGAGGATTCAGCATATCAGACGCTCTTTAAATTATGAATTATAAATAATGTTGACATAGGTAGATCTTGTTTACATTTCTACGTCAAGCTTATTTTAGATAAAATTGATTCTGTTAGCTAGAAGCCTTCAGGGTAGCTACCTAGCAAACCTAGACACCAGAAGAATCGACACACTTTAGCTGCGTTTCAATGTTATCTACCGCTTTTGCTCAATGCGAATCAAGCATGAAACTTATCGTCAAAAATCTCTAAGTAATTTTCTTTAATTGTTTAGTCTTAATTAATACTGAAGTTTGAAAACGATAAGACCGACAAGTACGACAAGACCTAGCGCTCTCCGAAAATAATTAACGCCTTGGAATAATTCCAGCCACGCCCAAGTAAACAAAGAACCATAAGCTACTAGGTCTAACAGTGTATTGATTTTGCCGCTTGTAAAAACTAGAGTTAGTAAACTAGTTACTATCCAAACAATAAGCGGTAGATTTGGCATCTGAGCTATAACAATGTTACCTTCGTCATCGCGGAAGGTTTTATCAACTAATGTATTTTGCATGATTTTTAATTACTAGTTAGACTTACAAAAACGACTAAGTACTCTCGTGAGAATAGATTTGCAATTAAATCCAAATCCTGTAATAATATTAAATCATTTAAAACGGTCTTTTAAACTATCTAATTGCTGATGTTAGAGCGGTAAAGCATATTCCTATATGACTATGTTAAGAGGTATAGGAATCGTATTTGATTTTTGAAATTATCTCCGTGGGCGGGGAGTGGGGAGTAGGGAGTAGGGAATAGGGAATTAGGCTTTTAATTTGTACCGAGCTTTTTCAGAAATCAAACATTAGTCCTATATACTCACACTATATCTGCCGAAATATCTGTCAGGAGTTTTTTGCCATTTGGAGCAATTGTAATAACTTTTACCTCCTACCTTCAGCAAGAACTGCCTCAAAATCCATAGTTTTATCCTTTATCTGAAAAAAAACTGCTGTATATGTGAAGTTGAAGAGCAATCTAAAATGATTCTTGCTCAAGAGGCATGAAAGTATCTTAATTTAAACAGCTAAATTAAAAAGGTTAAGAAATTAATAATTATAAAATTGATTACAGAAAATCTAATTTTATTTTTTACTTAAAATAGCAAGATTATATTCAGCAGTTTTTTCATAAACCTTTTGTTCACCTCATCAGTCTCGATTTCTGTCTGATGTACTTGATATTTCCAATTAGTTCATTATTTGATTATGATATGGCACGCTGAGGAATCAAGGATATACGTGTTTTTTGGGTAGTTGCTCTTTTCCCCTTGTTCGGGCCATTAGTGTATCTGTGTTTACGTCCGTCATTACCAGAAAGTTTGTTAAAAGAGCGTCACGCCACAGCAAATAGCCCGTTATGACAATGCTATTGTTCTTTACCCAAAGGCAGAAGGGTGAGTAAATGAGCCAAAATGTAGTTGTCTAGTTTAATTGCGTAGGCGTAGCCCGCCGTAGGCATCGCTGCCTTAATTGCCCTAATATCTCCAATGTACTACTATAGGTTGGGCTTCTGATATGGACTAGGGTATATTTCAGTAAATTGCTTAGTCTTTGTAAATTTATTCTATACTACCTTGGTACTGGCTTTATAGTTGCTACTTTTAAGGCAGTTAAACTTTATATTCTAAAATAGACTTTACATCTTGACTATTATTTGGAAAAACATATTCGTTTGCTTCATCATTTCTTGAATTAAAATTCCTTGATAATACCCATGTAGTAACAGATTAAGTGATTGATATTAGAGAAGTAGTTGAGAAATCGAACTTGTCTAATATTATGAATAAGAAATGGGCTGTTAAACGACTTACAATAAACCTTACATCAGGTGAGGCTGAGAAGTTAGAAAAATATTGCTCAAACACTGGCAGACCAGCAACCGATGTAATTCGGGAATTAATTCGCTCTCTTCCAACTGAAAACGAAGAGTAAAAAACCTTAAAGAAAACGAAACCTAACCAAGAAAGGAAATAAAAGTTTCAATGAGCTTGATGCTAGACAAGACTTGTCAGCAAGAGATAGTTTTTCCAGGGGGAAGGAAAAGAGGAATTGGGGCAGGTTGCGTTTTGCTAAGGAGAAAGTTTCCCCTTTTCACCCTGCGCTCCTGGCTCCATTGTCTATAAAGGTCACAAATTTCGGCAAATTGGCAACTGATGTTGTGCTGTTGGAGCTTCAATAGAGATATCAACAGCGTTAGACAGTGAAAAAGTTGTGGTTTGAAACACACCTTTAACCCTGCATCACTTCTCCCGCTCTATGCCAGTTGTTGTATAAGTGCTGTTGAACGCCTCTACATTAGTGATACAGTACTCAAAAGAGTTCAGTTCCCGCTCTACAACTGGCTAGAAATGACATAAAAACTACATAGGACTTGCAGATTTCTTCGAGGATGAAGCATTATTTGCGTTTTGGAGTTAGAGAGCGATCGCGCCCTCTTGCCCAACACCGTAGTTAATCGCCAAACCATCGCACCTCTCAAGAATATCGAAAGCCATGTGTTTATGGACTTATAGATCACAAGCACTGCGATCGCATTTATTTATAGCGTTTCTCGTTTACGTGAGATACACCCTACACCTCATGATATAATCTTGTACAACATCTGAATGGGAACTACTATATTCAAATCATCACTAATAGTTTGATCGACAACTATAAAACGAATTTTATCTCAATTTTTTCTTTGGCAATTAATCCATAGATAGAGACTGCTTTACAAGGAAAAGCTTTAATTTATATACTTAATAAATCTTTTACGTAACTCAATCATATTCAGTTTTTCCCTCTGCCCCTCGCCGCCTGCTCCCTTGCCTCTTTTTACCGTTGATTATATACTTCTGACTTTTCACCGCATCTGAAAAATGTCATTTTGAGGGTTTCTCAAGCGCTGATTTTATCATTAGCAGGTAAAAGTCACAGAAAGTTATAATAAAATAACATTTATGGAACCTTCTGGAACTCTTGCTGGTTTAGATATTCTGGTAGTTGAGGATGATGATGATACTCGCTTCTTCATCACTACTGTGTTGGAAATGGATGGAGCAAAAGTTATAGCAGTGATATCAGCAGATGCGGCACGCCAAGTTTTATCTGAATTGCAACCCGATGTTTTAATTTCTGATATCGGATTGCCTGGGGAGGATGGCTACACTCTCATCCGCCAAATTCGTGCGCTCAAACCAATGAATGGTGGACGAGTTCCGGCTATTGCTTTAACAGCCTTTGCTGATAGTGAGGATCGTATCCGTGCCTTGGAAGGTGGCTTTAACACTCATGTATCTAAACCCATTGATCCTGAAGAACTAGTTGAGATAGTGGCTAGCTTAGTTGGTTCTTGTAATTGGTAATAATGAAGCGCTACTGTTCAATTACTTCTTCTTACCCATTTTTCCACATTTATAGAACAACGCCATTTTAAGGCAGATATAACGGTTCCCATGATTATATCGCCGGGTGTAGAAACATGGCACTGACGTATCCTTACATAAACGAGAAGCGTTATGAAGCGTTATATTTAATTTGCTATTTTTTAAAATTTCTCTAGTTCAATATTTTTGCTGAATCCCTAATGTCTCGATGCCATCGTCCGTCTTCACCCAGTCCAGGAATTTCGTTAATGCCTAAGGTTTTTCTCAAAGCTAAATACGATTTACCTTCTTCCGTAATGTGAAAATAATTTTTTAAATCGCCTTCTCCATCTTGTTGAACTTTTTCAATTCCTTTACCCACAAAATTATTAATAAATCCCATTGCTCGAAGATGCTTGAGTTCCATTGCTAAATCATCGTCAAACTTAAAGTTAAATTCTTCTTGAGAATTAAGCTTAATTAGATGCTTAAGTTCATTGCCATCAATCAGATATCTAACTAAAAATTGCAATGTTGCTGATTGTTGCTCCTGAAGCAAGTCAATCCGTTTTTGTTGTGTATTCAGTTCGGCGATTTGCTCATCTTGCAACTTATTAATGTCATCCCTAACTTCTTGCTTGAGTCTCCTTAGCGCAATTCCCGTACCTGAAATTGAGATATCATCTATGTTGTCTAGCAAACCTGAGTTAAACAGCAAGATCAAACTAAATATAATAACTTCCGTATTTCCAATTCTACGGTTTTCTTGAGGAGGCGGGGTAGGAGTAACTACGATAAAGAGTAAATACAATAATCCTGTGATCGATGCTATTTTTAGAAACCACCAGTTCATATTTCGCTTAGGCTTTTCTTTGGGTAAGCTAGTGTTGGAGTCTAATGGTGACAAGGGCTGTTCTGAACTGCGCTCAGATTGTTTAAAAGCTAGTCTTTTGAGCGTTTCTAGCTCTTTATTAGCCATTTGGGTTTCGCTGGTGGAATAAGGGACAGAAGATACTGATTGTGGATGCTGGATAGGCAAGCGCTGCCTTGGTAAAAGATGTGCAGCGCTATCCACTCAACAACTAACAATTTTAAACGCCAACAGGCTGCTCATTGAGCAATTCTTGTATCACTTCATCCACCGTCTTTTTTAGATAAACGGCTCGTTCGTCTACTGCCCTTACCCAATCAATAGGAAACCAGTGGTGTTGTCCATCAGGAGCATTATTCTTTATCAATTTGATGTACTCCAGAGTCATTACATCCATTGGGCCGACAAAATCAGTACCAGCATTGTTGATTAAGATGTCGATCGCTCCAAAGCGATCGCGTACCTGTTGTATCATCTGCTCGACCTGAGTTTTGTCAGTCGCATCACAAGGTATAGCCAGAACCTCTCCACCTCGTTGTTCTAGTTCAAGACGCGATCGCTCCAATTCTTGTGGATCGCGGGCACAAATCGCCAAACGCGCTCCTGCTTGAATCAACTGGCGTGCCATAACTAGCACTAGCCTCCGTGAGCCACCTGTAATCAGTACAGTTTTACGTTCAAGTTATAGATGCGTTCGCGCCACCACCGATCCAATAACAGTGAAGTCAACAATACAGCAATGATGACTAGTGTAAAAATAGGTAGATTTTGATAATTTATATTCATAGATTTGATGGATAGAGTTGAAAAAGAAGCAAGAGAGAAGAGGAATTGGGACAGGATTTTTGTTTTCCTCAATTTACTTAATTCGATTCAATCTTAAGAGCCTAATTTCTGCCTACTAAAAAAGAAGTAGTCTTTACGCAATTATTTCTATCCAATGATTTAAAGCTCTGTGAACAAATACTGCATTTTTAGATACAAATGAAATTATTAAGAAAACCAACAGTAGTGAAAATGCTCAAAATACCACTAAAGAGCTAAGACAAATTCCTGTAATTTAGGTAACATATCCTTGTTTATTTTAATACTGATGTTCACATAAGACTTAATAGCTGGTAAATTTTCAATGAAAACTAGAAAGTTAGGCAAACAAGGACTGGAAGTTTCTCAACTGGGACTTGGTTGTATGGGAATGTCTGAGTTTTACAGTGGTCGTGATGAATCTGAAGCGATCGCGACTATCCATCATGCTCTGGATCTTGGAGTGAATTTTCTCGATACTGCTGATATGTATGGGCCCTTCACTAATGAGCAATTAGTCGGTAGAGCAATTAAAGATCGTCGAGAGCAAGTAGTATTAGCAACCAAATTTGGCAATGTTCGTACCGAAGAAGGTGGTTGGAAAGGAGTTAATGGCACTCCTGAATATGTCCAAACAGCTTGTGATGCTTCACTTAAACGTTTGGGAGTAGAAGTTATTGACCTATACTATCAACATCGAGTTGATCCAAACGTGCCAATTGAAGATACCGTAGGGGCAATGGCTCAATTGGTACAGGCTGGTAAAGTGCGCTATTTAGGGCTGTCGGAAGCTGCCCCGGCAACAATTAGACGAGCTGCGGCAGTTCATCCAATTACCGCGCTACAAACAGAGTATTCTTTATGGAGCCGCGATCCAGAAGATGAAATTTTACCTACTATACGAGAACTAGGAATTGGTTTTGTTCCTTACAGTCCTCTTGGTCGTGGGTTTTTATCAGGAGCCATCACCCGTCCTGAAGACCTTGCAGCAGATGATTACCGGAGAAATAATCCCCGGTTTCAGGGCGATAATTTCTATAAAAACCTGCAATTAGTTGAAAAAGTCAAGGAAATTGCTGATGAAAAGCAAGTCACACCTAGCCAACTTGCTTTGGCATGGCTACTGGCTCAAGGTGAAGATATTGTGCCCATTCCTGGTACAAAGCGGCGCACTTATTTAGAAGAAAACATTGCAGCAACTGAGATAGTTCTAACTACAGATGACCTCAGTCGAATTGAAGCAATAGCACCAAAGGGGATTACCGCAGGCGATCGCTATCCTGATATGAGTACTGTTAATCGCTAAGGAAGATCCAAAAAATAAGTAGGTAGGTTTAATTAAATTAGGACTTACGCAAGAGTTACGGAATAACGAACCTTATTAGGCGCAGAGTACACGGAGAAATCATAGTTTGAGAGATATTTTGCGTAAGTCCTATAAATATAACTCTTGTGGGGTGGGTCGAAAAGCCCGCCTAGCTTATGCAAGTTTATTTGGGGAACAGCTTAGTTGTTCCGTCAAACTTGATCTGTACAAGAATTGCGATCGCTCACTAAAATGATTTGCATTGAGTAGTCGAATGCGAGATACTAAAAATATTACCTCGCAAACCGTATCGCTTGCTGATAAAAGAGCGCTAATTCCGATTAAACAACCACAAAATTGTTTTCGGTTAATGACAATCCAGTAGATAATTGTGCAAATTTTACCTGAGTAAACCCACAAGCACTGCCATCTTGATCAAAGAACAGTCCACCTGTAGCGCTGTTATAGATAAATCGCTGAGTGTTAGTGGTTGCAGATGTTCCGATGGTAAACTGATTTGCTTTGAGTGAACCTGATGATAACCCCCCACCAAAACCAACAGCCGATACCTGAATCAGTTGATTAGTCGTGTTGAAGCCATCAATACTATCAATGCCTTCGTTGTAACTATTGAAACCAAAGATACTAGTAGTAGTACTAGATGCTGTCTCGAAGATGAACGTATAATTATTGAAGCTGAGGCTATCATTACCTTCGCCACCGTAAAGGATGCTATTACCTGAATAACTACTAGCAATCAAGGTATCGTTACCTGCACCGCCAATAATCGTATCATTACCACCCTCGCCCGACAAGGTATCGTTGCCATTGTTCCCCACAATCAAGTCATCGTAGTTTGTACCTGAGATATCTAATCGTTCGATATTCTTGTAACTAACTCGATTCGTGCTGCTCGTAATTGATCCAATGTTACTAGTGGCATTGAATGTCGTTGTGATTCCTTTGGTACTACTGTAATAGAGTAACAACAAATCGTCACCCTTACCTCCATCTATCGTATCATTGCCACTATTGACGCCGTTCAAGGTATCGTTGCCATTGCTCCCCACAATCAAGTCATCGTATTGTGTACCTGAGATATTTAATCGTTCGATATTCTTGTAACTAATTCGATTCGTACCGTCCGTAATTAAGCCAGTGTTAGTAATGGCATTGAAACTCGTTGTGATTCCTTGAGTTGCGGAGCCGTCATTGACAGACAACAAATCGTCACCCTTACCCCCATCTATCGTATCATTGCCACTACCTGTGGAGAGCGTATCGTTGCCATTGCTCCCCACAATGTTGTCATCGTATTCTGTATCTGAGATATCTAATTGTTCGATATTCTTGTAACTAACTCGATTAGTACTGTCCGTAATTAAGCCAGTGTTAGTAGTGGCATTAAATGTCGAAGTAATTCCTTGAGTTGGATTGTAGTAATGGACGGACACCAAATCGTCACCCTTACCCCCATCTATCGTATCATTGCCACCATAGCTGCCGCCGTTCAAGGTATCGTTGCCATTACTCCCCACAATCAAGTCATCGTATTCTGTACCTGAGATATCTAATCGTTCGATATTCTTGTAACTAAGTCGATTAGTACCGACCGTAATTAAGCCAGTGTTAGTAATAGCATTGAATGTCGAAGTGATTGCGGTAGCATAGGTGTAATCGAGGCCAAACAACAAATCGTCACCCTTACCCCCATCTATCGTATCATTGCCACCATTGCCTGTGGAGAGCGTATCGTTGCCATTGCTGCCCACAATCAAGTCATCGTATTGTGTACCTGTAATATTTAATTGTTCGATATTCTTGTAACTAACTAGATTCGTAGGCGTGGTAATTGATCCAATGTTAGTAGTAGTATTGAATGTTGAAGTGATTCCTGCGGTAGCATTATAGTAATTGCCAGACAACGAATCATCACCAATACCTCCATCTACTGTTTGAGTCACTAAAGAAGAGGGGTCAGTATATGGGTCTGTTATTGAGATGCCTATCTTTAAAGAGTCATTGCCAGCGCCACCAGAGAGGAGATTATTACCTATTGAATAGTCAGCACTTAAGCTATCATCACCAGCGCCACCGTTGAGGGTGTTATTGCCTGTTGAAGAGTCAGCACTTAAGTTATCATCACCAGCGCCACCGTTGAGGGTGTTATTGCCTATGATTGGACTGTCAAGGCCAGGTATAATTGAGCCTCGCATAACGAAGTAGTAACCAGAGGCAAGTAGATTATCATTTCCATCGCCACCAGAGAGTAGGTTATTGCCTTGTGAATTGTTAACATTCAAATTATCATCCCCAGTACCGCCAACGAGGGAGTTATCCCCAGCATCACCAATGAGCGTGTCATTGCCCACACCACCAATGAGAGTATCATTCCCTGTACCACCTCTGAGGATGTCATTGCCACTTAAGCCATCGATTTTGTCATTACCGCCCTGACCATTAATTACGTCATCTGAATCATCTAAACCCGTAATGTTGTTATCGAGGTCATTAAGGAAGGTAACAGTATTTTTGATGCTCAGGCTAGTATCTGTGGAGTTGGCATCAAAGATATGAAAACTGTCGGTGATGCTAGTTTCCCCATTAAACAGGATATTGCCAACAGCTGGTCTTGCACCAGTTGCTTTCAGGTTCTGCAAGTTTTCTAATTTGAAGTTTTGTAGGATGAGTTTACTATTAATTTTTTCAAAGCTGATTTCCAGATTGCTGCCGTTCTGGGTCAGCAAAAGATTTCGGGCAGTGAACGAGTCATTGTTTTGAAATTTTAAGGTATCCACTTCGGCAATGACTGCTGCTGTCGGGTTTGTTCCTTTACCGACGCCACCGAAATCGGTGATGATATTAGTGCCATTGAAGTAGCTCTTGTAAATAAATTTATCCTTACCGCCCCCACCAGTCAGGGTGTCGTTGCCCTCGTTACCTATAATGGTATCATTGCCCTCATTAGCTATAATGATATCGTTGCCTGCAAGACCCCTAATTGTGTCCGCGTTAGAACTACCTACTAGGGTATCGTTCTTATTGGTTCCAATTATATTCGCCATAACTTTTACCTACCTAAGTTGATTTTTTCAGTAACTTCAGTTCTCAACCTTGAGTTTAGTACTGTTTTTGGGCACAAAAATTCGTCTCACTTTGACGTTTTCGGCATATTTTATATCTCAAGAGTGAAGAACAGTAATATTCATCAAAGATTCACCTGGTCAAAAGGCTTTTTAATCGCACTTATCTAACTATCAAAGGACAAGAAGAGTTTTAATCGCTATACAAACTCATGAGCGCGTGCATTTAGTCAAACACATAGTTTCAAACTTTTTTCACTAATATTTAATCAATCATGAAAGCTGAAAAAAGCTCGAAGAATCAAGATGAATGTCTACAACTCACACTTTACAATTTGTTTTTTTTCAATGGGTAATTCCTACTACTGTGAAAATAGAAAAGAGTTCACTCTTGATAAACAAAAATAATTTTATACCCTCGTTGTGAGCTATTGCCCGTGACTATCTAGCCTGAAAATAGAGAACATCTAAATCACTTTGTACTAACTATATACTACCTACATACTACTGGATTTATTTAAATGTCTTTACTTAAAAGCACATCTTTGCATATTCTTCACATTACTCACCGTTCAATGTAGGTATAAGTACTTTTGGTTATGTATTGCTGAAGGGTTAGGCTTTTTTAGGCGATCGCTAACCCGAAATCAACAACAGCCAAAGTCTTTCAATGTGAAAACTAAACCTTTAATGATTATGCAGCTTAACCAGACACACATATTAGAGTAATATAGCAACGGTGGTATCATTGCATCAAAATGATACCGTAATTTTGTCTAGATATAGAATTCTATCGCCCAGCCAACGGTAGATGATTTCTAAAAGGAGTTTGCTGCAATGTCCACAACACCTACTACTCGACTGATTTTGGAGACTTTACTTCCCCATCTGAAAGTAGCAGCAGCCTATGCCCATTTTCTGCAACCAAAAATTGCTGCACTTCCTGCCAAAGAACAAGGAAACAACTTTTTTAGTGCTGCACTTACTGATGCAGATGTGGCTATTCAAAATCTGGTTGAAGTAGTACTACTAGGAACTTTCCCAGATATTCGCTTTTATGGTGAAGAATATGAAAGTTCTAACAATACTAAGTATTTTCGCGCTAACGATCTCGGTTCAGAAGGTGATTATTTAGTCACACTCGACCCAATCGATGGCACGAAGTTTTATATGGATGGACATTCTAATTACCAAATTATTCTTGGTATTCTAAATTCGGATGACTTTGAAGCAGTAATTGCTATTTCCCCTGCCCAAAATGTTTATTTTTACGCTCTCAAAGGTGAAGGTGCTTTTAAGGGGACGCTGGAGATGAGTTTAGAAGCCTGTGCGCCGTTACACATAACATCCGCCAAACCTGCTATTTTGTTGGGATGGGGAATGAATGCGATCGCAGATTTACTAAAAGATCGATATAAAGTCATCGATATAGCGACTGATTACTCTAGTGATATTGAAATTCCTAGTCTCAATGGTATTCTCAGTGGCGATTTAAGTGGAGCAGTCATCAAATCAGGTAAATTTCTTGATAGTGCTGGACTCGCTTTTATTGCGAAAGAGGCTGGCTGGATTGTAACTACTTTGGATGGTTCGACTTTACCACCACTGCATACTTGTGAAAACTATACTATGCCTGGATTGATAATAGCTGCCTCCAAATCTGTTCATCAAGACTTACAAAAAGCGATGCAAAGCTTCAAAAGTGCTGAGTAAGAAATAATGAGTGATTTGACAAAATGAAAATTTGTATTGTTGGCGCGGGTGCGATTGGTGGATATTTAGGGGCGAAATTGGCACTAGCAGGTGAAGAGGTAACGCTAATCGCTCGTGGTTCTCATTTGGAGGCAATTAAAAGAAATGGGCTGAAGTTGCTTATAGCAGACGGTTCTGACCAAATTGCTACTCCAGCTTTGGCAACTAGTGATATTCAAGAAGCGGGGCCACAAGATGTAGTAATTTTAACTATTAAGGCTCACAGTGTACCTGCGATCGCACCTTTTATCCCTGCACTCTACAATTCTCATACGATGGTGGTAACAGCCCAAAATGGGGTTCCTTGGTGGTACTTTCGCAAGTATGGCGGTGAGTATGAAGGTACGCGGATTCAATCTGTTGATCCAGATGGGATTATTGAAGCTAATATCGGTGCTGACCGTGCTATCGGTTGTGTTGTTTACCCGGCAACTGAGATAATTGAACCAGGTGTGATTAAACATATTGAAGGCGATCGCTTTACTCTTGGTGAAATCGACGGCACTAAAACAGAACGCATTCAATTATTGGCACAGACTTTAAAACAAGCAGGATTCAAAACACCAATCCGTAATCAAATTCGCACGGAAATTTGGATCAAGTTGTGGGGAAATGTGGCATTTAATCCAATCAGTGCCTTAACTGGTGCTACTCTAGAGGATATTTGCCGCTATCCCCTCACCCGTGAACTAGCGCGGCTTATGATGACTGAAACTCAAGCGATCGCAGAAAATTTGGGTATCAAGTTTGGCATCACTTTAGAACAACGAATTAATGGAGCAGAAAATGTTGGCGCTCATAAAACTTCGATGCTACAAGATATTGAAGCCGGACGCGCTACGGAGATAGACGCGATCGTTGGCGCGGTGGCAGAATTGGGAAAACTTACTCAAATTCCCACACCTTATATTGATGCTATTTATGCCAGCGTCAAGTTGTTGGAGGCAACAAAACAAAAAAGTCTATTTAATAAAAGGTAAAAGGTTAAACTCTTGACGAATTTCTAACAGTGAACGGTCTAACATTGATTCAAAGTTAAGAAATGGGACGAAAATTTGATGATTCCGAGTTTTTCGCCACATTGAAATCAGCTCTGGCATTAGTCGCAGTAATTCAAAAAAGATGGAAGTGTACAACCAAATCACACCATGACGTTTGATCAAGTCTTCGTACATTACATTTACAGATGGATTTTGGCGCTCACGCAACCAATCTCTAAATTTGAAGTTACTTGTCCAAAATGTCAGAGGCAAAATCTTAAGTTCATCGTACATATCTGTGTCACAGCCATAAATGACGTGACTAGCATCATGAGCAAACAAGATTTTGGCAAAATCCTCTGGTTGAGTACTGGGATGAGTAAGATCGAAATTGACCGTGTAGTATTCCTTCAGCCCTTGACGTAAAGTTTGAGTGCTATTTTTGTTGGTATATTGGGGTCGAGTTCGCAAAGACATAGCTTTATAAATAATATTATCGATACTAGTAGTATCGATAATATCAAATGCAAATGTCAATCACATTTATAGCTTGTGTGTCAGAGATAAAAATTAATATAAAATTCTTGCTAAATGAGTGAACCTGCTAAAAAGCGCCCTGGAAGACCTCGCAGTGTTGAGTCTCATCAGGCAATTCTCCAAGCGACAATTGATTTACTGATAGAGGTTGGTTTTACTCAAATGAATGTTGATGCGATCGCTGCCCGTGCTGGAGTAGGCAAAACTACGATTTATCGACGATATAGTTCCAAAGAAGAGTTGATTGCAGATGCAATTGAAAGTCTTAGACAAGAAGTTGTGATACCTGATACAGGGAGTTTCTGGGGTGACATCGATTCTTTGATTGAGAGTGCTGCACAACTTACACTCAACCCTTTAGGAAAACAGACTGTTGCCATGATTGTTAGCACTGCATTAACCAATCCTCAGTTCGCTCAGATGTATTGGAAAAAATATCTACAGCCTCGACGGGAAGCTTTTGCGATCGTGCTAAAACATGCGAAGGAGCGAGGTGAATTTCAAGCCGATGCCGATTCTGATTTATTCTTCGACACAATAAGCAGTATTATGCTTTATGCATCAGTTTTTCCACATGGTGCTGAATCGTGGGGTGCTTATGTTCGCCGTCTTCTAGATTTTCTCCTAAGAGATAAAGTGGTTTAAAAAATAAGTGCAAATTTAAAAGCTTCTGCACAAAAACTTTTAAATACACTAAAATCTTTTGCTAGCTGCTGATATGACCCTTCTTTCTGAGAGGCTGTCTCTAAAAAAATATCAAGTTTATGAAGAAAAAAAAAGTATGGCTATCAACTATACTAGTTGTAGCAGTAGTAATCAGCATTATCGGACATAGTAATTCTCTAAAAGCTGTCTCATCTTTAGGGAAAGACACCCTAACGATGATTACTTCCCCAGATTATCCTCCTTATGAGTTTTATGATACGAAAGGAGGCGATCGCCAAATCGTTGGCTTTGATATAGATATTGCTAAAACCCTTGCTGAAAAAC
The DNA here is from genome assembly GCF_034531135.2 of Nostoc sp. CmiVER01. Lineage (NCBI taxonomy): Bacteria > Bacillati > Cyanobacteriota > Cyanophyceae > Nostocales > Nostocaceae > Nostoc > Nostoc sp. CmiVER01. The sequence continues at coordinate 202,447 of NZ_JAVRBU020000009.1, forward strand.
TAGGGTTTAAACTCCAAATAATGGAATCTGATTTTAATGGGTTAATTCCTGCACTCCAAGCAAATCGGGCTGACTTTGTAATGGCTGGGATGACTCCGACTCCAGAACGCCAGAAAAATATTGACTTTTCAATTATTTATTACGAAGCCAAAGATACCATTGTCGCTCCTAAAGGTAGCAACCTAAAGCAGCCCCAAGACTTATTAGGAAAAAAGGTTGGCGTACAACTAGGAACCATCCAAGAACAGAATGCCCAGAAAATTGCTAAAAAATTTGCGGGTATTCAGCTAAAGCAACTCAACAGAGTGCCGGAAGTAGTTCAGGAAATCAAATCTGGACGAATTGATGCAGCAATTATTGAGGATACTGTTGCTAAGGGATTTGCCCAAGCTAACCCAGATTTAGAATTTAATACTATTCCTTCAGAGCAGGCAAGTGGATCGGCGATCGCTTTTCCTAAAGGTTCTTCTTTTGTCGAACCGTTTAACAAAGTTCTTCAACAAATGAAGGACGATGGCACGTTGAATAAACTTGTCGCCAAATGGTTTTCACAGAATATTACCGCTAATTCAGAATCTTCAACTCCTGCAAAAGGCGGATTGAATCTCGACTTTACCAGAATTTTTCCAGACATTCCTTTTATTCTTCGGGGAATTCCTTTAACTTTGTTGTTTACCCTATTATCTGTATCCTTAGGGTTAATTTGGGGAACAATATTGTCTCTATTAAAAATTATCGGCATCAAGCCACTTACCTGGGTTGCTAATGCCTACACCTCTGTTTTTCGAGGCACACCCTTGTTATTACAGTTAGCATTGGTTTACTATGCAACACCCCAGCTTACAGGCTATGACATTTCAGCATTGCAGGCTGGTGTACTAACTTTTACTTTGAATTCTGGCGCTTATATGTCAGAAACCATCAGGGGTGGAATTCAGGCGGTGGATAAAGGGCAAAGTGAAGCGGCGATGTCTATGGGTGTTCCCTATTGGTTGATGATGTGGGATGTGATTTTACCGCAAGCATTGAAGAATATCCTCCCCGCATTGGTAAATGAAACTATCGGATTGCTCAAAGATTCTGCGCTGGTGTCAACCATTGGAGTGGTGGAAATATTACGCAGCGCCCAAATCGTTGGTGCAAATAAGTATATTTATTTTGAACCACTGCTATTTGCAGGGTTAATCTACTATGTTTTAGTAATGGGTATGACCTTGGGTGCATCCGCTTTAGAAAGGAGGTTACGGGAAAGTGAATAATGTAGTAATTCGCACAGAATTCTTATGTAAATCCTTTGGTAAACTTGACGTACTCAAAGATATTTCTACTGAGTTTTATCAGGGGGAAGTGGTTGCTATACTAGGCCCTTCTGGTTCAGGTAAGTCTACCTTTCTGCGATGCATAAACTTGCTAGAACAACCTACCAGAGGCAGAATCTACTTTCACGATCAAGAAATCACCAAGCCCAAAGCAAACATTGCTAAGGTGCGCCAGCGTTTGGTAATGGTATTTCAACATTTTAATTTGTTTCCCCACATGAATGTGCTGCAAAATGTCACCTACGCGCCCATCAAGGTGAAAGGAATTAACAAACAAAAAGCACAAGAACATGGCTTAGAATTGCTGAAGAAGGTAGGTTTAGAGCCAAAAGCGTCTGTCTATCCATCCAAACTATCGGGGGGACAAAAACAGCGAGTAGCGATCGCTCGGGCATTAGCAATGGAACCAGAGATGATTTTGTTTGATGAACCCACCTCTGCATTAGATCCAGAAATGGTTAAGGATGTGCTGGAAGTGATGAAAGCTTTAGCACTTTCTGGAATGACAATGGCGATCGTTACTCATGAAATGGGCTTTGCAAGAGAAGTTGCCAATCGGATTATGTTCCTCGATCAGGGAATTTTAGCAGAAGATGCTACCCCTAACGAGTTTTTCCAAAATCCTCAGTGCGATCGCGCCAAGCAATTCTTAGAAAAAATGCTTTAGAACATCAGGAATTTGCCGCTTTTCTTGTATTCTTGAAACTTTTCTAAAACAGGGCGATCGTTTGGCATTAGCGTAGGTAAGTCTGCCAAATCAAAAAATTCCAGTGCTAGCGATTCTCCATCTAGGCAAGCAAGACTGCCTGACCATTCAACGGCTCGCAAAATTAGAATGAAATTTTGGACGCGATCGCCGTTGGGATAAGTTACAGTTTCAAAGGCTGGATTGGAAGAAAACCCCACAGCTTCAAAACGCTTAACTGTTAAACCAGTTTCTTCAAAAACTTCTCGTGCTGAACATTCTTCGGCAGAGTCACCTACTTCTGGACATCCACCAGGTAGCCCCCAAAGTTTAAAATCACTTCGCTTTTGCAACAAAACGCGCCCCAAATTATCCTCGATAATCACGCGTACTCCAAATAATAGAAGTAGGCGATCACCTACAATTTGTCGTAACTTACCGAGATAAGAATCTGACCAATTCGCCATAACGAGAAAATTTGTAAAGAAAATCTAAAGGTAGCAAATAGCGATCTAAATCTACTTCAGTGTTTTCACGCCAGGATAGTTAAGAATTTTGCCATCTGAAGTTAACAAAGGACAATCATAAAATCTAGCTGTAGCAACAATAAGTTGGTCAAAGGGGTTGCTATGGAAGCCGCTTAATTGAGTTGAGTCAATTACTATTGGCACAGACAAATCTAATAGTTGTACTCCTGGATAACTCAAAGCAGCTTCTAGCCATTTATCAATAGCTAAAGGTAAAATTAGTCTCTTTTTCTCTACCAATTTAGCTACTTCCCAACAAGAAAGAATACTGATTCCTAAACTGTCAGACTCGTAATCTTGTAACCATTGTCGCTGTTGTTTAGTCAGTCGTAAATCGTTCTGAACCCACCAAACCCAAATATGAGTATCAAGTACAATCATTGCAAAACTTCCCAGTCTTCTAAGGCTACGGGTTCTGTGGGGTCGTCATAACGGTATGGCTGTGTATTGTTCAAAAAATAAGGATTTGTATCTGATTGAGGTTTTAGTAGTGCCTGGTGCTGTGGAGTTTTAGTTTCCAGAATAATCACTTCTACAGCATCCCCGGCGTGAAAGGGTAAACCCCGTAACGTCAAAGTTCCATCTTCAGTTAAAACGACTTCTATCTTGTGAGCGTTCATATTTCGACTCCGAAGGCAGGGTTTTTAGTCTTCACTATAATTAGTGTAATTATGTAATTTTGTAACTTAGAAAAAATTTGTAAAGAAAATCTAAAGGTAGTAAATAGCGATCGCTTGAAAACAGGATAATGCATCTGAACAGGTTAATCCTTCCCATTCAACCTAGAATTATGGCATCTACACCGAAAATCCTCGCCTTTGCAGGCAGCACCCGGATTGAGTCTTACAACAAAAAATTAGTAAAAATCGCGGCGGCTGGCGCTCAAGCAGCAGGTGCAGAAGTGACTTATATAGACCTCCGCGATTTGCCTCTACCTCTATTTGATGAAGATTTGGAAGCTCAAGAAGGACTACCAGCCAACGCCCGCACTCTCAAGGACTTGCTGATTTCTCATCAAGGATTGCTGATTGCTTCGCCAGAATATAACAGTTCACTTACAGCAGTTTTGAAGAATGCCATTGACTGGGCATCCCGTCCAGCCCCAAATGAAGCGCCGTTGGCTGCTTTTGCAGGTAAAGTTGCTACTATTATGAGTGCTTCCCCAGGCGCTCTTGGTGGTTTGCGGGGTTTGGTTCACTTGCGCTCTATTTTGGGAAACATCAAAGTTTTAGTACTTCCCGATCAAATAGCAGTATCCAAAGCTTACGAAGCCTTTAATCCTGATGGCACGTTAGTAGATCCTAAACAGCAAGAATCTATTGAAAAGTTAGGCGAGGGCTTAACAAAAATATTGCTGAAGCTTAATTAATTATTTTTTGGAGTTCCCTAACTTTGAGCCTGAGCCAGAATCGGTAAGGTAATCACAAATTCTGTTCCAACGTTCGGGGTAGAATTCACATCCAAAGTTCCACAATGTTTTTCTACAATAATAGACTGAGCGATCGCTAATCCTAATCCTGTTCCTTTACCAACACCTTTCGTAGTAAACAAGTGGTCAAATACTTTTTGTTTAACTGATTCACTCATGCCTTGACCATTATCAGCAATCTTCACCTCAACCTGTTTGTTTTGTAATAATGTGGTGGTAATGATAATCTGATTAGGATTGGCTTTAATTTCCCCAAAACTCCGGTCTGTATTTGATTCATCCAAGGCATCAATAGCATTCGCTAGTATGTTCATAAATACCTGATTTAATTGACCAGGAAAACATTCTACTTGAGGTAAATTACCGTAGTTTGTGATAACTTCAATGGCGGGACGTTGTTCATTTGTCTTCAGACGATGTTTGAGAATAAGAATGGTACTATCAATGCCTTGATGGATATTAAAAGGTACTTTGTAGTCTTGATCGGCACGGGAGAAAGTGCGGAGACTGGTACTGATATTTTTCAGCCTGTCACACGCTATTGTCATCGAATCAATCATCTTGGGCAAATCTTCTAAGCTATATTCTAAGTCAATTTCTTCGGCATGTTCGATAATTTCCTCATTTGGATTTGGCAGACTTTCTTGGTATAGTTTCAGATGTTTAAGGATATCTGCAAATACAGGTTTGCTTTGTTCAAGACTAGCAGAAATAAAACCAAGAGGATTATTCATTTCATGAGCTACCCCCGCAACAAGATTTCCCAACGCAGACATTTTTTCATTTTGTACTAGTTGAAGTTGAGTTTCTTTAAGATTTTGGAGTGTTTCTTTTAATTGGGTTGCTTGTTGGCGAGTTTCCAGCAGTAGATCGGTTTGTTGGAGTGCAACTCCCATTTGTGCAGCAATTTGTTGGGCAAATTCAATCTCGGAAGGTTGCCATTGACGCGGGCGATCGCATTGGTGAATGCAGAGTAAGCCCCACAGTTCATCATCTTGCATAATTGGTACAACCAATGATGCTCTAACATTAAACTGTTGCAAAATTGCCCGATGACAATCTAAAACTTCTGCGGTTTCAATATCTGATATTGCACAAAATCGTCCCTGTTTGTACAGGGTTGCATAGTTCTCTCCAAAACAATTATCTTGAATTTTTATAGCTAAACCAGAAGGGAATTGGGGTAGGACATCTTCGGCAATCAATTCACCATATTCGTAATTTACCCCAAGATGAAATTGATAAATTCCGACGCGCGAGACATTAAGGATTGAACGAATATTTTGAGTTACTGCACGAAAAATAGCACCTAAATCTAAAGATTCTCGAATCTGATTCACAACATTAAATAAGGTTTTTTGCTGCTGGAGGGTTTGTTGGATCTGTTGAGCTTTTTCTTGAGATTCTTGATAAAGACGAGCATTTTCTAGAGAGATGGCAGCTTGCACAGATAACATTTGAATAACTTTGATACGATCCCTAGTAAATACCCCTGCTACTAATTTATTTTCTAAATAGAGAATACCCACTAAATGTCCTTGATTAATAATCGGCATACAAAGTACACTCTGGGGTTGAAGTTCGAGTAGATATTCTCCAAGTAACCCAGCTACATCTGTTTGGCAATTATCTATAACAACTGTCTTTTGAGTATTTTTGACATAATTGATAATTTTTTTAGGAATATCTTCACAACTATCTAGTGATTGTGATTTAAGAATAGTTTTAATTGGAGTTGAAAATTTGTCTTGGTGATTAATAAAGGTAATTGCCTTGACTTTTAAGTTTCCATTTTCAGAAAGAATTAAGGCAAATTTTTTTGCTCCAGAGTTTTCTAGAATAATTTTTGTCAGGCTAGCAATAATTTCATCGAATTCAATACTACTAGAAATAGCTTGAGCCGCTTTCAAAATAGACATAAAGTCTAAGGTATTGGAAATATTAGCCCTACTAATAATAGAAGTTTGACTGGATAAAGATATCGAACTATGGGCAATAGTAGTAATGGTTTCTAGGGTATTAAGGTTGAGTTTTTGTTGATATAGGATGGGTTGGAGTAATTTAGGATAGCATTTTTCTAAGTCATCGATTTTAGCTTTTGCTCCCCACCGAGCATAGCAGTAGTATGCTTCTTGCATATATCCTTGGGCTGCTTTTTCTTTATCCAGTTCCAGGTAAAATTTGGCAGTGAGTTCGTTGGCGATCGCTTCTTCTTGCAGATAACCGTTGGCTTTAGCTTCGGCAATGGCGCAATCGTAAAGTTTCATGGCTTCCAGGTATTTTTCAGCAATTCGCGATCGTTCTGCTTCGACCAGCAAATACTTATGCAAGAAGTTTTCTGAACAGCTTTCTGACCAGATTTTAAGTTGGGCTTGATTGGTTTCGATCTGCTGCAAGACATCGCTATGCTCTGCTTCTGTCAAACTTGAATAGCGGTTGCATAAAATGATAGAGCTGTAGTAATAGTAACCAGCAGAGGTGGTAAATCCTGCACAACCATTTAGAAATTTACCTGCCTCCGTAACATAGTGAATGTCTGGCTTGAACCCCTGAATTAGGCAAGCTCGATGCATTTGTAAAATGTAATACGTACCAAGTGCTGTGTGAGACTGTAATGCTTCAGAACGCTCAACCCAAGCCTGCTCTGCTGTTGCGATTTGTTCTTGCTCATCTGGAGATTGCGAGAGTTGATTGACAAAGAAACGGCAAGCTGAAAGGATACTCAGCAAAAAATCGTGCTTTAGTTTCTCTCCAATTAGCCAATATTTATCAATGTCGATCGCAATATCTGCTAGATTTTCACCTTGAAACAGTCGATTACAAATATTACTGTAGAGGTTGTATCCGGCATGAGGGATTTCTCCAGACTCCAGTCCCGCAAGAAACCCTTCATAATTAATCTCAGCTGCCCCCTGTATCGGCTTCGCCCACACCTGAATACAGCAACCTAACATAAAGCAGGCCCCTGATTGCTGAAATTTACTATTGAGCTTATAGCTCAGTTGTAGAGAAAGGTCAGCGAATTCAAGTCCTTGCTGGTACTGACTGTGCATCAGTCCAATTAGAAAACCGTAGGTGGCATAAGCTTTGATGGATTCAGCAGTATTACCCTGCTCAATCGATAAACGAACTGCTCTGAAGGTAGCGAAACTGTATAGATCGAAATCAGAGACAATATACGCTGGTGGTTGCAGAATAATCAATAATTCGATCGCGGCTCGAACTTCTGCATTAATTGCAGCAGGCAAATTCAGTAATGTGGCGATCGGGCGATTTTTCAAGCGTTCTTGAACAACAGCAAACTCTTCTTGAGCTAATTGTTTCAAGCTATATCGATCAACAGTGATACCAAGACATTGTAAACCTTCCAAACCCGCCTGGATTGATTCGGAAAACTGCCCTTGCAAAGAATACTGAGTAACTTTCAAAACATAAATTTTGGCTCTATCGATATTTGAGTTGGCAAATTCGAGTAAGATTAATACAGTTTCCTCTAATAACTGAAAATCTCCACTCATCAATGCGGCTTCTGCTAAATTGAAATGGAGATCAAACGCCAGACGATACCCAGCAGTTTTAGCATCTTTTGTCAGCAAGTTTATCCCAACTTGTAAATAAGTCTTTGCTGCTTCATAGGCTGTGGAAGCTTTCGCTTTTTGACCCGCACTTAAATTAAGTTCCGCAAGCTGTTTTTTTTCGCTTTCACCTGGAACTAGAGATTTCCCAATGTTGATTTGATTAACTACATCAAAGATTCTGTCCTCTAGTTCTGCGGTTGATAGATTTCCTAGCAGTAGTTTGCCGATGTAGTAGTGAGTTGCTTGCTTTTGGCTTTCAGGAATCAAAGAATAGGCTGCTTGTTGAATGCGATCGTGCAGAAATTTATATACAATAATTTCAGAATTATGTTGAGGAAAATCTTGATTTTCTGACCCAACAAAAAATTTATAAATCTCACTTTGGGGTAAAATTAAACCATCCTGTAAGGCACTCCATAAACAGGCTGCTGTTTCTATTTTTGATTGTTGAGAAACAATTGCTAAGGTTTCTAAATCAAACTGATTACCTATGCACGCAGCTAATTTCAAAACATCTTGAGTTGATTTTGGCAACCTTTGTAATTGTAATGCTATGAATTCAACTACATCATTGACGAGCGATCGCTGACTAATTTCTGCTATGTCACATTCCCAATAACCACCGTCATAACTAAAATAAATTAATGCATCTTGATGTAATGCTTTGATAAATTGTCTAGCAAAAAATGGATTACCTTGAGTTTTTTGATAAATTAATTTTGACAGTGGCAAAGCTAGATTTTCTGTACAATCTAAACTGTCAGCCACTAACTGATTTAATTTGGATTCATTCAGTGGTTTGAGAGCAATAGTATTAATTTCAGCGCCATTTTTTTTGATGTCATCCAATGTCAACATTAAAGGATGGGTTGCAGAAACTTCATTATCTCGATAGGCACCAATCACTAGTAAATAAGCATAATTTACCTCACTCATTAAAGATTGCAATAGTTTCAATGAGGCAGAATCAATCCATTGTAAATCATCTAAAAATATCACTAGTGGATGTTCTTTATCAGTAAATAATTCAATAAATTTTTGCAATAGTAAATTAAATCGATTTTGTGCTGCAATGCCTGATACTTCTGGCACAAGAGATTGTTTGCCAATAACTAGTTCTAACTCCGGAATCACTTCAATAATTACCTGGGCGTTATCACCTAATGCTCCAGTAATTTTATTTTGCCATTGTTTGATTTGTTGATCGCTTTCAGTAAGTAATTGCCCTATTAAATCGCGAAAAGCCTGTACAAACGCCGAAAAGGGAATATTTCGGTTAAATTGGTCAAATTTGCCCTTAATAAAATAACCGCGTTGTTTGACAATAGGTTTATGAACTTCATTAACTACCGCAGTTTTACCAATACCGGAAAACCCTGCAACTAAGATCATTTCGCTGTTTCCTGCGGATACTCTCTCAAAGGCTTTTAGTAGTTTCTCAACTTCCGTTTCTCGACCATATAATTTTTCTGGAATAATAAATCTGTCACAAATATCTCTTTTGGCAATTTCAAAATATGTAATTGTTCCGGTTTTTTGGATTTGATATAAACATTCTTCTAAATCATACTTTAATCCTAAAGCACTCTGATATCTATTCTCAGCATTTTTTGCCATTAATTTCATGACGATATCAGAGAATACCTGGGGAATATCTTCTCTGTTACCTAAGATGAGCGGCATTTTCGCAATATGACAATGCACCAACTCCATTGGATCATCTGATTGAAAAGGTAATTCTCCAGTCAGCAATTCGTAAAAACTTACACCCAAAGAATAGAAATCACTGCGATAATCTACCCCTCGGTTCATCCGCCCAGTCTGTTCGGGAGATAAATAAGCTAGAGTTCCTTCTAATAAATTAGGATTAATTATTGTTTGAGTTTCTCTCGGAAGAAGAGAAGCAATACTAAAGTCGATTAATTTTACTTGTCTTGTTTCGGGATGAATTAGAATATTTGCGAGTTTAATATCTTTATGAATAATATCATGATGATATAGATGATTTAAGGTGTCGCACAGAGATATTGCAATTTGTAAAAACTTAATTAGATTTTGTGGTTCTCCCCCTATCTTCCCCTCTCTCCCCCTCCACTCAGAAAGGGATATTCCCCCAAAGTCTTCCATTACCAACACATAGCCGTTTTGATAGGGTTCCAAGCTGTAAGTTTGGATAATTCCGGGATAGTTAAGATTTTTGGTAATGGTGTACTGATTACGAAATTGTACGAGTTCGCTAAAGCTAGGATAAGGATTTTTCAACAGTTTAATCACTACTGGCAAGGAGTCAGTTTCTCGATATCCCCGATAAACTAGAGTTCGAGAACCGTTGTAAAGTTCTTCGCTAACTTTATAATCGAGAATAGTGACTTGAGTGCTAAACATACTACGTTTATCCTTTTAGATTTTTTCATGCCTCTCTACTATCAATCATTTAAACTCTGACTGCATTGGTGTAATTAATGATATTCCGCTCAAGAAATAACAAAGAATGCTCTAAAATTTTAACTAGCAATAAAAGTTAAGAGGGATTAGCAAATATAAAGTTTAGCTATCTTGTGCTATGCCGTTCTCCTGTTATCGATGGCAATTGTAGTACTTGCTGCCAAAGATTTTCCCATTATTTACAGAAATCATCTACGTCCCAGAAAATTTGTGTAACGTCCAGGCAAGACACAATTGTAGACATAGCCCTGAACCTTATTTTTGTCAGATATTCTTAGTTTCGGCGTTTTTTTGTGACTTTTTTGCCAATTCTCAATCAATCGTAACTATGCCTGCGGTGGGCGTAGCGATCGCATTATCGGAGAATATTGATTTTGGTAGCATTCCATGCACACCTTTTTGGGGACTGTTTACAACTTGAGTGATATGAAAATTCACAGCTAAACTGCACAAGACATAAGCATCTTCTGGCGATAAATTTATGAAGCGTTCCAGAAAATCAATCATGTTTTTTAAAGCTAATTCTAAAGCTTCATCTAAAGTTTCAGCAAACCCCATTGTGATGATATGAGTTGGAGTTTCAGCAATTGGTGTTGTCAGTTGTAAATCCTTACGAAGTTTAAGAGTAATTCTCCCGTTCATGGAAGTTTCAATGGCGGTGACATTTACTTCACCATCTCCCTGTGCGGAATGCCCATCACCAATAGAAAATAATGCACCTGCTACAAAAATCGGCAAAAATAAACGAGAACCAGCTTGTAATTCTCGGTTGTCGATATTACCGCCGTAAGAACCGGGTGGAACAGAAGTTCGAGAAGTTTCTGGAGTAGCGACACCAAGAATTCCAAAAAACGGTTTGAGGGGAATTTTTATGCCAGTACCCGCCGGAAATTCCGCGATATTGTTTGCTAAATCTAGAGGAATGAATCTCAAAGCAGATTGAGGAAACTGATGTGGTAAAGCTCCCCAACCTGTACGAATGGCATTGAAGCCAACAGGTAAACTAGGTGCGATCGCATCTAATTGTACTTCTAAAACATCCCCTGGTTCGGCATCGCGCACATAAATCGGCCCTGTGAGTAAATGCGGTCCCCCAGCAATTTTGCGTTCTGGTAAAAGATTTTGGCAGATGTCGAGAAATTCTGGTGTGACAAATTCAGGTGGTGCTTTGTCATAAACGTAGTAACCAGTGTAAGTTTCTACATCAACCGTATCACCAGAATCAATAGTGAGCGCTGGTTGTAGTATATGGGAGAAACCACCCAGATGCACCGTTTCTTTGGTAGCTTTTAAAATGTGATGAGTCATCGCTGTTGTGTTTTTAGTTGCATGGGCAGTTGGGCAAACCAGTGTACCATTCGTAGAGGTATAGCAATTTCACCACTGGGTGTTACGTCGAAAAAAGAACCGCTATAGTAGTCAGCATTATTGCTTAAAATTACCGAAATAAAATAGAATTAGCCTGTCTCCCCTGCTTGCCGGAGAGCAACAGCAATAACTGTTTCACTGAGTCGAATTCCTCTGTTTCTCATGCGCTCAATAGCTTGCTGCATTAACACAGGATATCCTTCTTGTTTAGCACGCAATAAAATGCCAATAGAACCTGTGAGCGTAAGACCACTCAATCTAGCAATCCGCCTACCAACAGTCTCATTAATGCATACAGTTTGAATACTTTCATTTAAAGCTAATTGGATTACAGATGCTTCGCCTAAATCCAAAGAGTTGAGCAAAAGAGGTGAAATATTGAGTGGAGTTTGCCATTTTTGTAACCAGGTTGCTGCCTCAAACTCTGCGACTGCAAACCCGCTTGCACCTCCAGCAAGTAATTCTTGACAAACTTCAAAAGGAACTAGTACTTGAGTGTATAGCTGCAATACGTCTAAATCACCAAGAGCCGCTACTAGACTAATTATTGGAGCAGTATTAATGACGATTATCTCAGTGTTAGGCATTCTCTAGATCAGCAAGAAGTTCATCTTCTGTTAAATCAATCATAGCCACTCTATAATGATGCAAATTAAGCAAAAAAGAAACTCGGTCTGTATCTACTAGTGCGGCTGCCATTCCAGAAGATAGACGTTTCATTTCAAACAGTTTTACTGCCATCGCCCATTTAGCTTCTTGTTCAAATTGTTCCCGTGTCTGTTGTAAGGCATCTGGAAATGTCTCTGGGTAGTCGATTTTGATTTGCAATGACATAAGCAAAAGTATTGTTTCGTAATGTTACTTTTTCCTTACTCTACATTGTTAAGTAGCGAATCACCATACTCTGGAGCGTGAAAGTTTTTCAACTTTCGTCAAGCCTCACATAAAAGGATGCCTACTAATACTCGTACCAAATCTTCTAAACCTTCAGGAACACGATAAAGTTTAATATCTTCTGTAATTAGCTTTTGTTGTCTATTGAGTGTACCAAATTTCCAGTCATCTCCATTAGTAACTGCACCAAATAAAATTGATGATTGATCTTCTAGAGACTGATCCAGAGCTATTAATTCTACTGCTAGCTGTGTAAACCCTCTTCTGATATCTGATTGTTTTGCTTCAATCACTAATAAGGAGTTAGATTTATGTAAATAATAATCCAAAGTACCTTTGAGCTTTTCATCTATATTAATTGGATACTCACTATATAGTTGAGCTTTTGTCTGATCGCAAATTTCAGTAAGGATAGGAGCAATCATAAATTCTCTGATTGATATCTCAGCCGTTGGGTTAAAAAGCTTGATATTGCGCTGTAAGTAATTTTGTAAAAATTCTAAATAGCTAATATCAGCAAAGTATCTTGGTAATTCTAGCTTTGTACGATCATAGCTATAGTCAAACTCAGCTACTATATCTATTGTTGGGTTAGGTAACAAAAAGTATTGACTAAAAGTGTAACTTTGCTCAGGTTTTAAAATTTTATATTTGCTCATGATTTTTATCGTGAAGTAACCACATCAAAGATATTACGAATTACAATTAAGAATTAAGAATTGGTATTATTATCTCAACAATTTGCTAAACTCCAACTTTGGGGATAGCAAATAAGAACAATTTGAGCAGGGAATTTGGAGGGGATCGCAGAGTGGCTGATGATGAACGCATAGTCAATACACAACAGATAAATCCAAAAGACTTCTCGTGGAGATTATGGCCTGTTGTGCCACTCTACCCTTATGGCAAGCGGCAGACAATCCGCAAAGAAGTGGTCAAGCACACGATTTGGAATTTTGACCAAATTCAGGGCATTTTCTACGTTGTTGTACCGATTCGCATGACTGTTGTTAAGCTCGAAGCCGGGGGTCTTCTCATCTATGCGCCTGTTGCACCAACCCCAGAATGTATCCGGCTTGTGAATGAGTTGGTGGCGGAACACGGTAATGTTAAGTACATCATCTTGCCGACTATCTCCGGCATAGAACATAAAGTATTCGTCGGGCCTTTCGCCAGATACTTTCCGACTGCACAGGTGTTTGTAGCTCCCCATCAGTGGAGTTTCCCGCTAAATCTTCCCCTTAGCTGGCTTGGTTTACCTCCAAAACGAACTCAGGTACTCCCAGAAGATAGTAACAAAACACCTTTTGCTGACGAGTTTGATTATGCAATGCTAGGCCCCATCGAGCTTGGCCCTGGTCGGTTTGCAGAAGTTGCTTTTTTTCATAAGCGATCGCATACTCTTTTAGTAACAGATTCTGTGCTTTCTATCCCAGAAGATCCATCTGCGATCGCACTTTTAGATCCATATCCCTTACTATTCCATGCCAAGGATCATGCTACTGATATTGTTGCAGACACTCAAGTAAATCGCCGTAAGGGTTGGGGGCGTATCTCGTTGTTTGCTTTGTACTTTCAACCAAGCGCCCTAAATATCCGTCAATGGAGTCAGGTGTTGCAAGATGCCTTGAGAGCACCAGAACGCTCAAAGAAAGCTTATTTTGGATTGTACCCTTTTAAATGGCATCCAGATTGGCAGCGATCATTTAATGCTTTGCGAGGTGATGGACGTTTGTTTGTCGCGCCAATTTTACAGACGCTGATTCTCAACCGCGCACCGCAAGAAACTATCGACTGGGCTGATAAAGTTGCAAGTTGGGACTTCGAGTGGATTATTCCCTGCCACTTTGATTCACCAATTAAAGCCGGGCCGCATCAGTTTCGCCAAGCTTTCTCTTTTTTAGAAAAGCAGCCTGCTGTTAGTGCGGGTTTGTTTAGCAGTAGTAGCTATCTCTTGCCAGAGGAGGATTTTAAACTACTTAAAGAAATTGATACAGGTTTAAATAAGTTTGGCATTGTGCCAGCAGCAAAGGAGAAAGTGTAGGGTAAATAATACCAATTCGCAATTCGCAATGACGCTCGTTCCTCTCTACGAGACGCTACGCGAACGCTAACGCTGTGCTAAGGGACTTCCAACTAAAAAAATATTCTATCGTGGTGTAGGCAGGGGGGCAGGGAGCAATTCTTGCAGGGGGAAAACCGAGACGGAAGCTCAGACCCCGGTCAAGCGCCCTAGAAGGGCGGGGCTTGTACCCATATTCTGCTTTGCTCCACTTCTAGTGTTGGGCTTGCTCCCCGTGCTCCCTGCTCCCTTCCCCCCTGCCTCTTCCGGTCAGATTCACTTACTAGGTTTATTTTTATCCAGTTTTTCATCGTGGAAGGATGATCAAATGGGCCGTAAAATAGATAATTCCAAACGGCTTCTTTTTCAGGAGTGCTGTGTGAAGCTGCATACAAGTTATCCACATCCCTTTCGGGAATTAAGGGCTTGAGTGTTACAAATTCAACGTTAAGTTGAAGAAATTCCGGTGGTTGCCAAGTTCGCTTTTGCATGATTTTATTGTTTTCCACACACAAATAGACTTCTTGCATAAGTCGGGAAAAGGGGGAAGGTGGGGCCCCCTCTGGGGATAAGGGGCGGGAGGAAGGGGAAAAAGTTCTGTATCGTCCTTTTCCCCTTTAACATGAACCCTTTTCCCCAAGAGTGCAAAAAGCACTTTTGCCAAGAGGTTTAATAATCTCATATTGAAACCACCTGCGATTCGATTATATGAATCTACGGGTTATCGATGCATAGCAGCATAGAAGCGTTATGTGGAAAATCCACTGAGTGTTTGCTGAAGTGGATTCTTGAATCTTAATGTTTAATTCCTTTAAATCGTTCTTGCGCCACCTGAAACGCTTCTTGCATCACCAACTGAATTTTCTGGGGATCGGGTTTTTTACCTCCCATTAAATCACCAAAGTAAACGCAGGCTGCTTCGCCTAATGCCCAGGTATAGGCGGCTGCCCAAGAGGCGGCGATCGCACTACCAAAACCTGGTATAAATTTAATTAACTCTCGTGCAATTGCCTGTGCTAAAAAACCACCTGCGATCGCACTTACAACGCCTCCTGCTTGAGATGGAGTAACTGTCTGCCCATATAATTTACCCAACAATCCCACCATTGATACTTGCAAGGCAGTGAGTACGGGCATTGTCGCAAATGGCAGAGGTACAGCCGCAAGAGTAGCAGACATAATCGAAAATGGCAAAATATAACGGCGTGCAGCATCTCGATAAAGATTACCAAGTTGCTTCCCAGCTTCTTCTTGATCTAATAGTTGATAAATCGCTTGGGCTTCTGCTTCTGGGAGTAATTCTGCTAAGGAATCTCGCAGTGCTTCTAAGCCATAAAATACTGGATTATAGCCATCTTCTTCTAGGGTAAAGTCAATGAGTACAGAGCGGTCAGTTATTTCTGCGAAGGCTTGTTGGATTGCGGCAAATGCGCGGTTGACTTCTTGATAGTCTGGTGGATAGGCAGGATGATCGACGGTATCGGCAGGATAAACCTCGTGCAAGCAAGTAACTACTAGCAAGCAGGGAATATTTGGATACTGCTGGCGCAGTTGTTTAGCAACTTGTCGTAGCGTATCAGTTGCAAAATCATTGATTTTGACGGTGAGAAGGAGGATTCTAGCAGAATGAGTTTCCTTTTTTAAATCGCCAACTAACTCTTGAATGATTAATTGAGTATCTTGTTTAACATCACCCAACCCGACTGTATCAGTAAAAATCAGTAACGGCAGGTCATTGGAAGGATAGGCATAACGCTGGGTATGTTGCGTGTGAGGACGAAATCCCTGACCGACAATCTCAGCAGAAACTCCCGTCAATCCCCGGACAGTTGAACTTTTTCCAGCTTGGGGTTTACCAATTAGGAGGGCTTCTGTGGTTGGTAGTTCGGCTCGAATTTTCTCTAAAATCTCTGCAACCTGAGTTTCGCTCACACTAAACCATTCAACAACCGTCTGTGCCAGTTGTTCTACGGGTAGGAGTTGCGTTAGATGTGTTGTTGCTTTGTTCCAAACACCGCCAATGCGGTTTGTCCAAGAATTATCAACCGATTTAGTAGTTGCTCCATCGGTCGGTTGACTCAATTGCTGAGAATTAGTTGACGGTGAGTCAGCATCACGTTGCTCAGTCATTTCTATTCAAGCGTAAAAGACCCTTTTATCAATCATCTTATAGCGATTATCAAAGGGATAACCAGTACCGTTAGTAGTGTATCAATTTGGGCGATCGCATTTTGGAGGTAGCGGTATCTCACACTCCTAAAGGAAGCGTCGCCGTAGAAAAACGTAGCAAGGCAAATTTATTGTTTCGGCTGACAATGCGATTGTATCGGCTAATATCAATTCTGTATGAAGATGCGCTAAACCATAATTTAAGTACAAGGAAGAGAAACGAACCGCCAAGACGCCATCGCGTAGCGTCTCGTTAGAGAAGAACGCCAAGAATCGTAGAGTGTACGTAAGTCCTGGATCATTTTGGCTCAATCAAATCAATGATCGCTTTCACCAATGCATCTGGATCTACTGGTTTAGAAATATGCATTTGAAATCCGGCTGCTAATGCTTGCTGCTGATTCATTTCGCCTGCATAAGCCGTTAGAGCGATCGCTGGTACGTTTCCTCCTTGCCCTGGCGATCGTGATCGCACTTCACGCATCAGCATATAACCGTCTTTTTTTGGCATTCCAATATCGCTAATTAAAACGTCTGGTACTGACTCAGACAACGCTTCTAATGCTTCTTGTGCTGAAGATACGGCAGTTACTTGTACACCGTAGTCTTGCAAAATAAAGCTAATTAAGTCGCGGATATCTGGTTCATCGTCCACAACCAAAACTTGAGTATTGGAAAGAAGCGGGGATTCAGGTTCACAATCTAAGGATTCATTCTCTTGACGCGTCACCTGTTCACTTCTAACTAAAAGCGGTAGTTCAACAGTGAAAGTACTACCCAATCCTTCTCCAAGACTTTCGGCTTGAACTTTTCCCCCATGCATCTCTACAACCTTACGCACGATTGCTAATCCTAAACCTAATCCACCAAATGCCCGCGTAATTGTGCTATCAGCTTGGCGAAAGTAATCGAACACATAAGGCAAAAACTCTCGGCTAATTCCTTTACCTGTATCGCTGACCTGAATTTGAGCTTGGTTGCCAACTTCCATGAGTCGAATTTCTACCCGTCCCCCTGCTGGTGTAAATTTTACCGCATTGGAAAGTAGATTCCACACAACTTGCACAAGCCGATTTGGGTCGCCCATCACTTGTCCCAAAATGGGATCAAATATCGTTTGAATTTGAATTGACTTAACTTGGGCTGCGAGTTGTACTGTCTCTAGTGCGGCTTCAACTACCATTACCAAGTTCACTGGACAGACATTCAAGTTTAATTTTCCTTGGAGGATGGTAGACACATCCAACAAATCTTCAATTAGCTGAGTTTGTAACTTGGCGTTGCGTTCAATGGTTTCTAAAGCGTGCTTAGTGGTTTTTTCATCGAAATTACGAGTTCGCAACATTTTCGACCACCCCAGAACAGAGTTAAGTGGGGTTCGCAGTTCATGAGAGAGAACCGCCAGAAATTCATCTTTGAGTGTGTTGGCAATTTCTGCTTCTTTGCGTGCTTTCATTTCTCGTTCGAGGAGGCGATCGCATTCTTTTTCGGCTGATTTGCGATCGGTAATATCTAGTACAAAAGCAACACCATTATCCTTGGAGTCATTCAGCAAGGCTATCCCCAAAACAATTGGGACTCGTTTTCCATCGCGCTGGAGATATTCTTTCTCAAAAATTCTGGAAACTCCAGTGGTTTGCACTTCCAAAAGGGCGCGATCGTCTAAATCTTTATATTCAATAGGAGTCAGTTCTCTCCAATTAATTTTACCCAAAGTGGCAAACTCATCACGAGTGTAGCCAGCTAGCTGGAGAAAGGCATCATTGGCATCAATAATAAAGCCATCCACATTCCAAAAAGCGACCCCGATCAGGTTGGATTCAAACAAACGCCGAAATCTGGCTTCACTTTCGCGTAATGTTTTTTCTGCCCGTTTGTGTTCGGTAATATCACGACAAACTGTAATTACGCCTTCAATAGTTTGGTTAGAATTCCGTAATGGTGTGAGAATGTATTCATAATAATGCAGCCCATCAGAAGTAACATATTTACACTCATCCTTGATTGGCTGCCCAGTTTTCATGACAGCTTGTCGTTGATTATCTACCTGTTCTATAAGGTCTGCGGGTACATCCAGGTCTTGCAAAGTTTTTCCGATAAGATCCTGGGGCTTAAAACCTAATATCGTAGCTGCATCATGACTGGCATACTGATAGCAACCTCTGTCATCAAAGATATAAATGTGATCGACTGAGGCGGTGAGAATAGCATTTAAAATATTTGCCTGTTCTTGCACTTGGCTTGTGAGTTCACGAGTACTTTCTACTGCTTGCTTGCAAACAGTAGTTTCCATACAAACGCCGATCATTCGCACCGCTTGTCCGCGATTGTCATAGATAAATTTTCCCTTAGCAGAAATCCAATGTATACTTTGGTCTGATCTACTTATGCGAAATTCATCGTTGTAGTCAGATTTTTGTTCTAAAGCGTGGGCGATCCCCTGCATTACAGATTGCCTGTCTTCAGGATAAACGCATTTCTTAAAAGTTTCGTAAGGGCTATCAAAACTATTTGGAACCACACCAAAAAGCAATTCATAATTTTCAGACCAGATGACTTTATTGGTAACAATATTCCAATCCCACAAGCCCATCTGAGAAACTTCTAGGACTAACCTCAGCCGTTCTTCACTTTCCTTCAAAGAGGCTTCTACCTGCTGTCGCTCTGCAATTTCTTGTTGGAATTGCTCTAAAATGATTGCTACATCTGGTGGCATCAGGGTTGTGGATGTCCCCTGTTCAAAATGCCGCTTGATATCATGTTCAACAGCTTGAATATAGGGGTATTCTAGTGCAAGTGCCAGTTTCTTTTCTAGCTCAATTACTTGCTCCTCAAGGGCTGCTTGCTTTTGTTGATAAGATATTTCTGATTGCTCTAACTCAGCTACACGCTGCCGCAGAGCTATTAATTCATTAGTGACTTGAAAGTTCATTTTATCAACATTTGGCATCTTGCATACCACTTATAACTAAACAATACCGATTTGAAGAGTAGGCATCCCCTAGTACCGCATGACGGAAGTCAAAAGTTAAAAGTTAAAAAGCTTATAGTAGGATGAGACTTTTTAGCGATTTGGAATGGGTAGTTTATTTATGCCTTACTGTACTATAAGAATCGTATTTAATTTTTGAAAGTATCTACGTGGGCAGGGAGTGGGGAGGAGGAAGTGGGGAATTAGGCTTTTCGAGCTGTACCGAGCTTTTTCAGAAATCAAACATTAGTCCTATAGCTTTAACAGTATGGATTTTTAAGCTAAAAAATGTAATCTATCAAAAGGTGCATTACGTTTTAGCCAAAAGATACCTTTTGAGATTAAGAGCGATGTCTGACGACAAAACATTTTGTATCCAATAATAAATTATCTCTTCAAACGCATGAAACCTGCACCAATCAATAATGCCACAACCTGTCCCCAGAAGACAACACCCGATTGGTTTACGCCAACAGGAGGAATATTTAAACTGCCAATACCATAGAATAATTGTTGCACAAACCACCAAAATAGATAGAAAAAAGCTGGAAGTTCGATGGGAATATACAAGATTATTAGCGGCAAAATTGTGTCAATTTTAGCTTGAGGAAACTTTATAATATATGCTCCTAAAATAGCTGCGATCGCACCATTGGCTCCAATCAGTGGTATTGTCAAACTCGGTTCCGCTAGAATTTGCACACAAGAAGCGATCGCACCAGCCGCCAGATAAAATGCAAGATAGCGTCCATGCCCTAGAATATTTTCGACAGTCTTACCAAAAACCCATAAGAATAACAGATTTCCCAATATTTGACTAAAGCTGCCATGTAAGAAGAGAGCAACAAGTAGTGCAAATGTTCGCCAAATTAAAATTATCCAAGCAGCAGAGTTATAAAATAATGCATTCGTAATTGCCCCACTAATCTGGGCTGGAATCACACCCCAACTATTAATAAAATTGCCTAATCCACCACTAAATTCTAATTGAAGCTCCCATAAAAATACGGCAACATTAATACCAATCAGCCAGTAATTAATAATCGGTTTATTCCGACAACGAATATTATCACTAATAGGAATCATATAAATTAGTCATTAGTCATTAGTTATTCTCCCCCTGCCCCCTACCTCCACCCACTCCCTACTCCCTCACTTCTCCTTAACGTGTGGCAAGATTGAAATCAGATCGCATTGCACTTAAGTAGGCAAACGAGATGCTGGGAAACACACTTGTAGGAAGATACCAGATTATTAGTAACTTGGGAGGTGGGGGTTTTGGTGAAACTTTTGTGGCTTGTGATACCCAATTACCCGGTTCACCTCCATGTGTCGTTAAGAAACTTAAACCCCAGGCAAGCGATCCTGTAACTTTGGAGACAGCTAGGCGTTTATTTGATACAGAAGCACAAGTTCTGTATAAATTAGGAACTCACGATCGCATTCCCCAACTTTTAGCTTACTTTGAGGATAACGCCGAATTTTATCTCGTACAGGAATTGATTGAAGGACATGACTTGAGTCAAGAATTGATCCCCGGTAAAACCTGGAGTCAAGAGGAAGTCATTTCACTTTTACAAGAAATTTTGACAATCTTAGAATTTGTCCATCAACAGAATGTAATTCACCGTGATGTTAATCCGCGAAATATTCTCAGACGCCACCCAGATGGCAAATTAATCTTAATTGATTTTGGCGCAGTTAAACAAATTACTACCCAAGTGATTCTTCCCGAAGGCTCAATTAAAGGTACTGTTGCGATAGGTACGCCTGGATATATCCCTGGAGAACAAGCTCATGGTACGCCAAAATTAAGCAGTGATATCTATGCTACCGGAATAATTGCTATTCAAGCTCTCACTGGATTATCACCAGAAGAAATAGCAAAAGATGCCGATACTAATGAACTTATCTGGCACAATAAAGCCACGGTAACACCAGAATTCGCTCAATTCTTAGATAAAATGGTGTGTTACGACTTTCGCCAACGCTATGCTTCGGCAACGGTGGCATTACAAGCACTAAAAGAGTTAACACAACCACCCGCCCAGACAATTGCATTAACTCCTATTTCTCCACCCACTCCACCCAAAAATATCAATAAACCTCAACCTAAAAAAGGTATTTTTAGTAAAATTTTACTAGCAATATTTTTAATTGGGGTTGGTACAATAGCATCAATATTAATTTTCAATCACATTAATTCAAATAACGCCATAGAATTATCCAAGCAAGGAAATACCCTTTTTGATTTGCAACGCTATCAAGACGCATTAGAAGTATATGAAAAAGCCGTTAATATTAGACCAGATTATGCTCAAGCCTGGAATGGTCAAGGGAAAACGCTATCTAAATTAAAAAAATACAAAGATGCGCTAGCGGCGTATGATAAAGCAATTCAAATTCAACCAGATAATTTTGAAGCTTGGAGTGGACGAGGCTTTGTATTAGGAAATTTACAACGATATCAAGAAGCGATCGCCTCTTTTGATAAAGCCTTACAATTCAATAATAAAAGCTCGGAAGTCTGGAATGCTAAAGGTGAAGCTTTTAGTAACTTAAATCAATATGACCAAGCAATTCAATCTTATGAAAAAGCGATTGAATTTCAACCAGATAATTACGAAGCTTGGTATAAAAAAGGATTAGCCTTACAAAATTCTAACCGATATGAAGAAGCGATCGCAGCATACCAAAAAGTTGTAGATTTAAAACCAGACTACGAGCAAGCCTGGTATAATTGGGGAAATGCTCTAGTTAAATTGCAACGCTACCGAGACGCATTTACAGCTTATGATAAAGCTGTGCAATACCAGCCAAATTATTATCAAGCTTGGTTATCCAGAGGAAATGTCCTCTTGAATTTACAACGTTATCCAGACGCGATTGAATCTTTTAATCAAGTAATAAAATATAATCCCAGTAATTATCAAGCATGGTATAATCTAGGTTGGTCACTGCACCAAACCCAACGCTATGAAGAAGCAATAAAAGCTTATAAAAAAGCAGCAACACTTAAGCAAAAAGATTATCAACTCTGGTATAATTTGGGTAATTCACAATACATTTTGCAAAAATACGAAGATGCGATCGCGTCTTATAATAAGGCAGTTCGTTATAAACCAGACCATTCTGAAAGCTGGTATAGCAGAGGCAATGCACTCTTAAATTTGAAACAGTTTAAAGATGCGATCGCGTCTTACGATCAAGCAATAAAATACAAGCCTAATTACCAGCAAGCAATAGACGGGCGCAATCAAGCCCAAATTCAACTACAAGGCGAAATATCAAAACCTAAACCTGTAATTGTGCCAGTTCTCCCATTTCCTAATGTTACTAATTCACCGCAAAAGACACCCTAGTACAGCACGACATAAATAAAGCTACCATCTCATTAAAGCCAGAAAGCCCAAAATTAAAGCTTTTTGACTTTTGACTTTTACCTCGCGCTACTATAGCAGTCCTAAATCTGAACAATAAGATCCCCAACTTCTCAAAGAAGTCGGGGATCTGAGTCTCTCGATTTTCACAACTCATTTAGAATTTCTATAGTACATTAACAATTTAAGATTCCGAATTGTTAACAACACTTTTTATAGCCAATAATTAGAATTTTAGTTGATATTAAAGAATATCAACTAAAAACTTATAATACACGTCGTCACTATAAATTTATTAATTATTTTATCAAAAGCTGTGAGCATCGGTAGTTTCTTGGGCAATCTAAACATAACCTAGAATTTCTTCTTGTCGAACTATGCCATTAAGGAGCTAACCCTTGATACGAGCAAACTCCAGCCTATCAGCAACTAACAGAGAAAGTCATCCCTCACAAAATTTACTAATTCGATTTATTCTTGGCGGCACTACCCTTATAGTCAGTATTTCTGCTTACTTTAGCTATCAAGCTGCTAGAAATATGATGCTCAAAGATTTGAGACATAGTGCTTTTTTAGAGGTACAGAGAGGGGGTGCTGAAATTGAGGAGTGGTTACACGTTCGCCAAGTGGAGGTACAAACCCTAGCGAATACTTCAACTGTACGTTCTTTAAACTGGTTTGTAGCAGAACCTTATTTAAAGGCAGAAGTCAAGCGAATTCATGAATTTTTCTTTTTTCAAATAGCTACCCCAGATGGTTCATATTCCAATACAAAAGTTGGTCGAGCAAATAAAAATATTCGGGATCGAGACTACTTTCAAAAAGCAATTGCGGGAAATACTAACATTTCCGATCCCTTTATTAGCCGTTCTACAGGAATTTCTTTAATTGCGATCGCCACCCCGATCTGGTCAAATTCTGCTAACAGTAGTTCACCGATCGGAGCCTTCCAGGGCAATGTGAAAGTTGATCGCATTGCAGAGGTTATCAATTCCCTGCACTACGGCACGAACAGCTATGCTTTTGCTCTCAATTCTCAAGGACAAGCGATCGTCCATCCTAACTCGGCGTTAATGTCAACCATAGAAAAACCTGCACCCAGCCTGCTGAAAATTAACGATCGCAATTTAAATGCGATCGCGCAGCAGATGGTAAACAAACAACAGGGAATTGAGTTAATGGAAATTGACGGCACTAAAAAGTATGTAGCTTATCTGCCGTTGCAAGCCGCTAATTGGTCTGTGGCTTTAGTGATTCCCCGCGAAAATATCGAATCTCGATTACAATTCCTTGATTTAATCGCCTTAATTGTTGGTGGATTGACAGTCACCATGATCACCGTCTTGTGGCAAGTACAAGCATTTGAACAAGCTGAACTGAAAAAATCTAAAGCTGCGGCTGATACAGCTAACCATGCTAAAAGTGAATTTTTAGCCAACATGAGTCATGAACTGCGGACACCTTTGAATGGCATTCTCGGCTGTGCCCAAATTTTACTGCGTTCCCCAGCTTTGCCGAATCAAGAACAATATCATATCAATATTATTGAACAATGCGGCTCTCATTTGCTGACTTTAATTAATGACATTTTGGATCTCTCCAAAATTGAAGCAAAAAAGCTAGAACTGCATCCAGTTGATGTGCATTTACCATCTTTTCTCCAAGGAATTGTGGAAATATGCCAGATTCGGGCAAAACAAAAAGGCATTTTGTTTGTTTATAAACCCGCGAGTAACTTACCTACAGGGGTTCATGTTGATGTCAAAAGATTACGTCAGGTGCTATTAAATCTGTTGGGAAATGCCATCAAATTTACAGATCAAGGTCAGGTTACTTTCAATATTGAAGTAATCGATCAACCTCCCAGCGATCAACAAATAGTAAAACATCGCCTTCGCTGCACCGTAGAAGATACAGGAATTGGTATAACTCCCGCAGAATTGAGCAAAATTTTCTTGCCATTTGAACAAGTGGGTGATAAAAAGCGCCAAGCTGAAGGTACAGGGCTAGGTTTAGCTATTACTCGACAGTTAGTACAGATGATGGGTAGCGATATCTATGTTAAGAGTCAGATCGGTCAGGGGAGTTGCTTCTGGTTTGAGTTGGAGATTCCCGAAGCAACAGACTGGGTACAATCTGCGATGTCTACGACGGGCTACGCCTACGCATCATCAGAGAAACAAATCATTGGCTTTGAGGGTAGCCCCTACACCATACTGATGGTAGACGATCGCTGGGAGAATCGCACAGTGATTACAAACTTACTGCAACCACTGGGTTTTAATGTAGTTGAAGCCAGCAATGGTAAAGAAGGTTTAGAAATAGCGATCGCCCTCAAACCAGACTTAATCATCACAGATTTGCTGATGCCAGAAATGGACGGGTTTGAGTTAATTGAACACCTACGTCACACTCCAGAAATTCATAATGTCAAGATTATTGTTTCTTCCGCTAGTGTCTTTGAAGCCGACAAACATCGCAGTCTGCAAGCTGGAGGTAACGCCTTCTTAAGCAAACCTGTACATGTAGATGAATTATTGGATCAATTAGAACAATATTTAAATTTGGTATGGATTTATAAGCAATCTCAGCCTGATGAAGAAAAAGCCAAAGAAGTAACAGCAAATAGCCAATCTGCTCGATTAATCTCTCCTTCTTCCCAAGTATTGCAGGAACTAGTTACTTTAGCCAGTAAAGGTAACTTCAATGCTATTCTCAAGTGGGCCGATCAACTGGAGGAAACAGACATAACCTTTGCGCCATTTGCTAATGAACTAAGGCAACTAGCAAGACAATTTGATGAAGATTTAATCCTCAATTTCTTGACTCAATATGCAATAGAAACAGTATGAAAAATACTATTGAAGACCAAAAAAAATCTATCAATTACGCTTTTTCTAAGGGAATTATTTTAATCGTTGACGATAACCCTGCTAATTTACAAGTTTTATCCAGCTTTCTAGATCAGTCTAGTTTTGAAGTTTGGGCAGCACGGAGCGGCGAGAGAGCCATTCAGCGATTAGAAAATGATGATTTACCTGATTTAATCTTGCTAGATATAATGATGCCCGGTATAGATGGTTTTGAAACTTGTAAACAGCTAAAAAGCAATCCTCGTGTCCAAGATATTCCAGTCATTTTTATGACAGCACTCTCAGAAACTGCTGATAAAATCAAAGGTTTGCAATTGGGAGCCGTAGACTACATTACCAAACCTTTTCAGCATGAAGAAGTCTTAGTACGGATTGAAAATCATCTAAAGCTGAGAAACTTGACGAAAACCTTAATCGCTAAAAACACCGAATTAGAACAGACTCAAACTCAACTGATTCAAGCAGAAAAGGTAGCAGCTTTAGGCCAAATTACAGCCGGAATTGCTCATGAAGTTAATAATCCTATCAATTTTATAGCTGGCAACTTAAATTTTGTTCAACAGTATGTACAGGAGGTAGTTAGTTTACTCTATCTCTATCAGAAATATCTACCCAATCCACCAGAAGAAATTAAAACCGCGATTCAAAAAAGCGATCTCGAATTTTTGTTGAATGATTTATCTAAAATTATTCAATCCATGCAAGTTGGTACAGATCGTGTTACAGAAATTGTGTCATATTTAAACAATTTTTCACGACACAGAGAAACGGGTAAAAAACTAACTAACTTGCATGAAGGGTTAGATAGTACATTACTCATTCTCGGACATCGGTTTAAATATAATGCTCATCAACCAAGCATCAAATTAGTCAAAGAGTATGGAAGCTTGCCACTTGTTGAGTGTTTTCCTGGGGAAATTAATCAGGTTTTTATGAATTTAATTTGTAATGCGATCGATGCAATTGAAGAAAAATATAACAATCAAGATATTGAGAAAACTTATCAAAATCC
Organism: Nostoc sp. CmiVER01; assembly: GCF_034531135.2. NCBI lineage: Bacteria > Bacillati > Cyanobacteriota > Cyanophyceae > Nostocales > Nostocaceae > Nostoc > Nostoc sp. CmiVER01. The sequence continues at coordinate 229,159 of NZ_JAVRBU020000009.1, forward strand.
GGGAGTTATTAAAATTAAAACTGAGGCAATTGGAGAGCAAGTTATTTTAAGAGTTGCTGACAATGGCTTAGGTATAAATAATAAAAATAAAACAAAAATATTCGATGCTTTTTACACAACAAAACCTATCGGAAAAGGAACAGGGCTTGGTCTATCTATTGCTTACCAAATTGTGGTGAATAATCATCACGGGAAGCTCACATACGATTCCAAACCAGGTGAAGGCATAGAATTTATCATTGAATTACCCATCCGATAATCATAGGGGTGCAATATATTGTGACCCTACTCGCATTTTTAAACAGTTCAGTTAAGCCTTAAATTGTTTTGTAGAGACGAAGAAAAGCAACATCTCTACATACCTAAAATCAATACCAAAAATCCTTAACCCAAGTGTATTATGTTATATCTAACTAGTCTATGAATCAACAAATTGCTGTAACTAGCGAATATTAACCTCTTGCAAATAATTTCCTCCTTGAATATATTCAATATTAGTGGCTGAGTTTTTAGAGAAAAATGAATCTTTCCTTTTTACAGAAGCAACATTTTGATAATTAGTCAGTAGTTGTTGTTTTTGAGTATATTCATTCAATTTGACTTGAGCTTGAGCATAAACTAGAGTATCGTTGGGAATTTTTCGGAGAAATTTTACAGCTTGATCAAAATCACCAACAAATGCTTGTTTATAAGCTTTCTGTAAAAAGTAAGCTGCTCTAATTTGGCGCTTTCGATTGTACTCAGCTAACTTGTCTTGAACTAAAGCACCTGCACGACTTTCTTTAGGAATTTGCCGCAGATATTGTAAAGCAGCAGAAAAATCTTTTGTATCGGCACTATCGTAAGCTTTTGTTAATAAATCTTGCGTCTGTGCTTCAATGTTGACGTATGCTTGCTGAACTAATTTATCTGTTTTAGATTGCCAATATGAAATATTTGGAATTTTTGCAACCGCATGAATAACATCTGACCATTTGCTCTCATGAAAAGCTGTTTGAGCTATTTGGTATTGCTGTGCAGCTACTTGCCATTGCTCTTGCCATTCTTCAATTGTGGCTTGCGCTTCTGGATAAACATTGCTGTGGGAGGGAATTGATTTAGCAAGTGCGATCGCTTCTTCTAAATCTCCTGCTTGATATTCTTTTGTGGCTTTAGATAAAGTTTCTGTTTCTGAGTATGCAGGCGCAGCATTAATTAAAGAATATACACCAAATCCCATTACTAAAGAATTAGCCGCCAGTCCTACTTTCATTCCTGTTAATAACGGAGATGAATTTCCAGATGTAGGATTATTATTTCCAATCGGCGCTTCTATAGGAAATTCATCATCTGCTTCTAATGTTTCTGGTAGCTGTTCCCATATTATTTGTTTGAGTACCCGCAGCACCTCACTGGCAGACTGAAAGCGGTCTTGGTAATTGTAGCGGATCATTTGGCTGAGAACAGCAGCTAGATAATCATTAACTGGAGTGTTTTCAGAACGCCAAGCAATTTCATTAGTATAAGGATCAGCTTTTAATTTTAGTGGTTCCAACCCAGTTAAAGCCTGGATGGCAATCATACCCAAAGCATAAATATCACTGTTGGGCTGTGTTTCTCCAATAAATTGCTCTGGCGGTATATACCCCAATGAAGTGACAGGAATTCTATGAATGGGCAATTCCGCACCTATGCCAAAATCGATAGACTGGATTGAGCCAAAGTCAATCAAAACTAACTTGCGTTCGGCATCACTATTACGTCTAATCAAGTTTTCCGGTTTGATGTCGCAATGGATTACGCCTTGAGAGTGAACAAATTCCAGAATACCTAAGACATCTATCAGGAATTCTACAACTTCCATTTCACCCCACAGACACCCCCATTCTTGATCGATAGGCAATTCCGCAGCCAACGCATGTCCTTCAATCCACTCTTGGACTAAATAAAATCGCTCGTTTTCTTCAAAGCAGGCGATAAATTCAGGAATTTGGTGATGGCTTCCCAAAAGCTTGAGGGTTTGGGTTTCAGCCTGAAACAGTAACCTCAGCATCTCCAAGTAGTCAGATTCGGAACTACTAACTTTAATCTGCTTAATAACGCATTTGGGATTCTCTGGATAATCTACATCTACAGCTATGTATGTTTGTCCAAATACTCCTGCACCCAGGCTTTGGATAATTTGGTAACGCCCTTGTAGTAATTTACCGATTATGTGGTAGGTCATGACCTGGTTACTCAGTAGTTCTTTTATTTACTTTTCCTGCCATTCCCACCGGTTTCCGGAATACTTTAGAAATAAATGACTAAATTTTTGATACTGGAATATAAGTTTAATTTTTAAGTATTTTTGCTTAATGAAATATAATTTTTTATTAAAATTCGTATCTTTTATTTCATTGATTATTTTCGATGAAATTCAAGCAAAAATGTCTGATGTGCAACCTGAGTTACCCTTGAGTTATGAGCAAATAAGTTTAAATTTTGATTTTGGGATTGAGGACTACTTATGTTCAACTACAATCCGCTAGACTGCCTACCTTCATCGGTAGAATTACCAGATTCTGATGATACACCTGTGGATAACGAACTGCAAATACTAGTTCCTAATTTGTTATTAGCTACTTTAGCTTTAATCTGGCAAAACCGTGATGATTGGTTTTTCGGCATTAACATGGGAATTTATTATACACCGAGTAACCCTGCCATTGTTCCAGATGGATTTCTCAGCTTGGGTGTAGAACGGTTTGTTGGAGAAAATGGGCGTTCTAGTTATGTTCTTTGGGAAGAAGATGGAATTGCGCCAATTTTAGCTTTAGAGGTTGTTTCTCAAACTTACAATGGTGAATACGAACAAAAGAAAATAGATTATGCCAACTTAGGTATTTTATATTATGTAATTTATGCTCCAACACGTCTGCGACGAAAGCGACAACGTTTAGAAGTTTACCGTTTAGTTGAGGGTAAATACATTTTACAACCAGGAGATAAACTCTGGATGCCTGAAATTGGTTTAGGTATTGGAATTGAAAGAGGAACCTATCAAGGAAAAACACGGGAATGGCTATATTGGTATGACGAAAATAATAGTAGGTACTTAACACCAGAAGAACAGTTGCAAAATCTTTTAGCTAAATTACGACAGCAAAAAATTGACCCTAACACGCTTTAAATCTACGTTTTCAAGAGTTGCTGTTTGATTCATATCTTTTTACTTTGACTTTTACCCGCCTAATATTTGAATTTTGAATTATTTAATTATTGATTTCTTCATCATGTTCGACTAATTCAGCTTTATCTTGTAACGGCTTCACTACCCGCGCGATCGCTTCTTGAATAAAAGCCTTAATAAACTCATCTCTGCGATTAATTTGAAACTGTCGCTGCACAACTTCTGTCATGCCACCATCACCCCAATCTTGATCATGACGAAAATATTCGATAAAACTTTTACCAGCAATTCGCGTTAAATAAGCTGCTGTTACGCCTTGAATTGCTCTACCAATAATAAAAGTAGCAACATTGAGTTGCAAAGCTGTAGATAATAATTGAATTGCTCCCTTAACAATGCCCAAACTAGCGATGGTTTTCGCTAAAGAAAGGGCTAACTCTCGTCCCCGTTCCATATTCAATTCACAGCCGTAAACTCTGCCAATTTCCACAACCATTTGAGCATTAACAGCAGCTGTCGCTAGTAAATCTACGACTGGTATCGGCGTGACTGATACCACACCAGCACCAATCCATTGAAAGCGTTCTACTATTTTGTCAGCTTGACGGCGACGCTGACCATCGATGAGTTTTCGCGCTTCGTCTCCCAATCGCAGAGATTGTAAAAGAATGTTATCCGCCACCAAATCTTCACCTTCGGCGCGTAAAACAGCAGCTGTGCGCCGCAGCAAAGGGACAATATCGGGTTCCGGCTGGAAGGTTTCGCCAGTTTCTAATTGTGCAGGTTGGGGATTAGCAGCGATCGCTACCACATCATTAGTAGCAATAAATCCCCGTACCCGTTGACGCAACCTTGCAAGGATGGATTCTTTATCTTCATCTGTATATAAATCAGTTTTGTTGAGAACTAGGAGCGATCGCTTGCCAATTTCTGCTAATCCCCGCAATGGTTCATATTCTGAGCGTCGTAAGTCATTATCTACCACAAACAAGAGTAAATCGGCTTCTGTTGCCAGTTCTCGCGCCATTTGTTCCCGTTCCGTTCCCGCCACCCCTGCTTCTAAAATTCCTGGTGTATCCGTAATTAAAATCTTGCGTTCTAATCCCTTCAACCGCAGACAATAGGTTTCTCCAACCTGAGTTGTACCCATCGGTGCATCCACTTGACCGACCATGCGTCCCATAATCGCATTAACTAGGGAAGTTTTACCAGCGCTCCCCGTACCAAATACCACTACTTGAATTTCACCCCGTGCTAAATTTGCTTCAATCTCCCGCGATTTACTTAATAAAGCTTGGCGTGCAACTTCATCTTGAATTTGCCCTACCTGTTGGCGCACAGCTTGGAGAGTTGTAGATGCAGCATCAGATTTGCCAGCAGGAATTTGCGCCGCAGTTACTCGCTTCGGGTTACGGCGCGATCGCTTTTCCCCAGCTTGAATCACCAATACGTAATAGACAAAAGCGGCAACCAACGCTCCAATGAGGACAATTAGCAGCAATAGCAGCAAATTGCCTAGCAACGGCGAATAGGACAATTGCCAATAGAGGCGCGATAGGGAATCAATTAGCCATAGGGCTAGTCCCAAAATGACAATCAGACCAACAATCAGCGTTACTATGCGTGACAGAGGCATGGCTGGGAAATATTAGTGGATATTCAGTAGGCAGATGCTTCTGATTTTAATAGTTTCAGTATTTTTTACCAGAGTAGTCAGAAGCAGTTTTTGATTCAACCAAGAATTCTCATCTGCTTGACTAACAAAATTCTAAATCTCGCACTGCGTTTCTATCCCGCCTCGGAATGAATTTTGAGTCTCATAGTTGAAGTCCAGAACTTCAGTTCTGGGCGGGATGTCGTTCAGAATACAGATACTTGTAATCTTCATACTTTCAGTATTTTTGACCAGGGTAGAAAAAGCCCTTTTTGATAAACTGAGAGCGCATTTTGTATCAAATGTGTTCTCACCGAAGAGGCAAAGGGGCAGTTCTTGCTCTTAGCTGGGGGAGTACAAGCTCCGTTTCAGCTTTCTCCCCTGCCCCCTGCCCCCTGCTTCTTTTGACTTGCGGCTGGATTTCTTGTTTTTGATAAAAAACCGTCTACTAAAAACATTCAACAGCGAGTTATGCCATGACTGCGACACCTAAATTCAGATACTTTAACTGGATTCAACAAAAATTTCACCAGCTTAGTATTCGGCAAAAAATTTTTTGTGGGTACGGATTGGCTTTGGGAATTGCAGTATTGGGAACAACGGCGGGGTTGATAATAGGCGATCGCTATTTCCAACAAGCTAGACAACAGATGAGCTTGGCAGATGAAGAGGGAAGCTTGTTAAGTAGTTTGCAAGGAGAACTGTTGGAAATACAGATCCGCCAGCAAGAAATACTGCCTTTTTTGCAGCAGCCGCAAGCGTTGCAAAAGAAAATTTCTAATTTCAAAAGTGATTTGGCGGATGCGGAAACGTTACTTTCTCAGGCACAAGAATTTAGCCAAACTAGTTCCCAAGAGGATTTACAGGCTCTGCTCACGAAGCATAACAGCACGATAACCGGATATTTTGAACAACTCAGGTCGCTGATTCGGCAAATTTTACCATTAACTTCACAGCCACAGGGAGTTATAAAAGCACAGCAATTAATCTCGAAATTCAGTCAAAGCCAGGATGCTTTAAAGTTTTATCAATTTGCCCATGAGTTAACTGACTTTGCCAAAACAGTTCAAGAACGTCAAGAGCAAGCTGATCTAGCCCAACAAAAGGCTGCACTCATGCAAGCTCAGATTATTATTGGTATTATGCTGCTGTCAGTGGCGATCGCAGCCATCCTGGCTTTCTACACAAGTAAAATCATCGCCCATCCCATTAACGCGGTGACAAAGATTGCCCAAAGAGTTACCCAAGAAGCCAATTTTGACTTGCAAGCGCCTGTAACCACAGAAGATGAAGTTGGGGCATTAACTAGTTCCCTTAACCAGCTTATCCAACAAGTGAAGCACCTTTTAGAAGAACAACAAGCCGAAGCGCAAGCCCGACTAATTCAAAGTGAGAAAATGTCTAGTTTAGGACGGATGCTGGCTGGTGTCGCTCACGAAATTAATAATCCGATAAATTTCATTTCTGGCAACCTCATACACGCGAAAACTTATACTGACGACCTGTTATTGCTACTACAAACATACAAAGCTGAAGTTCCTCATCCTTCCACTGCTTTGCAAACTTTAACAGAAGAAATTGATTTAGAGTTTCTTGAAGTAGATTTGCCAAAACTCTTCAACTCTATGACAATTGGTACTGACCGCACGCGAGAAATTGTCCGAAGTTTGAAAGATTTCTCTCGTTTAGATGACGGAGAAGCGCACTTAGTAGAGCTACACGCTTGTTTAGATAGTACACTGTTGATTTTAAACAATCGCCTGAAAAATCGTATTAACCTTGTTCGCAGCTATGGAGAAATTCCACCGATTCCAGGCTACACAGGCTTACTTTATCAGGTATTTATGAATATTCTTAGCAATGCCATTGATGCTTTGGAGCAAAAATCGGCTGATAATCCCGAATTTATGCCTGAAATTACCATTATTACAGAATGTTGGCAGAATGAGTTGGTGATAGTGCGAATTGCAGACAACGGCTCTGGTATTTCGCCAGAAAATCAGAAAAAGATATTTGATACATTTTTCACAACCAAACCACGAGGTATTGGTACTGGTTTGGGGCTAGCGATCGCACATCAGATTGTGGTAGAAAAACATCAGGGTAAAATTACTTGCCAATCTGAGTTAAATCGAGGTACAGAGTTTGTATTGGCTCTGCCTAAAGCAGGTATTGCTTAATCGATTTATCATCCTTAAGCTAGTAGCTTTTGAAATTTTATTCGTTCACTATGAAGCTCGCGTGTTCTAATTTATTAGTGGACTTACGCCAGTTTTGGCAACTTTTTTGAGAACAAAGAGAGAAAACTTATGGGACTTTTTGATCAAATTCTTGGTGCCGTTGCTAATCCCAATCAACAGGGCAGCTTAGGTCAACTGGGAAATATTGTTAACAGTGTACAGCAAATGAGCGATCGCACTGGCACAGACCCTTCTACCATCCAATCAGTTTTGTCAATTGTCGGTAGTCAAGTGCGTTCTGCTTTACAACAAAAGCAAGCCATAGATGGTAATGAAGCTGCACAAAGTCTAGTTAATCAATATGCTGGGACTTCACCTAACCCCCAAGCCGTCAATTCGTTGTTTTCTCCTCAGATACAACAACAGGTAGCTCAAGTTGCTGCCGGGCGCACTGGATTGGATGCTGGTATAGTTCAACAATTGCTGCCTTTAGCAGTACCTTTAGTACTAAATTTTTTGCAATCAGGTGCAAATGCTCAAAATCCCCAAGGTGGCGGTAATTCTGTATTAAATTCCTTCTTGGATGCTGACGGCGATGGTGATGTTGATATCGCTGACGCCATCCAAATGGCTAGTCGGTATATGAAACGCTAATACTTCTTAACCCCCACTCCTAACTCCCCACTCCCCACTCCCTTAAACATCAACAGTTAGCCCCTTGCTAGAGTTTTAGCTAAGGCATAATAGGCTGAGAAGATAGAAAAGTAGTAAATATATATCAGACAGTCTATGGCTAAAGTTTTTGACTGTATTACTGAGGAACAGCAAGGCTTTATTGCAGCCCAACACCTTTTTTTTGTTGGCTCTGCACCCTTGAGTCCTACAGGTCATGTTAACCTGTCTCCTAAAGGTTTAGGCTGCTTTCGCGTCCTCTCTCCCAACCGAGTAGCTTATTTAGACCTTACAGGCAGTGGTAACGAAACATCGGCACACTTGCAAGAAAACGGGCGAATAACCTTCATGTTTTGCGCCTTTGAGGAACCTGCTTGTATCCTCCGTCTTTACGGTCAAGGAAAAACGATTTTACCGAGTTCTCCAGATTGGGACTCTCTGTATTCTTTGTTTGTGCCGATGCCTGGAACTCGTCAAATTATCGTCGCTGACATTGAAAAAGTACAGACTTCCTGTGGTTTTGGCGTACCACTTTATGAATATCAAGGTGAGCGCCAGACTTTAGTAAACTGGGCTAGTAAAAAAGGCGAAGAGGGAGTTCGAGAATATCAACAGCAGAAAAATCTCGTCAGCATTGACGGTTTAGCCACACCACTGAGTAAATTATCTTAAATTTTACAAAAGCGGACTTTGGGGCATAAGTTATGGATTATTATATTCGTCCACTCGCACAAGAAGATGAACCTTTTCTTTGGCAAATGCTTTACGAAGCAGCCCATCTGGTAGAAGAAGGTAATTTGACAGTGCAGGATGCAATGAATAATCCTGATTTGGCAAAATATGTTAAAGATTGGGGACTTAAAGATGATAGCGGCTTTGTCGCTATTTTGAAAAGTAGTAATCAACCAGTAGGAGCGGCATGGCTGCGTTTATTGACAGGTGAAAATAAAGGATATGGCTATGTTGATGACGAAATTCCTGAACTAGCTATTGCTATTCTTCCTCAACATAGAAATAAAGGTATAGGAACGCAGTTACTCACACATTTGTTAGCAGCAGCTAAAACATCTTATCCATCGATATCACTTAGTACCAGAGCGACAAATCCAGCCGTGGGTTTATATAAACGATTTGGCTGGGAAGTTCTTGCTAACAGTGAGATAATCAATCGAGTTGGTAGTATCTCTTTTAAGATGAAAATTGATTTTTAAGCTCAAATGCCGCTTGTAGGGAGTGTAAACTAAGAAAGCCGCCAAAGCGATCGCAGCTTGCAAGCGGCTTTTTCGTGTAATATCACAATAGTTGTGAAATTTCTATCTTCATTGGAAATTTTGCATTTATGACCCTTTAGGATCGGTGTCACCACCAATTATTACTTGAAATTAAGTTTCCTAATATAGAGAAAAACGCCGAAACGAACACTATTATCATTAAACTAGCAAGGGCAGCAAAGGGAGAGATGATGAATAAGAGTAAGAGTGCAAGCATCAAAATTGTTAGTAATGTCTTATTCATCTTTTTCACCTTTAATAGTTACTACTCTCAAGCTAACCAGCTAAGTAATGATATTGACCACAGTCAATAGAAGGAATTAGTCTTAGTTCTATGGGAAGATTTTGCAACAAAATTGATTGCCAAAGTCTAATGTCAATTCGCAATTCGCAATTCGCAATTCATAATGGGCTAGCCCCGCTACGCTAACGCAATTAAGAAACTTAGATGCAGTAAGGCTTTCGTGATTTATATCTGTTACCTCTTTTTGGAGAATTGGTATATTTTATAAATCAATAATCGGTGACTTCTGCCCTGTTAGACTTAATCTGTCCGCGCTTAGTTTTGTAGTCAAGGCGCTTTCTTTGAGAACTGCGAGTTGGTTTCGTAGGTTTGCGTTTTATCGTCACTACAACTGCGCTTTGAATGAGTTCTTGAAGTCGTTTCAAAGCTGACTCTCGATTGTTCTCTTGGCTTCGGTGTTCTTGCGCTTTAATTACAACAACTCCGTCCTGAGTGATGCGGCGATCGTTTAGCTTTAAAAGCTGTTCTTTATAATAATTGGGTAATGATGAAGCCGCAATATCAAAGCGCAAGTGAATCGCTGTGGAAACCTTATTCACATTTTGGCCTCCCGCTCCTTGCGAACGAATCGCACTAATTTCAATCTCACTCTGTGGGATAATAACTTTGTTGGAAATTTGCAGCATTAATCACAAGGGAAAAGAAGAACTTGTAAATTTAAGATAACAATTATTTACTCGATTTCTTCGGTAGAATCTATTACTACGTCTTGGTTTTCATTGTTGTCCAAATTCACCTCTAAAGTATTTCCTGCTATTGTCACTTTATCACCCGGCACTAGTCGCCGCCCTCGTCGGGTTTCTAGCATACCGTTGACTTGGACATCACCACCTTGAATCATCAGCTTGGCTTGGCCTCCACTTGGCACTATACCCATCAACTTTAAATATTGATTTAACTTAATTGTGTTGTCTCTGATTTTCTTCATACTAAATAAAACTACTTCATCTTAATTGTATCGTGGCGTTATCAAGCCAAAACGTGAATTATTTGCATAGTCAGGCAATAGGCAACAGTCAAGAAACCTGTTTGAGTTCTACTGAACTTTTTCACGCAATCAAATATGAGTTCTATATTGCAATGCAGTTCAGTTAAACATTTCTTTTTTTCTTTGCGTCCTTGGCGGTAGGCTGCGGCAAGCCGTTCGCGTAGCGTCTCGTAGAGAAGCGTCTACGTTCAAAAAAACTGACTTTGACAAAGGATTTTAGCGTTAACTGAACCGTATTGCCCTATATTGCACCACATAATTACCTAAGTAGAGTATTTCATGAATTTGTAGCGAATTTAGCAATACCTTGTAATGCAATGCCAATGCGTCCCGATGTATTTAAAAATGCTACTGCTTAGGTAAACTTTTAGAACGAAAATCAACGTTTGGGCTGATTTTACTAATTGGAGGTTGTGTAATAGTTTTCGGATAAGCCTAACAATCTTCCTTTTGGTCTGGAAAAAGGTTAAAGAGCAAGGGGGAAAGGAGAATTTAAACCCTTCCCCTTGGGCTATGGCGATCGCTATAACAAAAACTGTGATGCCAGTTTATTATCTATAATGTTGATCGACAAAACTGCCAGATGTAGGCGAACAAACTAGTCTGGAAGGTTCTTTTAGTGTGTTCAGGGGACTGGATCTATGATTAAGCTCGGTTTATTGGTACAGTCCCAGAATAACTATTTGGGTATAGGAAAAGTTACCGAAATATCTGATACCAATGCGAACGTTGAGTATTTCTGCTCGATAGGGCAACGTCTGCAAAAAACTTTACCTTTAAGTTCTCTCTCTCAAGTCAGGCTTGAACCCCAAGCTAGATGCTATATTAAGTCCCAAACGCAGGATAAATGGATAGTTGGCAGAGTTTTCATCTGGGATGATGATACAGAAATGTATCAAATTGATTTACCAGATAAGAAAACTGCGATCGCTACTGAAGAAGACATTTACGTTCGTTGTAATCTCCCAAACACTGACCCCATCGAAACTCTGGCGATGAAGGGTCACGAAACCCCCTACTTCCACGACAAAAGATTGGCTTTCGTCAAATCCTTGATTAAGCAACGCGCTGTCAGTCGCGGGATGACGGGATTGATTTCGGCAAATATCAATCTTTATCCTCACCAAGTTGAAGTTGTGCGGCGGGTACTGGAAGACCCAATTCAACGCTACTTGCTAGCAGATGAGGTGGGACTAGGAAAAACCATCGAAGCGGGGGCGATTCTGCGTCAGTTCCTTCTGGATGAACCGAAAAAAAATGCGGTGGTATTAGTTCCGCAATATTTGCTCAAACAATGGCGGCTTGAGTTAGAAAACAAGTTTTACATTTCCCATTTTGGCAAACGGGTGGCGGTGCTGGCGGTTGAAGATATTCATAAAATCAACCTGAAAGCGAAGATAGGCTGCTTAATTTTAGATGAAGCCCATCATATTGCAGCAATGGCAACCTCTAAGGATGCAGCAGTACGCGAACGTTTTCAGACTTGCAAAGAACTTGCTCATAAAAGCGATCGCTTACTTTTATTATCTGCCACTCCTGTTCTCAATCACGAGCAAGATTTTCTGGCTATGTTGCACTTGCTCGACCCGACAACCTATAAACTTGGTGATTTAGCAGGTTTTCGCGCCAAAGTTGCCAGCCGTCAGCAAATTGGTAAAGTTCTGCTTTCTTTTAAAGAAGGTGCGGAGCCTGCTATCCTCAAAAGCAATTTGCAGCAACTACGAAACCTCTTTGCTGAGGATGAGTATTTACTGAAGCTGGCGGATGATTTAGAAAATTCACCAGCAAATTCAACCGAGCAAGAGCAAATCCTGCAAGCGATTCGCGTCCATGTCAGCGATATCTATCGACTACACCGCCGAATGCTTCGCAACCGTCGCGCTGCGGTGGAAGATGTGATCTTTGACCGCAATTTTACGCCGAAAGAAGAGTATGATTTAGACGAGCGATCGCTTGATATCCACGAGCTGCTCAATCAATGGCGTAGTGTTGCTCCTGGTGAAAAGCAATATCAGCGAATTTTTCTGTTGTTATTTCTAGCTGCTGGTACTTGGTTGGGCATTTTAGAGCAGGTAATTACCGCCCGGTTAACTGGTAAACCCCATGCTAAACTCATCCACGAGTTTAAAGAAGATGATATTCGCCTATTAACTACAACCCCCAAATTTTTAGAGGAAGAAGAGATTCTGCAATCCTTACTAAAAATTGTTCGTCAACCTCAAGAGGACGGACAACGGACGGAAAGTTTGAAAACATTGCTACTGAATCAGTTAGGTACATACTTCAAAATTCCCGCAAACGTTCGGAAGAATCAAAAGGAATTCATCACCAGAATACAGCAGAGAATTAAAAGACCAATTACTGGTGATATTCTGCCCAAATTTATTGTATTTACCAGTTTTGTGCAAACTTGTGGCGAAATCGTCCGGTATTTATCTGATAGCTTTGGTGCAGAGACAGTAGCCAGCCATCAATTTGGAGAATCACCCGATAAAGTTGAGGAAGGCTTAAATAGGTTCAAGAATAACCCAAACTGCTTTATTTTAGTATGCGATCGCTCTGGAGAAGAAGGGCGTAACCTCCAGTTTGCCGATTGGTTAATTCATTTTGACCTTCCTTGGTCGCCTAATCAATTAGAACAGAGAATTGGCAGACTTGACCGCATTGGCAGCAAAATTGGCATCCAATCTAGTGCCTTGATTGGCCCCTACTTGGAAGATAGCCCTCACAATGCTTGGTATAAAGTATTGAAAGATGGGTTTGGTATATTCCAACAATCAATTGCCAGCCTCCAGTTTTATGTAGATGAAAAACTTGCAGAATTAGAAACAGTTTTGTTTCAATCAGGTGCTGCTGGACTGTTAGAGATGATTCCGCCAATTCAAGAGCAAATTGAAGCTGAAATAGCAAAAATTAGCGAACAAAATGCTCTAGATGAAATTGACGCTAACGATGAAATTGCTACCGAGTATTTTCAAGAGCTAGATAATTACGATGCTTGTCATCTAGAAATTAAGAGAGCAATTGAAGGCTGGATTTGTGATGCATTGGGATTTAGAGGACTCAATAATCCAGATTCATCAGAGATGCGACGTTATCAACCGACAACACGGACATTGGTTCCCATAAATGACTTAAAAAACCGTTTTGCTGAGAGTTTTCTAGACCAATTTGGTACTTATAATCGCAGGGTAGCAAACCAAAATCCTGGTATTAAACTCTTTCGAGTTGGGGAAGGATTTATTGAAGCACTCTGGAACTATATAAACTGGGATGACCGAGGTGAAGCCTTTGCAATGTGGCGCACTGATGCATCTTGGGACTCTAAAGAAGGAAAAGAGTGGTTCGGTTTCCAATGCAATTATGTAGTCGAGGCAAATTTAAAACTTGCCAAACAAGTTTTACTAGATAACAAACTAGATAATTCTCAATTCAAAAACTTGCAGCGACGTGTTGATGCTCTATTTCCGCCAATTATAGAAACTATCTATGTTGATGGTCGCAAGGAGCCAATACGCACTGTTGAAGATAAAGCGCTCTTAAGTATTCTGCAACGTCCATATAAAGATAAAAACAACAATCAAGGACGAGATTACAATCTAGCAAAAGAGCGCTTAGGAATTATTGACGATTTTGTTGACCCTAGTAAATGGCAAAATTTCTGCTATCAAGTGCGTAATACTTCTTCAGAATTACTCTCTAATCGTCCCGATTTTATTGACTTATGCCAAAGTTGTGCGAAAGTCGCCGAAAAGAAATTAGCCAATAGAGTCGAACAATTACGGCTGCGTCTGAATCAGCAAAGTTGGGATAATGCATTAGCTGAAGAATTGCAGATAGAAACTGCTTTAAATGCAGCCATTCTAGAGGGAATTCGTCAGCCCCAAATTAGGCTTGATTCTGTCGGTTTTATTGTTGTATCGGGGCGATCGCTTGTGCAATTTGAGTGATATGGTCTCTGGTTAGATACCAACAATACCCGCGCTAACCCCGCCTGCAAATAGGGGTTACGTGGGTTTTCATTCTCGTTATCGTTCGCGCTTGTGGTTAAATGAGCGTAAACAGTTGACAATTACAGCTAAAACTCGTGAGTTAGTTATAATAAATAGCTTAACGCCTTTGCTTATTCCTACTCAGTAAAGTAAAGCAGCATTATGTTGGTCACGCATAAGAGATGGAGATTCAAATAGTTCTTTACATTTATTCATTTCCTTCGTATCTGCGGGAACAGCCACGAGTTAAAATTGGCAGAACTTCTGGCAGTATTGATGCTGAACCTAAAGAATTAGCATTGCAGCGCATACGTGGACAGATTAGAACTTCACATGCAGAAGAACCTAAATTGTTGGGTGCAGTAAAAGTTCCGGGCGAATGGGTAGAAACAACAATTCATTCTCAATTGAAAAATCAGGGATATCATATTTCAGAAGCACCTGGAATCGAATGGTTTAGGTTTCCCAATCAAAAAGAATTACAGTATTTCCTAGATAGGATTTATCGAGCTGTAATTATTGATGATTTCTCAGAATTAGGTGGGGGACGAAAAGATATTGAAGGAGACTCATTCGATTCTATCGTTTCTGCATTTGGGGTAAGAAAGCTTAGTGGTAGCGAGTTTAGGCGTGAGATAAAATTAGTCAAAGTCCTTGATGATGAACTATCTCCGCTTTATCCAGGCTTTCCTCAATGGTTCGATAGAACAATGAGCAGTTCAGATGCTGTTTTTAACGTAGCTTATAGAGATAGACAAGCTATTGGAGTTGCTATTTGGAAGCCGAAAGGGAATGGAATAGCAAAACTATCAACTCTTTTTGTTACTGATAATTACCGACGTAGTGGTATCGGAAGAAACTTAATCTTAACTTGTTTTGAGCAATGGAAATCAGAACGAATTAGAAGAGCCTTTGTTACCACAGCCAGAGTCGAACTCGTTAAATTCTTTGAACGTTACGGGTTCTGGGTAGAAGGCATAGGGAGGGAAATATATGAACGTGAAGCTCATCAACCGGAATGGTTCTTAACAAAACTATTCTTTTATGAATCTGATAAGAGTAGTTTAGACGTAATAAATAAGGCAAAGATTCTATTTCCATCAATAATATCGACTTCTTATAATCCTACGGGTAGAGAAGAAGTTGAACAAATTCAGTATAGCGATGCAACAGTTCGGCTAAGTGCTTATAATGGTAGTTTAATTAACCAATTTTCTCTCCATTCTTGGCTCAACTTGACTTATCCAGCAGAGTCAGTTTACACTCCTCAAACAGCTTATGTTATACCAATTCGCCCTCAATTTTTAATTCAGATATTTCAAGCTGGTAAGACAGTTTACTATGGACGATGTAGTTGTAAACAAGATGACATGAGAGGATCATTAATATTGTTCTATGCCAGCCGTCCTATATCTGGTATAGTAGCGATCGCCAGAATTGTTAATCGATACATTGGAACACCCACTAAACTCTATAGTGATTTAGGTATGAAGGGTGTTCTTACCTTAGAAGAGATCGGTAGTGAGGAACAAGAACGGCACGCTGTTGAATTTGATTTCCTAATGCCGCTTAGTCAAGTAGTTCATCTAAATGACTTACTCAGCAATGGTGTTCTCAATGGCCCACCGCAAACAATGCACAGCCTTCGCATAGAACGTTATAAACTAGCTGTTGAACTTGGAGGTTTTTATGCAGGTTAAATACATTAAAGCTCTAAGCATCAAACGAATGTATGCTGAACGCATTATTGATGGGACTAAAAAAATCGAGTTGCGAAAGCGTTCAATTGGGATGGAATTAGGTGATCTAATTCTTTTGTATGAAACGACACCTGATTCTATTATAAGGGGAGGTTTTATTGCTGATAAAACTATATCCTTACCTGTTTCTAAGATGTGGAGTAAGTATCACCACATTCTGGGAGTAGACAAAGAGTTTTATGATATGTATTTTGAAAACTGTGAATTTGCATACGGCACTTTTATATATGAAAGCTTTCTTTTTCCTTCAATTTCTCTGAAACAAATACACGAAAATTGCCCTAATTTTACTCCACCACAAGCCACAATCAACTGGCGTCAGGATTGGTACATTAAGCCTGAATGGATTGATGCAGTTAACAAGGGAAGAAATCAGTTAATGCAGGAAGGCAGGCTAAGTGAACAGTTGAGTTTATTTGCATTGCAGTAAATAAATTTGATTAATTTTACTCGAATTTCAGCGCCAAATAAAATGATCGTGTGGTCAGGTATGTAGAGTTGACGGGTCAATAAATTGTTGTGTATATTGAGAATTCATCATGTATGTTGTTTTTTATAAATAAACAATATGGTAAAACGGAAAATAATTTTCGTTGGTGGAGTGCATGGTGTTGGTAAAACAACGCTTTGTAAAAATATAGAATCAAGATTTAACATCGAACATTTTTCATCGAGCAATCTGATTGCCAGAGAAAAGACGGAGGAACATCTTCGTAACAAACGAGTTGAGAATATTGCAGGCAATCAAGACATTCTAGTAGAAGCGATAAACAAGTATTTAAATAATGAAAAAACGTATTTAATTGATGGGCATTTTTGTCTCTTAAACAAGGATAATAAAATCACTGAAATTCCATACTCAACATTTGAAGGCATTTGCCCTAGTGCTATTATTGTTTTAGTTGACGAACCTGAAAATATTTATACTCGCTTAAGCTCAAGAGACGGTGTTAAACATGATCTAGCTCTGCTGCGATCTTTTCAAGAACAAGAAATTTATAACGCTGAGTACATCAGGGATAAATTAAACATTCCCTATCTAATGTGTAATGCTGCTAAGAGCGAGGACAAAATATATACTTTCATTGAAGGTTTAATAGCTCAAGCAGTATCGGAATGAGAATTTTCTCAGTCTTAATATAATGAAACGTTCAAATCGCCTTGCTTGGATAGGAGTGATCGCTTGTGCAATTTGAGTGATATTATCTACGGTTAAATAGCTTTAGTCATTGTAACAACCCCACCCTATCTTAGGGGTGGGGTTTTTTAGCAACACATCCTTGGGTAAAGACGCGATGAATCGGGATATAATCGATTGCTTTACATTTTTGCTGAAAGTCAATCAAAGCCAGTTCTGCAATGA
Source organism: Nostoc sp. CmiVER01 (assembly GCF_034531135.2). Taxonomy (NCBI): domain Bacteria; kingdom Bacillati; phylum Cyanobacteriota; class Cyanophyceae; order Nostocales; family Nostocaceae; genus Nostoc; species Nostoc sp. CmiVER01. The sequence continues at coordinate 246,494 of NZ_JAVRBU020000009.1, forward strand.
CTCAAACCGAGCAAATTCCGACTCTAGCTGCCATTGAATCCGGGCGCGATCGCTCTTTTGCAAAAAAGCACTGCACCCTTGAGAAACAGAGGTTTCACCAGGGGTATCGCTTGCACAAGCTGAAACCATTGCCTTAAACTCAGGCGACTTCCAGAGACTATCTCCCGGAGCGAAACTATATTCTAAGCCATTGCGAGCTAGTCGCTTGAGGTCTTTATATCCCAGCTCATATCTTGTTGCTGCTAACAAATACTCATGACTCAAATCGATACGAGAAATGCCTTCATCATCAGAAGCAAGGGTCATTGGTACTCCAGCCTTCCAATACTCCCTAAAAGGATGCTGATCTCCCTGGACATTCAAAATGACCTCATTACTGGTCAGGCAGATTTCGACCAAAACGCCGCGTCGCCGCATTTGCTCCATCAACTCGAAGGGACGCTCTTCAAAAAGTATATCTACGCCATGTCCGATGCGAGATGCCTGCGCCACTTCTACAGCTTGCCGAATATGGAAACGTAAAGCCTCTGTCGGAACCAAACCCAGAGTTAACTCTCCGGCATGGAGCGCGACCTTGACATTGGGATATTGGCGTTTTAAAAATTGCAGCATTTGCATTTGCAGGGTGTAGTCGCGCAGTGCAATCGGGTTGTCTTCTGGAGCGACGAGATTGATGCCAACTACCCGCTTTTGAGATGAAGCTAGTGCAAAGGCATAAGCTAACTGAGCAAACACTTCAACGGGCGACTTTGTTCTTGTCGTTTGCTGCAAATAGCGCACCGTCACTGCACATCCAGGCTGTGCCAATGGAGTGCCGCAACCGAGTGTTTTCGAGACTTCGCGCTCCAACTGTGCTAATTGCTCGCTGCCGAGTGTCACTCGCTCGGTTAATCCTCGTTTGAGCAATTGACGGTACATCTCTTGCAAATCTTTATTCCAACCAACTTCACGCCCTAGCTGTCGAACCTCACTGCCCTGAACGGTAAGCATTAACTCTAAATAGGTAATATGCTGCGATGCTGCCCGATTTGCTACTTCCGCAACCATATCATCCCGACGGCTTGTAGAGTCTGATATTGTCCCAAAACCACTAAAAGCCTCAAAAAATTGGTCGTGTCCTGATTTTCCAGCAAATCGGAGGTTACGAGTAGACCAACGATTTATTAGGGAATCATAAACAGATGTTCGGTTTAACAATTCTGAGGCGGGAAAATAGCTACTGTCCTGACCGCAAGCCTTAGGTTCAACTAAAGTCCCCGCCTGTGGATTTACACAATAGCCATCGGTAGCAGCCCACTCTAGATAGTGTTCTGCATATACAGCCCCGCTTAGATGGCTGTGGATATCTCCTCCCTTCGGCATTCGCTGTACAAATGCTCGTAAAGCGGCTGGCTGGGCGCGATGGGCTTCAAACCAACTAGCAGTTTCAGCTTCACTCCGAGTTGAGGACTGCTGCAAATTAGATGGGACTTGGGCTACTACACTGAAGATAAAACAGCTAGAACTCGTTAGTACTCCTAAAAACAAAGATAACCGCGCTCGTCTATGCATATAGATTTATTTTTTTGTAAAACATGACCAGAATTATCTGAGTTCTCATGCTGTTCAAAACCATCAACTATCAATCTTTATAAGCTAGATAAACTATAGCCTAAGATAGATACGTATTAATAAATTTTCTTATCCGCTCAATAAATTAGGGCAACCTACCAGTTTGGTGCGATCGCATATACTCTAATGTGCATAATTAAAATAACTTGTATGGTTTTTTACCACAGGTGTTTTAATCAGGATTTAAGAAAATTAATAATATTTTTGACTTTCCCTGAAAAATAAGTAAGTATTAACACTACTGATCCTGAAACACAGTGATTATAGTGATCGAAGATGAAACGTTCAAATCGCCTTGCTTGGATGGGAGCGATCGCACTCGCTGCGATCGTTTTACTTAGTTTATTTGCGGCTCCCAATAATACTAAAATTAGCACTGGCTCTACTTATAACCGTGCCTCCGATGGCTATGGTGCTTGGTATGCTTTTATGCAACAACAGGGAACTTCTATCAAACGCTGGCAAAAGCCTTTTAGTGACATTCAGCCAGATAACAACCCTATTACCTTTCTACAAATAGGCGGCGATCCAAAGCAGACAACGCTGGATAGTCAAAAGCGTGAATGGGTAGAAAAAGGAAATACTTTGGTAATTTTAGGTGCGGGAGCGCGGGTTACAGAAGCGCAGTTTAGCACTATGCAAAAATCCCCCCAAGGCAATATTAAAATTGATACACGTAGACGATATAAAAAAGCTAACTCTAAGCAAGTTGATTTAGGCGATCGCTTTGGTGCTGTTGTCTGGGAAGAAAGTTACAAGCAGGGAAAAGTAATTTTTTCTACCACTCCTTATTTAGCCGCCAACGCCTACCAAGATTATTTAAGTAATTTCAAGTATTTAGCTAATTTGGTTATTCAAAAAGGTAACACAGTATTTGTTGATGAATACATCCACGGCTATAAAGATGCCGATGTCAGAAAGAAAGAAAGCGAAGCAGATTTATCTAGTTTCTTTGCTAAAACTCCTGTATTTCCAATAGTGGTACAAGCAAGTATCCTGCTATTAGTATTAATTTGGGCGCAGAATCGCCGCTTTGGCAAGCCAGTAGCTTTAGATACACCAGTTTTAGACAACAGCGAGGCATACATCCAAGCTTTAGCAGGAGTCTTGCAGAAAGCTGATACCACCGACTTTGTTGTAGAGATGGTAGGTAAACAAGAACAACTACAACTCCAAAAAGCCTTGGGATTAGGGCAAATACCTTTAGAACGTGAAGCCTTGATCAATTTCTGGATAGAAAAAACAGGCGCAAGTGCAACAGAACTAGATGCAGTTTTAAAGCTACAATCTCGCAAACAAGCTATCAGTGAACGAGAACTGTTAAGCTGGTTGGGGAAATGGCGGAACATTAAATTAATTCGTAATTCGTAATTCGTAATTAATTTTTGGAATTATGCATAATATTTCTGCGTTAGTTATTTATCAATAAAAAATATGAGCGAAACCCATCCTATCTTAATTCGCCTCGGTCAAGGTCTTAATCAAGTAATTGTCGGACAATCGAGCCTAATACAACAGCTTTTAGTAGGACTGCTAGCGGGTGGACATGTAATTTTAGAAGGAGTACCGGGGACTGGTAAAACTCTGCTAGTAAAAGTATTAGCGCAGTTAATCCAAGGAGAGTTTCGTCGGATTCAACTAACACCAGATGTCTTACCTTCAGATATTACTGGTACAAATATTTTTGATTTGAATAGCCGCAATTTTACTTTAAAAAAAGGGCCAATATTTACCGAAGTGCTGCTAGCAGACGAAATCAACCGTACTCCTCCCAAGACACAAGCAGCGCTATTAGAAGCGATGGAAGAGATGCAGGTAACATTGGATGGTGAAAGTTTACCCTTACCAGATTTATTTTGGGTGATTGCAACCCAAAATCCTTTAGAATTTGAGGGGACTTATCCCTTACCAGAGGCGCAGTTAGACAGATTTTTATTTAAGCTGATAGTAGATTACCCAGATCAAGCTGCCGAAAAGCAAATGTTACTGAATCGTCAAGCGGGTTTTGCAGCACGGCGTTTGGATATTAGCCGTTTGAAACCAATCGCAACAGTAGCCGACATTTTGCAAGCACGACAAGCAGTCAAAGAGGTTAAAGTATCAGAAGCGATCGTTGATTATTTGTTGGCGTTGGTGAGAACATCGCGTCAATATCCTGATTTAACTTTGGGTGCATCGCCTCGTGCTGCCGGTGCTTGGTTGCAGACATCTCAAGCATTGGCGTGGTTAGCTGGAAGAGATTTTGTAACACCAGATGATGTTAAAGCAGTTGCATCGCCACTGCTACGTCATCGTCTCATTTTGAAACCAGAAGCGATGCTGGATGGTTTACAAATGGATGCGGTAATTGCGTCGGTAATTAATCAAGTACCAGTTCCCAGGTAAAAGTAACGCCTGAAAGGAGGGAGGCGACTTAAGTTTCCTCTCTTTAATTAGAAATTATGAATTAATAATTATTTAACCTTTAAACGCTTCTTATTGCTAAGAATACGCCGATTTGGATGCAAATCATTCCGGCGATCGCACTGCCAACCCAATAAATTAATAGCATCGTGATACCTCATTTTTATAAAAAACCTTTTGATTCCAAACCATAGGTAGAAAAAGTACTATATGCGCCACAGAAACCTGTTGTCGTCATCAAGCGAAGTTCAGTTGAGATAATGCGAATATTCTTGACCACTAGAGTCAAAATATAATACCAATTTGAAAAAAGAATGCAACAAATAAACTATTTGTAGAGACGCGATTCATCGTGTCTTTAACCAAGAATGTGTTGCAATCATCAATTGAAATAGTATAAGCAATCAATAGACAGCCAGACACGTTAATTAAGAATGTGCGGAAAAGCCAATACGAAAAGCTTGGCGATCGCTACTCCAACAATCACTGCTCCCAAAGCTAAAATTGCACTCCCAGCCCAATAAAAAGCTGTGGCAACGGTTCGTTTGCTACGCCATAAAGTTAAAGTATCAAACCCATAGGTTGAAAAAGTGGTGTAATAACCTAAAAATCAAGTTCTAATAAGTAAATCCAATTCCTTGGGAAATCGTGAAAAAGAAGCCCATCGCTAAACATCCAATCAAATTAATAGCAAATGTTGCGTAGGGAAATTTTGTCCCCAATTTAGCTTTTGTCCATTCTGTAATATGAAACCGAGATAACGCCCCAGGAACCGCACCTGCCGCGATTGCTAAAACATTAGTTATGTCTGACATTAGTTACTATTTATCCTATGCTAAGGTTTGTTTATTATAAAAATAAAAATAGTGTGTCACAGTTACCTGAAACACACTGAAAATAGGCTTTTGGATCGCAACTTCACGATCGTGATCGCACCCCTACACTTTAGGCTTTTGGAAAGTAGACCAAAAGGAGGCTAAAACTAACTACCTCCACAAGTTATAAAGTATGTGTAGATAAGACAGCAAGTATGTTGAGGAAAAAATCTCTATGACAAGCTACCAAGAAACCGTACCTAGTAACGAATCCATTAATGAGCTAATTGCCGAGACGGCAAGCATTAACCATCTGGAGGTAATTGAGAATGTCATCGATTCTTTGGAACAAGATGACAGTGCGATGGTTAAGCGCACTCCAGAGGGTGGTCATCTCTGGAAGTTTAAGTACGGAAGTGTGGAAGTATTTGTCCAACTCAACGGGACAACCGATGAAGACACCATAACGGTTTGGTCTGCGGTGCTAAATTTACCTGCAAAGGATGAACCTAAGTTAATGCGGTATCTTTTAGAGTTAAACTGCTCTAGTACATTTGAAGCGCGTTTCGGTATTATTGAAAACCAGGTGGTTGTAATATCAACACGCACCTTAGCTGAGTTATCTCCAGGCGAAGTATCTCGACTCATTACCATTGTGGCAACGATCGCTGATAATAACGATGAAGCTTTACAATCTGAATTTGGTGCAACTTAAGGAATTTTGGATTTTAGGTCGCACCTTTGGTGTGCTTTCAGCGCAACTTGGATTTTAGATGGGGTAACTGTTGCATCGGATGCATACTAATCAGGTTTGGCGACTAATTCCTTTGCTAGAGGCAGACGGCAATGTGCAGATGGCGATTGACCGATGGTTGCTAGAACAGCACTATTCGGGAAAGCACCCGCCAACTCTGCGCTTTTATACCTGGTCGCCACCTGCCATTTCTCTCGGCTATCATCAACGCCAATATCCTGAATATTGGCAACATTTAACTTGGCAAGGGCAAAAACTGGATTTAGTGCGGCGTCCCACTGGTGGACGAGCGGTGTTACACCAAGGTGATTTAACTTACGCTGTAGTCACATCTGGATTTACAGGTAGTCGCCTCCAAGTGTACGAAAAAATTTGTGAGTTTTTGATTCAAGGATGGCGATCGCTCAACGTAGAATTACATTACGGTACAGAAGGGCGAGGTTACATCCATAACCCTAATTGTTTTGGTACTGCTACCAGTGCAGATTTAGTTTTGCCAGATAGTACCAAACTCATTGGTAGCGCTCAACTGCGGCGTGGTGCGGTAATTTTGCAACATGGTTCTATCCGTTTGCAACCCGATGCTGAACTGTTTGCTCAAGTATTTGGCGCAGAATCTTTTACAACTGTACAACTGCCTCAAAGTCTGAGTGTGGAAAATATTATTGCAGCTTTAGTTGCCGCAGCTAGCGATTGTTTTGATATGCAAATAGAGTTGAAACCCCTCTCGCAATCTGAGTGGGAAGCAATTTTGGCGCATCAGCCCTAAATCTTGAGAGTAGAAGTTTCTTTAAGATATCCTGCTGTCACACAATCATCAATCAGTTGTAAAACAAACGGCCACAGTTCTGGCGCACCTGTTTCTACTGGCGCTACTCGTTTCATCACCTGATCGCGCCTAATGCCATGAATGCGCCAACTGCCGCCCTGAGTTTTTTGATTGTGCAGCAAAGGCTGTATACGGTCTAGGGCTGCGGCAAACTTGGCAGTAGTTGTTTCTCCCGCTTCAAACTCATCCCAGAGTAAACGCAACTCCTTACCTTGATCTGCTGGCAAAAGTCCAAATAAGCGTAACGCTGCTTGTGCTTCTCGTTCTGCCTTGCTGTCATTACCCTGCACATCGTAGCAGAAGGTATCACCTGCATCAATTTCTACCAAATCGTGAATTAGCAGCATTTTGATGGCATGGAATATATCAACACCCTCCGGGGCATATTCTGCTAATACACTTGTCATCACCGCTAAATGCCAAGAATGTTCTGCACTATTTTCTCGGCGTGATCCATCAGTGAGTAGGGTTTGGCGCATCACCTGTTTCAATTGGTCAATCTCGATGATGAACTGAATTTGTTGAGTCAGCCGACTATTTTGCACCTAGATTTCTTATTGGGGTGGGGTTGATTAGATTTTGGACTGTAGGTGATTATCTCAATAATTCTGGCGAATCTGCAAGGACTTTTTTTTGCATACCAATTAAAAAGCGCCTGGGAGTGTTGCCGTGTTTCCACCCCAAACGCTTTTTATTTTTAACTTGCTCCTCACACAATTAGATAATATCACTGTTTCTATCAAAAGGCGAGTATATTGAGTGACACTTTCAAAACTGCACCTACAATCCAATTTTTATATTTGTATATATAAATTAAAAAATGCCTGGGAGTGTTGCCGTGTTTCCACCCCAGGCATTTTTTATTCTTAACTTGCTCCTCACACACAAATAAACATTATCACTACTTCTATCAAATGGCAAGTATATTGAGTGAAATTTTTTGACAAATTAAAAAGCGCTTGGGAGTGTTGCCGTGTTTCCACCCCAGGCGCTTTTTACTTTTAACTTGCTCCTCACACACGACTAAAACATATCATTAATTCAATCAGAAAGCAAGCATCTTATGTGACACTTTCTAAAGTGTACATTTTACTGTGACTGTTTTAGTGTAAAAAGTGACGTATACCAGTTAATACCATCACTAAACCCAGTTCGTTAGCAGCTTTGATTGAATCTTTATCGCGTACACTTCCCCCTGGTTGGACAATGGCTGTAATTCCTGCTGCTGCGGCTGTTTTCACAGAATCATCGAAGGGGAAAAATCCATCGCTGGCGAGAATTGCACCTTTGGCTTTTTCTCCAGCTTGTTCTAGGGCAATTTTAACCGAGCCGACGCGGTTCATTTGACCAGCACCTACTCCTAGTGTAGTGCGATCGCTTGTTACAACAATGGCATTAGATTTAACGTGTTTGCAAACTTTCCAAGCAAACAGTAATTCGGCTAATTCGCTGTCGGTGGGTTGACGTTCGGTAACTATTTGCCATTGACTGGTGTCAGCAATAATGTCATCGCTAGCTTGGACAAGAAAACCACCTGCGATCGCTTTCACTGTATCCTTAGGGCCACTGCTCAAATCAGCTAGAGTCAAAACCCGCACGTTAGATTTCTTAGCCAAGATTTCTTGAGCTTCTGCATCACAACTTGGTGCAACCACACACTCTAAAAATGTTTTGGTTAACTCGCTGGCTGTAGCCGCATCTATAGGACGGTTGAGTGCGACAATACCACCAAAAGCAGAAGTAGAATCAGCATTAAAAGCTTTTTGGTAAGCTTCTGAAATATTGCTTCCCAATGCCGTACCACAGGGATTTGTATGTTTAATTATCGTTGCAGCTGGAGTATCAGTGAACTCAGCAATAATTCGGCGTGCGGCTTCTAAATCCACTAAGTTATTGTAACTAAGTTCTTTGCCTTGCAGTTTTGTTGCAGATGTCCATCCTGTTGGAGTAGTACCAGGTTGATACCAGGTGGCGGGTTGATGAGGGTTTTCACCGTAACGCAGAGATTGCAATTGTGTGCCGCTAAGAGTATATTGCTGTGCTTCTGAGAGGTAAGATGCTATCGCGCGATCGTAACTAGCAGTGTGCGAAAATCCTTTTAATGCCGCCTTTTGCCGAAACTCTAGGGATGCTTCGCCGTTATTTTGCCGCAATTCCTGTAAATACTCGCCATACTGTGCTGGATCGCATAATACAGCCAGATGAGCGAAGTTTTTCGATGATGCCCGCAGCATAGCAGGCCCGCCGATATCAATTTGTTCTACAGCTTCTAATAATGTCACCCCTGGTTTAGCGATGGTTTCCTCAAAAGGATATAGATTCACCACCACTAAATCAATCGGGCGAATTTGGTTATTTTCTAAATCTGTAATATCTTGGGGAACATCTCGCCGCGCCAAAATTCCGCCATGAATTCGGGGATGTAGCGTTTTAACTCGACCACCTAAAATTTCTGGTGAACCTGTATAATCTGCAACTTTGGTGACAGGGAGTCCCGCATCTTTGAGTGCTTGGGCTGTTCCCCCACTGCTGATTAAATCAAAGTCGAATTCTTCAACCAAGCTACGGGCTAGGTCAATTAAACCAGTTTTGTTAGATACACTCAGCAGGGCTAGACGCGCCATTGATCGATTCCTTAAAAGTAGGCTGTGAAGCAAAGGATCTCAAGTTTTGCATAAGCCTTGGTTCACTTCAAGACCATGAGGAATAATATTGACTTGTGTAATTTATATGGTTACATCCCTCAGAGTCAGAACTGTCGAAAATGCTGGAAATAAGGAATAAGTAGGCTTAGTCTCTAATATTTGCGATCGCCTAAACTAAAAGTAAGCATCTTTTACCCACATAACACCTATGGTTCAGTCTTCTAATCAACGCCTCACCCTAGAAGAATTTCTTGCACTTCCCGAAGGAGATATTACATACGAGTTTGTTAACGGTGAAGCTGTACCCAAATATAAAGATAATGAGATGTCACCAAAATTTTTTCATGGCTCGACTACTGGTGCTTTATTTATACTACTGTCTACATGGGCACAAGCAAAAGGTCGGGTTGTGATTGAATGGGCAATTAAACTAACACGAAATCAACAAGATTGGATGCCTGTGGCCGATCTGATCTATATTTCTTATAACCGTCTTCCTGCTGATTGGCTATTAGACGAAGCTTGTCCTGTCGCACCTGAATTAATCATCGAAATCATTTCACCTGGTCAAACTTTTGGTGAAATTGCCGAAAAATCGACTGATTATCTGAAAGCTGATGTTTCTCGTGTTTGGGTGGTTGATACAAAAGCTAGAACTGTAACTGTATTTGCGCCATCTTCCTTACCGATTACTTATCGATCTCATCAAATAATTACTGATGATTTGCTACCAGAATTGGAAATTACCCCGCATGCAATCTTTCAACAGGCTGGATTAAATTCATAAATTTTTATTAAGAATCAGAAGAATCTAAATTAGTTAGTAAGGAAAAAACAATTTATAATCTGAATTTAATGGCACTAACAAAAGCATAAAAACTTAATTTTTAATAGATAAACTTGGTAAATATTTCTTAGTGAAATAGCATTTTTATTTATTGTATATTAAGTTAGTTATTATTTAAAAACTTTTCTTATCTATTTTAAGAGGATGCCTGAAAAGTTTTAGATAGGTAATTTTAATTACGCAAGTTGCTTCAACATCAAAGGAATCATAGCTACCTATTCAACCGAGGATCGCCCACAATCTAGTTTCTGCATTTATTTTCTAGTATCGGATGGAAGAGTTAGCAATATTAACTGGACTGAACGCGCTCATCAGCATTTGATAAATCCCGAACAAAAGTCTCATATTCATGACTGCTTAGTGCGCTAGGACGTTCTCTAACTCCTCAAGCCTTAATCATACCTGTAGGGCTACAATCGGTAAACCACAAAGGCGTACTGGCTTCTCTGTAAGTCAAAGAGACAATCTTCAAAGAAAAATTTGTAACTCTCAAGGTTGACATGAAAGAACGTCTAAATGTCAACATTCGGCTAATTTTTGTGCTATACAGCCTTAACTGCAACTTGAGAACTTAATTTACTCGAAAAATCGATTCAGGTAGGAAAAAATTATGGCAAATATCATTAGAATCAAGGGGAATGATACCCTAGTCGGCACTAACAGCGCAGATACAATTAATGGTAATGGTAATGGTAACGACTCATTTGTTGATCAGGATAACGATAGTCTGACTGGTGGCGGTGGCAAGGATAAATTTGTCTACAACTTAAACTATTACTCTAATAGCAACACCGATATTATTACTGATTTTGGTGGCGTAGGTAAGGGTATAACTCCCTCAGCAGCAGTCATTGCCGAAGTGGATACCATCCAATTCCAAGGCTATTATTATACTCCTCAATATCTGCTGCTTACTCAAAACGGCAGCAATCTGGAAATCACCTTTGAAGGGCAGGCTTTTTCAAAAGTTATCCTTCAAAACTTCCAATTAGAAAACCTGGATAATCTGCCAGCAACTTCTTCACAACCTGCTATTGGCAATATCCTGTTTAATGGACAAACCAGCATCACCGACAGTTTTGATGTGTTTAATGCCAACTCCACTCAAACTAACCTGTTCAATAAGAACACAGTGACATTCCTCAATGACCTTGACAACAAGATTACAGGTTTCGACAACCCAAATGATGTGGTGAATGGTCAAGGGGGTAATGACAAAATCGATGGCTTGAGTGGTGACGACCTGCTGCGTGGTGGTACGGGCAATGATACTCTCATTGGTGGTGAAGGGGATGATCTCCTCAACGGTGGTACGGGCAATGATTCCCTCAACGGCGGTGAAGGAGATGACTATTGCTTTCAATAGTTTCAATGAAGGCATTGATAGACTGTATAACTTCGATGCAACTAATGAACTTATTCAAGTATCGGCTGCTGGCTTTGGTGGCGGGTTATCACCAGGTTCACTTCAGACAAATCAGTTTAGCATCGGAGCATCTGCAACCACTAGCACTCAGCGATTTATTTACAACGATGCTACAGGTGCATTGTTCTTTGATCAAGATGGCAGTGCAAGTGCCTTTACTCAGGTACAATTTGGACAACTTTCGAGTGGGTTGGTACTAACCACAAACAATTTTGTGGTTGTTTAATTGTGATTAGCGCTCTATCACTCTAAGCAGAGAAAAGAGAAAATGGTCGGATTGTGAGGTGTCTAAAATAGCAACTCGCATCCGATTTATCAATGCAATTATAACAAGCGATCGCGCGTGGAATTCTTTACCGGAGGGAGTTTACAAACAATATTGGTACTCCTTTTTGATTTATGCAAGAGGTTTATTCTTTAGGCAGGCAACAAATACTGCTAAATACTAAGTCCACTTGAAGAGATAGGATCTATGTACAAAAAGATAATTTTAGGAGTAAACCTCTGTCTTTACAAGCTATCACCGTTAAGAGAGATTCTCAACCCCCCTCCGGCTTAATTGTCACCTTGCATGGTTGGGGTGCTAATGCTGAGGATGTAGCATCTTTGTTACCTTTGCTCAACTTACCCGATTACCAATTCGTATTACCCAATGCACCTTATCCTTATCCCTATTCTCCAATAGGGAGGGCATGGTATGACCTACGGGTGGAGAATATGTATCAAGGATTGCCAGAAAGTCGGCAACTGCTAATAGATTTTTTGCAATCTTTAGAAAGTACCACTGGCGTACCTTTGTCACGCACCATTTTAAGTGGGTTTTCTCAAGGCGGGGCAATGACTTTAGATGTCGGTTCAAAATTGCCTTTAGCAGGTTTGGCTGTTATGAGTGGGTATTTACATCCTGATGCAGTAACGGCAGATCAAAAAGGGATTCCGCCAACTTTAATCACTCATGGGAGATATGATGAAGTTGTGCCCCTGCAAGCTGCTTTGAAGGCACAAGAAACCCTCAAGTCTCTAAAAGTGGCAGTAGAATACCACGAATTTGATATGGGGCATGAAATAAATCCACAAACGTTAGAGGTGCTACGAAATTTCGTTGTAAATACAATTGCTTAGTCAGGATTACGAATTTTTTATAAATTATGGTACAAATTCTGACAATTTTCACGAAATTAATGACTTCTAATGAGTAATATATATTGGGTGGCTGCGAAAGAGCGCAACTTAACCCATGCTGAAGGCGAGTGCTGCATAAGGGAGGGGCAAGCATTATGACAACTCTAAGCATTTCCAGGAAAGAAATTGCTGCCATGACTGTGGCAGAAGTAGAAGAACTGGCTACACGTCTGGAGCTAGATAATTATAGTAATGCTTTTGAGGGTTTAAATGATTGGCATTTATTGCGAGCGATCGCATTTCAGCGTCCAGAGTTAGTTGAACCCTATATCTACCTCTTAGACTTGGAACCTTACGATGAAGCGTAACAATTTTGGATTTTAGATTTTAGATTTTAGATTGGGGTCAACTGGCTAAAATCGAAGATTATCAGGGTTAATGTATTACCTGGTTGCTTTGAGAGTTACAATGCCCTTACCACTTAATCCAAAATTCAAAATTCAAAATCCAAAATTGAACAGAGTTCTAATTGCTGTAGGTGGCGGTATCGCCGCCTACAAAATCTGTGCATTAGTTTCGACGCTGTTTAAAACTGGGGTGGAGGTTCGAGTTATCCTCACCCGTTCGGCGCAAGAATTTATCACACCTCTGACAATAGCCACACTATCTCGTCATCCCGCCTACACAGATGATGATTTTTGGCAACCAACTCACTCTCGCCCGTTGCATATTGAGTTGGGTGAATGGGCGGATGTCATGGTAATTGCCCCCTTAACAGCTAATACATTAGCAAAGCTAGCCTACGGAATGGCGGATAATTTGCTCACAAATACCGTGCTGGCTTCTACTTGTCCCGTGTTATTAGCACCCGCAATGAATACGGATATGTGGGAACAGTTATCAGTGCAGCGAAATTGGCAACAGCTATTGACAGATAGCCGATATCATGGAATGAATACAGCATCAGGATTATTAGCGTGCGATCGCGTCGGTGCTGGTAGATTAGCAGAACCTCCAGAAATTTTGGCTCACATCCAATCGCTGTTACACACTCAAGGTAAACGAGATTTAGTAGGGAAACGAGTATTAATTAGCGCTGGAGGAACGCGAGAATATCTTGACCCAGTGAGGTTTATTGGTAATCCTTCCACAGGTAAAATGGGATTAGCTTTAGCACAAGCGGCACTTCACCGAGGCGCAAGTGTCACGCTAGTACATGGCCCAGCTAATTGGGATGTACCATTAGGAGTCCAAGCAATTCCCGTTATTAGTGCCGAGCAAATGCAGCAGGCTATGCTGGAATATTTACCCAACGCTGATGTCATTGTGATGTCAGCAGCCGTTGCAGATGTGAAGCCACGAGATTATAGTACAGAGAAATTACCCAAGCGATCGCTCCCCCAAGCTTTACCCCTAGAACCTGTACCCGATATAGTCGCCCAATTAGCAAAACTTAAACAGCCGCATCAGATATTAATTGGTTTTGCAGCACAAACTGGGGATATTATCAAGCCTGCATTAGAAAAATTACAGAGTAAAAAACTTGATGCTATTGTTGCTAATCCCATCGATCAACCTGATAGTGGTTTTGGGAGTGATAATAATCAAGCAATATTTTTAGATAATCAAGCTAATAAGCTTGCAATTGCACCTTGTTCTAAATTAGAAATGGCCCATCATTTATTTGATTTTGTCCTATTTTGATCAACAAGTTCCCTAATCCCTAGTACTGCGCCAAGACACAAAAATAAATTTATTTTTGCGTCTTACAGATAGATTGACATTTTAAATTACATCATTTAATGTAACTAGAAATTGATGTAAGAAGTCAAGCTTTATATATCAAGCTTTTAATCAGCTTGATTGTTCAAAAATCAAATAGGAACCTTATATAAATAGTTCACAAAATCTTGATTTATTAGATTATAGCGCAGTTAACAACATGATAATAGAATCCCCTTTAGTTTCTGTTATTGTACCGGCCTACAATGCTGATACTTTTATTGAACGGACATTGAATTCTATACTCACTCAGACGTATATAAATATTGAAGTGTTAGTTGTTGATGACGGATCTGAAGACAGAACTGGTGAAATCGTAAAATCTTTTATTGAGAAAGACAATCGTGTAATTCTATTGAAACAGAAAAATGCAGGGGTAGCCGCTGCTCGCAATTTAGCAATTGAAAAGTCTAGGGGTGAATATATAGCACCAATTGACGCCGATGATATTTGGTATCCCCAAAAACTAGAAAAGCAAGTGCAATACATGTTGGAAGCAGACCAATCTCTAGGATTAGTCTACGCCTGGTCACTGAGGATTGATGAAAACGATTTAATTTTTGGGATAAGTAATATTGAAGATTATAAAAATTTCCTTACTGTGGAGGGAATTGTTTATCCTGCGCTAGTTTACACCAACTTTATAGGCAATTCTAGTGCACCTCTGATACGGCGCTCTTGTTTAGAAAAAGTCGGTTTTTACAACTGCAAGTTTAAGGCGTATAATGCTCAAGGTTGCGAAGATTGGCATCTTTATCTGCGTATTGCTGAACATTATAAGTTTGGGGTAGTAAGAGAATTTTTGATTGGTTACCGTCACGTAAAGGGAAGTATGTCTTGTAATTATCTTTCAATGGAAAAATCTTACAATCTGTTGATAGCAGAATTTCGACAAAGGCATCCACAAATTCCTAATTATATTTACAATTTGTCTGCTAGTAATTTTTATTTCTACTTATTAAGAGCAAGTCAGGAGTGTGGAGATTATTGGAATACTCTGATTTTTGGATATAAAGGCATAAAATTAGACTATATTCAAGTTTTTACATTATTCAAATACCAGTTTTGGATTAAAGTTGTTTTAAAAATTGTACTTGAACCAATTATGTCTTTCATGGGTCTTAAACATGACTATTTGTATAAATATTTCAAAATTAGAAAATATCATAAAATATCATATGTAGATTTTGTAATTGCAATTACAGAGAATCAGATAGAAATTAACAAACAGCAAAACTCGGCGAAGCAATACGATAAAATTAAATTGCAAAGATGGTTGCAAATTTTGCGGTTTTCTCAAGCATTTGAATTATCAATCAATTAAGAATAGGGTTCCTCAAAAAGATTTTGAGTAAAAAACTTCAAATTCCAGAAATTAAGTTAATTAAAAGGCTATTGCCTTTACTGAAAAATTATCCTATGGCAATAGTGATCGTTGTCATTTTAGGGATACTATCATCTTTTTTTGAAGGACTGGGAATCAGCTTATTTATTCCACTGTTGCAAAGTGTGGTTCAGACAAGTTCATCAGTTGCAAGCAGCAATTTTTTTGTAGATTTTCTCAATCGAATATTTATTCATGTTTCAACGAATAACCGTTTTATAATTATTACTCTTTGTATTTTAGGCAGTATTTTTTTTAAAAACTGCTTGGTTTATGGTAATTCAATATTATTTGCTTGGTTAAATGCACAAATTAGACATCGGTTGCGATCAGGAATTTTCCAACAATTGTTGACTTTAAGCTATAGCTTCTTAGAAAAGAATGAATCAAGCGAGTTGATGAACACGCTGGCTAGTGAAACTTGGCGAACTGGGCAGGCTTTATCTACCCTAATTGGGATCATCATCACTAACTGTACAGTTGTTGTTTATACAATTATATTGCTGCTGATTTCATGGCAATTAACTTTGTTAGTATCTGTCTTAATAATTTTGGTTTCTCTTGGGATTAGGTTCGTTACACGTCAGGTAAAATATCTGGGAGAACAAGCAGTAGAGGCTAATTCTGCTCTGGCAAAACGGATGTGGGAAGGGTATTCAGGGATGAAAGTTATCAGAGCTTTTGGGCGTGAAGCTTATGAACAAGAGCTTTTTGATACTGCATCAAATAAGGTAGTCAATACATTTTTTAAACTTGATATTGTATCAGGAATAGTAGAACCGATATCTGAAATTTTATCGGCAGTTATACTAATGTTAATCCTCGTGATTGCACTGTTGATAGACCGGAATGCATTACCTAATTTACTAACTTTTATATTTATTCTCTATCGCCTACAACCTCGGGTACAGCAATTAGATAGCTCTCGTGTCAGTCTACTGGCTTTAAGTAGTTCTGTAGATGAAGTAATGTCCCTTTTAGAATCCTCTGATAAACCTTATATTCATTCTGGTAGTATTCCTTTTAAAAGTTTGGAGCAAGGAATTTATTTTGAATCTGTTGAGTTTCGCTATAATCCTCAGGACAAACTTGCAATTCAAGATATTTCAATTTGTATTCCCAGAGGTAAAACCACTGCTATAGTAGGCCCTTCGGGAGCAGGTAAATCCACAATCATTGGCTTGATATGCCGATTTTATGATACTAGCTCAGGAGAAATTTATATCGACAATTTCCCCATAAAAGAATTGAATTTAACTGACTGGCGTAATCAAATTGCCATTGTCAGTCAGGATATCTACATGTTTAGTACAACGGTGCTGGAGAACATTGCCTATGGTCGGTTAGATGCGACAAAAAAGGAAATTATCGCAGCTGCAAAACTTGCCAATGCCCATGAATTTATTAGTCAACTACCTCAAGGTTACGACACTAAGGTAGGCGATCGCGGAATTCGCCTCTCAGGAGGACAAAGACAGCGCATAGCCTTAGCTCGTGCTATTGTCCGCAACCCAGAGATTCTGATTTTGGATGAGGCGACGAATGCTCTCGATAGTATTGCCGAACACTTAATCCAAGATGCTCTCAATACCCTCAGTCAAGATCGCACAGTTATTGTCATCGCCCACCGCCTATCTACTATTGAACAAGCAGATCAGATCGTTGTGTTGGATGAGGGACGGGTGATGGAACAGGGTAATCTTCAACAGTTACTTAAGATCAACGGACTATTTGCCCAGCTTTATCACTTGCAATACCGCAATGCTAGCAATTAAGGAAACAACCTTAACTTTACTATGTCCTATAGCATCATAGAAATCGAAGTAACACAACCTTTACCTACCATATCGCTCTCAAACAGAGATACAGGTATTGCTATAATTTTGCGACGCAAAGATCGGCCTATCGGTTTTTTGATGAAAGCACTACCAGCAAGTAGTCAAATCACCCCAGAAAACCTAAGTCAATTTATCGCCGAAGAGGCAGGAGCTAAACTACTTCAGGAGAGTATTCGGGAAGAATTGACGGCTTTAGAGCATCAACAAGAAGAGGCGGGGATACAGGTACACGGGGACACTACCCCTGCGAGTCTCTTCTTTAAAATACCTTTGCCTTCTTTAACGGTGGCAATTTGTACCAAAGATCGCCCAGAAAATTTAGCTCGGTGCTTGCAATCTTTACTAAATTTGCAACCATCTGCGTGGAAATGGGAAATTTTGGTAATTGATAATGCTCCTAGTGATGAACGCACCAAAGAACTAGTAGCCTCATTCCCTAAAGTCCGTTATGTTCGAGAACTAAAACCTGGTTTAAACTTTGCCCGAAATTGCGCTTTGCATTCAGCAATGGGAGAGCTTGTGGCTTACTTAGATGATGATGTTCTTGTAGACCGAAAATGGCTAGAAGGTTTGATGGAAGCATGGACAGAAAATCCTGATGCTGCCGCTTTTACCGGACTGGTACTGCCTTACGAGTTAGTTGCAGACGCTCAAATTCTCTTTGAACAAAGAGGCGGCTTTCGTCGCGGTTTTGAAAAAATTCGCTACGGTCAAATTTTACCAGGTAATCCGCTACACCCTTGTGGAGCAGGAATCTTTGGAGCAGGTTGCAATATGAGTTTGCGCCGGAATATTTTATTAGAAATCGGCTGCTTTGATGAGGCTTTGGATACAGGAGCAACTTTGCCAGGTGGTGGGGATTTGGATATTTTTTATCGGGTGATTCGAGCAGGTTATCCACTGGTATACGAACCCAAATATTTGGTGTTTCACCAGCACCGTCGGAAATATACCCAACTGCGTCGCCAATATTGGACTTGGGGATTAGGATTCATGGCTTTTGTAGTTAAATGTTACCAAAGTGACCCTCCCCAACGTTCCAAATTGCGCCGTCTTGTCTGGTGGTGGTTTAGGGATCAATTGAAGCAATTAAAAAATAGTTTGAGGGGTCGTCATGTCTTACCGCCAAACATGATTTTAGCAGAATTGTGGGGGGGAATTGTAGGCATTCTAGGAGAATATTCCCGCTCTTTAAGGCGTATTGAGCAGATTCGCAGGTAATTTTCTTAAATCTTAATTAATCATGTCTAAAAATGAGATAAAGATAGATTTCACCAAGCCAGCTAATGTCGATTTCCTCCAAAACCTACTGGTTTGTCCATTATGTCAAGCCAGACTAAATTTTTATCCTGATGCGATCGCTTGTACCTCATGCGCTCAAAAATTTCCTCAGGTTCAGAAAAATTGTATCGACCTTCTCCCCCATCATTTAGTAGAAAATGAATGGAATCAGTGGGGAGAGCGTCAGCAGGAGATGGAGCAATGGTACAGTGACTTGATAGCTATCCCCCTCCATGCAGAATGGTGCTTTGCCAACGATTACACCCCCTATGCTCCCCTTTTAGCCACACTATCAGGACTTGTCTTAGATATTGGTGGAGGAAATGGAGTTGTGCGTCACTTTCTACCTAAAGATGTGCAATATATCCTGCTGGAACCGAGCTTAGAATGGCTCGGTACTGAGTGGACATTAATCGCCAAGCGTTATCCCTGCATGGAGACGAAACCCTTGTTTGTCCGGGGCATCGGAGAGTATCTACCATTCCCTGAGCAATCGTTCGATGCCGTACTGTCCTTCTGGAGCATGAATCATGCCCATCAGCCAGAACAAGTTTTTCATGAGGTTTATCGAGTACTGCGAGCAGGAGGTCGTTTCCTAGTTATTTTGGAGGATATGGAACCACTTTGGCGCGATTTCGTGGCTCGAAGCTATATAAATCTGGGTGTAACTCATTGGGCACGCACATTTGTTCAGAAACTCTCTTGTCTCGGTAGACAAAAATGGCCTTTACAAAGCGATCATGTCCGGATTCGAGAATCAGAAATTCAGCAATGGATAGCGGGAAATTTTCAGATTGTGCGGCGATCGTGGATTGGACAATACCTGACATTTGAACTGCAAAAAATTTAAATAAGTTGGAATTTGAGAATTTGCTAACTTTCTATTCACATTAGGCGTTAGTCATGCATTTTGTTATTACTGGTGGTGCTGGTTTTATTGGTTCTCACCTCGTAGAAGAGCTTTTATTAGAAGGTCATAGCATAACTGTGGTAGATAATTTGACTACAGGTAGCCAACTCAATCTGCCTAAGCATCCTCGTTTAGAGCTGTTGGAAAAAGATATCTTAACTTGCCAGCCCAAAGATTTTGTCAGTCGTATTGATGGAATTGCCCACCTGGCAGCAACTTCATCTGTTAGAGAATCTTGGTTGCGACCACTAGAGACTCATCACAATAATCTCTCGACAACAATAGCTGTCATTCAACTGTGCGAAGCCTTAAATATCCCTAGATTCGTCTTTACTAGCTCGGCTGCTGTATATGGAAATGTATCAAAGCCCTTAATTACCGAAGAACTAGACTCTTATCCTACTTCTCCTTACGGTTTGCACAAACTAGTTAGTGAGCAATATGGCAATTTATTTACCAAAAAACTTAACTTTAGCTTTGTAGCACTACGCTTATTCAACGTATTTGGCCCACGACAAAAACCAGATTCTCATTACGCTGGTGTTATTTCCTTATTTGCTACAGCAATGCAGCAGAATCTTCCCATTACCATTTATGGCGATGGTTCTCAAACGAGAGACTTTGTTTATGTTAGAGATGCAGCGATCGCATTGACCAATGCCTTAACTATTCCCTTGTCTCCTGGCACAAGCTTAACTTGTAATGTTGGTACAGGAAAGTCAACTTCTATTATCAAACTTATGGATATTTTGAAAACTTACTTCCCCCAATGGAAAGCAAAAATTAATTATGCTTCACCCCGTTTAGGAGAAATTCAGGATTCACAGGCTGATATATCAAGAGCCACATCGACTCTGGGTTTTAGACCTCAATGGTCTATTGAGTCTGGGTGTCATCTTTTAATCGAATCAATGCATAAAGAAAGAATGACATGAAAAATCTAATCAAGCTGATAGCACGGCGGACATTGCCTGCTGCCTACAGTTGGCTAGCGGCTCAAAGGCAAGATGATCGCTATCCTCCATCAGTGGGGAAGGTGAAATTCGGAAGCCTGCGGCGGGTAGAACCTATCAGCCAAGAGTTTGGCTTTGACCGAGGAGATCCGGTTGACCGTTACTACATTGAAAATTTTCTCGCTGATTATGCTGAAGACATTCACGGGCGCGTCTTGGAGATTAAAGACAACTCCTATACCCAAAAGTTTGGCGGCGATCGCGTTGTCAAAAGCGATGTGCTTGATGTCATCGAGGGCAATCTAGAGGCGACAATTATAGCAGACTTGACCTGTGCCGACCAGATTCCATCAGACAGCTTCGACTGTTTAGTAGTGACGCAGACGCTGCAAATGATTTACGATACCAAGGCAGCACTCAAAACGATCCACCGCATCCTCAAACCAGGTGGAGTAGTGCTGGCTACCTTTCCTGGCATCAGTCAGATCAACAACGATGACGACGAGTACAACGGTTCTTGGTATTGGAGCTTTACAAGCTTATCAGCACAACGGCTATTCGAAGAAGTCTTCCCTAAATCTAATGTCAAAGTCGAGAGTTATGGAAATGTACTAGCAGCAATTTCCTTTCTCCAGGGGCTGGCAGTAGAAGAACTACGCCGAGAAGAACTAGATCACCGCGATCGCCATTATGAAGTCATTATCACAGTTAGAGCCGTGAAATCGGAGGTGATATGATTAGCTTACCTGGTTTAAGTAAACTGCGGCAGACTGCTCGGCGGATCAGAAAACGACTCACACCAGGCGGACTCATCCTGCTTTATCACCGCGTTGCTCAAGTGGATTCTGACCCGTGGTCGCTATGCGTTAGCCCAAGTCACTTCGCCGAACACTTGGAAGTTTTACACAGATTTGGTCGCGTGGTACAGTTGCAGCAATTGACCCAGACTCTTGAGCAGGGAAAGCATCCACATCGACAGTTTGTGATCACCTTTGATGATGGTTATGCCGATAATCTTGATAACGCTAAACCATTATTAGAACACTATGACAAACCAGCAACGGTCTTTGTGACTAGTGGGCATATAGGGAGTCAGCATGAATTTTGGTGGGATCAACTAGAAAGGCTGTTGCTGCAACCAGGGACATTACCAGAAAAACTTGTTCTCACGATTAATGGCAGCAGCTATGAATGGGAATTAGGCGCATCGACCTACTACAGCAAGGAGTCCTATCAACACCATCATTCTTGGCGTGCTTCAAGACAGGATAGTCCCACTCCTCGCCATTCTCTTTACTGCTCGCTTTATCCTTTACTGCGCCCTTTGCTGGAAAACGAACGACAAAAGATTCTCGATCAACTACTGGTATGGACAGGCGCGAAGCCGTCAAACCGCCTGACTCACCGCTCTTTAACACCAACCGAATTATCTGTTCTAGAGCAAGGAGGACTCATAGAAGTTGGCGCTCATACAGTAACACATCCGTTTCTCTCTGCCCTACCAGCGCCTTTACAACAAGAGGAAATCCAGCGTGGCAAAGCAGAGTTAGAGGAGATTTTAGGACACTCAGTATCTAGTTTCGCTTATCCCTATGGGGATTATACGGCCGAAACAATCCCCATTGTGCGAGCAGCCGGATTTGCCCGCGCCTGCTCCACTACTATTGCTTATAGTATCGGGCGACACGCCGACTGTTTTCAGCTACCTCGTGTTGTAGTCGAAGATTGGGATGGAGATGAGTTTGCTCGTCAGCTAAAGGGGTGGTTGTTTGATGAGTGAGCGATCGCTCGATACTGCTTCAACAAATATGAATTTATACAAGGGTGGAAATCTAATGATTCACAAGCCATTAGTCTCCGGCATCATTATCTTCTTAAATGGTGAGAAATTCATCCAGGAAGCGATCGAAAGCGTGTTTGCTCAGACCTATAAAAATTGGGAACTTTTGCTAGTAGACGACGGCTCAACCGACAGCAGCACTGCTATTGCTCTAGGTTTTGCCCAACAGTACCCTGGTAAAGTACGCTACCTGGAGCATGAAGGACACCAGAATTGCGGTATGAGTGCGGCGCGCAATCTAGGTATCAGCAATGCTAAAGGTGAATATATCGCCTTCGTAGATGCTGATGATGTCTGGTTGCCGCACAAAC
Source organism: Nostoc sp. CmiVER01 (assembly GCF_034531135.2). Taxonomy (NCBI): domain Bacteria; kingdom Bacillati; phylum Cyanobacteriota; class Cyanophyceae; order Nostocales; family Nostocaceae; genus Nostoc; species Nostoc sp. CmiVER01. The sequence continues at coordinate 269,245 of NZ_JAVRBU020000009.1, forward strand.
TAGAACAACAGGTGGCAATCCTAGACTTACAACCTGAGACAGGCATGGTTTATGGGTCTACTCAGTTTTGGTTTAGCTGGACAGGAAATCCAGAAGACCTTCAGCACGACAGTCTACGAAGAGTTGGCATTCCGTCCAATACGCTGATGCAACCGCCAGATTTGCTCGTTCTTGTCTTGCAAGACGAATTCCAGACACCAACACCAGGAATATGTAGTGTTCTCATCCGAAAGCAGGTAATCGAAGATATAGGTGGATTTGAGGACACATTCCGAGGTATGTATGAGGATCAAGCCTTTTTCGCCAAAATTTATCTCAAGTCACCCGTCTTCGTGCTAGGTGATTCCTACGACAGCAGATATCGGCAGCATCCAGATCAATGCTGCTCTGTTGCTACAAAAACAGGACAATGGCATGGCTCACAACCTAATCTAGCACGCCTGACTTACCTCAACTGGCTAGCAGATTATTTGTCTGTACAAGGAATTGAGGATACCGAAGTCTGGCAGGTTCTCCAACACGCGCTCTGGCCGTATCACCATCCTATCTTGTACCGCCTGTTAGAACTGAATCAATATTTGGCAATGCTGATACAAGAAGGATTCCAGTATATGCTGAGGCAGATGAAAGATTTATTGAAACTAATAGGACGGTGGATATTGCCCGTACCCACGCGTCGTTGGTTACAGGCACAACGGCAGCGTAATAGTGTGATTAAGTAATGCTTGTTTAATTTTCCATGAGTAAGAAACATTTCTATCCTACTGCCATTACACCCGTTCCAGATGGAATGACCCGCCCTCTGTGGTCGGTAATGATTCCTACCTTTAATTGTGCCAATTATTTGCGCCAGACATTGGCTAGCGTGTTAGCTCAAGATCCTGGAGCTGAAGTCATGCAGATTGAGGTGATTGATGATGGCTCTACTCAGGACGATCCAGCTACAGTTGTTGAAGAATTGGGACAAGGCCGTGTTGGTTTCTACCGACAGAAAGCAAACGTAGGCTATATCAGAAATTTTGCAACCTGCTTGCAGCGATCGCGTGGCAAATTGATTCATCTGCTACATGGAGATGATTATGTACGTGATGGCTTTTATCGCAAGCTGCAACAAGCTTTTGAGCAGAAACCAGAGATAGGCGCTGCCTTCTGTCGCAGCCTTTACATTGATGAGCAAGGACACTGGCAAAGCATTTCCCTCTTAGAGCTACCTGAAAGTGGCATTCTCAGTAATTGGTTGGAGCAAATTGCTGCTGGACAACGCCTAACCACGCCTTCAATTGTGGTACGACGCGATGTCTATGAAAAACTCGGCGGATTCAACCCTTGTTTTTCCTGTGCTGGTGAAGACTGGGAAATGTGGGTGAGAATTGCTGCCCATTACCCAGTCTGGTTTGAAGTCGAGCCACTAGCGGCATATCGCGTCAAGCGCTCTGGCTCTCTGACTGGAAATTCTGCGGCTACTGGTGAGTTAGTTCGAGATATGCGTATAGCAACTGAGATTATTGAATCCTACTTGAGCGCCTATTTGCCTAAACGCCACGCTCAGGAACTTTTAAATAAAGCAAGAAAGGAATATGCTCGCTGGGCCATTGAAATAGCACGGCAAATGTTGATTGTGGGTAACTTGAGTAGGGCGATCGCTCAGATTCAAGAAGCGTTTAAATGTAATTCCTCCTTGAGAATTATCTGTTCAGTTATAAAGTTTTTCTTACTGGAAGGAGGACGTTGCAGTTGGCGGTATTTACGCAAGGGTATGCCATCTCGCCAAAAAAAGACATAGTTTTTTAGCATATTGTTATATCAAGTCTAGTAGATTGAAATGAAGAAGAATTCAGAAGTCAGAAGTCAGGAGTCAGAACAAGAAAGTGGGGGATTCAGACCCGCCACTACGAAAGTTGACCACCAAATCTATGATTTGGAGGGGGTGCAAAAACGCCGCTTATTCATCCACTTTTTCGTGACGCTCGTAGACTCGCTATCGCTGCGCTATCAGAATTCAATTCTGAATTCTGGCTCCTAACTCCTGAATTCTGTTTGATAACTTCGTCTCGCTTAAGGGAATTGGTTGTGGAAGTTAACGGCGCGTTGAGCAAATGAGTGAAGGTGATGCTTATGAAGCCCTTTAGGCCTTGGCAGGTTCTACACCTAGAACTGAGTCAAAAATTCTCCAAGTTACCCTTAATACCTGAGCTTGGGGGACTTTATGTGGTGTTTTGGTGGCAAGGCGTTCCTCTTGGTCATCAAGAGATATTAGCTGCCCAGTTACCAATGCCTGCTACGCAACTAGCTAATCTGGCTGTACAAACCATCGCTTTGGCAGTTGGCGATCGCCTTTTTAGCTCCAGTAGCAAAACATCTAAATTGTCTAAACTGGAAAACTTCCAGTTTCTGATGGCATTAAAGCAACCTCTCAAAGAACTCCAGGAAACTTGTTCGCAACCTGTAAGTGCTACTGTTTCTGTAGTCGTCTGTACGCACAACCGACCAGAGGAGTTGGCAAGATGTTTGCGATCGCTGCAAAATTTATCCCCGGTTCCCCAACAGATTATAGTTGTAGATAATGTTCCAAATTCCGATGTTACACATCAACTAGTTGCTCAATTCTCCGATATTCAATATGTCTTAGAACCACGTCCTGGGCTGAGTGTAGCCCGCAATACTGGCATTTCCCACAGTATCGGCGACATCATAGCCTTTACCGATGATGATGTCGTGGTTCATCCTAATTGGATTGCACGATTGCAGCAAGGCTTTCAAAACCCAAAAGTCATGGTAGTCACTGGGTTAATGCTACCCGCGGAACTAGAAACAGAGGCACAATTAATTTTTCATAGAGGTGCTGGTGGTCCAAGTTGGGGATACCGCACTGTTACCTTTGATCCTCAGTTCTTCACCGAGATGAAATCTCAAGGTGTCCCGGTTTGGCAAATTGGTGCTGGAGCTAACATGGCATTTCGACGTCAGGCTTTTGATCTGGTAGGGTACTTTGACGAACGTCTTGGAGCAGGAGCTTCTGGATGTAGCGAAGATTCCGAATTCTGGTACAGAATTCTTGCAGAAGGCTGGCTTTGTCGCTACGAACCAACGGCTGTGATTTATCATTACCATCGCCGAGACATTGATAGCTTAAAAGACCAAGCATATCAGTATATGCGGGGACATGTTGCAGCGCTTTTAGTGCAGTTTGCTAACTACAAACACTGGGGCAATATCCGCCGTCTTTTTTTAGTTTTGCCAATTTACTATTACCAGCGGTTTTTACAAGAACTTAAAACAGGCTTTCAATTCAGACACAGTTCCCTCTTCGCAGAAATTTCTGGATGTTTAGCAGGGGTCAAATTTTATATGGATAACCGTAAGGTTGCAGCTTTTCAAGCCCTCCCCAGTCAGCCAAAACATAACCACATAACAAAAAAAGTTAAGTTATAAATATAACCATGTCAAATTCTTATTTAACTTGGTTGTTTGAGTTTATTAATTCTACTTTTTATTCTTCAGTAGATGTGTTTAAGCAAGCTTTAAAATTTGCACTTAGACGCGGCAATCTGAAATTTGCAGATATCGCCATCACCTGGGCTTTTGTGCGCGGTAAATGGGTAGGAAAAGCTTGAATGCTCTGCATGGAAGTTCAAGAGCGGCAAGCTTTATTAGAATGTGCCAAATTAGCTAATGCAAAAAATTAAAAATATCGTTTATTAATTACCAATTCTAATTATGTTAACTTTATCATCCAAGCAAAATAAAGCTGATAAAACACCTTTAGAAAAGTTTCTCGCACATAATCCTTTCCCCGAACCACTCACCCAAGGCTTTTTTTATCGGGAAAAAATGCGTGCTATTCATAACATTGCTCCCAACCAACCATTACAAATAATTCTCGAAATAGGTGGTGGACAAAGTGGCTTAAGTGCCTTGTTATATCCACAAGCACAAATTACCAACTTAGACTTAAATCCCGAGTATGCTCAAGCTCCCTGCAACCAACAAGAACGGGTATGCTTTGTCTGTGGAGATGCAACTGCTTTACCTTTTGAAAATAACTCCTTTGATGCGGTGACAATGTTCGACCTTTTAGAACACGTCCCAGATCATCAAAAGGCAATAACAGAGGCTTTGCGAGTGCTGCGACCAGGTGGTTTTATTTTGATTAGTACTCCCAATGAAAATTGGCGGTTTCCCTACTACAAATTTATGAAATCCATCTGTCCTAGTGAGGCAGAAATTATGGCAGAATGGGGTCATGTCCGGCGTAGCTATACTTTGACAGAACTTCAGGTTTTGATAAGTTTACCTTGTCAGGAGTATGCCACGTTTATCAATCCCCTCACAGTACTCGGTCATGATATTTCATTTTCACGGTTATCTCACCGTCAGCGTCAATTTTTGTGTAAGATGCTTAGTCCTCTGACATGGCTAAGTTATTACCTGCACCAGCCGCACTCAATGGGTACAGAAACCGCATCGGTTTGGCAAAAGCATGAATAATCAGTTACAATCGACAATCGCTTTGCTACACTGGGGCGATTTAATCGAAGACTTTTTGGACACCATCGGGGTTTCGTTTGAGGCTTTTTGCAACGAGATGACAGGTGGCTGGATGTTTGGTTACATCAGTGCTTTGAAACTAGCTGGTGTGGGGACGGTGCTGTTCTGTATTTCTGCTCGTGTTACTGAACCTATGCGCTATACCCACAAGGTTACAGGTGCAACTATTTGTGTGTTGCCTGCTCCCAAAATTTACCACGTTGCTCGGCATCATATACCCAATCCTTATGCTTGGAATCTCAACGAAGCAATTGGAGAAATTCATGGTATCCACCGCATCCTCTTAGCAATCCTCAAAGACATATCACCTTATCTGGCAACACCTCTAGTCGGACTGGCGCGGGAACTGCGGCACCAAGGTTGCCAAGCAATTCTCTGCCAAGAGTACGAATATGCTCGTTTTGATGTATGCGTACTCTTGGGAAAGTTAATCGGTTTGCCTGTATTTGCAACTTTCCAGGGAGGTGACTTTCAATTATCACGATGGGAACGTCCTTTGCGCCCTCTGACAGTGCGACTTTGTGCTGGTTTGATTGTGGCAACTCAAACCGAGGTGCAGCGAGTGCAGTCCTCCTACGGCATCCCGTCTGCAAAGCTAGCACGAATTTTCAACCCATTGGATGTCATAAATTGGCAGGCTATAGATCGTAGTGAAGCTAGAACGGCGTTGGATATCCCCCTTAATGCTCAGGTGGTAGTGTGTCACGGGCGTATTGATATACACCGCAAGGGTCTGGATATTCTCTTGGATGCTTGGAAGCAGGTATTGAGCGATCGCCCTGAAAGAGACTTGTGGTTGCTACTTGTAGGAACAGGCAGCGATGCCGCCAAGTTACATCAACTGATTGGCGAAATGCAACTACATAGGGTGCTGTGGGTAGATGAATATGTGCGCGATCGCACTGTAATTCAACGTTACCTGTCGGCTGCTGATGTTTATACTCTCCCCTCCAGACACGAAGGCTTTCCCGTAGCTCTTATCGAAGCCATGTCCTGTAGCTTACCTGTGGTAGCGACTGACGCGCCCGGAGTGCCTGATATCCTAGAGGGCGGTGAGGCATCGGGTGGGTTGGTAGTGCCGCGTGGCGATGCTATGGCACTGGCTTTAACTCTAGGTCGTATCTTAGACAACCAGGCTTGGGGGCGCGAACTAGGTAAGCTTGCCCGATGTCGGGTGGTGGAGTGCTTTTCTTTGGAGGCAATTGGTAAGCAATTGCGTGACTTTTTGTTCAGTTGATAATCTATCTTACCTCTTAGGGACTTCCAACTAAAAAAATATTCTATTGTGGTGTAGGCAGTTCTTGCTGGGAGCAAGGGGGAAAACCGAGACGGAAGCTCAGACTCTGCCCCGGTCAAGCTCCGTGAAGAGCGGGGCGGAGTACCCATGTTCCGCTCCGCTCTACTTCTAGTGTTGGGCTTGCTCCCCCAGCAAGAACTGCTCCCTTCCCCCCTGCCTCTTCCGGTCAAACTCCAGAACAAGCCCAAAAGCTGGGAAAGGAAACTACTACTTTGAATTGGGTATAACCCGTATGCTCTATGGCTTCAAGTCACTTTTCTAGATTTTACAATATAAGTAAGAGATAAAGATAACGCTTCAATTATATGAAAATACTCTCATCAGAACTAGTCCATTTGGGATTTGGCAAATATGTGCGTTCTGACCAAGTGACAGCAGTTATACCAATAGAAGAGGAGCGGGGCCCAGGGCGACGAACCTTTGTTCATGTTCAAGGGCAAAATGATCCAATTATCGCCTCTCGCGCTGAAGATACCATCGTGCGTGATTTGGTACAGGAACCACGCGAAGTTACCCAAGCTCGTCAGCAGCAGGAAATTCTTCAAGATTTATTGGTTAATTTAGCTAATGTTAATTCAACTGTGCGCCGAATTAACCGTGATGAAGGCAGTTTGGATCTTGATTTGTTAGAGCGACGAATTAAGCAAGTCCTGGAAAATTAATTGCAGAAGTCAGCAAACTAAATAACGGAGAAAGATATTGCTGAATACCATTACAGACCAAGTTTCAGTATTAGAGACACAAACAAGATCACCAAGGTTGTGGATACCTGAACGGGTACTGTTTACACCTGCTGCCCTAGATGAGGATTGGGGGCAGCAGATTCTTAAACGTGTGCAGTCACTCAACTTACCAATAGAAGAACTATCACAGAACCGTCTGAAGGGTCTGCGCGGTGAATCTGAGCGGGATACTTACAACATCGCCAAGCGTACCTTAGCGGTAGTTACTGCACCACCCAGTTCTTTTAAATTGAGTCCCATCCCACCCTCTGCGGATTGGCAGTTTCACCTTGCCGAAGGTTGTCCAGCTCACTGTCAATACTGCTACCTAGCGGGTAGCCTGTCGGGGCCACCTGTCATCCGCGCTTTTGCCAATTTACCGCAGATATTAGAGAACTTAGCTAACTACGAGCAACAGGGTAAAAACACAAGTTTTGAAGTTAGCTGTTACACAGACCCATTGGGTATTGAGCATTTAACTGGAAGTCTTGCCGAATGTATCCGTTACTTTGGCACTCGTAGCAATGCACATCTACGTTGGGTATCGAAGTTTGATGCTGTGGATGGATTACTCGACTTACCGCACAATGGGAATACTCGCTGTCGGATGAGTGTTAATGCAGCACCAATTTCTGGGAAGTTTGAAGGTGGCACGGCATCCGTAGCATCTAGACTGAATGCGTTACGACGGTTGGCGCTACCACAAGAGCGTGGCGGTGGAGGTTATCCAATAGGTTTGGTGATCGCGCCAATTATGCCGATAGACGATTGGCAGATACACTATAGTCGTTTGTTTGACCAGATAAACGAGGCACTAGATTTTGACTGTAACCTTACCTTTGAGTTAATCTCTCATCGGTTTACACCTGGGTCAAAAGAAGTGTTACAAACTTGGTATCCGCAATCCAAATTAGAGATGGATGAGGCAAAACGCAGCGTCAAGCGTAATAAGTTTGGCGGGACTAAATACGTTTATGAAAAAGACACAATGAAGGCGTTGCGTAGCTTTTTTGAGGGTGAGATTAGTAGGCGCTTTCCAAATGCTGAAATTCTTTATTGGACTTAGAAGAATACTTCGCTTAAATACAGTTTGAACTCTTAACCTACTCATTTGAAGGGCTGCCAGATCCCCGACTTCTTAAGAGCAGCCCTCCCGTAGTAAAGCTACGCTGTACACACAAGTCTCTTGACCTGCACCTTTGTTGCATCGACCTGCACCTTTGTTGCATTGACCTGCACCTTTGTTACATCGACCTGCACCTTTGTTACATCGACCTGCACTTTTGTTACATCGACCTGCACCTTTGTTGCATCGACCTGCAAAGATTAACCTACCCTATGTTAAGCAGTAACTTTAAAAGATTTGTGTGTACACAGTAGACATCTCCGAAAATGAATTGTTTTGACGTTGCAATGCAATGAATGTAGAGACGTTGCATTGCAACGTCTCTACAAGGGTTTCAGGTAACGCATAATTAATTTCACCAGATGTCTAGTAGCCCACCCAAAGCAGGATAATTTGGGCAGATTACAGGCGGCGTTATACATTAATAAGTGTATCTGCAATACCGGACTTGTTCTGGCTTAGTCTCAATAGCAAAGGTTTGGAGATGTTTACTTTATCAGAAACTTCTATCCTGGCGGCAATCCTACTGGTAGCTTTAGGCATTTTGGGCTGGGGCTTTTATCGCGCCAGACCTTTTGGTAAACTGGGAATCTTAGCCTGGTTACAGTCGGTGGTGTTGATGACTCCCTGGCTCCTGTTTTTTGGATTGTTTGCCGCAGGGATTTATATCAATATAGCGGGTATATTGTTCTTAGTGGTAACTTCCGCCGGATTGTACATCTACTTGGGCAGACAGTTACGCCAAGCTGGGCAAGATGCCATCCTCAAGCAACGCGCCACAGAAAGACTTGCTGCTGTTTCCTCACTTGAAGCAAATTCCCCACAACCAAAAGTAGCAGAACTGAAACCGGAGATCCCACCGATACCAGAAGAAGACTTGAATGCAGTTAAAAGAATTTTCGGTATCGATACGTTTTTTGCTACAGAAACCATCGCTTACCAAGATGGAGCCATTTTCAAAGGTAATTTGCGGGGAGAACCAGAAGAGACTCACAACCGTCTAACTGCAAGTTTACAGCAACGCCTTGGCGATCAATATCGCCTGTTTTTAGTCGAAAATACAGACGGCAAACCAGTGGTAATCGTTCTGCCGAGTCGCAATGATCCCCGGCCGATTAGCTTATCGCAAAAAGCTTTTGCAGGTATTCTGTTGATAGCGACCATTGCCACGAGTTTAGAAGCTGCGGGATTACTGCTGAATTTTGATTTCTTTGACAATCCAGGGCGATTTCAAGAAGCTTTGCCCATAGGCACTGGGATATTTGCGATTTTAGTAGCTCACGAAATCGGTCATTGGTTACTTGCTCGGCGTCACCAAATTCGCCTTAGCTGGCCTTTCTTTCTGCCGGCTGTGCAAATTGGTTCTTTTGGTGCAATTACCCGCTTTGAGTCTCTATTGCCCAACCGCAAGGTATTATTTGATATCGCCTTGGCAGGGCCAGCCGCAGGTGGTATTGTTTCTTTGTTAATGCTGGTGACGGGCTTGGTGCTTTCTGGCCCGGGTAGTTTATTTCAATTGCCAAATCAGTTTTTCCAAGGGTCAATTTTGGTGGGAAGCTTGGCGCGAGTTGTCCTCGGTTCGGCGTTGCAATCATCCCTAGTAAGTGTTCATCCCTTAGTGATAATTGGTTGGCTGGGGTTAGTAATTAACGCTTTGAACTTAATGCCCGCCGGACAACTTGATGGTGGACGCATTGTTCAGGCGATTTATGGACGCAAAACCGCAGGACGAGCAACAGTAGCAACTTTAATTTTACTAGCGCTAGTGTCTCTCGGTAATACTCTAGCCATGTACTGGGCGATCGTGATTTTCTTCTTGCAACGGGATCAAGAACGCCCCAGTTTGAATGAAATCACTGAACCCGATGATGCTAGAGCCGCTTTAGGGCTTTTGGCTCTATTCTTGATGATTACTACGCTTCTACCCTTAACTCCCGGCTTGGCTGGGCGTTTGGGAATAGGATAGAGAGACGCGATTAATCGCGTCTGTACAAGAGTTGGAAGAATTCTGCCCATCTCCCCACTCCTCACTCCCCACATTTCTACGGTTTCCAACCTGCTAGTAAATTCGGGTAAGCCGTTGGTGTGGGGAAAATTTTCTGGAAGGCAGTTTGACGCTCTTGGGGCTTTTCTTTGCTCATGTTCCAGAGGGTTTCATAGAAAAAGAAAGAGACTCCAGCGAAATTGCGATCGCGTACTTTTTGCACTTGTGTCTGAATCTGCTGCATTGGCACAGATCGATTTTTTAACCCAGCCAAAATGCCTATACTCACAGGAATATGGCTCTTGGCTGCTTTCACTTCTGGATACTCTAATTCGCTGATAAAAACATTCAAGTCATCACGATATATCTGCAAAACTAAGTCTTCAATAATTCCCATCCGTTCCCACTTCTGCCAGTCTGCTAAAGAGAAGTCATAGGAAAAACGTTGAGGATTAGGAGCAACGGAAACCAAGCAATCTTTTTTATTAGCTTTAATAGCTGTAAATACCCGCTTCATAAACTCGGTGATTTTATTAGCTCTCCAGCGTACCCATTCTGGATCTTGAGGGTTTTTCGAGGGAGCTTTACCACCGTGTTCTTTTTTGTAAAGTGCCACTGTATAGGCATCGTAACCTAATTCTGATGGTAAGCCAAAATGGTCATCAACTTGAATACCATCGATATTATAGTTTCTAACAATTTCAACGATTAAATCTTGAATAAACTGTTGTACTTCTGGGCGAAAGGGATTTAGCCAAACGCGATTATATATGCCTTCTTTGACAATCCTAGTTCCATCGCTGCGACTGGTGAGCCATTGGGGACGATTTTTAGCTAATAGAGAATCTGCTGGTGCCATGAAGCCAAATTCAAACCAGGGAATTACTGTTAAGCCTTTTTGATGTCCCACATCGACAATTTCTTTCAGCATATCTCGCCCTTTTAATCCCGGTGTGGGATCGAGCGATCGCCCAATAACTTTGGCTGCAACTTTGCTAGGATACAATGTATATCCCCAATTCCAAACCGCCGGATATATGGTGTTAAAATTGAGTTCATCAAGGCGTTGCAAAGATCCCTTGAGGCGATCGCGCTCAAATAACACATCACTATCAATATTTGTTAACCACACTCCCCTTAACTCAGATTTTGGCGTTTGCGGCAGATTAATTTGAGCGTTTAAAGGGAACGATAGCATCACCGTAGCAACTACACTCAAGCTAGCTATAACGGCAAAAAAAAGAGATTTTCTGCTTTGGTGAATATTCCACCAAGAATGAAACTCAACACACCACTTTATAAACCTTTTTATCATTTGGTTACAAACATGATCAAATTATGAGCAATCAGCATGAATAGCGATCGTTTCGATTGTAAGCGCTAAAACAATCACTATTCATACACAGGTTTCTTATTTGGCGCTAGCTATGAGATCATTCCAGGCTTTGACTGATGCTTGTAAATTCTTTGGTAGGTTATTTCGAGAAATATCGTTATACTGAACCGTACCCTCAAGGCTTGTAAGAGTATAAGTGATAAAGTCAGCAGAACCACTGGGGGCTGGGTAACTCAGATTCTTGAATTTACTAAATTGAAAACGTTCTAGCGATCGCACAAATTGTTGCACCTGTTGCACAGAAACGCGGCGAACACTACGCTCAGAATCATTTGCATCACCAATCCGCACCCGAATCAATTGTCCATCTTTGAGTAAAACAGTCTCGTAAGTTCTACCAGCAAAACCACCACTGGAAATTTGCCGAAATACTATATGTCCAGCTAATGGTGGTGGTAACTCGCTGGCTGGAATTCGTACCGGGGTTAGTGGACTTGAGCTAGCCTTTTCATTTAGCCTGAGTGTGGAACCTGTTTGATTGGTATGATAAACCAAGGTTTGTTCATCTTTGCCTACAACCACTCGCCAACCTGGTACCAAAGCTTCGGTACAGAATTCATCAGCATTAGCTAATTCTAAACAGCCATTTTTCCAAGTTTGCTGTTGAAATTCAATGATTCTTAGCTGAGAAATTGGCTGTTGCAAACGTTTGGAGGCGGCTTGCAAAACAGCATTTTTTACAGATGTGGGTAATTTATTTTGTAGATTGTTTGCTAAAGCTAAACGTAGCGATCGCTCATTGTTACGGTCTAAATCTTGCAGGACTGCGTTAGCTACTGGACGTGGCAAATGGTTTAGTTTAATATTGTCTTTGAAAATTTCATTGCTTGTTTCTAGCGATAACTTTGCAGTAGCGCCTGTAGCACTTTTGATAAATGTTAAACTGCTAGGAACAAACAAAATTCCAGTCAAAATCAAAATAGTGAAAATTCGGGCTTGATTGGGGTTAAAGTAGTCTTTCAACATTAATTTCATAGTAAGATTTAGTAAAGAGTTATAGAACTCATAAATATTATCTAGCCAATAATATATAATAGAGTATAGAATTCTAAAATTTCATAAGTTAGAATTAATTTAGTACCTGTCTTCTAAAACAGATATAAAGACAGACGTTGATGTAGTGATTGTTTGTTCCTTATAGCGATTCTCATTTGAATTAGGGACACACCATTTGCGTGTCTCTACGAGTATCTGTGTTCATCTCTGGTTAATTATTCTTTCTGTAGCTTACCCATGCGGAAAGCGTTATACAGCAGATTGTAAACTTGGTGAAGTATAGATAATCGTAATGGGCACAAAGTTTTGTCACCCTAGCCGTGTACTTCATTTACCTGAAATACGCTTTATACAAATTTTGGATAAAAATACACTTAATCAAAATGCCCTATAGCGCTACGGCAATCAAGTAAGAATTTAGAACCTTCAGACTTCGTTAAATTAGGATTTACACACAGGTAACGGAAAATCGAACCACAGAGGAAGCAGAGGAATAAGAGTTTGAGGTTTTTTTGCGTAAGTCCTATGATGAGAAGTTTTTTGGAAAAGATAACCTACACCTCTAGCTGGTAAAATAGGTTGCGAGAAAAGCTTGCAATACTTTTGCCTCACTTTCGTAAGCGAGAGTTCAATAAAAGTAATTTTAGATAAAGAATACTATAGAACCGTAGTGGAGATTTTGCTCAACTCAAACTTACCGGATACAAGATTTTGCAAGTAATCTCAGGCAATATTAAGCGCTAATCGCTTGTTGTTCAGCTTCAACGAACTGATTTTGAGGTACATCAAATCTAATAGTACTAGCTGCCCAGTCTTTTAAATCGGGTGCTAGCCAAACTAGCTTACGCAGAATTTCATCATTGATCCACAACACCAACGGAAACTGGAACTCTTTCCGAAACTGATTTCGCATAATATTGGTACTGATGATTAGTTGGTTAATTTCTATTACAGATTCTAAACCCCGTACCATCAAAGCTTCGGGTTGAGTAGCACCAATCGCAGTTGTAATAGCTGTATACAATGTGTTAGTTGCAGGTGAAAGCAGGATTTCGTGGATATCTGTTGATGAAAATTCTGTTAACACATTCAGCACTTGCTGCTGCCTTTCAATACTGTTACAACAAGCTAATATCAGTGAGAACTCCCCACCTGAAACCATTATTGACCTTGCCAGCCTTTTAGTGGCTGCTGTGCTGTTAGCGCCGTTTTCCGAATTACTTAAGCTGATCATAAAAAAAATCCTACTTTGAATTTTAAAAATATCTGACCAATATTCAGTTATTTTACCCTGTGTACTTTTATTCAAAAGTGTTAAAGCAGTAATTTCCCTAAGGTTTTTGTTTAATATCAATCATAATACTACGTATTATCTTCTAAGGATATAGGATATTCTGTATTATCCCACACTTAATAATTAAAGGATAATGTAAAGGTAGTACTAAAATCATGTAAGTAAAAGATAATGCAAGCATAAAGAAGCAATTGGCAAATTAAAATTGTAATTATCACTGTATTCATAGATTTTGGCATCTTCCGATAGTTAAGTAATTATATTTTAATATAAAGTTAAAAAACTGCTCAGTATAAGCTTAACAATAAACATTGGGAAGTGGGAAAAAGTTAACTAGCAACTGGTTTACTGTCGCTTATAGTAAGCTTTTTCCGTTGCTAAACCATTTCGGGGCGGGTGTAGAGTGGGGAGTAGCGAAATGGGAGCAGCCCAAAATGCGAAAATCTTCCTCTGTAAAGATTAACTCATCCGTTTGATAGAACTGTAAATTGAAGATGTCGCTTCGTTAGTCAGAGGGCACGGAATTGTTAGCTTTCTAAAATCAGTTCAGAACTAAAAAAAGTCAAGGGCAAAACCATGTAAACACTTAATTTTTTTGTAAACTAATCAGGAGTGCCACATCATGCAATTCAAAGACCGGAAGTTTGCAGGTCAAGTTTTGGCTAAGAAGTTAGCCGCTTATACTAACCGCCCAGATGTTTTGGTATTAGGGCTACCAAGGGGTGGTGTACCTGTTGCCTTTGAAATTGCCAAAGCATTAAATGCTCCAATAGATGTTTTGGTGGTACGTAAATTGGGTGTGCCCGCTCAAGAAGAACTAGCTATGGGAGCGATCGCTTCTGGTGGAGTGCGGATAGTCAATGAATATATAATCAGCTTGGTGAAGATATCCGATGAAGTAATTGCTAGGGTGGCAGTGCAAGAAGAACGGGAGTTAGAGCGGCGAGAACGGCTTTATCGTTCAAATCGCCCCTTGCCAAATTTACAAGGACACACGATTATTTTAGTAGATGATGGTTTAGCCACGGGTTCAACTATGTGGGCTGCTGTGGTGGCTGTGCGAAAGCAGCAACCCGCTCAGATTGTGATTGCTGTACCTGTCGGCGCACCCGAAACTTGTCATGAGTTAGAAGCTAAGGTAGATAAAATTGTTTGTATCTTGACACCTAGCCCTTTCCAAAGCGTTGGTCTTTGGTACGAAAACTTTCCCCAAACTACGGATGAAGAAGTCTGCGACTTACTCGCAAAAGCGCCAGGGGGTACTTCTTGCTGGGGAGAGAACCCCATCCATACATATTAGACCTCTTGGCAAAAGTGCTTTTTGCACTCTTGGGGAAAAGGGTTCATGTTAAAGGGGAAAAGGACGATACAGAAGTTTTTCCCCTTCCCCCCGCCCCTTATCCTCAGAGGGGGCCCCACCTTCCCCTTTTCCCGACTTATGCAAGAAGTCTATTGGGGAATTCTTCGAGAGTGAGAAACCAAAGAGTTGCTGTAGTCATCGCCATGAGTTTAGTATCATTCCCACTCTGCTACAATTTCTATCTTTTATATTTTCTGCTGAGATAAATCCATTAAATTTGCCAGCTTGTAAACTACCCGCGCTCCAACATTACCATCCCACTCACCATCACCGACTTCGCAGATATCAAAACCAATAATTTTTCTCCCACTATTGACTAATTCCCGGAATAGACAAAATGTTTGCTCTAATTCCAACCCACCTGGAACAGGAGTACCTGTACTTGGACAAAGTTTGGGATCTAGACCATCTGCATCAAAGCTAATGTAAACAAACTCAGGTAAATGACTGATAATTTCTCGGCATAAATCAATCCAAGTTGTTCCAGAGTAAAGCTTTTGTTTAATGGCTGGGTCGTAATATGCAATAATGCGACTATCAGATTGGTCAATCATTTGCACTTCATCATGACTAATATCGCGCAAAGCTACCTGCACTAGCTTGGAAATTTGCGGTATTTTCATCGCATTAAACATAATAGATGCATGAGAAAACTCAAATCCCTCATACGCATCACGTAAATCTGCGTGGGCATCAAGGTGCAAAATGCCATAGTTTGTGTACTTAGCTGCTAATGCTTGGAAATAACCTAACGGCGAACTGTGATCCCCACCAATGACTGCAACTCGCTTACCATTATTAATTGCTTGCTGGCAATTTTCAAACAGCCATTGATTTACCTGTTGACAAACTTGATTAATTTCTCTGAGAACAGGTGTTAAATCTGGTGTATCTGAGAGTTCTTTACCTTGGGCTAATCGTTCAATAATTTTTGCTGCCAAAGCGCGGTAATATGTATTTTTCTCTAAAATATCTTGGGGAATTTCCACCATGAAAATTCCCTGCTTCCAACCATCAGGGTTATCAAAATCGAACAAATCTAGTTGAGTCGAAGCATCGAGAATTCGTTGTGGACCATTAACAGTGCCTGCGCCATAAGAAACAGTGACTTCCCACGGCACACCAAAGACAATCAGGTTTGCAGACTCATAATCGCAGGGCAAACCCAAGAGGTTGCCATTTACTTCACCGATGCCGCTAGGATTGTAGTCTTTTAGTTGATTACTCATCGATTATCTTCTGGATTTACGTGGATAGACAGCACGCCGCCTAGTGGACATCTGCATTGTAATAAAAATTTTTCCCAGACGGTAAACTACAGCGCCTTTATTACTTGGTCGTAATTGCGGCGATACACTTGTTGGGTGTACTCCTGCCATTCTTTGTCTGATGAGTGGGGCGATCGCTTTAATGTTGCCTGTTGCACGTATGCCATCAAAGGGCGACGAAGACACTCATATTTCTCAAAGGCTTTGGCTATAGCTTGGAGATCATCCCAGTTATTCTCCTCAGCAATTTTAGTGATGAGTGTTGTAACTACTAATGCATCTTCAAATCCTTGATTAGCTCCTTGAGCCATGAAGGGAGGCATTCCATGTGCTGCATCGCCAACTAATACGATTCGCCCCATACTCCAGGCTGGTGGAATTTTGGCAGGATCAGCTTCAGTATTAAGGTCAATTGGGTTAGAAACTTGTAGAGAATCCGAAATAGTAGCGCGGTGAATGTAGTATGGACGCTGCTGCATCTTGTCAAAAGGAGATATACGCACTAATTGCTTGAGCGCATCAGGAAAACCTGCTTTCTCCAATTCCTGCAAAGCTAAGTCAATTAAAGAACTTCCAGACTTTCCTTGCAATGAGTCTAAAGGCAAAGCAAGATGTATTATGTACCCAAGTTCACCCGTTGGTCTGCGAAATAATATTATCCTGATGTTATTTATACAAACAGAGTTTTCAGATATTTCATCATTAGTGATTGTTACAAGTGGTGAGTTTTGAAAGAAATCTTCTTCTAGTTTCGTGCATAGTTCCTTTTGTACTTCAGATATTTCTCTACAAAATATAGCTGCAAACCCAGAGTATTCAGGTCGGGCAAAATCATGATATTGAGTATCTGTGTAAAGCAGCCTACGAACTGTAGAATTAATCCCGTCTGCTGCAACAACTAATTTAGCTTTAATCGATTTTGTTTCTAATTCTTGGGAGGTAATATCTGAGTTTTGGGGCTGTATATCATTATTTTTCTGCCCCTCTGCCCAATACGCGTAGGGGTTGGTTTCTATTCGTGTGTCACCTACACAATCTATGCGGATACAACCTTTTTCCGGCTCATTCACAACATTAATACAACGGTGATTAGCTTTAACTCGGTCTTCTGAAATTAGCTGTCTGAGGGCTGTCTGCAAATTATACCAAGAAATTGACACTCGACCCTCGCCATATTCTTTAAACCAGTCATCAAAACTAAGCGAAATTGAATTAATTATCTTCCCCTGTAAATTTTTATAAATCCATTGAGGTGAAACCTTTGCAGGTTGTTGCTTTTGAACAGATTCTACAGTTTCGTGGTCATTCGACTGCTTGGGATTCAATAAGCCAAGTCCAGTTTTTTTGACTTCTTCGTAAGCATTAGGATCTAAGTATTTGAGAGCTTGTAATCCATTGGGGAGAAGATCCACTGTTTGTCCAACTTGACGAAAGGCGCGAGTTTGATCGATGACAAGGACATTTTCAATACCACGTTTACGTAAGCCAATAGCAGTTGCTAACCCAACAGGCCCAGCACCAACTACTACAACATCGTAGATTTCTTGAGGATTAGAAGAGGAGATAACAGACGCGGCTAAGGTATCAGCTTTAGTTGATGTGTTTGTATGTGTATGAGGACTTGATTTAGTTTCTAGCATATTTTTATATACAATAATCTTGGATAGAAGCTGGGCAAAATGGAAACCTATAACCCTTAATTTACATAGGATCAGACAACGATATTAAAATTAAATACAAAAAGTTAGATATTTTGCCGTGTTGAATGCGATCGCAGTCTGTCTAGATGAGTGTCAAAAATAATTTCATTTTTTTGGCAATGGTCTTGAAGCACGTTAAACTCTTAAGAAGTTAAACTACTAAAAAATTCAAGTTAAGGATGGATTTATATGCGCTTACCAATTGCAATTACTGCCATTTTAGTCGCGTCTCTAGGTTTGAGTACACCTGTAATATCTCAACCTCCTATACAGGTAGCTCAAAAACCAGCGTCTAATAGTTTCGCTTTAGAACAATTTAAGACTAATTCTCGATTATGGAGAAATAAAAGAATCTATAACTATCGCTATGAATTTACTAGAAGTTGCTTCTGTTTCCCCAAAGCCACAGAACCAGTGATTATTGAAGTGCGTAATGGAGTCACCACTTCCATTACTTATAAATATAGTAAAAATCCAGTAGATACAGGGTTATTTGAAAAATACAATACAATTCCTAAACTCTTTAATATCATTAGAAATGCGTTCATTCAAAGAGCAGACAATTTGACTGTACAATATAACCCGACACTTGGCTATCCTACTCAAATTAACATTGATTATGATAAGCAAAAAACTGATGATGAAATATTCATTATAATTAGTAATCTGCAACAAATCAAGTAAATATAGCTAACGAAAACATTCATATAATAGTAATAGAAAATTATTGATTTGTCGAAAAAGGCTAGTTCAGCCATTTTCTATCTAAAAGTTGGGGCAGCAAAATCAAAAATATTGAAATATAACAACCTGCCCCTTAATTTAACTAGTTTTCCATCAGCAAATATTTAGGGGGGTTGCTTTTGTTATTTTGTAGAAGTAATATCAGGTTCATTGGTATCAACTTAAGTTCAAACTTTTAATCCACCTCTCAATCCCTCCGTGGTTGCGGGGAATTCGGGGCCCCCTCTGGGGATTAGGGGCAAGGAGACATGTCATTAACAAACAGAGTTATGAAATTTTCTTAGTGGGGATTTATTGGATTGTCAAAAACAGTGTCATCGCTTTATGTATGAACCCTAATAAAGTACTTCAAAATTGCTAATTGTAGTAAATACTCCAGCATCGGCAGCTAGATTACCGATATTAATTTGGGTTGGATAACCAAGTTGTGGGTTGTACACTACAGTTAACTCGGATTCTCCACTATTAATTGTATTCCGAATCAAAGTAAAGAGTTTAGAAGTTGTACTATATTGTTGTAATAGCTTTGGATCTACTCGCTTACCAGTTTGAGCATTCGTGATAGATTTTGTGATGCCGTTACGTACTTCAATGATTACTGGCCCTCTAAAATCGGGAAGACAAAAACAATTATTGCTAAGTGTATAGCGATAGTTGTTAATTTTTTTCTGGTTCCACAATTGGCGATTAATTCTTAGCTGTGTTAAGTTCGAGTTATTAATCTCTGCTTTTGCTCCATTCGTAGGAGGCACAGACATTACTGGAGCGTTCAAACTCAAAAATGCTACTAAGATTGCACCAATAGCAATAGGTAAGCGCATATCAATCCTTTGTTGATTAACGTTGAGTTATAGTTTCAGTGTGACTAAATAGGATTCCAGAGAGTTGAAATCACTTTTATTTGACACAGTTTATTTATATAGAGAATCCCCAAGCGCTCGTAACAGCAGGAATATTCTCTACTACAAACTGAAAAAATCCCATAAAACCATACAATACTATTCACCTCAAATTTTGTGTTTTATGCAAAAAACAAATAATTAACTTAGAAGCCAGGATCAGGTAAACTCCAAAACCTTAGACTAGATAAAATTTTCAGGAAATTAAATGTTCATTTATATAGTAATGATAATCATTTTAAGGCATAAGTGAGAGACGGATACAGCCGAAGATAAGCTAATTTATATTTTGTGAAAAGAATTAATTTATTTTATCATTACATCAAATTTTACAATTATCTAGTAAGAATAGCTATACCCATATAGTAATTGCTCTAGTAAGAGCAACTACTTATAAAATGCTGTTAGAAATTGAAATTCTATGAGAAAAATTATCGTTGGGGTGATGGGGCCTGGAAAAAATGCGACAGTAAATGATTTACAAAATGCTTATACACTAGGTCAACTTATTGCCAAACAAGGATGGATTTTACTCACAGGTGGTAGAAATGTAGGTGTAATGGATGCAGTAAGTAAAGGTGCAAAATCTGCTGAGGGTTTAACTATTGGTATTCTTCCTAGCGATAATCAAGATAGTATTTCTTCTTCAGTAGATATTGCTATTTTCACAGACATGGGAAATGCTAGAAATAATATTAATGTTCTCACTAGTGATGTGGTAATTGCCTGCGGTATGGGTGCAGGAACTGCTTCAGAAGTCGCCTTAGCTTTGAAAGGAAATAAGCAAGTAATTTTGTTGACTAATGATGAAGAAAGTAAGATTTTCTTTAAAAAGCTATCAACAGAGAATGTTTATATTGTGGAGAGTGTGGAGCAGGCGATCGCTACTGCCAAAACAATCTTATACTAATTCGTAATTTGTAATGTTTAAGTCCAGTTAGTTAAGCTAATTGAATTGTTGTTCTAGAGCGCATACGGCTTGCTCACCAGACCAAAAAAGGCCATGCACAGTAGCTGGATTGGTTGGATGTTAAGCCCCGCCAGCAAAGTATACTCTTTCTGTGCCGACCACCAACGCGATCGCTAGCTTCCAATACCGTAACATTGTATCCCTTAGTTTTTAATAGCCGTGCAGCACCTAACCTCTCTGTAACACCCTGCAATAACGCACTTCTGCCTTCTGAATGACAGTTTTACTAAACAGATATAAATCACGAAAGTCTTACTGCATCTAAGTTTCTTAATTGCGAATGGGCGAAAAAGCGAATTGGTATAACTGGCGACCAGTCTTTTATCATTGGTAGACTTTGTTTTTATCTCCCGACAAAATGACCGAACCGGGAATATTATGCGCTGTTATAACTTGCATCATACTATGTGGTCTATTTATTTAAAGATTTAATGTATAAATGACTGAAAATTATATTTTTTTTGCTAAGATTTCTTCTTTATGTAATATTTCAAAAAATTTACACGAAAATAGGCATAAACATATTCAAACTTTAAGTTAATCAGTGTAAGCTAAGTAGGTAGACATAAATAAACCTAACTATGTAACTAAATACAAAAAGCTTTAAGCTCTTGTCATTGCTTGGCTTTGTTGCGTACCCTTATCTACGAGAGGCTGCGCCAACGGGAACGCCAGGGGCGAACGCGAGGACACATAAGTTATAAATTTTCTTACCCACTTAATGTAAATATGTTTCTCGCAAAACCATTTTAACCACTCGCACTAATTCCGTTCTAGGAGGTGTAATAAATTTAATGTACTTGTTTAAATAGGTGTTTAAAGAGACTAAACATGACTGTAAAAAGATTGAGTTTAGTAGCTTCTAAACAAGCCAAGCAATATTGTTGAAGTGAGATTTTTATTGACTAGTAAAATCTCAAGAAATCATGATGTACTTTATAGTTTTTCTCACTTTTTGACTGTAGCCTGCCCAAAGCCAGCTTTTTAATCTTAAAGGCTACGGGCTGTAGACTGAAGCATAACCTACTAAATTGATTTTAATACCTTGCTTGGCAAAGGTGTAGATGCTTTACTTCAAAATTATTTTTCAACCTTTTGCTAAAAGCATGAATCTTGTCGCGTCCGAAGACACCTCAAGGGTTGATGCTTTGCGAACATTAAGGCTTGGTTAGGCAAACATCTAGCTAAAAAACATAGCATTCACATTAGTAATTGTTAAATAAAAATACCTTTTGATCAAAAAAACTCTTTTCTTCTAGGAAGTTTAGAGTTTCTTCGCACAATAAAAAAGTATCAACGAATACTTATTGTTAATTTTTTCAATTTAGACCAATAGCTAAATTTCGTCTTGGAGGTTAGAAAATGCCACCCGTGCTTTCTAGGGAAGATGTAGGCGAAAGGCTCTTGTACACCTTGGGTGCAAAGCTTTCAGACAAAGAATTACAAAACTTCTTGGCAACAATGGAAATTGTGGAGCCACCACTAGCAAAGCAGTTCTGGCAATCTGCACAGACGAATCCTGGTATCTATATTATCCTTACAGGTAAAGTCCGACTGTTAGATAGCTCTGAGAATTTAATCACTACCTTTGGTGCATGGTCTGTTTTCGGTGAATTGACTCTTTTTCCTGAAGCTGACTTTAATCCTTATGTAGTCAGAGCTTCGACAAACTTAAAGCTTGGCTATTTTAAGCAAGATGCATTGCAAACATTGATAGATAAGTATCCTAATATTCGCGATCGCCTTTTTGCCCGTGCAGAACTTTGGGATTTACTATTGTTATGTCGCCAAACCTCACAATTACCGTGCCATACTTCACTTGTACCAGGGATGCTCAAAGCTTTATCTCTCTTTGAGCGACAGCATTTAGAAACTGGTCTAACTACGCAAGTATCGCAAGATTCTGAGTTATGGCTATTGTACAGAGGCCAACTGCGGCATTCTGAAGGTCATTTTTTGACACCAGGCAGAATCTTTGCCCAACCAAAACAAGGTAATTGGCAGGCAACTCAACCAACAATTGCTTACATTCTGAAAAAGGACTATTGGCAAACAGCACTAGAATACTTGCCGGAGTTAGGGAATTGGGGACTAGGGAGTGGGGAGTCGGGAGAGACGCGATTAATCCCGTCTGTAGTAAAAAGTAGGGAAAAAACTTCCCAATCTCCAAAATCCAAAATCATTCCTTTTCCCCAACAAGATCAGCAGTCACAACAACCAAAAAAAGCACGTTTTTACTTTCCCAGTCCACAGGTGCAAGTGGGGCATTGGTGGAGACGCCTGACTAAGAGCTATCCCTTCTATGCACAACAAAGCGCTGCCGATTGTGGCTCTGCTTGCTTGGTGATGATTGGTAACTATTGGGGCAAGCATTTTAGTATCAATCGCCTGCGGGATATGACCAACGTCAACCGCAGTGGTGCATCTCTAAAGGCTATGGCAGCAGCAGCAGAAAACTTGGGTTTTGCCACCCGTCCGGTGAAAGCCACTCTTGATAAATTAGCAGAACAACCTTTACCTGCAATTGTCCACTGGAAAGGCAACCACTTCATCGTTGTCTATGAAATCACTCCTAAGCGGGTGATTGTATGCGATCCGGCTCTTGGTCAACGCAGCCTGACAAAAGCTGGATTTCAAGCAGGTTGGAGTGGTTATGCATTGTTACTGGAACCTACAGCTTTATTACAAAATACTAAAAACGAAAGTACAAGCTTCTGGAAATTTTTTGAGTTAATCAAACCTCACTATCGGACACTATTAGAAATCTTTATAGCTTCGGTATTAATCCAATTATTTGGACTGATAACACCAGTATTCACTCAGTTGTTGCTCGATAGAGTACTTGTGCAACGTAGCGTTACAACCCTAAACGCTATTGGTTTGGGGATGATTATTTTTGGGTTATTTGGTGTGGCTGTCAACGCTGTACGGCAATATCTTCTATTTCATACTGCTAACCGCGTTAGTATCGCCTTACTCGTAGGTTTTATCAAACATACCTTCCGCTTGCCTCTTTCTTATTTTGAGTCGCGTTTTGTTGGGGATATAGTCTCACGTATCCAAGAAAACCAAAAGATTCAGCAATTCCTCACCGGTCAAACACTCTCCATCTTGTTGGATATGCTGACATTGGTGGTTTATTTGGCCTTGATGTTCTCTTATAGCTGGCGGATGTCATTATTCGTGCTATGTACTATACCACCATTTTTTATCTTGGCGCTGGCTAGCACAAGTATTTTGCGCCGCATCTCCAGAGAAGTTTTTAATGCAGGCGCTAAAGAGCAAAGCTATCTTATAGAATCCCTAAATGGAATTCGTACCGTCCGCTCATTGTCAATTGAACAGACTGTGCGCTGGCGTTGGGAGGAACTACTGAATGATTTGGTCAAAAAAGGCTTTAATGCTCAAATAATTGGAAATCATCTGCAAATTATTAGTGGCGTTATCCAAACTTTTGTAAATACTGCATTGCTATGGTATGGAGCGACCCAGGTAATTAATGGCGAACTAACGATTGGACAATTAGTTGCTTTCAATATGTTGGTGGGTAACGTCTTGAGTCCTTTCCAGAGGCTATCTATGCTGTGGAATCAATTGCAAGAAATCGTGATTTCCACCGAACGCATAAATGATGTGTTGGAAGCGGAACCAGAAGAAAACTTAGCAACTAAACCCCGGAAGGCGTTGGGTAAGCTGCGCGGTCACATTAACTTTCATAATGTCACCTTTCGCTATCACTCAGAAAGTGAGACTAACGTCTTAGAAAATCTTAACTTTGAAATCCAGCCGGAACAGATGGTTGCAGTGGTGGGGCGCAGTGGTTCTGGAAAAACAACTCTAAGTAAATTGATTTTGGGTTTATATCCACCAACAGATGGCAAAGTACTCATTGATGGTCGTGACATCACTAGTATTTCGTTGCGATCGCTCCGTTCTCAAATCGGCGTTGTAGACCAAGATACCTTTCTCTTTGGTGGGACTATTCGGGAAAACATTGCGATCGCTCATCCAAATGCCTCTTTAGAAGAAATTATCCAAGCAGCAAAATACGCTGGAGCCGATGAATTTATTCAAAAACTACCGATGGGTTACGAATCCGAAATTGGTGAAGGCGGCGGTATGCTTTCTGGTGGACAACGCCAACGCCTAGCGATCGCTCGTGCTTTGCTCGGAAATCCTCGGTTATTACTGTTTGATGAAGCCACCAGCCACCTAGATTCTGAATCAGAACGAATTATTCAAAACAACCTCAAAACAATTCTTCAAGGACGCACAAGTGTAATCATTGCCCATCGCCTCTCTACAGTCCGCAACGCTGATTTGATTCTAGTTTTAGATCAAGGCGTTTTGGTAGAAAGCGGTACTCACGACGAATTAATCGCTAAAAAAGGTCATTATTACTACCTGAATCAACAACAACTGACTCAAGTCAGTTGAGATGGAATATTGGGCATTGGGAAAGACTTGTTGGAAGTTCTAAACTTTTGTCACCTTGTCCCCTTGTCCCCTCTGCCCCCCTGCCCCCCTGCTCCCCCACTCCCTACTCCCCACTTACTATTATCGGAACTAAAACTATGCCATCTCCCAATAGATCATCCCCACTTCCTCAAGATCAGATAGATAAGTATCAAAATCACACACAGCAAGAGGAATCTGTAGAGTCTAACGAGCAGACAGAGGTAGAAAATGACAGTCAAGATTTGTACTACGGTACTGAAGCATTACTCAATGCTTTACCTCGGATTTGGACTCGTGGTTTGTTGTATGTACTCATAGCATTTGCTGGTTTGTTCTTACCTTGGGCAACTCTCTCGAAAGTAGATGAGACTGGTAGTGCTAGAGGACGTATAGAACCTAAAGGGGCAACTCAAAAATTAGACGCTCAAGCTGGTGGGACTGTCAAAGCAGTTATGGTCAAAGAAGGAGATACAGTTAGAGCCGGCCAAGTTCTAGTAGAACTAGAGTCTGAAGTTTTGCAAACAGAACTACAACAAGTCCAGAGTAAATTGCAAGGGCTACAAAATCAGCGATCGCAATTAGAACTGCTCAAAAATCAACTCTTAATTTCAACTAACCTCTTAGAGCAACAAAATAAATCCCAAGAATTAGAAAAAATGGCTCAAGTTAACCAGGCGCAGCAAAACCTGGATGCCAAACTGAGTAGCTATAACCTCCAAAAGTTAGAAAAGCAAGCATTAGTTAAGCAAGCACAGCAGCAAATTTCTACCAATCGAGACGATCAAGAATCGGCTAAAAGCCGTTTGAGTATAGATTCTAAGCAAGTTCAACGTTTTAGCAAACTCGTTCATGATGGGGCAGTTTCTGATACCCAAATTGATGAACTCAAAAAACAAGAACAAGAAAGCAAACGACTTTATAAAAAGTCTGTATCAGATATTAAACAAGCTCAATTGCGTTTAACCCAAGAGCTAAATAATTATCAAGTAACTATCAATACGTTGGAATCTGATATCAAACAAGCAAAACTCCGACTGCAAGAGGAACAAAGTAGTTATAAAAGTTTGATGCAAGCCGGGGAACTGGCTGTAATGAAAAATCAGGAACAGCTAAAAGACCTAGAAGCGCAAATAACAGCAGTACAATCAGAAATCGCTCAGACTAGAAGCCAGATTACATCTATAAAAGTTCAGATACAGCAACGAGTGGTGCGATCGCCACTTAATGGGGTGATTTTTGAATTACCCACCACGAAGCCGGGAGCAGTAGTACAACTCGGTCAAAGGATTGCCCAAGTCGCACCCAAGAATGCAGACTTCATACTCAGAGCTAATATGCCTAATCAGGATAGTGGTTTTTTGAAGCTAGGAATGCCAGTTAAAGTCAAGTTTGATGCCTATCCCTTCCAGGAGTATGGCATCGTACCAGGGAAAGTTACTTGGATCTCTCCTGACTCGAAAATTACCCAAACTCCCCAAGGGAACATTGAAAACTATGAGTTAGAAATCACCTTAGATCAGCAGTATGTCGAAAATGGCAACAAACGTATCCCATTAGGTGCCGGTCAGACAGCAAATGCTGAAGTGATCATTCGCCAACGGCGCGTGATTGATTTTGTCTTAGATCCGTTCAAGAAACTGCAAAAAGGCGGTTTAGAGATTTAGTCAGAATGCCCAATGCCCTTAATTAAATTATTGGAGATATCGTGTTATGCCCCATAGTCTGACAATTTCTAGTTCAGATATCATTCACAGCCTCAAACTTTCCTGTCAGATACCTGATGTAGTCGAAGCGATCGCATCGCAAAGCATTATTACCGAAGCAGCCAAAGAGTTGGGAATCACAGTCACACCAGAAGAACTACAGCAAGAAGGAGATAGCTTAAGGTTTGCTAAGAAGCTTGTTAAAGCTAAAGACACCTGGACATGGCTAGAAAAACACCACCTGTCTGTGAATGAGTTTGAAGAATTAGCCTACAACAATATCCTTTCGCGGAAGTTAGCAAATCATCTATTTTCTGCTCAACTCGAAAAGCACTTTTATGAACACCAGCTAGATTATGTCGCCGCCGTTACCTACGAAGTCATTTTCGAGGATCGAGACTTAGCTTTAGAACTTTTTTATGCTTTAGAAGAAGGCGAAATCACTTTTCCTGAAATTGCCCGTTTATATATTCCAGAACCAGAACTCCGCCGTGCTTATGGATATCAAGGACTTCGATATCGCAAAGATTTTCGCCCAGAGATTGCAGCAGCTGTATTTGCTGCTGTACCACCAAATGCCCTCAAACCGATTACGACTCCCAAGGGAGTGAATTTAATTTGGGTAGAAGAAATTATTCAACCCCAATTAGATGAACAATTGCGCCAAAAAATCATTACAGAATCATTTTCTAATTGGTTAAAGCAACAAATCAACGCAATGAAAATTATCACTCAGATAGACTTGGATACAAATGTGCGATCGCAGGAAGAATTGCCAGATATGTCATTCACCAAAACTAAATAGGTTATGAAATTCCAAATCTTTTCGCATCTAAATATTTTCTCTAACTTAAGATAGATGTCTATATCTTGACAAAATAATATATATCTAAGTATTGTTTGCTTAAAAATTAAATAATTTTCTAATTTAAGAGTCTTGTCAATACGTCTGAAGACAGATTATTTTTACGTATAAATAATAATTAAAATAGTTAAAAAACTTGGTAGACAGTAATAATTTCAATCAGTGCCTAGATTTGTTTGCTATTTTTGATAATTTTAATTAATGCAAATTCTCACAATTGTTCGTCTGATAGATTAATTATTTTAATCAGACTACTTTCAAAATAGTATTGTTTTTCTTTTAAGAATAAAGTATAGTAATTGAGCGTCAGGAAGTAACAATATTTTATGTCAAAAAAACTCAAAAAAATTCTCAGTTCCAGGAGAGACTCAAATGATTATTTCTGATCTAAACTACTTGGGAAATTCCTTTGATGAAATTTTTGGTGGTCGTGGTAGTAACATCGCCAACGCCTACACTGCAACCCCGACAGTTACAGCTAATGTTAATGAAAACTTCACCAACACAATTACCACTAACTTAGCTGGTTTAACAGGAAATGTTGCTGAATTAGTTGTTAGTGCTGATGCTACTGGAAACAGAACCTTCACCAGCGTTATTGGTGGTGTACAAACCGAAGCAAATCGCTCTGAAAGTTTCGTTAATGCTATTTCTGCTACCACTCCGAATCCTACTACCAGCCAAGGGGTTGCAGGGATAACTACCCACAAACACTACTGGTACTAACCCAAGTTTTTAAACGTGGAATTGAAAACTTGAAAACCGCAATTCTTACGCTACATGTCTCGAAAAACATCTTTTTTTGAGTGAGCTTCAGACTCACAGCTAAAGTTTAAAAATTCCTTCTTGTTCCCTGTTAAGACTTTCTTTACCTTTTCTGGTGAAATAAGTCATTGAACTCTAACTAGATGAACAGTTGCACTAAACAAATCATTACAGAATCATTTTTTGATTGGTTAAAGCAACAAATCAAGGCTATGAAACAGTTACTCAGATAGCAACACCCTTGGGTTAAAGCTAAAATACTTTACCAAAGTTAGTTTTTTAAGGTAGATGCATACTCCTACGGAGAAGCAAGCTACGCACAGCGTCTGTCGGCTACACGCTATATGTAAGCCTCCCGCAGGGAACGTAGAGAAGCAGCTTGCTGCATGTCCTGTCTGTTAAGACTGGTAAGCTAAAACACATCTAATTTGCATATCAATATTTTGTAGAGCGGGCTTTCCGGCCCACCCTAAAGAATGCAATTTGAATGCTGATAAGCTTATTTGACGTTGATATGTTATTTACCAAACTAAATAGGTTATTAGGTTCCAAATGTTTTTTAGTTAACTATTTTCTCTGAATTAAGGTAGATATCTCTAGTGTTAGAAAATGTTAGCAATGCTGGTATTGGTTTCTTAAAAATTTAATATTTTTCGCTTTATCTATTTTGTAAATACATTTGCAAAACGCTAAATTAGTGCGATTAAAAACTTAAATTAAATCGCTACAAAACTTGCTAGACAGTAATTTGATTTATTGCTGTCTAATTTTAGTATGATTTTTTTAAATTTCAACAATGTATGTAAAAGCGTTTTTAAGCTATAAAAATATTGTTTTTTAAATAGGTTTTTATAAAAAAGCTATTGACTTTTTTGATAAATAAATTATAGTAATTATGTGGCTAACAAAAACAACTTTGTAACGCCAAACATTCCGCCCAAAAACTAACACTTTCAGGAGAAACTCAAATGATTATTTCTGATCTAAACTACTTGGAAAATACTTCAGAGGAAATTTTTGGTGGTCGTGGTACTAACATTGCCAACGTCTACACAGCCGACAAGAGAGTTACAGCTGTTGTTAATGAAAGCTTTACCAAGACAGTTAACACTAACTTGGCTGGTATCCAAGGCAACACTGCTGAATTAGTTGCTAGTGCTGATGCTACCGGAAACAGAACCTTCAGCAGCGTTATTGGTGGTGTACAAGTTGAAGACAATCGCTCTGAAACTTTCGTTAACGCCATTGCTGCTACCGTATAGTAATTATCTGTCTAACAAAGACAACTTTGTAACGCCAAAGATTCCGCCCAAAAACTAAACTTTTCAGGAGAAACTCAAATGATTATTTCTGACCTAAACTACTTGGAAAATACCTCTGAAGAAATTCTTGGTGGTCGTGGTACTAACATTGCCAACGTCTATACAGCAGACAAGACAGTTAGAGCTGTTGTTAATGAAAGCTTCACCAAGACAGTTAGCACTAACTTGGCTGGTATCCAAGGCAACACTGCTGAATTAGTTGCTAGTGCTGATGCTACCGGAAACAGAACCTTCAGCAGCGTTATTGGTGGTGTTCAAGTCGAAGACGATCGCTCTGAGACTTTCGTTAACGCTATTGCTGCTACCGTTCGTAATCCTGGAACTTAATCCAACTGGATTAGTTAAGCTGAAGCCTAAAAATAAAAGCAGGTTAGAGCGAGCATGAAAACCAACACTCCATAGCAATTGTTTTGTTGATTTATCTTATACTCTACTCAACCTACTGTTTGGATGTTCAAAAATTGCTGAAAACTATAAGTAAAAATAGTTTTCAGCAGTTTTCTAAATTCGGTTTAATGTTAACACAGTTAATTAGAAAGCTGCAAGACTTCCCACTTTATTCAACGCCCTCTTTGTTAATGTAGGAAGTCTATTGTCAAGTCAAGTAGGTTAGGGCCTTCAAAGTTCAGTATCTAACAACTGCCACACTTGAGCTTTAATATCATAACTATCTGTCAAATTAACAGGAAAGAGGGCAGGGAGCAGAAAGCTTGGGGGAGAACCCCATACTTCGGCTACGCAGTTCGACTGCGCTCACTGTAAACTCAGTAAATATAAATAAATTTAGGGCTGCTGAAAGCTTAGACGCATTATTTATTATGCTCTGCATCTTGAAATAAGTATCTAACATTAAGCATAAATAAATTTATTTGCCCTAAAACCCTCTATTGCTGACAAATCATACCATTTTATTCCCTGCTCCCTGCCTCTTTTGGTCAAGTGCATATTGTATATCTAACAAGATCAAGAGGAAATCTAATGAGCAGTATTTTTGTCACAGCTCTATCCTACCTCACTAGGAGGGGTGCCGGTGGTAATATTAAAGTTAGGAATACTTCCCCTAAAGGTTTAACAATTAATACGAATGAAGAAGTTTTCGTACCCGGAGGAACATCGAATAGAAGTACTGTGATAGCCACCAATGCCTTCACTAAAAGTAACACAAGCGATTTGCTATCGGTAGGTCAAAATGACGGTACTTTCCTCAGCAACTTAGGCACTGATACACTTACCAGGGGTGCTGATGGTAGTTTATTTCTTGGTACAACAACTTCTGCTTCAGGGCGTTCTAATGTAAGGACTGATTTTAACACATCTTCAGATGATGGGATTGGGATAGTAGCAACTAATAACCTGTTAAACAACTTCGGATTTACAGGCTTAAATTCGATGCTTGATAGTTTCCTGTGAGGGACTCAATTAGCCTATCTTTAGGGCAGTTTTTACAAATCGAAATATTTTTGGATAAAACAATAATTGTAGCAATGAATCTAGCGCTCAAAAATAGCTAAAAGGATGTTTTAAAAGTTATATCATTAGTATAAAAACCTTTTAAATCCTCCTAAATTCCTCTTTTTTAAGAGGATTTTGATTCCGGTTACTCATTTTAAAAGGGTAGCCATCATGGAAACAGGGCTTTCCATGCTACTTCCTTTTTATGTTTAAAGACCCTGCATGTAGCTTGCTTATTTGTAGAATACAACGGTGGAACCGTACACCAGTAGGCATGGGTTAGGGAGATCGATAAAGTGCCTCTAAATTACAGCCAAATACTTTTAAAACATCCTCTTCTACCATTTCACTAAAATCCTGATACAAATTCTTTCCTCTCTGCTCCCCTGCTTGCCTAAATGTATCAACCTTAAAGTGAAACGGTATTCGATAATTATCCACTACACATTGGCAACTTCAACTAAGAATTTGCGAGGTAAACAATATGGTATCTATACAAACAAGTGGCAGCAACGATATAGGAAACATTAATAATGATAAGATAGCGAATCTTTTTAATCGTACTAACGATATCTTAACAGGGGGAAGCCTTAATAACAATACATCAGGAGGTCTGAGTGGCATTTTACAAGGAACTAACGACAACGATCGATTAAATGTTCCAAGAGGAAATGCTAATACTAAGAATTACACGATTTTTGGTCTTGGTGGTAACGATACTTTGACCGGGGGAGGCGGTAATGACAAAATATTTGCAGGTATCAGTGGTAATTCCCTATTGAATGGGGGAGATGGGAATGACAAATTGTTTGGCAACCTGGGTGACGATACCCTAAATGGGGGTAGCGGTAATGATGAACTGAGTGGAAGTCTTGGTGATGATTTGCTAAATGGCGATAGTGGCAATGATACGCTTCTTGGAAGTCTCGGCAATGACACCCTAAATGGGGGTAGCGGTAATGATGAACTGAGTGGAAGTGCAGGGGATGACCTTGTGTTTGGGGATGCTGGCAATGACACCCTCGATGGAGGTCAGGGTAGTGACGTAATATTTGGGGGCGCTGGTGATGATATTCTGCTTGGAGGCCCTAGCGGCTCTCCTGATGCTCCTGAAGGATTCTTTGAGGACTTTCTCGTAGGGGGTGCTGGTAGTGACACTCTGAATGGATTTGGCGTTAGTGGAGGAACATCAAAAGGTGATGGGACAGCAAAATTATTTGAAAGAGATGTGTTAGTAGGTGGCGGTGCGGTTGACGCAAGCGGCAATGTCACAAATGTTTCTGGCGATGGCGTGAAAGATGTATTTGTGCTTGGGGATGCGAAAGGCGCTTTTTATACAGATGCTGGCGAGAAAGACTATGCTACTATTTTGGGCTTTGAGAAGGGTATCGATCAGTTGCAACTTAGTCCAGCTGTGACTTATAAACTTCAAACAGCCTCTGTGATAGACAAGCTTGATACTTTGATTTTTGCCCAACTTCCTGGGGGTGCTGACCTAATTGCAATTGTAGCAAACGTTGACCTAACTAGATAGGTATGGCTAATCATCAATAGAATACGAGATTAGCAAGACCTTGTTTTTGGTCAAGAGTAGTATATATGCGATCGCCCTACTTGAACCAAAAATCTAAACAATATTTAAGCAGCACAGATACACAGAGAATAGTACAATCTACAACTTTGTGAGATAAAAATATGGCAACCTTACAAGGAACTAGCGCCGATGATACCCTGAATGGGGGTAGCGGTAACGATAGCCTGAATGGAGGTCTTGGTAATGACTTGCTTTTTGGGAATGCTGGCAATGACACCCTCAATGGAGCTGACGGTAGTGACGTAATATTTGGAGGCGCTGGTAATGATAACCTGATTGGAGGTCGTAGCGGCTCTCCAAATGCTCCCCAAGGATTCTTTGAGGATTTTCTTGTAGGAGGTGCTGGTAGTGACACCCTCAATGGATTCGCCCTTGGTAGAGGAACATCATTTGAGAGAGATGTCTTAGTTGGTGGCGGTTTGGTTGACAATAAGGGGGACATCACAAATATTTCTGGCGATGGCGTGAAAGATTTATTTGTGCTTGGGGATGCGAAAAGCTCTTATTATATATCTGCTGGCGAGAAGGACTTTGCTACTATTTTGGGCTTTGAGAAGGGTATCGATCAGTTGCAACTTAGTCCAACTGTAAATTATAAACTTCAAACAGCCTCTGTGATAACTAAGCTTGATACTTTAATTTTCGCCGAACTTCCTGGCGGTAATGAGCTAATTGCGATTGTAGCAAACGTTGACCTGACTACTAAATAGGTATGGCTCGTCATTAATAGAAAATATTAGCAATACCTTGTTTGTGGTCAAGATTAATATAGATGCGATCGCCCTAGAGAACCGCCATTACTGCTGAATGATGAGATAGTGCGATCGCTACACCCAAAATTCCATAAAGTAGGATTGCATACACTCATACAGCTTCGTAGACATAGTACTTAACAGGATAAACAGAAAATATTATGCGACCACAGACACTATTTTTAC
Source organism: Nostoc sp. CmiVER01 (assembly GCF_034531135.2). Lineage (NCBI taxonomy): Bacteria > Bacillati > Cyanobacteriota > Cyanophyceae > Nostocales > Nostocaceae > Nostoc > Nostoc sp. CmiVER01. The sequence continues at coordinate 302,646 of NZ_JAVRBU020000009.1, forward strand.
AGCCAATTGTAGATCCAATTCCTAATCCCAACCCTAACTTTGCTAACGCTACAGGGATTGCTTCTTTCTCAAATTATAGTCAAAAGCCCTCAGGAACTTTGACTACCACTCAGATCAAGACGTTGGTTGACAGTGGCATTGCTATTGCTACAGTTCAAGGCGCAGCTGTTTTTAACAATGACCCGACTTTTTCTTCACTCTTTAGTGACATTAGTGGTATTGGATTAGATGGTTCTTTCTCAGGAAGTGCCAAGACTGACATGCAAGTTATTGCTAGTTTTAAAGTTGCTGCTAATAAAAAATTATCTTTCAATTTCTCCGCAGACTTAGCATTAACAGCTAAAGAAATTGAAAACTCTGCTACTGAATATAACCAGTCTAAGGGAAAAATTAGTTTCTTAGCATTAGATACCACAAATCCTGATAAACCTAAAGTATTAGATTATTTCGGTATCCAAGGTAAGTTAATTTCCTCTGAGTATATTGCTAATTTAGAATATAGTAAAAGTAGTAACGTTACTATCAAGAGTCGTCCAGAAACTACTGATATTGATGGCAATAATGGCAAGGACTCCATTACAGGAAAAGCCATTGGTAGTTATCAAAAAACCTTTAAGCATAATACCAACATAACAATAGTACAAATAAATGCCAATAATATTAATTTTTTCGGAGATACTTTAATTAACAATTTAGGTAAAGATGTTATTTATGGCACGATTGGAAAAGATAATCTGAAAGGAACTAACAGTAAAGATAAAATTTATGCCAGCTTAGGGGATGACAAACTGGACGGAAGGGAAGGCGATGATATCCTCGAAGGTGGCGAAGGAAATGATACCCTAGATGGAGGACAAGGCAATGATAGCCTAAATGGTGGTTCGGGTAATGACGTTCTGATTGGTGGTACTGGAAATGATGTTTTAGTTGGTGGCGACGGCCATGACAAATTTGTTTTCAATGTTGGCGAAAGCTTCTTGGCAAGTAAGCTTGGTGCTGTTCAAAATTTACTAGTTGGTATTGGTATCAATCTCGGTCTTGATAATCTCTTCAACGTTAGCGATAAATTATTAAAAAGTGAGTTTGATGTCATTCAAGATTTTAAAATTGGTACCGATAAGATTGAATTCAAGGGTTGGGGTGATATTAATGCTGACAGTTGGTTACATGAGATGTTTTCTCAAGGAAATATAATCAATACTAAAGATGGCCTCCTTTTGAATTTTTATTCTGGAGAGACTCAAGAAACATTACTGTTATCAAATGTAAATTCTAAGCAGTTTAGCTCTAATTCGCTCATATTTTCTTAGAGTTATTAATAATGCTTTGTGTAATTTTTAATCTCTGTTTCCTAGAGTTTTTAGACAATAACTACTAAGATGAAATCAGATATGTAAAAACGATACGAATGACACTACAAGACGCACGAGAATACGCACCAGCAACCGAGCGCAATCGTGAACCAATTTTAGAAGTACTTTTACAAGTATTGCCTAAGACTGGCACGATCTTAGAAATCGCTAGTGGTACTGGTGAACACGCAGTCTTTTTTGCATCCAGACTCAGAGATTGTATGTGGTTACCAACAGATACAAATCCACAAAGAAGAGCCAGCATTATTGCATGGACTGAACACCTTGGATGTAATAATATCTATCCACCGCTTGAACTTGATGTTAGAGAACCAGTTTGGGCAGTGGAAGAAAGAACAGTAACCCAGTGGCTAGATACCTCGCCAATTACCGCCATCGTCAACATCAATATGATTCACATTTCACCTTGGTCAGCCTGTCTGGGACTAATGGCAGGAGCAGGTCGTATCCTGAAAGCAGGAGGTATCCTCTATTTGTATGGGCCCTTCAAACAAGGTGGAGAACATACAGCACCGAGTAATGCAGCTTTTGACAACTCTTTACGCGCCCAAAACCCAGAGTGGGGTATACGTAACTTGGATGATGTTGTAGCAGCAGCTAGCGCACAAAATCTCACCTTGAAACAAACTTACCAAATGCCAGCTAATAATCTTTCAGTAGTGTTTCAACGAAAATCGGCGGGAATCTCATCTCCACAATAGGATAACAAGAATAGCCATATCAAAAAAGATGTGAGTAATGGATACCCCCCAAAGATAGAAGTACGGAATACGGCGCTGTGCGCCTGTTCCTCAAGAGTTTTCAGTTAGCTATCCTTATAAAACAACTGAAAATTTCCGAAGTGTGAATCTTAAAATTGATTATGACTAATCCTACAGAATTACTGCGATCGCGCTACGGTGAAATTCCTTTCAATCCCGAAATTGAATGGAATGATTCGCTAACAGCACTACTATCTCACCGTTCAATCCGGTCTTATCTATCCGATCCCTTACCGCCGGGAACTCTAGAGTTGCTAATTACAGCCGCCCAATCTGCATCTACTTCTTCTAATTTGCAAACTTGGAGTGTAGTAGCAGTTGAAGATCAACAACGCAAAGAGGAGTTATCTAAGTTAGCGGGGAATCAAGCACATATTAAGCAGGTTCCTTTATTTTTGGTTTGGTTAGCAGACTTAGCGCGTTTAAGTTACGTTGCAGATAGTCGCAGCATATCTCATGATGCGCTGGAATACCTGGAAATGTTTGTGATGGCAACAATTGATGCAAGTTTGGCAGCGCAAAACGCAACAGTAGCAGCCGAGTCACTCGGTTTAGGAACAGTATATATCGGTGGAATCCGCAACCACCCGCAAGAGGTAGCAGAGATATTGAATTTGCCTTCCTCTGTGTATGCTGTATTTGGGCTGTGTGTAGGCTATCCGAATCCAGAAGTAGAAGCAGCAATTAAGCCACGATTGCCACAATCAGCTGTGCTGCACCGCGAAACTTATAAATTGGCAGATCAAGAAGAAGCGATCGCTCATTACAACCAGATCATTAAAGAATTCTATACTGAACAAAAGATGAATGTCCCTGGCGATTGGTCAGAACACTCAGCCCAAAGAATCGCAACCGTAGAATCACTGAGAGGACGCGATCGCTTGCGGGAAGTTCTCAATCACCTTGGCTTCAAATTGCTGTAAACAAAAAGAATCAAAATTATGGATTTGCAACTCCGTGGCAAAATCGCCTTAGTGACTGCTGCTAGTAAAGGTTTGGGCAAAGCTACAGCGAAGCAATTTGCCCGTGAGGGTGCAAAAGTTGCCATCTGCGCCCGCAGTGAATTAATTGACAAAACTGCTGCGGAGATTGCAAGCGAAACAGGCACAGAAGTGCTATCTCTGCGTGCAGATGTTACCAGTAAAGCAGATATTGAGCGGGTAATAAATGCCACAGTAGAGAAATTCGGCGGGTTAGATATCCTCGTTACCAATGCCGGAGGGCCACCCGCAGGCACTTTTGATGATATTGATTTGGCAACTTGGGAAACTTCTATCAATTTGACTTTGCTCAGTACAGTCCGCTTGGTAAAATTCGCTTTACCTCACTTACGCCAATCTACAACACCAGCGATTCTCACCATCACCTCAACCTCAACTAAACAACCAGTGCAAAATCTCGTGTTGTCTAATTCCATTAGATTAGCAGTGATTGGTTTAACTAAAACTCTTAGCCAAGAACTGGGTAGCGATAAAATTCGCGTCAACAGCATTCTACCAGGCTGGACATATACAGAACGGGTAGAAGAATTAATCAACGCGCGGATTGCTAAAAGTGGTGAAACAAAAGAAGCAGAAATAAAGAGAGTCAGTGCGACAGTTCCTTTAGGTCGAATTGGGACACCAGAAGAGTTTGCTAATGTTGCTGTCTTTCTGAGTTCACCAGCCGCATCATTTGTGAATGGAGTCATGCTGCAAGTAGATGGCGGAGCTATTCAGGGCACATTTTGAGCTTTGACAACTAATTTTATGATGAGGTTGGTATTAGCCTCAAGCGTATCTGTATATAATTGATGCAAGAAATGGTGCTTTTGCTTGGAAGTATATACAATCAAAATTTTTAGATTAATTGTTGTTTCTCCATTCTTTAGCCGACAAATGATCGTAAAGCATAAGGGAATGGGAGCTAAACACGTTAATATGATAGACTTACGATCTGGCTTTATTCCCTTTCCTTCGCTTGCAGAACAAAAAGCGATCGTTGAAAAGGTCGATTATCTCATGAAAAGAATTGACCAACTGAAAGAACAAATCAAACGCCGAAAATAACTTGCAGAAGAACTCATGCAAACTATCCTCCGCCAAGCCTTTGAATAACCTTACACCTATAGGTGTTTTCGAGAAATTAGACCCAATTTTCTAACGAAAATTCCCTAACCTGACGCATCCGTTCAAAATCACTATCACAAGACACAACAATCAGTGAATGACGTAACGCTGTAGAAGCTATCCATAAGTCATTCTCACTAATACCAATTTCTACTAATTTAATAGTTTGACGTTTGCGCTTTTCTTTAGGGCCGAATCGCCTGATAATCTCTGATTTGAAATCCCCGTAAATTTCAGCCGTTTGCTTATCAATTGAATAGATATCAATCCTTTGTAGAAACGCCTCAATTTTCATAAGATTAGCTGTTCTCTGTTGAGAATTTTGCGCCATAAATCTTAGTTCACCTACAACTATAGCACTAGTAACTATTCTCACCTCACTTCTTTCACGAAAGTTATTGACAACTTTTAAGTCACCTTCAATCAAGAAAGAACAGTGATTAGTATCCAGCAAATACATATTTATGGTTGTAGAGGCATACGGGTATCATGGACAAGTTGAAGGCATTCTCTAATATCATCTCCTGACCAAGAACCTGCAAATTCTAGCAAATCCTTGGCTTTTGAACCCCTCAATGTATCTGTATCCAAGTTTGCTTCCGGTTTCGACTGCCTTTGTAGATGACTAGCTTTAATGAAGCGAATAAAATCTAATGCTTCAGTTACTAACTCTGGCGGTAAAGACTCGATTTCTTGAGCTAATAATTCTCTATTCAGCATTTGACACCAAACTTAACTATTTTAATCCTAGCAGTATGATTGTATTTTACACAAACAAAATGGCTCTACTGCTCCCTTTATGGAATCAAATAATAAATCAAACTGGATTTTGCTTAATCACGCATACAATCTTACAATCAATCATAAACAACTATTAAAATTCAAATTTTTTGTAGATACTCAGGTGGCACACGATCCACTAACCAAACACCATTAGCAGAACAATAGAAGATGTAACCTGCCTGATGCATTGCCGCACTATCTACTGCAAAAACTACTGGTTTTCCATGTCTTGTACCAACAGTTTGTGCTGTTATAATATCCTTTGATAAATGGACATGATGTCGTGACATTTTACAAAGTCCTATTTGCAGAATTGACTCTACAGATTTACGCCCCGTGCCATGATAAAGCTGATCTGGGGGAACAACAGGTTCTAATTGTAAATCGACTTTTATACTGTGTCCTTGGTTTGCACGAATCAGAGTACCTGTAGAATCAAAAGAAAAGCGTTGTTTATCGTTGGATTCAACTACTGCCTCTAATTCCTGACGCGTAATCGTAAACTTGTTTTTAGCACAAGCAGTAAGTAATTCATCAACAGCAACCCAACCACTGGGAGCAAGTTTAATTCCAATTGCATCCGGTGTGTGTCGCAAATATTTGCTGAGATATTTACTAATTTTGACGAGGCGAGAATCACTCATAAGATTGTGGTTGGCACAAAATATACTACAAAAATATATTTGTAATGTTACATCAGAATTTTCATTGATGGTTTTAGTTTGTGTAAATTAACAAAATTTGCCTGCCTATCATGGCTAATGCCACTCCAATCATGATAATGAGTGTTACCTTACCACCAGGAACGAGTGGTTGATTTATACTATCTGAGTTTTCTTGTCCTTGACGTTGCTTCCAACTCATTAATGCTGGAATAATGCCACCTAGAATTGAAATACTAAATGTTCCAGTGTAATCTAGGGCAGTAAAAAAGATGCTGGGATTGAGGGTTCCGAGAGTCATTGGAGGGAAAAGAGCTAGCGAATAGAGGGGTAGGCGACTAAAAAGTTTGCCCTGTGCAATTAGGAAAATATCTTTGAGCAAATCCAGCAAACCGTACACAAATCCAATGAATGATGTAGCGATCGCAAACTCTGAAAAAATGGATACTAGCACTCCTAACCATTCCCCCGCACCACCTGCTCGGAGAACTTGCAATGGGTCAAAAATACTTCTACCGTTAGATGTGCCATGTAGCATATCGGGACTGACGCTTCCTAAAATTACGGCATTCCACGCCAAGAACATAATTAGAGGAATCACAGAACCAATAAAAATGGACTGACGAATTTTGCGAGCATCTCCTTCGAGTTGCGTCACAACTAACGGCACAACGTTTTGAAAAAATAGCGCCACAGACATCACTGAAATTGCACTACCAAGGGCACTCCAGTTCTGAAATAACAGTTGCGTACTCTGAATGTGTCCTCCTGCCAAAAGCAATAGTCCTAAAAAAGAAACAATGACAATTCCGACAAAGGCGCTGTTCAATTTCTCAATAAACTTTTCTCGCCCAAGATACATAATGCCACCAAATAAGAGCGTGAAAGTCGTTGTGCCCACCCACGTAGGTAATATCTGCACACTCCAGATTTTTGCCGTCGCAGCTCCTAAAATCTCTCCACCTTGGGCGATGTATGCTACCAAGAGAGCATAGTGCATGAATAAATATGCCCCACCTGCAAGTCGTCCTCCCACCTTACCAAGGATCTTCTCAACAACTGCCAAAAAACCTATACTCGGATGCCCTTCTGTTCGTATTATGTTTAAAGTTGCTTCTGCAACCAGTAACCCTGAAACTAAAGCGTAGAGCCAAACAGCAATCAGCCCAGATGTAGATGGCACAATCCCAGACGGCAGAGTAACGGCTGGTAAAGCGAGAATCCCAGCCCCAACGGTGGTTCCCGCAATCAATGCAGTATTTCCCAATACACTACCCGGTTGATGATTGAAGTTTTTTCCATCAAATTCGAGATGAGAAAACAACCGAGTCACTTGTTCTGAATTCTTTACAACGGTCTTTATGGGAACCATACTGAATATTCGTACTCAAACCCAAAAGTTAATATTAACATCTGTAAATATTCTTTACAAAACCCTGATATTCCTGGTTTTTCAGGCAAAGGACTGTAAATGTCATTTCTAGCACTTGATTGATTTTTACTTCAGTATTTGGGGCGATCGCCTTACAGTTTCCACTAACTATACTCTGTAATGTATTAAAACTTTTTATACCAGTGCTAATTATTAATTGTGTTGGTGCGATGAAGACTTGACAGTTAACGGTTGCAGCAACTGCATATATCTGGATGTTCACAAGTGCGATCGCGCCCTTTCCCCTAAACCATCGAAAGCCCTTCTGACATTGGCTATTAGGTGCGAATCGTTGGCGGTTTATCACCAACGATTCCCTATCTGAGCAATTTGTTAGAAAAGCCAGTGTAAAGGGAACACTTCAAACAAGGCCTTGTGCTGAAATTACCCAAAACCTTATGAACACCAACAACCCTTTGCAGACAATACAAACAAGTATCCATACGGCTTTAGGTGCTGTCAGTGAATTTACTGCCCTCCTTCAAGAACCCCAAAAATTCACAAATTACCTTACCCAAATACAACAAAAACCGGATCAATTGTTCCAAGATTTAGCGGAAAAAGGCAAAAATATGGAACAAGATATGACTAGTTTTTTCAAAAATTACTTTTGGGGAGATGGTAAAAAATTACCATACGCCAAATATATAGAACGAGCAGATGGGCAGGCATTTAATCAACCCTACGAAATCAAAGGGACAAAAATGTACGGCTTTGTCGTTGAAGGTTCAATGGCGAAGTTACAAGAGGTGTGTGATAAATATCTCAACATTCCCAATAACGGAGAGATTGAATATCGCCCAGCGACGAACTATCTCCTCTTGACTTTCAACAAGATAGATTCTTTAAGTTCTATTTATCCACCTGACTATGATAAAGGAACTGTACATGAAGAAGAAGCCATCTTTTGGATGTTAACAGTGGTAGGTAAAAGAGTCGGGCCTTTATTCATTGCCGAACGCCTAGCTTTCTTTATGCCTTACTTGTACGTGAATAATTCTCCCATTCTAGTTTCTGGTAGAGAAGTCTACGGCTTCTTTAAACAACTTGGCACATTTCAGATTCCTGACTTAAATCAAGAACCGGATTTATTAACCGTAGATACCTTAGTATTTAAAGACTTTTCTCCTACAAGTCAATCTCTAGATGCACGCTTGCTAGAAGTTCAACGCATCAGTACAGGAGCTAAACACCAAGCTATCAAAACATGGGACACTTTTGAAGAAGCAATAAGAGCGATCGCTAGCTTATTATTTAACAATAACGAGATTGCTATTCCTGGCTTACAATTACCCTTTAATATCCTCGAATATCTCATAAACAGAGTTGTCCCCCTCGTTACCCTTAAACAAATCCGCGATGTAGAAAACAGCAAAAAGGCCTGCTATCAAGCACTAATTGAATCGCCCATGCAACTACAAACCTTCTATGGGGGAAAACTCTTTGGTTTTGATAGTTTTGGCGATCAATTTCAATTAAAAATCAATAATTTCGCTAACCAACCAATTGTTCAAGACTTAGGACTAGGCAAAGGTTATCCCGCAGGTAGCGAATCAGTAAATATCCCCATAAAGCTTGGTTTCGTCCTGCATTTCGACTTCACTCTCAAAGATGGAAAAGCCGTATGGCAAGCACCACAGAAAAATTAGTGAGTGCTGTTAGCGCTAGCGGGCCGTTGAGTCAGTACTGAGTAATACTAATTCTCCAAAAGGAGGCAACAGATATAAATCACGAAAGTCTTACTGCATCTAAGTTTCTTAATTGCGTACAGCCCTGCGGGCATGAAAACAGCAAAGCGGGGCATTAGCCCATTGCGTTAGCGTAGCGGGGCAAAGCCCATTGCAAATTGGTATAAATTATCTCTTTTGTCTTCTCTTTCTTCTTTACCCTTACCACGCAAAGAAAAACAAACATGTCCAAAACCTTTAAGCCAAAAAAGATCGCTATCTTAGGCGGTGGAATGGCCTCATTAACCACCGCTTATGAATTAACCAGTCAACCAGGATGGGAGAGTCTCTACGACATTACTATTTATCAAACAGGTTGGCGTTTGGGTGGTAAATGTGCAACTGGACGTAACATCAAACCCCATGCACCTGATTGTGAACCAGACTACCGCATCGAAGAACATGGACTGCACATTTTTTTTGGATTCTATGAAAATGCCTTTCGTCTACTCAACCAATGCTACGATGAACTTGGTGGCAACGGGCCTTTCAACACCATAGAAGACGCCTTCAAACCCCATAGTCTGATTGTCTTAGAAGAATACATCAATCAAAATTGGGTAAATCTGCCCTTTAACTTTCCTACCAATTCTCTAGTTCCCTGGAAAGGTGGCGGCACTTCTTCTCTTTGGGAACATATCTGCACAACTATCAAATTCGTCATTCAGACTTACGCAGAAATTGAGAATTACTACCAGTTGCATCCTGACAAAAACTCTTCAGCATCTGTTGCTAAACAAATAGCAATAGGCAAAGAGGTAATGGAATTTTTATCAGATAGTAGCCTCTTGCAATTTCCTAGCCAGTTGATTCAGTTATTTTTTCAAAAACCTATTTTTTGGGGAAAATGGCTTAACAATATTAACCAATACATTGGCGATATCTTCCAAAACCTAGACTTGACTTCTGAAAAAACGTTCATAAAGCTTGCCTACAATTTAGCTCAATCACTGCCTGAAAATCCTAAAACTCATAGACGTGAGCATCACCAGTTAATTCTCAAGCTAATAGACCGTTTTAAAGAACACTTGAGCAGTCATATAGAATCTAAAAACTGGCAAAATCCTGACATATTTTGGCGTTTCACACTCATCGATTTAGCATTAGCAAACATCCGGGGTTTATTTGTAGATGAGGTAATAGATTTCCGTTCCCTAGACAGTTTAGATGAGTACAACTACAAAGATTGGCTAAGAAAACACGGAGCTAGGGAATCAAGCGTTAAATCAGCATTTATTCGCGTCTTATACGATTTAGTGTATGGTTTTCCAGAGGGCAATGCCAATAAACCGCAACTAGCAGCAGGAACAGCCATTCGTATCCTCACCACTATCTTGTTCAAATACAATGGCGCAATCATGTGGAAAATGCAATCAGGGATGGCGGAGGTAGTCGTCACTCCACTATATGAAGTGCTAAAGAGTCGCGGTGTAAAATTCAAATTCTTCCATGTTGCCAAGCAGTTACACTTGGATAAAGATCAACAATCAATTGCAAGTATCACTTTGGCTCGGCAAGTAAATTTAAAAAACCCAGAGCAAGAATATCAACCACTTATTAAAGTTAAAGACATTCGTTGCTGGCCTAGTGAACCTCTTTACGATCAGATTGTCGATGAAGAAGCCCAAAAACTCCAAGATAAAGAAATTAACCTTGAGTCATATTGGACACCTTGGCAAAATGTAGACAAAATTACCCTCACCAAAGGCGATGATTTTGATATTGTGTTGCTGGGAATTTCTATAGCCGCCTTACCCTCTATTTGCGGTGAACTAGTCGATGCCAAAAAAAATCCAGCTCATCAAAAATGGCACGATATGTTAACTCAAGTTAAGACAGTAACTACTCAAGGCGGACAAATATGGCTTAAGCCTACCTTACCGCAATTAGGATGGCAACAATCTAGTCCCGTGATCGGAGCTTATGTTGAACCACTCGATGTCTATGCAGATATGAGCGAGTTACTACAACGAGAAAATTGGCCTTCTCAGCATTATCCTTATAACGTAGCTTATTTCACCGGTGTAATTGCAGATCCAGGTATTCCTCCCCACACAGAATATGATTTTCCAGATAAAGCTCAGAAAAAAGTAGACCAACAAGCAATTAACTTCCTTAACAATTACATCGGACACCTTTGGCCTGATGCTACTCACCCTAAAAACCCCCAAGGTTTGAATTGGGATTTACTAGTAGATTTTCAAAACCGTCGAGGAGTAGAACGCTTTAAAGCTCAATACTGGCGAATTAACATTAACCCATCAGAACGCTATGTACTTTCTGTACCTGGAAGTACCAAGTATCGACTCAAAACTGATGAATCTGGATTTGATAACCTTTACCTAGCTGGCGACTGGATTAACAACGGTTACAATTCTGGTTGCGTGGAAGCTACAGTAATTTCTGCAATGCAAGCAACACGAGCTATTCTACACCAATGCTTCCATATAAAATACACCAAACAAATTATTGGTGAGTGGGATTCTTGGTTATAAAAGTATATCTAATTTAAGGAGGTACATTTTGACAAACTCAATAAAATTTGGCATTATATAGGTTTTCTCAACCTAGATAACTCGGTAGAATAATACATTTTTAATGTCTGGCATGACACAAACATTAAAAATGTATTTGCTATCCTATGAATAATAAAATAATTATTTCAAACTTTTGAAAATTTGTCTAAGGTATTAATATAAACTATGATTACATTACCAAATTACCAAATTATAGAATTAATTGATGAAGGAGCAAAAACTTCTGTTTATCGAGCCAGTAGAAATAAAGATAATAAACTAGTGGTTATTAAACTTCTAAAAACAGAATATCCTGAGCTAAAAGATATAGCAGCCTTAAAACATGAATATGAGCTAATCAAAAATTTAGATATCTCAGGAGTTATTCAAGCTTATAGCTTAGAAAAATACAACAATGGTTTTGCCATTGTATTAGAAAACTTTAATAGTAGTTCTCTCGACAAAATTATCCAAACAGAAAAAATTGAGTTAGTTGATTTTTTAAAGATAGGTATTCAAATTACCCAAGCTATAGGTGAATTACACCAAAATTATATTATTCATAAAGATATTAAACCACAGAATATTATTGTTAATTTACAAACTCATCAAGTTAAAATTATTGATTTTTCTATCTCATCACTACTTTTACAAGAAAAACCCAAACTCAGTAATCCTGATTTGCTTGAAGGAACTTTAGCCTATATGTCTCCAGAGCAAACAGGAAGAATGAATCGAACAGTTGATTACCGTACAGACTTCTATTCGTTGGGTGTAACTTTTTATGAAATGCTTACAGGTCAGTTACCGTTTCAAGTAATTGATCCAATGGAGTTAGTTCATTGTCATATTGCCAGACAACCTATAACAGTATCTCAGCTAATCCCAAAAATCCCTCAAGTAATTTCTGCAATTATTATGAAATTACTAAGTAAAACCGCTGAAGAAAGATATCAGAATGCTTTTGGGATTAAAGCTGATTTAGAAAACTGTCTCAATCAGTTAGAGCAAACTAATTCTATAATGGAATTTCCTATTGGTCAACAGGATCAATCTAGCCAACTACAAATTCCTGAAAAGTTGTATGGACGCGAAGCAGAAATAGATATCTTAATGTCTGCTTTTGAAAGAGTTAATCAAGGAAATAAAGAATTAATATTAGTTGCAGGCTATTCAGGTATTGGTAAATCAGCATTAGTGAATGAAATTCATAAACCTGTTATCAAAAACAGAGGCTATTTTATTGCTGGTAAATTTGAGCAATTTCAACGCAATATTCCTTATGCCTCGCTAATTCAAGCATTTCAAGAGCTAATGCAGCAATTACTAACAGAAAATGAAGCAAAATTAGCAACTTGGAAAGAAAAAATTTTAGAAGTTCTAGTTCCAAATGCTCAAATTATTATTGATGTTATTCCTGAACTAGAATTCATTATCGGTAAACAACCAGAAGTACCACAACTATCTTCAGCAGAATCACAAAACCGATTTAACTTAGTTTTTCAAAAATTTATCAATTTGTTTGCTCAAAAAGACCATCCATTAGTGATATTTCTAGATGATTTACAATGGGCAGACTTAGCTTCATTAAAATTAATTCAGTTATTAACTACAGATACAGAAATTCAATATTTATTAATAATTGGAGCATATCGAGATAATGAAGTTAATCCCAGTCATCCTTTAATGTTAGCTTTGCGGAAAATTGAAAGAAATACTAGCTATATCAAGATTATTCATTGTCAAAATTTAAAAATTACTGATGTTTGTCAGTTAGTTAGCGACAGCCTAAAATCTAATTTAAAAGAATCTAAAGAGTTAGCAAAATTGATTTTTAATAAAACTGCTGGCAATCCGTTTTTTATCAATCAATTACTCAAGTTTATTCATCAAGAAAACTTGCTTTCTTTTAACTTAATTACTAGTCAATGGCAATGGGATATTCAGCGCATTCAGATGCTAGGAATTACTGATAATGTTGTTGAATTAATGATCGGTAAAATTCAAAAACTTAAAGGTACTACACAAAAGATTTTAAAAATAGCTGCCTGTATTGGTAATCGATTTAATTTTAATATACTGGCTTATATTAATGAAAATTCTCAGAATGATACAGCATCAGATATTTGGGAAGCACTACAAGCTGGTTTAGTCATACCTTTAAGTGATAGCTATAAACAACCACATTTATTAAATCATCTTGATGTTTTTGTAATTGATTATAAATTTATTCACGATCGCGTGCAACAAGCGGCTTACGCGTTAATACCTGATGAAGAAAAAAAAGAGATTCATTTAAATATTGGTAGACTACTATTAAATAATATAAAAGAAGGCTTACTAGAAGAAAAAATCTTCGATATTGTTAACCAGTTGAATATTGGTAGTGAGTTAATTAATTCTTCCGAAGAAAGATATAAACTAGCTGAGTTAAATCTTATTTCGGGACGTAAAGCTAAAGATTCTGCTGCTTACGAATCTGCTGTAAGGTTTTTAAAGCAAGGTCTAAACTTACTTGCTATCGATTGTTGGCAAAACTATTATGATTTAACTCTTGAACTTCATGTAGAAACAGTAGAAGCAGAATACTTAAATACAAATTTTGAGCAAGCAGAAGCATTGTTTACTAGCGTTATAAGTAATACTAAAAATATTCTTGATGCTGTGAAAGTATATGAGAAAAAAATTCAGTTTTATGTTGCTCAAAATCGAATGCGAGAAGCATTAGATTTAGATTTGCAGGTGCTAGAGATGCTGGGAGTTTCATTGTCTCAAACTCCACCAGCAGAGTTAACAATTGAAGAATTAGTCAACTTGCCAGAAATGACTGATGCTCATAAGCTAGCTGCCATGAGGATACTAATGACAGCCATGCCTCCCGCTTATTTAGCAGATCCCGCACTTTTACCACTGATTGCTTTTACGATGGTTGATTTATGTGTGCAGTATGGCAATTCATCTTTTGCAGCTTATGCCTATGGTTTTTATGGGCTAATTTTATGTGGGCCTCTTAAGGATATTGAATCAGGATATCGTTTTGGGAAATTATCTTTACAAATATTAGACCAATTCAATGCTAGTGAAATTAAATCTAAAGTGTATGCACTATTTAATATTTTTGTTAGACATTGGAAAGAACATATTCAATCAACTATAGAACCTTTAGAGCATGGTGTCCAAAGTGGTTTGGATACAGGGGATATTGAGTATGTGGGTTATAATGGGTTGTTAGTTTGTTGGCATCCTTTTTGGATTGGAGAAAATTTAGACATTCTTCAACAAAGATTAGAACAATATATTAATTTAGCGCAAAAAATACAGCAAGAGCATTTTACAATTTGTTTACTTATATTAAAACAGATGGTCATCGAGCTAGTTCAAAGACAGCATAATAAATCTTGTTTAGATGGTGATAGTTTTAATGAAACAGTAATGCAGAGAATGGCAGGAAATATTACAGCCATATTTTATGCTTATCTTGCCAAAAGTATTTTAAGTTATTTCTTTAAAGATTATAGTCAGGCTGTTAAAAATGCTCAATTAGCACAACAGTATGAAGTTGCAGCTAGTGGAACTACTTATTTACCTCAATATAAGTTTTATTACTCTTTAGCATTGTTGGCTCTCTGTTCAAAGACTACTTCCCAAACAGAAATAAAAACTGCTATGGATAAAGTAGAAGAAAACCAAAAACAATTAAAAGAATGGGCGGCTCATGCACCTGTCAATAATCAGCACAAATATGAATTAGTAGAAGCAGAAAAAGCACGATTTTTAGGACAAGCATTAGTAGCGATGGAACACTACGATCGCGCTATTCAAGGCGCTCATAAGTCTGGATATCTTCATGAAGAGGCGCTAGCTTATGAATGTGCGGCAGAATTTTATCTCAGTCTAGGAAGAAATGAATTTGCTTCGTTATACATGACAAAGGCACACTATGGTTATCGTCGTTGGGGAGCAAGTGCTAAATTTAAGGATTTGGAATTAAAATATCCAGAGTTAATTACTCAGGTTTCTACTCCCTCTCAAGTAGGGTTTACAAGTAATACTATTACTACTTCCACTGCTAATGAAAAATCAAGCGGGCTAGATTTAATCACAGTTATTAAAGCATCACAAGCTTTATCAGAAGTAATTTTATTAGAAAATTTGTTAGAAAAATTAATGACAATTGTGATTGAGAATGCTGGTGCTCAAACTGGTATTTTGCTTCTCGAGAAAGAAGGAAAATTATTTATTGAAGCTCAAGCGAGTGTAGAGAAAGATGATTTAACCGTTGGTCAATCACTACCATTAAAAAATAGTCAGCAATTACCTATATCTGTAATTGACTATGTGACACGAACGCAAAAAGATGTAATTTTATCTGATGCTAGCAGTGAAGGAAATTTTACAAGAGATCCATATATTATTGACCATCAAATTAAATCGCTGATGTGTACTTGTATCGTTAATCAAGGTAAATTGATTGGGTTGCTTTATTTAGAAAATAATTTAACAGTAGGAGCATTTACTTCTGATAGAATACGAATATTAAAGATTCTTTTTTCGCAAGCGGCTATTTCTTTAGAAAATGCCCGACTCTACGCTAACTTAGAAGATAAGATAGAGGAAAGAACTAGAGAGTTAAATGAAAATAATGTGCGATTAAAGCAAACACTACACGAATTAAAACTAACTCAAACCCAGCTTATTCAGACAGAAAAAATGTCCAGTTTGGGACAAATGATTGCTGGTATTGCTCATGAAATTAATAATCCTGTAAGCTTTATTCATGGCAACCTAGATTACATTGATAATTATACACAAGATTTACTGAACTTAATTAATATTTATCAAAATACTTATCCAGACTTAACACCAGAAATAAAAGAGTTTTTAAAGAATATTGATGTCGATTTTATTAAAGAAGATATCCCTAAAACTTTATCTTCTATGAGAATTGGCACGGAACGTATTCGGGAAATTGTGCTGACATTGCGTAATTTCTCTCGCTTAGATGAGGCTGACATGAAACCTGTTAACATTCATGAGGGAATTGAGAGTACCTTACTAATTTTGCAAAGCCGTCTCCAAGTTAATCCAGGTAAGCCTGCAATTGAAGTTATCAAAAATTACGGTGATTTGCCAAAAATAGAATGTTATGCTGGGCAACTTAATCAGGTATTTATGAATATTCTGAATAATGCAATTGATGCTTTGCAAAAATTAAATCAGGAAAGAAACGCAGAGGAAATTAAGAGTAATTATAGTGCGATCGCTATTCGTACCCAAGTAGTCAATTCTGATTTAGTCCTCATTTCTATTAAGGATAATGGGATAGGTATGAGTGAAAGTGTTAGACAAAAAATATTTGATCCTTTTTTCACCACTAAACCTGTAGGACAAGGTACTGGTTTAGGATTATCAATCACTTATCAAATCGTAGTAGACAAACATCACGGTACAATAGAGTGCATTTCTGCACCCGGAGAGGGCGCAGAGTTTATCATTCAAATTCCCTGTAGGCAAAAGCAGGTAATCTAGCAACCTCGATGTGGACTAACAGAGATTTGATGATTTGGGCGGGGTACACTGTGTTCAATCTAATCCCACAGAAAACAATTTACCAACTTGTGTTAAATCTACATTTCCACCGCTAATGATGACACCAATCCTCGCTTCTGGTGCTGTCACCACACCTTCGAGTAAGGCTGCTGCTGCAAGTACTCCGGTAGGTTCAACGACAATTTTCAAACGTTCCCACAAGAAAAACATGGTACGAAGAATCGCTTCTTCCGATACTGTCACCATATCATCGACGTAATGCAGCACTAAGGGGAAAGTAATTTTACCAAGGCTGGGAGTTCGCGCACCATCAGCGATGGTATTAGGATTTTTGACAGTTTGCAGAGTTTTGGTGTGAAAAGAACGGGTAGCATCGTCGGCAAGGGCTGGCTCTACGCCGATTACTTTACAATTTGGTAAAAGTGCTTTGGCTGCGATCGCACACCCTGAAAGTAATCCGCCACCGCCACAACAAACTAATAATAAGTCCAATTCACCAACTTCTTGGATCAGTTCTAAAGCAGTTGTCCCCTGTCCAGCGACTACATTAGGATGATCGTAAGGGGGAATCAGAGTGAGATTGCAACCGCTTGCTAAATCTTGGGCTAATTCTTCCCGGTTTATTTCTTGGCGATTGTATAAAATTATCTCTGCACCATAGCCACGAGTGGCAGTTTGTTTAACAGCAGGTGCATCATCAGGCATGATAATGGTGGTGGGAATATTGAGTAATTGCCCAGCTAAAGCGATCGCTTGGGCGTGATTTCCCGATGAATAGGTGATAACGCCTGTTTGTTTTTGTGCTGTCGATAGTTGGGCTAGGGCATTGTATGCACCTCTAAATTTAAATGCTCCCGTGCGTTGAAAATTTTCGCACTTAAAGAATACTTGGCTATTAGTGCGATCGTTAACAATTCTAGAAGTCAGTACAGGCGTGTGGTTGGCAATCCCTAAAATTCGCTCTTGTGCTGCTTGCACGTCAGTTATGGCAACGGAATTGTGCTGTGGCATTGATGACGATATTAAATATTTTTGCTCTTGTTTATATAGATACAGATTTTTATATTTGTGCCAAATATGCTTGATTGAAACATACTCATTTCAGGTGGATAGCATCATTTATTGTCTGCATAAAAATTACTACAGCAAATATTATATATTACTGTAGTAATTTTTATAAAACTTAAATTAACAAACTTACAATTGCCATTTTTTTTAGCATGAATAAAATATCTGAAAGTCGGCAAAAAAAAACTGCTCTAATTACAGGAGCGGCTAGTGGAATAGGCTATCAATTAACTCAAATTTTTGCTCGTCATAGTTATAATCTTGTGTTAGTAGATAAAGATGAACAAAAACTTACTGAAATTCTAGATGAATTTCCGCAAAAGTTTGGCATTTTTGTGAAAATTTTTGCTCAGGATTTATCTATCCCAACATCTCCAAAAGAAATTTTCACAGAATTACAGCAAGCATCGATAAAAATTGATGTGCTGATTAACAATGCTGGCTTTGGTACTTATGGAGAATTTAACGAAACAGACCTCGCCACTGAACTGAAAATGCTCCAGGTAAATATAGTGAGTCTGACTCATTTAACTAAGTTATTGCTCAAGGATATGGTAAAGCAAAACTATGGAAAAATATTAAATGTGGCCTCATCTGCTGCTTTTCAACCAGGGCCTTTAAGGGCAGTTTATTTTGCTACTGAAGCCTATGTATTATCATTTTCTGAAGCGATCGCTAATGAATTAGAGGGTACAGGTGTCAGCGTGACTGTTCTTTGTCCAGGGCTAACAGCATCGGAATTTCAACAACCATCAGCAATGGAAGATTCAAAGATTCCTAACGTTAACAGAATGATGGATATGCAAACCGTTGCTAAGATTGGTTATCGGGGCTTAATGAAAAACAAAACTGTTATCGTTCCTGGGATGAGAAATAAGATATTAACTGAAAGCGTAAGATTTACACCCAGAAATTTAGTAACAAAGGTCGTAAGAAGTATACACGAACTCAAAAAAAATAGGTAGCCTTGCGGCTGGGGGAGATTTTGGAAGTTGCTAAATCATCGCGCTTTCTCTGTAACCGTCCTATTTCTACTCAATTGTGGGAGTACTTTTCCTCAACGCAACGAAGTAGAGTTATACCAATTCGCAATTAAGAAACTTAGATGCAGCAAGACTTTTCTGATTTACATCTATTGTCTCATTTTGAAGAATTGGTATTAGGAGGTGGACAAAGGCATCCACCGAAAACCAGTATATAGGCCAGCCGCCTAACACTCCTGCCAATATTTAATTTCACCAGATATCTAATATATGCCACAAGATAGCTGCTTTCTGAATATATATATGCATCTAAAATTAGGCAGAACTACCTGGAGCATAAAAATAGTTCAAGACTACAGATAAAAAGATTTTGTGACTTACGTATAAACATTTGTATGTTCAGGCAACACTGCCTGAACAACTATGTCGAATAAAAACGCCTATAGAATAATCTGTAATCTCTAGTGGAGTCTTCAGAGCAAATAAAAAAAGTGGGCTTTTAGAAGTTAGTTATACTAAGTGAATTTTCATAAATTAGCTTACATATTTGGCATTTAATTTAGTCGGATTATCTATAAATAATCTCAGCAATTGTTTAAGCATAGCTATTTTTCATTACTATCTTTAGGATTCCCAATTCCCTGACTATAGTAAGATGTGCGCTCACTATCTCAACCGTTATTATACTTATTAAAGAAAAATCCAGTTGACGGAAAGAGGTAAGTAATGGCAATTAAATTGAAAGTTCCAGATATTAAAGGTGATGAATGCGCCAAGAAAATCACTAAATCTATTCAAACGATGGAATCTGATGCCAAAGTAGATGTGGACGTTAATGCAAAAACCGTAGCTGTAGACACTGCGGCTTCTGAAGAGACAATTAAACAGATAGTTCAATCTGCTGGTTATACTATCGAAGGCTATTAATTAGATTTCTAAATTTCTGAAGAGATTTAGATCGAGTAATTTAGCTAGCATAATTGCTGAGTCATATATTCGCCGGGTTTACGGGTTGAGTATTATTAATTACTCTACTTAATAGAGAATTGAAAGCGCAGGTAGTTTATAAAAACCCGATCAACAGATTCTTTCGTCTAAAAAATTCGTTGATCGGGTTGAACCATTTGCAAAAAATCGTCTAAGATTAGGCTCTATCTCAATACTGCTCGGGTTTTGGATTTTCAATTCGGAATTAGGTTTGGGGAAAAGGTTAAAGGGTAAAGGTTAAAGGTTTTTTATTTCCCATTTCCCCCGCCCCTTATCCCCAGAGGGGACCCCACCTTCCCCTTTTCCCCTTAACCGACAAGTATTGGGTTTTATCTACTTTGAGAGTTCTGGCGTCAAGAGAACGCGGCTTTCACCAACCCTACCAAATACAGGTGTAGACCAGCGATCAACTACTTTGCCCAGAACTGACATGTCTTGAACTAAGCGGTCAAATTTATCAGGGGTGAGAGATTGGGGCCCATCAGATAAAGCTTTTGCGGGATTGGGATGAACTTCAATCATTAAGGCATCTGTACCAGCTGCGATCGCAGCCATTGCCATAGATGGAACATATTCAGACCTACCAGTACCATGACTAGGATCGATCATAATTGGTAAGTGGGTAAGCGATCGCAAGACTGGAAGCACTGATAAATCTAAAGTATTCCGGGCATATTTGCCATCAAAGGTTCTGATTCCGCGCTCACACAGAATCACATTTGGATTTCCAGATGCCAAAATATATTCTGCCGCCATCAACCACTCGTCAATTGTGGCAGACATCCCGCGCTTAAGTAATACTGGTTTATCTTGAGCGCCTACCTTTTTGAGCAACGAAAAGTTGTGCATATTTCGCGCTCCGATTTGGATTATGTCAGCTGTTCTTGCCACTGCTGATAAATCGGCAGCATCCATGAGTTCTGTGACGATACCCAAACCAGTAGCTTCTCGCGCTGCTGCTAGTAAATCTAAAGCGCTTTCACCATAACCTTGAAAGGCATAAGGTGAAGTGCGGGGTTTGTAAGCTCCGCCACGTAGAAACTGCGCTCCTGCTGCCTTCACGCGCTTTGCTGTTTCGACAATCATCGCTTCATTTTCAACGGAACAAGGCCCGGCTACTACTACGATGGGGTGAAGTTCGCCGAAATAGACATCACCGTTAGGTGTAGGTACAACAACCTCGCTGGCTTCTCCATGTCGGAATTCTCGGCTTACCCGCTTGAAAGGTTGTTGCACTCGTAATACTTGCTCAATCCAAGGGCTGAATTCCTGAACTTGTAATTTATCGATGCTAGTGGTATCACCAATTAGCCCCAATACAGCTTTATGGGTGCCAACGCTTTTTTCTACCGTGACTCCCCAAGTCTCACTCACTTCTTGGCTGATGCGAGTAATTTCTTCAACAGGCGTACCGCTTTTAAGTATGATAATCATCTATTTTTCCTTCCGTATAGTTTGAGTAGGCTAATCTTTGCAGGTCGATGTATTGTTATTGCAGGTCGATGCATTGGCATTGCAGGTTGAAGTGTAGGGCAACCTTAGAAGACTTGGTGTACACGTAGCTCCTCGTAGGGGAGGGTAGTCTAGCGCAAAAATTCCGCAAGTTGTTCTAGTTTTGTCCAAGCTACGCCGCTTTGTAGAATATCCTTGGCAAGGGCAATACCTTTAACACAACTTGCTAAAACATCAGTTTCCCCGTGAATAGCTTCACCAACTTGCAGTGCAAGGGCTGTATTTAAAGCGACTACATCTTGCTGTGCTTGAGTGCCTTTACCTTGGAGAACTGCCTTCAAGATTTCGGCATTTTCTTGGACATCTCCACCGCATAACGCCGCAGTCGATGCAAAACTCAAACCAAGTTCTTGAGGATTGAGGGTTAGAGAACGGACTTTTTTATCTTGAAGTACAGCTAAGTCAGTGACATCTGCCAAACCAGCTTCATCTAAACGTTCCCGTCCGTGGACTGCGATCGCTTGCTGACATCCCAGTTGGGATAAAGCTTGAACAATCTCCTCTAGTAAAAGCGGATCGTTGACACCAATAATTTGCCCTGTCGGCCGCATGGGATTTACTAGCGGGCCGAGTAAGTTAAAAATAGTCCGCACCTTCAAAGTTTTTCGCAAAGTAGCGATCGCTTTAAGTGCAGGATGCCAACCTGGAGCGAACAAAAAGGTGATTCCGACTTCACCCACTGCGGCTTGCACTTTTTCTGGAGTGGCGTTGAGATTTATACCCAAAGCTTCCAACACATCAGCCGAACCAGTCTTGCTGGATGCGGAACGATTGCCATGTTTGGCAACTTTTACTCCGGCGGCAGCGGCAACAAAGGCAACAGCAGTGGAAATATTAAAGGTTGAAGCGCCATCTCCACCAGTTCCGCAGGTGTCAATTAGGGGAGTGGGGAATGGGGAGTGGAGAGTGGGGAGTGGGGATTGTGATTGTAGGACACTGGCCATGCCTACTAATTCTTCGGCGGATACGCCTTTAGCTTGAATTGCGGCTAAAATCGCTCCTGATAGGACATGAGGAATGGCATCGGTGAGCCAACCTTGCATCAAATCCGCAGCTTGGGAAACTGTCAAGGATTGCCGATTTAATAACTGTTGCAATAAAGCTGGCCAGTTGTAGAACTCAGGAGGGATAGAGATGTTGTCAAGTGGAGTTTGAGTTACAGCTATCATATTTGTCGTTAGTCATTGGTCATTAGTCATTGGTCATTAGTCATTCACGAAGGACAAATGACTAATGACAAAGGACAAAAAGAGAAAATTAAGGAATAAGGACTTTGGCAACTGTTTGCACATCTTTGTCACCTCTGCCGGAACAGTTGATGACGATGCGGGGGTTGCCTTGTAATTGAGGACAAAGGGTTTCGAGATATGCGATCGCATGAGCAGTTTCTAAGGCTGGGATAATTCCTTCGAGTTGCGAAAGCCTTTGCAACGCTTCTAGTGCCTGTTTATCGGTAACACTGTAATATTCGGCGCGACCAAGATCCTTTAAATAACTATGCTCAGGGCCAACACCGGGATAATCTAATCCGGCACTAATTGAATGGGCTTCGATGACTTGACCATCATCATCTTGCAGTAAATAGCTCATTGCACCGTGCAATACACCTATTCTTCCTTTTGTCAAGGTAGCAGCGTGTTTTTCTGTATCTACACCTTCACCCGCCGCTTCTACTCCGATTAGGCGCACCGAAGGTTCATGCATAAACTCATGAAACAAGCCGATCGCATTGGAACCTCCACCCACGCAAGCCAGTAGAATATCTGGTAATCCTCCCCATTTATCCTGAGCTTGAGCGCGAGTTTCTATACCAATTATCGCGTGGAAGTCACGGACAATCATTGGGTAGGGATGAGGCCCAGCAACAGAACCCAGGATGTAATGGGTTGTTTCTACATTCGTCACCCAATCCCGAATTGCTTCAGAAGTTGCATCCTTGAGAGTTCCCGTACCTGCTTCCACTGGGCAAACTTCTGCACCCATTAATTTCATGCGGAACACGTTCAGGGCTTGGCGTTCCATATCCTGGACGCCCATGTAAATTACACATTTCAACCCAAACCTAGCACATACAGTTGCAGTTGCTACGCCGTGTTGTCCTGCACCTGTCTCTGCAATAATCCTTTGCTTACCCATGCGTTTAGCTAGCAACACTTGAGCTAAAGCATTATTAATTTTGTGAGCGCCTGTATGATTTAAATCTTCGCGCTTTAAATAGATTTGTGGCCCCGTACCATCAGGTTTAGCATAGTTTGTTGTCAAGCGTTCAGCAAAATATAATGGGCTGGGTCGTCCTACATAATCGCGCAGTAAGTTTTGCAGTTCTGCTTGGAAACTTGGCTCATTGCAATATTGATTAAATGCCGCTTCTAACTCAGTTAATGCAGGCATCAAGGTTTCGGGGACATACTTACCGCCGAATTTTCCAAACCTGCCTAAAAGGTCAGGTAGCACAGGCGTAGTTGAAATGATAGCGTTGATGTCTTGGATGCTTACCACAGTTGAAAATCCTTTATGTTCAAATATTTTTTACTTTCGTTCTAATTTTTTAGAACTTATCCCACAGATAAAATTCTTTTCGCGTTTCCTGTTCACGGGTTTCGTAGGTATAGCCCAATTTCCTATGATTCAAAACCTCTATAGGGCGCACCAAATCTTTAGAGTCAAAATTTGGTAACAGGGATACTAAATCTCCTAATGCGGTAGCTTTGGGGGTAGACATACCGCCGTCCCAAGGCCACATTAGGTCTTTAAGGTTGTGTCCGTAAGGCTGACTATGACCATCGGGAGGAAAAAAATCACTACCTTGATGACCATTTTCTTGCCATTGGGCCCAGAGGCGGTCTACATTTGCATGATGCAACCAAAACACTGGGTCATAAGGTGAACTTGGTATATTGCTCATAGTACCCAAGCCTTTAAACTTTACAGGTCTTGTACTTGCATCTATCTGCACCCCACCAACTAAACCATGAATGTAGTTGTGGATAAATCCTCCTGAGGTGACTTTACCCTGCTCATCTACAGAGATAAATCCTTCCATAGCAGCGCGAAATAGAGAATAATCATTAAGAGCTAGGGCACGCTCAACATCTTTTTTAGGCACAGGGTAATCGGTGGCAGGAGGTAGCCGTAGAAAGCGGACAAGTGATGTACCTAATGATGTGTTGGTATCTAGGTCAATGTTTAATACTGGATTCATAACCCAGCCATTTGCAGCAGAAAAAGCCCCAGGTACAGGCCCGCCTGTAAAAGTTCCTTGATTGGGAATTTTGATGGTTACTCCTTGACCGTTAGAACCAAGAAAATCATCGTTAAAAACTACATCGAGTGATTTGGGGTCAGTCCAATCCCAGTATGGGAGAGTAACATTTGGGTCTACTGCTTGCAGAGCTTGTTCAAATCTGCGAATATATTCTCGATGCCAAGGGAAAAATGCGGCATTTTCATGAGCAAGTTCTTGAACGGAACCATTGGAATGTCCTTTATGGTTATGAATCAAGCGTGTTGCCCCTATATGTATGGCAACGAATTGGTCGTAAATACTGAGCTTGCTACCTGCGGGAATTGTAGTTTTTAAGGTTTTGATTGCCTTGACGAAGGCTGTTTTCTCTGCTGATGTCAGGTCAGTTACGTTCTTTCTTACAGCTGGGCGAGCGTATTGTCCAACATTGTGATTCCAATGGTATTGGTATTGTCCGTGGTCAATGCGATCGTGGGCGAAGACTGTAATAGCACAAGTGCTAACTAGAAGTAAGCTATAAATTAGTATGTTGACAGATTTCAGCAGGAGTTTCATAGCTAAGATTTCCTTTATATTTCTTCCTTTGCGATCTTTGCGCCTTTGCGGTTCGTTATTCTTTATCGAACCGCCAAGACGCCAAGGACGCAGAGAAAGAAAAAATAGAGCTTTTTTATTTTGCGGAAACAACTTGTTGCAGGGATACTGGAGTAATTGCTGCTTTCAATTCCTGACACAATTCTTCTACAGCTTGCAGTCCTTCATTTGGGCTACCTTCAGCTAAACGTTTCACAAACGCACTACCAACAATTACTGCATCTGCACCCCATTCTTTTACTTGATGTGCTTGTTCTGGCCCTGAGATGCCAAAACCAACGCCGATGGGTTTATCGGTAACGCTTCGCAAATCTTTTAATAAATACTTTACGCGGTCTTGAATTTCAGCGCGGATACCTGTAACGCCTGTAACACTCACCAGGTAAATAAAACCCTGAGATTGATGAGCGATCGCTTCAATTCTATCTCTAGAACTGGTAGGAGCTACGAGTAAAATTACCTCAATTCCAAAAGATGCAGCAGTCTGGATTAATTCTTCTGCTTCTTCTAAAGGTAAGTCTGGTACTACCAACCCTTGCACTCCAGCAGTGGCAATTTGCGCCAAAAACGATTTAATACCCCGGTGCAAAATGGGATTGTAGTAAGTAAATAGAATTATCGGCGCTTTTAAGCTAGGAATCACTATGTGCAACATCTCTAGCACTTGCTCTAATTTTGTGCCTTTTTGCAAAGCGCGGGTTGCTGCTGCTTGAATCACAGGCCCATCTGCTAGAGGGTCGGAGTAGGGAACGCCCAACTCGATGAAGTCTGCACCATTACGATCTAAGATACGTAAAGCCTCGGCGGTGGTTTCTAAGTTAGGATCGCCTGCTGTGATAAAGGGGATTAAAGCACACTGTTGGCGATCGCGTAAAGTTTGAAAGGAAGCTGAGATAGAAGTCATGTTGAAAATTAGTTAATGATTGGTTAATAGTTTTGGAATAATTTACACTTAGCAATTAGCGATACCCAGGCTAGATTTTTTGTCGTCGAGTCTTTTATACTCGTTAACGAGTCTTTGATACTCGTGAATGAGTCTTTTATCTCCGTTAACGAGTCTTTGATACTCGTGAACGAGTCTTTTATCTCCGTCAACGAGTCTTTGATACTTGTGAATGAGTCTTTTATCTCCGTTAACGAGTCTTTGATACTCGTGAATGAGGCTTTTATCTCCGTCAACGAGTCTTTGATACTCGTGAACGAGTCTTTTATCTCCGTCAACGAGTCTTTGATACTTGTGAATGAGTCTTTTATCTCCGTTAACGAGTCTTTGATACTCGTGAATGAGGCTTTTATCTCCGTTAACGAGTCTTTGATACTCGTGAATGAGGCTTTTATCTCCGTTAACGAGTCTTTGATACTCGTGAATGAGTCTTTTATCTCCGTTAACGAGTCTTTGATACTCGTGAATGAGTCTTTTAGCTCCGTTAGGGAATAAGGAAAGGGTTAAGGGGAAAGGGAAAAGGGAATTTTGCCCCTGAAATGTCCCCTTTACCCGCATTCTGCAAGAAACCTATTTTCCCAAACATCCACTCAACCGCCTTAGAAAGACTTGCTTTAATTTTTCAGTAAGGTTAGGGAGCATCAAGTCTTAGCATACGCACAGCTTGTTCTACATCGCTTTGTTTAACTAAAGATTCTCCAATCAAAACCGCACGCGCACCAGCTTCAGCGACAAGAGATAAGTCAGCAGGTGTATACAATCCAGACTCGCTGACGACGGTGATATCCAAACTTTGTAACTGTTGTTGGCGCTGTGCTAAAAGTTGCTGTGTTGTGCCTATATCAAGGGTAAAATCTTCTAAATTGCGATTATTGATTCCTACTAAATGTAAATCGTCAAGCTTTAACACTCGATCCAGTTCATCCAAGGTGTGAACTTCTACCAGCGCATTCATGCCTAAATCATGAATTAGTTGCAAAAAACCCTGAAGTTCTTGATCTGATAAAATGGCAGCAATCAATAAGACTGCATCTGCACCTGCTGTTCGTGCTAAATATATTTGATAGGGGTTAATGATAAACTCCTTGCACAGTAGGGGTAATGCTACTTGCGATCGCACCCTTCGCAGATTATCAAAACTGCCTTGAAAGAACTTTTGGTCAGTTAAAACTGATAAACAAGCTGCACCACCTCGTTCATAAGCTTGAGCAACAGCTACTGCATCAAAATCTGCGCGGATAATGCCACGGCTAGGTGATGCCTTTTTTACCTCGGCAATTAAGCTAGGTTGGTTAGGATTTTCTTGCAAAGCATTCAAGAAATTTCGCACAGTCGGGGCTGAATTTAACTGTTGTCGCAAGGCGGCTAAAGGCAATTCTTGCTGCATTTGTGCAACTTCTTGCCTTTTATGCAACACAATTTCTTCAAGAATATGGCGGGGAGGGGCAACTTGTTTAGTCATAAAATGCTAGGGGAATAAGGAGTGGGGAGTAAGAATTTTAGATTTTAGATTTTGGATTTTGGATTAAATTTCAATCTAAAATTGTCAATCCAAAATCTAAAATTGAATTGCCCAATGACTAATGACCAATGACTAATGACTCTTTGGTTGTATATGCACGCACCACATTTTTAATGATTTCTAGACCGACTTCTCCGGCTAGAGTCATGATTGACTCTGGATGAAACTGAACGGCGGCGATGGGAAGTGTCTGATGTTCAATGCCCATAATTACGTCGTCATCAGAAATCGCTGTCACCTTAAGTTCTTTTGGCAAACGTTGCGGTAGGGCAAATAATGAATGATATCTACCGACTGGAAAAGATTGTGGTAAATTTTTGAAGGTTACGGAATTAGAATCAGTGACAAAAATCCTTGAGGATTTACCATGTTGGGGATAGTTGAGGACTCCCAATTCTCCATCAAAAGCTTCAACAATGCCTTGCAATCCCAGGCAAACTCCGAAAATAGGAATTTTGCGATGAAGAAGGGCACCGACGGTCTGAGGAACGCGAAAATCACTTGGTCTACCAGGGCCAGGAGATAATACAACTAAGTCAGGGCGTTCTGTATCGAATAGCGATTCTGAGAAACCATGACGCAGTGTAGTAACGGTTGCACCAGTTTGGCGAATGTAGTTGGCTAGGGTATGAACAAATGAGTCTTCATAGTCTATTAGCAAGATGCGTTTGCCATCTGCCCCACTTGGAAGGATTTTAGTTGATTTTATAGAACTAGATTCATCAATTTTTTGACTGGTTTCCTTTACACGGCGAATTGTTTCAAATAAAGCAGCAGCTTTGGTAATTGTTTCTTGTTCTTCTGCTTGCGGTATCGAATCATAAAGGACAGTAGCGCCAACTCGCACTTCAGCGATACAGTCTTTTAATCGGATTGTCCGCAGAATTAATCCAGTATTTAAATTCCCATTGAAATTTAAATAACCAACTGCGCCACCATACCAACGTCGGGCGCTACGTTCATGCTGTTCAATAAAATCTATTGCAGCTCTTTTGGGTGCGCCGGTGACTGTAACGGCCCATGTATGCGATAGAAAGGCATCTAAAGCATCAAATTGCGATCGCAGTGTCCCCTCAACATGATCTACTGTATGTATCAGGTGGCTATATAATTCAATTTGACGACGACCAATCACTTGTACTGAACCAGGTTCGCAGATTCGGGATTTGTCATTGCGATCGACATCAGTACACATGGTCAACTCAGCTTCATCTTTGTGGGAGTTGAGTAACTGACGAATTTGCACGGCATCGTCAAGAGCATCTTGTCCTCGGCTAATAGTGCCACTAATGGGACAGGTTTCTACCCGCCTACCTTCAACCCGCACAAACATTTCTGGAGATGCGCCAATCAGATATTCTCCACCTAAATTAAAAATAAACCCATAAGGACTAGGATTTATTTCTTTTAAAGTTTCAAATAGTTTACTAGGTTCCTCTTCATATCCTTCAAAAAAGTTTTGACTAGGAACTACTTCAAATAAATCGCCTCGGCGGAAATAATCGAGCGCACCCTCAACTTTTTTGGCATACTCACCTACTTTATGGTCAGCAGTTTGATTTGGCAGAAGATGTTTTCCCCGATAGTCTACAGATTCACCAGTTCGAGGCAGATCATTAGTCTTGCCATGCGCTGTTTCAAATTCATATTGTAGACGAAATGCCCGTTGCTGATAGTAGTCAACAACTATCAAATCATCAGGTAGATAAAGTACTAAATCCCGTTGGTCTGTTGGACGTTCTAGACGTTGAGTAATTGGTTCAAACTGAAAAACTAAGTCATAACCAA
This sequence comes from Nostoc sp. CmiVER01, assembly GCF_034531135.2. Taxonomy (NCBI): domain Bacteria; kingdom Bacillati; phylum Cyanobacteriota; class Cyanophyceae; order Nostocales; family Nostocaceae; genus Nostoc; species Nostoc sp. CmiVER01. Next base: position 332,199 of record NZ_JAVRBU020000009.1, read on the forward strand.
AAGCACCATACAATCCTAAATGCTCGTCTTCTTGACTAGAAAAAGTGTGTAAAATTTCACGGACAACTGTAAATGCTGAAGGTTGTTTACTGCGTTCTTCTTCAGCAAATAGTTTTTTTGTAGTTTTAACAAAGCCTATAACACTATTATTGTCTAGGCTAACTTTCTCAAGTTGTATTGAGTTAGATAAGCACTCTAAGAGTAATGGTAAAAGTACCCGACCGCGTTCATTCAACGCTATCAAAGTAAAAGCATTATCTTGTGTAGTCAATTCCAATGGTGGATTGACAAACCCGATCGCCCATCTTTTATATCTGCCTGGATATTCGTAGCTACTCCTTAACAAACCTCCACGCTGAGAATTTAAGTGGAATAGAATGTCTTCGAGAGCAGTGTCCATCTTCATTTCTGTGATGGAGCGAGAAACAAGTACACCGCCAAGAGTTTTGTAGGAACGGGAATCAAAGATCATGGGAAAATTCTCTGGAAGAGTTATTAGTCAAAAGCTAATCATTATTGATAACTATCTTCAAATTAAAAACAAATCCAGATAATCCGATGTCAATTTAATTCAAACTATCCAAATCTGCGTATTCTTTTAAAAGATGTAATGAAAAACTTTTTCGCTTCTTGTTTAAGAATACTAGATATCAAGCAGAGAAGACATTGAATAATTTTTCGATTAAATGTCAATTTATTCGCTTTTTATACTGCTTCTCTAGTACATTTCCTGATAGCCATATTTCAAAACAACCGCCTCCCTCAAAAGTAGTAAATCCTCTTACAACCTCAGTGTTCCTCCGCGCTTCCCTCAGCGTCTCTCTGCGTTTCAAATCCCATCCTAAAACCCCTGCAATAGCGATATTGCTTGCCTATACAAAAACAAATCCACCTCATGAACCTCAACTCCTTTCCCAATCCTTTGTAACAGCATCAAAGTCAACTCTCCCCCCAGATGTTCACGGAACTCAGTTAAACCCCGGAACAAACAATTAGGATGTTCCAGTTGTGATAACTTCTCAACCAGTTCTGGCACATACAACGTAAAACCCAACGCCGACAAAGTACTTAATATCCTTTGCCATTGTGAGCAATCCAGCAATCTTATCAAATAGGAATAAGTGCTATCCAAAGCAATACCGATCGCAACTGCTTCGCCATGACGCAAGCGATAATTTGTCAAATGCTCCAGTTTATGAGCCGCCCAATGTCCAAAATCCAGGGGACGAGACGAACCCATTTCAAAAGGATCGCCGCTATTGGCAATATGTTCTAGGTGCAATTGGGCGCAACGATAAATAACTTGTTGCATAGTATCCATGTCTCGTTGTGCTAGGGCTGCGCTGTGAGAGTGGATATAATCAAAAAAGCTAGCATCCTTAATTAGTGCCACTTTGACTGCTTCTGCGATTCCAGAACGCCAATCGCGATCGTCTAAGGTTGTCAAAAAGGCAGAATCATTGATAACTGCATAAGGTGGCGCAAATGTACCAAGAAAGTTCTTTTTACCAAAAGCGTTGATGCCATTTTTGACGCCAACCCCGGAATCATTTTGTGCTAACACCGTCGTCGGAATCCGAATCAGGCGAATACCCCGGTGAGCAGTTGCGGCTGCATATCCTACCAAATCCAACACAGCCCCGCCCCCGATCGCTAACACATAAGAATGGCGACATAATCCGGCTGCTTCAATCTGTTGCTGGATTTGCTCTACTAAAGTGCCATCATTTTTAGCAGCTTCTCCTCCCGAAATTATCATTGGTTCGGCTGCGATCGCTAATATCTCTGCATAAAACTTGGTATACGCTACTAATTGCTTAACCAATTCCGGGTGATGCTGCAATATACCTGCATCTACTATCGCTACAACTTTCTTCGGCTTTGTCTCCCCATCTGCTGTAATTACTTGGGCTAAAGTGGGGTTTTTTAACTCAAATAAGTTTTTGGTGAAGTAAACCTCATAGTTGAAAGTAACCGAAACACGTTGATGAATTGGTTGTAGACTGAATCTACTTTTTTGCTTAATGTCAACTACCATGTTTTTGCTGATATATTTACAAGTGTGGCTCGATTCAAAGCTTGAAGAAATGTTTCTACTGAGTGACAACCATTGATCTTGACTTTATTATTGATGATGAAGAATGGCACGCTGTTGATATCATTGGGACGAGTAAATATTGATTCAGCTACAAAAGCTTTAATCGCAGCATCATCACTCAATTGCAGCCGTAATTCCCTAGAATCCATTTGGTAAGCTCTACCTATGGCAATCAGAACTTCAATATCTCCAATGTTCAAACCGTCTTCAAAATAAGCTTTATAAATGGCTTCTACGACATCGTTTTTTACCTTTGCTGGTGCAAGTGCAATCAGTCGGTGCGAAAGTTTAGTATTAACAGCCAAACGGATTTTTTCAAAATTTAGCTTGACTCCAGCAGCTTTACCTACATATTGCGTAGATTCAAACAGATATTGCAGTTCTTGGGCTTTTATACCCTTTCTATTTTGCATAAAGCTGTGAAATTCGTATCCGTCAGCAGGAATAGTATTGTCGAGAATAAAGGGATGCCACCGGATATCTACTTCTTTTTCTGCCCATTTTGCCAATGCATCAAACAGATGCTTTTTACCGATTCTGCACCAGGGACAAACGGGATCGTGAAAGATGTCTATCAGCATAGTTTTTGTCATTTAAATGCTAATATTTGTGTGCATTTGTGGCTTAAAATCTCGTTGAAGAGCCGTTTTATTTAAAGGCTGGAGAAAAGCATTGGTTTTTTCTTCAAAAAATCTTTGAGTAGTTTCAAATTCCTTAATTAATGCGTCTCTATCTTTCCTAGCTACCAGTTTCGCCAAGCGATTGTAAGTATTAGCCAAATAGCTAATTGCATTACACCTTTCTTCTGTAGCTAGCATAATATCAACACATAAATTAGGATTTTGAGAAAACAAACGTTTAACAATATCAATTTCTTGACGATAGTTAGGTGTTGACATTGTTAAGCTCTGCTCTATATCGACTTTTAATTGTGCTAAGAAAACACCAAGACTAAATCTACAAAAATGCTGCGTTGCTTGAATTATCACCATCATTTGATCGTGTTCTTCAGGCGTACAAAAAATTAATTCTCCACCTTTACTTTTAAGAAAGTCTAATAACCATTGAAATGATTCATCATTCCGACCTGGACACACTACCACCTTTTGTCCCAAAAACGATTTGATATTTGGCCCAAACATTGGATGTAAACCTATGACTGGGCCGGAATGATGTTCGAGCATCGCCTGAGTTGGCTGAGTTTTTACGCTCGTGATGTCACACAAAGCTGTATTGGAGCCAAGGTATTTCGCTGCACGTTTGATAACATCAACTGTATATTCAATAGGAACGCTTACTAATACTAATTCTGCCTGACTTAACAATTTATCTGCGTATTCCCAATCTTCATGTTCGAGAACGCTAACATTGTGACCTACTAGGGAAAGCTGCTCTTTAAATAATCTTCCCATCCTGCCGCGTCCACCGATGATAGTAATTTGTCGGGAACTGACATGATTTGTTGCAGCTTTAGGAATCAGAGTAGCATGGCAACTATTTACTACACTTGCCCAAACAGACTCAGGAATACCAGCTTCGGCGAGTAGAGGAGCTACATCAGCCAGTTGTTTATCTAAAGAAGGTTGTTCTGATGCTGCTAATAATGATATGCGATCGCTAAGTAGGGCGATCAAGCTTTGGTCAGTTTTTTTAAGCTGATCTGAATTTGTCATTTGTCATTTGTCATTTGTCATTTGTCCTTGAGAGACTACGCGCACAAGGGACATGGTTTTAATTAGTCCGATATGATTAGTTTTTTCGCCTACAAGGGGTAAGGTATGTACCAAAAAGTCTTGATCAACAAGTGATTCCTTAGAACTCAATTCGGGTAAGAGATCCAAATTTGTTGCTTTTTTGGCGATCGCATCATAAAATAACTCTTCATAACGGTCTAGTGCTTGCTCAAAGGAATAGTTTTCTACTGCAAACTTTCTTCCTTTGCGCCCTAATTGCGCTGCTAATTCCGGCTGTTTATATAAATCTAATATCGCACTTGCTAAAGCATTTGCTGACTCTGGCTCAACGATAAGACCGCCACCACTTTCTTTGATAGCTTTGGCAGCAGTCCCAGTTGCGGGAACTGAAGCAACAATTGGGCGACCACTAGCTAACAGCAGTGGTATTTTAGAAGGCATATTGAAAGAAATCACATTGCTTTTTTGCACAATCAACCCCACATCCGCGCCTGCTAACATTTGTGGGAGTTCTTCTCGCGGTTGCAATGGTAAGAGCAAAACGTTATCTGCACCACAAGCAAGACAATGTTTTTGCAATCTTTCAAGAGCTTGAGATTCACCTGCGATCGCAAAGACAATATCATTAATATGACGCAACCGAGATGCTGCTTCGATTACTGTCTCTAAACCTTGGGTCAGAGCAATATTACCTGAATAAAGCACTACAAATTTATCATCAAGTTGATGGGTAGCTCTCCAAGAGTTATTTTCTTTCGGCAAAGGGCGAATAAAATTTAGATTCACCCAATTTGGAATGCAGGCAATTTTCTTAGCAGGTACACCTTTATTTTTTAAATTATCTACAAAGCCATCGGCAATCACGCTAATGGTATGTGCAGTTCGGTAGGCAAATTTTTCTAAAGCTTCCAGAGCTTGAATCATCAACTTATTTTTAATTAGCCCAACACGCACAGCAGCTTCCGGGAGGATATCTTGCACATTCAGCACTACTGGGCAATTATATAGCCAAGCTATTAAGGTTGCAGGTAAACAAACTAGTAAAGGCGGCACTGTTAAGAGTATTACATCAGGTCGCTCGCCCTTAAGGGCTTGTGGCAAGCTCGTAAAAACAAAGCTCAACTCTAGCAGTAGCCTGTCTACAAGGTTAGGTTTAGACTTAATCCGCAGGTAACTACGCTGAATTTTGACACCATTTTTATGTTCAGTAACGTATAGCTTACCTCGATAGCGATCGTAAATCTGACGCTGAGGGTAGTTAGGCATACCTGTGATTACCCGTACTTGATGCCCTCGCTTCACCAGCCCTTCTGCTAGTTCAGTCATCAAAGGTGCAATACCAATTGGCTCTGGATGATAATTGTATGAATAAATCAAAATTTGCATGAACTCTTAATGTCCTGAAAGCACCTTAATAATATTGACTTTATTAGTGTTATCCAGTTTTTATCTCCCTTGTTCCGGATTTAATAACCTGAAATTTTCGTAGAAACTTTCGTAGGGTATGTTACCGCCGAGAATACGGTATCGAATTTATCGAGATGGTGCGTTATGCCCTTGGCTAACGCACCCGACGAAACTGTTACTCAAGCATCAGAACTCAGCACTGTTTTTGCAGTTACTTCTCTAAACTCAAGACTGGCTTTTGTTGTCTACGTTTCCGCAATGTGATGGTAACAGCTCCAAGTCCGAGCAATGCTAAACTCAATGCTGAACTAGGTTCAGGTACTTTAGTTGTGCCTTCTACGTTTAACACTTGGACGCGACCTTGGAAGAAATCACCCACATACAGCTTGCCATCTTTGAGGCTTGTGCCACCCGTCCAGTTAAATCTGCCTGGTGTGAGGTCGAGGGGATTGCCAAAAGGAGGGCCAGTTAATGCTGGAGGCGGTACAGGATTGGCTGATGCATCTAGGGCTGGTTTACCGTAAGAAGTCAAGAATTTACCGTTTTTATCAAATACCTGAACACGGCTGTTGATAGAATCAGCTACATAAACATTCTCTTGGTCGTCCACTTCAATGCCAATTGGCTGAAGAAGTTGTCCAGGCCCGCTACCTGCTGAACCAAATGTGTACAGAGGTTTTCCATTTGGATCGAGTACTTTAACGCGGTTGTTATACTGGTCAGCTAGAAAGATATTTCCACTGACTGGGGAAATTCTGATACCTGCTACACCTTGAGTTTCTCCAAGTCCAGTGCCCACAGTGCCACCAATCACACCAATTTGCTTTCCGTCAGGTGTGAATTTAAGGATTCTTTCGCCGTTAAAATCACCAACGTAAACATTGCCAGTTTTGTCAAATGTTACACCAGATGGCCCAAAGAAAAGCCTATCATTTATACGAGGGGTAAATTCTCCATTTGCAAAGGATCTAATAAAGTTACCCTGAGAATCGAATTGATTGATGCGGTTGTTGTAAACATCACCTGCATACAAATCCCCTGTTACGGGATTAAAGTCTACAGTTGTTGGCTCGTCAAACTGTCCAGGCCCTTTGCCGCCGGAGCCAATTGCTCCAATATACTGACCGCTTGGACTAAATTTTTCAATTTTATCACCGAGGTTGTAGTTAGGAGTACCATCCGGGTTAACACCGCGTCCGTTAGATATAAGAGTATTCCCTTGGCTATCCACCGCTATCCCTTGGGGAACAAACAGTTGCCCAGGGCCGAAGCCTGGTTCGCCGATACTTCTGTCGTAAGTTAATGTTACAGCCTTGGCTTGGGCTGCTGCTGCCAACACCATGAACCCAGTACCAAGAATGCCGATTGAGAAATTTTTGACTAATCCCATGAGTTTGAAGTCCTGGTTGTATGAGTGTATACTCTTTCCTAGACTAATTTTGTTCCCAGTCCTAGTTCGGGAACCCTAAGATTTGGGCTGCTGCCTCCTGTTTGAAATGCAACTTTCTGTGTGAGGCAGCAGCCTATTTTGTAAGTACCTGATACCAGGTAAAGAGGAATTAGACTATCTCTGCTTTGGGTAGCAATTCACCCGACCTGTCTTGGCGTTTGCGTTTGGTGAAAGCAGCAGTTGCGCCTACACTAGCAAGTGCTATTAGGCCAACTATTGAACCAGGTTCGGGGACTTTTTGAACAAGACCATCTACCCGAACAACCTCCCCTCGTCCTGGGCCGACACCGCGATTGGTAATATAAATCTTGCCATCAGAACTAACATCAATTCCATCAGCCGAATCTAGCCCTTGACCTGCTGCAACAAGTGTTGTGCGAGTGCCGTCAGGAGCAACTTGGATCAGAGAACCAGGTAGATTTGTGATGTCACCCCCTAACTGGGACTTATCGCTAAACTGTAAGACGAGCAAATCGCCTTTTTGATCAAAGGTTAGGTCTGTGATGTGCGTAAATCCATCCAGAAAAACTTCTGGTTTGAGATCATCGCCAATGCGGAAAATCCGTGATTTACCTGCTGGATAAGGAAAACCTGTATATTCGCCAACGTATAAAGCTCCATCAGGGCCAATTGCGCCACCTGTGGGTACTGATTGAATTGCTATTTTTCCTCCTGGAAGCTCCTGTAATAGCCCAGGAGGTAATTGTAATCCTGGTGGCAAATCTGACTTACTAATAATATTTTTAGGAATTGCGATCGCCTCGGACTTACTTCCGTCAAGCTTGATTTTGTAAGCAGTGTTTCCGCCCCCGTCAACCACATAAGCATTATCGCCACTAATAGCCAGATCATAAGGATTGGTAACTACATCCCCTTTGTCTGGATTTTTGGTGATTTCATTCTTAGCAAAGTCAAAAATACTGGTCAGAGATCCCGTCTTCAAGTCAGCTTTGTACAGTTGTGCTAGAAGCGGAGTATTTAAAACTTTATCGGGTGTTGATGGCGGGAAAGTTGCAAGTTGCTGTGGTGGGAGTGTGGATTTAGAACCAAGGTTAAGTGTTGCTAAATCGCGGTTTCCTGGATAACCAGCAAAGCCAGTCAGAAGATAAGCATTCCCTTGAGAATCAAATTGTATATCTTCAATACCAGCGCCTTGGTTGCCAGTAGGTTGTTCTGCTAGAGACTCAAAGTTATTAAATAGACGCTGTTTGGTGCCATCTGGTGCAACTTTGACCAGTGAACTAGTATTACCAGCACAGATAGGCTGAAATAGGGTACTCGGAGATGGTTGGCAATTTCCGTTTCCTCCAATACCTGGCTCTGCTACGTAGAGACTGCCGTCAGGGCCAAAGCTAACACCCCGTGCATTACTAACTCCATCGACAATTGGCGTTAGGCTTGCAGCTTGTGCAGATGCTGTTCCACAAATAGCAGTAAAACAAAATGTAAGAGATGTAAGAGCAAATGACTTGAGTTTCATACCTTTAGAGATTGAGAATTAAGTTAAGTGGAAAACTTTATGGTTTTAAAGACAACGAATTGCAGTCTTTGAGGAAGGCAGGATTGGTTTGAAACTCTTTACTTGAGCGCCACGGCTCCATTTATAGGAGGTTTAATAGCTCTCTTTTTGTGCAAGCAACCAACGCCAAAGGCAGCGATCGCTAATACGCCGAAAGCAGAATTAGGTTCAGGGACAGATTTGATATTTTCAATTCTGAGAACTTGTCCATCTCCAGGGCGATCGCCTCGGTTTGTGACGTATACCGCACCATCAGCACCAATAGTCAAGGCGCTAGGCGACTCTAATCCATCCCCACTCAAAAGAGTTGTGCGTGTCCCATCGGGAGCTATTTTGATCACAGAACCATCAAAATCACCCTTCCAAGCTGACTGATTGGCGTACTGCAAAGCATACAAATTGCCCTTGGTATCAAATTCCAAGTCTGTCAGTTGGGTAAAGCCATCTGCATATACTGTTGGCTTGCCATCAGCACCAACTCGATAGATTTTTGCCCCATTTTCTGGGAATGGAAAACCTGTAAATTGGCTGATGTAATAAGCGCCATCAGGGCCTTTTGCCACACTTGAAGGTACTGCTTGGCTTGCAAACTGCGATCGCACCACTTCACCTTCAGATGGCACTTGTGCTGGTTCATTGGATGGTGTTCCAGAAGGTGGAAAGACTGGATTAGTCAATACATCTTTAGAGAATGCGGTAATAGATTGCAGATTTCTACCATCAGTATTAACGCTGAGTAAGTCATTTGCACCGGCATCAACTGCAACTAATTTATTGCCATCTATCAGGAAACCTAAAGGATTGCTATCGACATCACCACCATCGGGATTGTTGGCGAGTTCATAGTTACCTAAATCGGCAACACTCTTCCAGGAATTGGTGTTAAAGTCGGGAGCGATGATTTTACCGAGGTCTGTGTTACCTAAATTGCGATCGCGAAAGGTCGGATTAGCGCCATACCCAATCAGAATATAAGGTTTACCTTGAGCATCAAATTTGATATCACGAGGCCCGGCGGCTCCAGTACCATCTGGTAATGCTAAGGAAGGAAGTCCTGTAAGTATGCGTTCGGTTTTACCATTCTCAATTTTGGTAACTGCCCCACTTTTGCCATAGCATAATGAATCACCTTGACCGCTTGACGGTGGAACACAACCTCCACTTCCCCCTATTCCCGCCTCTGTGACATAGAGATTACCATCAGGGCTAAAGCTTAGACCTCCAGGGCTATATAGACCGTCGGCGATTACTGAAAAGGATGCGGCTGAGGCAGCTTTGATTCCAGAAAAAGCGGCAACACAAAAAGTGAGGAAGGTAATGGTAAGTTGTTTCAGTTTCATGTGTTGCAGGGAATTGAGGTAAGAATTTTCAACGCAGAGGAACGCAAAGGGACGCTGAGATTTTAGTTGGTAACTAGTGCTTCTGGAGTTTTTGGGAGGTAGCTCATTCCTCGGTCAAATGATTTGAGGTTGCCAGCTTTGGCTTCTAGTAAACGTTTGATGTTCATGCTCTCAGCGCCAAAGTCTTCAATTTGAAGTTTGCCGTGAGTGACGGTTCCATCTGTTTTCCAGAATGTGATTCGATGTAGGATGAAACCTGAAGCTTCGGGGTCAGCGAATGAGTATGCGGTTGGAATGAGTAACGCTACAGAACGCTGATAATATTCGTAGTCTGGATAAAAGTGTTCTTGTTCTAGTAAGTAGTATTTGCTCAGACTATGAACCCGGACGGAAACTTTTACTTTCTGGTCATATTCATCTTTGAATTCACCTGATTCAGAAGTAATATCACCATTTGGGCGCAGTAAATGTGCCCACTCATCTATGTTCCGTAGGTCTTTTAAGTATTCAATGCCGATTTCAATTGGGGCATCAACATAGATGGTATCTGTATCGATAAAGTAGCGACCTTTGGCTGCTGAGGTTAGACCAGCTTTGCGTTCCAAATTACCTTTGAGAGAACGACACTCGGAAGTATGTACCGTGTGAATTCCCTGCATAATCATCTGAGTTTGTCGTTTGGGATCGACAAAGCTCAACCAATGGAAGTATACACCTTTTTCATCTGTTCCCGGCTCAATGTAGTCAGTGGGAAATAACAAAACAGGGTAAACCTGAAAATATTTCTGATACTCTAATCCACAATGCCACTCAATACCGTAGAAAAGCGGATTTTCTAATTTCTTAACATGATAATAGAGGTTTTTGTGATAACCAGACGCAGTTCCAAGCCAGGTATCTTCGTCAATTTGCTCTTTCATCCGGCTATAAAGCGTCCATTCGTCTAAGTTCTTTAAACTACAAAGATACTCAAAGGCGCTCTCTGGTGAAGTAGCAATATAAGCTGATGTTGCAAAGGTATTCTTTTCCACTTATTACTCCTTAAGATAATAATTAAGCTGCGATCGCTGCTTTAGTCTTGTTTCGCTTACCGCTCTGAATCCGGTCTTCTGCTAATCGTTTAGCAGCATCGTTGGTAGTAATTCCCTGCTCTTTAGAAATATTAAAAATTGCTAGTAGGGTGTCATAAATGTTATGCACTTGCTTAAAAGCTTTATCTTCGTCATAGCCAATCATTTCGTTGTAAACGTTGATTAGCCCTCCAGCATTAATTACATAGTCAGGGCTATAAATAATCCCTTTTTTGGCAAGCATTTGACTATGTAGTTGCTCATTCTCTAACTGATTATTCGCTGCACCAGCAATAATAGAAGCTTTTAAGAAAGGAATTGTATGACTATTAAGAATTCCTCCTAAAGCGCAAGGAGAAAAGATATCTACATCAAGAGAGTAAATCTCGGCGGGTTCTACAATAGTTGCGCCAAAAAGCCGTTTTACTTCTTCTGCTTTTACTGGATCTACATCACTTACAAAAAGCTTGACATCATGCTCATGTAAGTGCCGACAGAGATTTTTACCTACATTTCCAAGACCTTGAACTGCAACTTTCATGCCATCAAGTCTTTTGCTTTGCCAACGCGACTCTACAGCAGCTTTAATTCCGAGAAAAACTCCTAGTGATGTTATGGGAGCAGGGCCGCCAGATTTTTCTGATACCCCAACAACATGTTTAGTTTCTTGACTGATTGTCCGTACATCGTCAGGGGTAATATTAACATCTTGTCCGGTAATAAAACGCCCATTTAGACTATCAACAAAACGTCCGTAAGCTCTTAAGAGATCATCTGTTTTATTTTCAGGATTAGCAATAATAACTGCTTTTCCGCCACCAGCCGGAATGTTGGCACAGGCGGCTTTATATGTCATCCCACGACTCAGACGAAGCGCATCTTTTAAAGCAGCTTCTTCGTTAAGATAAGGTAAAATTCTTGTAGCTCCCATCGCTGGACCCAAGGTCGTGTCATGGATAGCAATAATCGCTTTAATTTCAGGATTCTTACCATGACAAAAGAGAACTTGTTCGTGACCCATTTCTCTAACAGTTTCAAATAACAGCATTTTCACCTCTCGATATTGTTTGGTATTGGTTAGAGAAAGTAATTTGCATTACAAAATGTAAAGATATAGACACAAAAACATTCTCGAATATTAATATTGGATGAAGTTAAGAAAAGACTTAAGGTTTAAAAAGCAAAATTTCCAGTTGATTGGGTATAGTTTTTTAGCTGGAATTGAAGTCTTTGCCATTTCTAGATTCATCCTTATGTCTTTTACTAAATGGACTAATCCAAAATGGATTGGAAAGTCTACTTTATTGAGATGTTTTCGTGTCTATAACAATTGAAAGAAATTGTCAGGTTTAACTTTTAAACCATTGGAAATGAGATTTGCTTGGCTGGATTTTTAGCCGAATTTGATTTGACTCCTTGTGCTGCTAAACTTTTATTACGTGCACCAGAGGGTGCTGGTCGATCAGCATCAATCACGACATCGAGCAGAAAGGGAACGTTTGATGCGATCGCTTGTTGTAATGCTGCTTCGATCTCTGACTCTCTGACGACTACAAGCGCTTCTGCTCCCATACCACGAGCAATCATGGCGAAGTTTGTTGGTGGAAGTGTTGCATCTGCGCCTTTTAATCCCAAGATTTTCATCCCTTGATGGCACATGTTGTAACGCGCATCGTTGAGTACAATCCAGATTGCAGGAATTTTGTATTTCACAGCTGTGCTGATTTCGTTATTCATCAGCATTGCTCCATCGCCAACAATACCTACAGCTTTGCTCTTGCTCGCCAATGCTGCACCCAATACTCCGGTGACGGCGTGACCCATTGCGCCAACTCCGGTGCTGACTCGGTAACGATTGGCTTCGGAAAATTGCAATAGATGAGTTGACCAAGTAAAGGAGTTACCACACTCCGCCATGACTATGGCATCGGTATCTTCAACAATCATCTTTTGAATTGCTGCCATCAATACTTCTGGCCGCACTGGATAATCTACCTCTGGTGCAGGTTCAATTGCTTTGGGTTGTGGACGAGGTAGTGGCATTGTGGAATCAGGAGCATCTGGTAATTGCTGCAATAACTCTTCCACAAAAGCTTTGATATCAGACCGAACTGCGAAAGTTTCAACGTGGGGATAGGCTACACCTGGCACTTCAGGATCAATATCTACATGGATAAAACCTTCTTTTGGAACTAGCGCCGAACTCCAGAAGGAAGTCGGTTCACCAAGGCGAGTTCCTAATACGAGTGTGCGTAGTGGAGGTTGTTGTTCCATATAAGTTAAGACGGAAGCATGACCGCCTAAACCTGTGACACCGACAAACTGGGGATGATCTTCCGGGAAGATACCTTTAGCACGAGGTGAACACATAACGGCTGCTCCCGTTCTTTCAGCGAGTTCAAGGATTTCCTCTGCTGCGTCACGCGCACCGAAACCAACCCAGATGGCAAAGGGACCAGATGATAATAACTCTACAGATTTCGCGATCGCTTCTTTAGAAGCAGTCATCCCAAATGGAGTAACATCTAGTTGAGGCAAGGATATATTCTCATCAACTAAACTTGTCTGCACTGCGGTAGGGACGCTCAAATGGGCAACAAATCCGCCTGGTTGCGCCATAGCTAAAGCAAGTTTGCGGAAAATCTGCGGTAGTTGAGCCGCAGATTCAATAGTGATTGCATAGTTGAATAAGGCTCCTGGGGTAAAAATTCCCCCACTGGGCAATGTGTAAGTGCTGGTTTCTTGAATTGCCCAACGTCCACGCTGCGGTGCTGAGGTGCAAGCCGACAACAAAATCACCTTTGCACCTTCACCACGAGCCGCAAATAATCCGGTGAGAGCATTAGTGATCCCCGGCCCTGCTGTGGTAAAAACTACAGCAGGGCGATTATTGGCAAAGTATGCTTCGGTTGCTGCAAATGCTGCTCCTGATTCATGGCGGAAGTTCAACACGTCGATGTTGCTATTTGATAGCGCCCCCCAAAGGCTTGCCATCGCCCCACCTGCGACACCAAAGGCGTTGCTTACTCCCAAATTTACCAGCATCTGAGCGATCGCATCGGCAACTGAGAGCGCTGCGGGTGTTTCGTCATTTAAGAAAGGCTGAATTTCGTTGTTATCCTCCGATTTATCAACCTGACGAGAAACGTCAGACACAGATTCTACATATCTGTTTGCTGGATATTCTTTGTATGGCTCAGTAGTGATTAGAGGAGAGTTTGAACCAGTATAGTTTTGACTCATTAGTTTCACGCAGTTACATAAAATTACACAAAGGCTTTCTAGTTTACAATCACAGGGATAGAAATATTTGATACAAACGACTCTGTTGCTTTTACAGCTATGACCTAGCTTGGTCGTTCATAGAAACGGTTAATCGCTGCTGATTGATGCTTGTGAGCGCATTACCAAAAACTTTTACCGAAAGCATACAGCAATCAATACTGTGCTTCTTGTCACCAGAATAAGGGACATAAAGACTGTTGTGCAATCAAATATTCTTTGATGAGGGTGTCAAATCTTTCGTTTTTACTATGATGACTACAGTGCTTAAGTAGGTTGGTGGGGAAAAACTAAACCATATAAAGGTCTATAAACTAGCAAATAACCTTAATTCAAACGCTTCTCATAAACTTTACAAAACTCAATATAGTTAAGTTTAATAACGCTGACTTCATTAATTATCCGATTGCAGAGGTGCTTATTTGCGATGCTTACTATAATCAACACCTATTTGCAATGGAAAATCTTTTGATAAAAATGTTAATTCTTTTGCTTTTATCGTGATTGTGACATTTCCAACTTAGTCATTTTGAAAACTGCGTAGGCGTAGCCCGCCATAGGCATCGCTGCAAATACACATTATCAAATGTACAATAGAAAATTTTTTGATTTAGTTGTCAATTCTTTCGCTTTTAGATTTCCCCTACCCTACACGACTTTCTCCAAGCGAAATAACCTTAAAAGTCATGTTTTGAAAGGGTTTTGGGCGTTTTTTGTGAGTAATTCCTAGTTTTGGAGCCTCACCCCGAAGCTGTCAACAGTCCAGAAAAAAGCTTGATTATTCACTCTTCAACTCGCCGTTACAAACTATCCGAGTTAAAGCATGAGCTTAACTACAACAGTTTGGCGAACCTTTATATTGCCACTAACAACTTATTGATGCAATTCTTTGTAACGAGAAATACATAATTATTTAACTGTTATCTTTCTTTTGAGAGATGGCTAGATACTAAATAGGTGAGCTATTGATAAAAATGATGATTTATGATGTATGATATTATCCTAAAATACGTACACTATCAATGCATTTGTTTTATGTATAACTAAAAACTACAAACAATACGCAAAAAACCGCGATCTCTCTAATACAAATGTATTCCTGAGGACGGATGACTAAAGATATCGATTTGTAGTTAAATCCCTGAGAGAGTAGGTTAAGATAATTTAAGAAAATAAGTTGATCAATAAAATTTGTTCATTTAAGCCAAGCCCAGCAGTGCAAATCTCTTTATGTTGAAAATTAAACGACTCGACACCAATAGTTCGTCAAAACGCATGATTGGTGAACGATAAAGTTAATTTGGCTCTGGTGCAGGACTAGTTTAAATGTAAAATATTTATTTTTTCTACTTATATACATTAGGAGTTTTGAATTCTTATGTAATAAAGTTTATTGGCTAATCTTGATTTGATTCGTCTATATTTTGCGTTGCTATAAAAATCTGCTTGGGACAGGAATAAATTTTAAATATTTAGTTTTTTTTAACCGAAGATTGGTTTAATAATTCGCTTTTTATTGGTATAATAAGTTTTGTTAACAGGATTAGTAATATTTTTTAATTTACTAACTAATCTTATTCTTGAACAACCTAACGGTGCGCCAAAGATTTTAGTAAATTATGACTATTAACTCATTAATGGCTATGGTACTGATTGATTACCAGGAGGAAGTAGGAATATGAATTCTGGCGATTCTACATTAGCTAGAGCAAATAATCAATGGGTGCTACAACCAGAAGTAGAGATGAAGTTTGCTCACTTTTTAATAAATCACGCTGTAGATGCTGCCTTCTGTTTAGGAGAAAACGCACAGTTTCTCTACGTCAACGATGCCGCTTGTCGGATGACTGAGTATTCTCGTGAAGAATTACTTTCCATGAGGCTGCATGATATAGATGTGGATTTTGCTCTACACAATTGGTCAGATATTAGCTCACAAAATTCCCTTACCTTTAAATCTCGTTACCGAACAAAAAGAGGTCGGATATTCCTGGTAGAAATATCTATTAGCCATGTCAAACAACAAGATATGGAATTTGGCTGTGCTTTTGCTCGTGAGATAAGTGATGAAATAGTAGAACTGAGCGTGCAAAAGTGGACTGATGAATTAAGGGATGCCAAAGACAATTTGCAACAGGAATTTTCTCAACTCAAGGCAAAAGAAGTAGAACTAGAAACATCTCTGTCTTTGCTTCGTTCTACTCTCGAATCTACTGCCATTGGTATTGTTGCAGTTAACTTTGAGGGAGATATTCTGAGCTTGAATCAGAAATTTGTGGATATGTGGCAGATCCCGGAGTCCCTAATATTATCTAAGAAATGCCCTCGATGCAAAGCCTTTTTTGAAAACCAACTTAAAGATCCCCAAGCCTTTAGTCGGCTGATTTGGGAAGTGTCTAGCCAATCTGATTTCGAGAGCTACGACATTCTGGAGTTGAATGATGGAAGAGTTTTTGCACACTACTCTAAGCCTCAGTGGCTCGATAACAAAATTATTGGTAGAGTCTGGAGTATTTGGGATATTAGTGAATCGAAACAGACTGAAGAAGCATTACGGTTGAATGCAGCTAGATTTCGGACTTTAGCAGAAACAACAGATGTTAGCACTTTTCTGATTCAAGGCACGCGACTTTGCTACATAAATCCGGCAGTAGAGCAACTCACTGGCTACACAAAAGAGGAACTGCTAACCGGCTTTGATATTCGCAGACTGATTAAAAGCAAAAAAGGCAGGCAGATACGTAAGCAGGGTGAAGCAACTAACTTTGAATATCAGGAGATGAGTATTCTGACAAAAAACGGTACGGAGCGCTGGCTAGCTTGCGCGGTTGCAATGCTAGATGGAGGGCTGGATTTTGGTGGAAAACCAGTAGAAATGGTTGCAGGCATCGATATTACCGATTACAAATATGCAGAATTAAGTCTTAACCAAGCTTTAGAACAAGCCAAACAACTTAGCGAACTGAGAGCGCGTTTTCTTTCTATGGTTTGCCATCAATTCCGTACACCACTAAATATTGTTTCATTTTCTAATAGCTTACTAAAGGAAGAAGTAGACAAACGTACACAAAAGAAAATACAACCATTACTAGATCACATTCAAAAAGCTACCGAACAACTCAGCCAGATGATGGATGATATTTTGTTCTTCTCTAAAGCAGAAGCAGCAAAAATAAACTGTGAACCCAAACCACTTGAGTTAGTTGAGTTTTGTAAAGATTTAGTTGCCCAAATGCAGATGAGTGTTAGCCAAATTCCGATTAATTTTGTCAGTCAAGATAACTCTTTAACAGCTTGCATAGATAAAAAACTGTTAGAGCCGATTTTGAAGAATTTACTCGACAATGCAATAAAGTATTCTACCTCGAACATTGCAATCGATTTGAAACTTTCTTGCAAAAATGAGAAAGTAATTTTTCAGGTCAAAGATAGGGGGATCGGTATTTCAGTAGCAGATCAACAACGAATATTTGAGCCATTTTACCGTGGGACTAATATTGATCATATACCTGGTACTGGATTAGGGTTATCAATTCTTAAAACCCTTGTAGATTTACATCACGGTCAAGTCTTTGTCGAAAGTCAAGTGGATGTGGGTACTACGTTTACTGTGATGTTGCCATTAATCAAATCAGAGTTTAGCAGTTCCGAGTTGTGAATGTTGAAATTAAGATAATTCTTAATTAACAGCTTAACAATCATAACTCTCGGAACGAAATAATTAATCTCACGCCTATTTACATACTCACTAAAGAGTATAGTAAGCAGCTTCTGTTAACAGTTATGGTAATACAAAGCTATGCAAGAATCACCAAAGAAAATTCTCGTTATTGAAGATGATAACGTTACCCGCAATCTTTATTTAATGGGTCTTGAGGCTAAAGGTTTTGATACGATAGGTGCTGACAACGGCCTTGCTGGTATCCAACAAGCACAAGAGCATATACCCGACTTAGTAATTTGCGATATCACAATGCCTGATATGGATGGTTATAGCGTTTTAAATACGCTACGCCAAGATCCTGTTACAGCAATTATTCCTTTCATTTTTCTGACTGGTAGTAGTACCAAAGCAGATGTTCGCAAAGCTATGGAATTGGGAGCAGACGACTATCTTACCAAACCCTCTACACTAGACGAATTACTAAGAGCGATCGCTATTCGCCTGCAAAAACAAGCCACTCTCCAATACTGGTGGGCTATGAAATTAGAAAAAGCTCCACAATCAATATTTGCAGATAATACCACAGCGATCGCTGAAGGTGTCGGCAATAGCGAAGCGGTAGCGACATTAGGAGCGTCAGCCTCTGGTAGAGAAGCCCCTGATACAGAAGTCATGATCCCTCCCAAGTCAATTTTTCCCTACATTCCTCAATTAAAAGAAGTTTTTGACTTTATCGAAGCTAATTATCATCTAGGAATTACTTTGTGTGATGTGGCTGTTGCTGTTGGTTACTCACCTGCTTATTTAACTAACAGAGTAGCAAAGCAAACAGGCGAGACTGTAAACTGTTGGATTGTCAAACGCCGGATGGCGGGAGCACGTTTTCTACTTCAAAATAACGATCAGACAGTCGAGAAGATAGCGAAAGCATTGGGCTATCAGGATGTGTCTCATTTCTCCCGCCAGTTTCGCCAGCATCACGGTTTACCTCCCCAAGCTTGGCGCAAAGAGCATCAACTCGTATCCCAAAAACAGGTAAAACTTTGGCAAAACTGCTGAAACTTCAAATTCAAATAAATAGTTGCGTAAACTCATATATTAAATCTACCCTGCCCTTACGTAACATGGCTGGGTCTAATCTTTCAGTAGTGTTACAAGTCATCAACACAACTAAGCGTTGCTGCATCTGAATACCAGACTCATCAATTACACTCTGATATAAAGTGCCATCTAGCAAACTCAGAATGTGTTCGGTTTTGTTATTGTACTGCGCTACCTCAGAAGCACGATTTTGCGCTAGATTATCAGCTTCGTTAATAACAATACATATACGCTCTATGTAAGTCGGTGGCACAAAGTTAGCGATCGCATCATGATCTAAAATAAAAATTACATATCCCAAAGGTACAAGAATTTCTTTTGCTACTGCTTGTGTCCAGACTGTTTTACCAGTACCTGGTTGCCCATGTACAACGACTGCTAACTGGTTTTGATTCAGAATCGCTTGTTGTACAGAATCAGTAAAGTTTTGGATATCTGCTGGAAATGTGCGAATGTTAAATTGACTGTGAACCTTGCCTACACGACTTTGATATCCACTCAGCATCACTGCTAAGTCGTAAGTTGCTTTGTTAATTAATGGCGCAAGATTTTTCGCCATTAAACTATATTGTCGTCGCCCGCGATCGTAGGGATCAATTTGTAACCAAACGTCATACTTCGACCAGTAAGCATAAACAGTATTGATAACGTCTAAGCGTTCCCAGCTAACAAATTTATCAACAGGAAAATAAAAATCTCTTTCTGAGTAATATTGGGTAATAATGTCAGGATTACCTAACACTCCTAAAACTCGTAATACAGTAATTTCTTGTAGTCGATTAAGAACATAATCAATGGGAATGCTACTACGACTAACGAATTGAACGATAGGCGTTTCCGTACTCAAAACATCTTTATATCGATGATCTGGTGATTGAGGATCTGGCGTGATGTAATTCCAAAACTTTTCGACTTCGTAGCGAGTATTTTCAGATACAACATTTAATAAGTTAGCCCACCAAGCATAATTATTTCGTCCCAAAACATCAGCAACATTACTCACTAAATTCAAACTTTTTTGAGTTAATTCGCGGGAGTCACTATACAACAGTTGCCACAAAAACTCCCAGTCTAATTCTCGGTTAAACGGTCGCCAACCACTAGCAAGCAAGCTTTGTCGGGTATTATTTGTCGGAGTGCCTTCATTACTTCTAAAATAGTCAAAATCCATATTTATTAGTTATGTAGCGTTAATCGAGTTATTTAAGGTTAAGTATGAGATTTTGAAAAATTTTTCTCGTAATATTAACTAATTGAGTACAAATGGTAATTTTATTTTTACCGCCCTGTACTGGCTAGGAAACCTTTTTAATCTAACTCATTCTTTATGTAATATACTATAATACATAACGACTACTTGTGTCAACTTTTTTGACAAAGCAATTAGTTCTTAATGTACTTGCGCCATTTATCCATCTTTAGATGAGGACTAATGCCATCACCCTAGAATTGCATGAGATAAGGCACATAAGCGCATTTTGACTGATGCCATTTCTCTCATTGCTGGCTGGGCTACCCACACAAGTAGGAAAACCTCATCCAGGCTTGAATTTGTTAGGATGCGTTAGGGCTAATGTCCATAATGCACCGAAAATATAGGATGGTGCGTTACTTACGGCATAAGACACCCTACAAAACTGCTGGCGTGCTGGATTCCGATTAACCGTAGTATCAACCTATGTGAAGACGCAAAATTTCGCGTCTTTTCTAGTTAATCAAGTTGAATATTTGCCATTAATTTCTATATAGCCCTCAGAAAGATCGCAACCCCATACAGTTGCAGAGGCGTCACCAATATTGAGGCTAACATGAATTTTTACGTTATTTTGGGACATTATTTGCCGCAACTGTTCCAGATTTTCATCAGTTAAGCTATTAGGATAAACTTTCACGTTATCAAAACTAATAACAACTCGTTCTGGATTTATTTGCTGTTCATTTTCACATTTGCCTATAGCCATAGCAACTCGTCCCCAATTCGGATCTGCTCCATAAACGGCGGTTTTGACTAATGGTGAATTCACAATTGCTTTAGCTACTGTTTTGGCTTGTGCATAATTAATCGCTGAATCTACAGTTACCTCAATAATTTTGGTAGCGCCTTCTGCATCTCTGGCAATTTTCAGCACCAATTCTTGTGCAACTTCTTGCAATGCACTGGCAAAATCTGCTTCTGAAACTTCACCGGCTATTCCATTAGCTAAAATCACAGCAGAGTCACTAGTAGAAGTGTCAGTGTCTACACTCAAGCAGTTAAAGGTTTTATCTATAGTAGAGCGAAAAATAGAACGAAGGCTATTTGCAGAAATTGCCGCGTCAGTAAAAAAGAAAGTTAAGAGGGTAGCCATATTAGGCTCAATCATACCAACACCTTTGGCAATTCCTACCAGCTTGGCATTGCCTATTTGCCGTGTTGCTAATTTTGGTACTGTATCGGTGGTCATAATACCACGGGCTGCGGCATCAAAATCAGCATTAGTCAGTTTTTTGCCCAATCCTAATAAACCTGCCCGGATTTTTTCAATTGGGTAACGTCTGCCAATTACACCTGTAGAAGCTATCACAATATTATGTGTAGCAATTCCAGTTTCAGTTGCAACTAATTGCAGAACCTCTTGGGCATCAGCGATGCCAACAGAACCATTAGCGACATTTGCATTCTTAGATATAACAACAATTCCTTGTGCTTGTGAATCTTTTAAATTATTACGGCTAATAGTCACGCTTGGCCCAGCAAAAAGACTTTGAGTAAAGACTCCATCAGCAACACAAGGAACTGATGATTTAATAAATACAAAATCATCAGTTAAATCTCGTATTCCTAAATTAGTAATAAATGCACTAAACCCTTGAGGTGTGGAAGATATATCTAATGACATTTTTCTGAATTTAATAATTTGGATTAATTATCTCATACTATCTACTAGAATTTTTATGACACATAAATGGTTTTATAGACGTATAGACGTATAGATGTATGCTTTTAGCTATATATTGTAAAAATTTTAATAGAAGCTAAAAACCTATAAATCAGTTAATGTCACAGTAAATGTTGTCCATCCATTATTGCTTTCTAGTTGAATGTTTCCTTGCAGTTGTTCGACTAATTTCTGTACTATAGCTAAACCTAATCCCGATCCACCTTGATTCCAGATGTCTGCATTGGGAGTGCGATAAAATTTTTCAAAGATTCGTGGTAACTCTGTTACAGAAATTTCTACTGAATTACTGATAGTAATAATAGTTTTTGCAGGCACTTCCAAGGAATTGTGACGTACACTTAGGACAATTTCACCACCCGCAGGGGTATATTTACAAGCATTATTAACCAATTCTACTAAAATTCGTTCCAAGCTAATGCCATCTGAGAACAATGGTGGGAGATTTGAAGGGAGATTTATCTGTAGAGTTTGCTGATGTTCTTGAACACGGATTTTAAATGGCTCAATAACCCAAGGTAATAACTGTTGTAAGATCAAGGAATCAGGTGTCATCACCGTATAGGATGAGCTTTCTAGCCTTTGTAAGTCTAGTAGATCGTTAATTAATCCTAGCTCGCGATCGCACTCACCTTCCATTAGTTCTAGATAGTGTTGGGCTTCTTCAGTAACAGGAGATAATTGGATCATTTGAATCATTAACTTTATATTACTCAGAGGCGATCGCAGTTCATGGGAAACTAAATTCAAAAACTCATTTTTGAGTCGATTTATCTCTTCCCATTGCACCAGAAGTTGCTCTTGCTCAATTTGTTTTTTACGCGCTTCAATTGCTCGTTTGCGCTCAGTAACATCTCGAAAAACTAATACTGCACCTGTAATATTATCTCGATCATCTTTTATTGGTGCAGCACTGTCATCAATCGGTATTTGTCTACCGTCTTTAGTAATCAGAATAGTTTCTGCTGGGATACTGATGATAGTACCATTTTGAAGGACTTTTCCAATCGGACTTTCAATATAGTCATGAGTTTCTGCATTAGCAATATTAAATATCTCTGATGAATTTCTACCACAAGCTTCTTCCTGTTTCCATCCGGTTAGATTTTCAGCAACCGGATTCATAAAAGTTACCAATTCTTGCATGTCGCTAGCAATTACACCATCACTGATACTTTTTAAAAGTGCATCTAGCCATTTTTTATTTACCTTTAATTGCTTTTCCAAACCATGTTTAGTCAGAGTAATTTCAATATTTATTTGTAGTTCTCTCTCTTTAAAAGGTTTGATTAGGTAAGCAAAAGGCTCAGTTATTTTAGCTCGGCTTAATGTGTTTTCATCTGCATAAGCAGTCAAATAAATTACTGGAATATCCAAACGTTTATAGATTTCTTCGGCAGCTTCTATTCCGTCCATCGATCCTTTTAGTTTAATATCCATTAGTACTAAATCAGGGGATATTTCCACTGCTTTATTAATAGCTTCTTCTCCTGAAGAAGCTATAGCAGGAACCGTGTAACCGAATTTTATCAGTCGATGTTGCAAATCTTTAGCAACAATAGCTTCATCTTCTACAACTAAAATTTTTGCTTTTGTCATTAGTCATTTTATATTGTAAATTTCACTTGGCACTCTACCCCGTTAGCACCTTGGATATCGATATTACCTGCAATTTGATTGGCTAAAGCATCTACTAACTGCCAGCCTAAAGATGCCATATTTTTAAAATTGAAATTTGATGGTAAACCAATTCCATCATCACTAACGATAAGTGTAATCTCATGCTCAGTATTTTCGCTCATTCCAATATAAATCGTACCATTTCTACCTGCTGGAAATGCATATTTTAAAGAATTAGATACAAGTTCATGGATAATCAAACTACAAGGAATTGCTGTATCTAAGCCGAGAAATACTTGCTCATCGATATTTACTCTCAGAGCGATCGCATCTCCATTGACTTCATAAGCACTAAATAAACTTGCTACTAAATCTTGAATATATTCACCAAAATTAATTTTTGCCAAGTCTTGAGACTGATATAATTTTTCGTGAACTAAAGCCATTGATGCAATTCGCTGTTGGCTTTGTTTAAATATTACTAAATCGTCTGGATGTTTGATATAAGCAGATTGCAAGCTTAACAGACTAGAAATAACCTGTAAATTATTTTTGACCCGATGGTAAATTTCTTTTAATAACACCTCTTTTTCTAAGAGTGAAGCTTGAATTTGCTCCTCCCACTGCTGGCGATCGCGCAGTGCGGCTTGCCGTTCGCTAATATCTTCGACCACAGAAATAAAATACTTTGGCTCCCCACTAGGTTCGCGCATTAAAGATACAGTGAGATTAACCCAAACAATGGAGCTATCTTTGCGGAAATAGCGCTTTTCTATGGCATAAGTTTGAATATTATCTGCTAAAATCTGATCAACATATTTCAGGTCGGCATCAAGATCATCTGGATGAGTAATATCTTGGAAAGTTAGCAACTGTAGTTCTTCAGATGTATAACCGAGAATATTGCAAAGCTTCTGATTAACTAACAACCACCTTCCATCTATTGCTACATGGGCGATGCCAACAGCAGCTTGATGGAATGTAGCACGAAATCGCTGTTCGCTTTCTCGTAATGCTTGTTCTATTCGCTGGCGCTCAGTAATTTCTGCCTGTAGTGATTGGTTGATTATTGTTAACTCTGTTGTCCGTTCCTCAACCTTGATTTCTAGTTCCTCCAACAGGTTACTTAGTGTCTCCTCTGCTTGTTTACGCTCAGTAATATCTTTTTGTGTACCTGTCATCCGCACTACGTTACCATCTTTATCCCAGAGTGCTTGACCTCGATCTAAAATCCATTTGTAAGTACCGTTTTTACATAAAACTCGATACTCGGTAGCGTAAAAGGGCGTTTTCTGAGCAAAATGGTCTTGAACTGCTTGTGTTACCAAGTCAAGATCGTCTGGATGCACTCGTGTCACCCTTTCATCTAAATGGTTAGAAATTTCCTCGTTTTCGTAACCGAGCATTTCCTTCCAACGAGGTGAAAAGAAAACTTCGTTGGTTTTAACATTCCAGTCCCAAATTCCATCATTATTGCCGCGCAAAGCTAATTGCCAACGTTGTTCGCTTTCCTTTAATACCTCCTCAGTCCGTATGCGTTCAGTAATTTCCCTTGCTAGTTGGTAGTTTGTAGCCTCTAGTTGGACAGGACTCGGTAGAGCCAATGCCTGGGGTATTAATGGCAGAAGTTCTATGGCTGTCAATACTGAGATAAAAGCGGTGATAGCTTTAATTAACCCTGATAGCCAATAGGTAGGATACCAAAGTGTCCACACATCCATTAAATGGGTTGTGCCACAAGCAACGATAAATATGCCAAACATCAAGAACATCCAGCCGAAAGGCACATCTCGCCGTTTACGGACAAAATAAACCAACATTACTGGAATTGAATAATAAGCAAGTCCAGTTAACACATCTGAAACGAGATGCAACCATACCAATCCTGGTTTCCAGAGGTAGCAATGTCCGTGGGGAATAAACTGGCTAGTAGAAAAAAAATTATTTAAAAATTCCATCATAAAAACTTATACACTGCACAAGTCTTCACCAAAGCCCAAAGTGCACCAAAGTGCGAAACGAAAAAAGAGGTTTTGAGGCTAAGACCCCTGTAGACGCGCAGAGGCTTAGAAAGTAGTTTTTGATACTCTAAAGAAAAAAATGTTCAGCGTTTGTCAGAGGTTTAGTGTACTAGCGTTGGGCTAGTACAGAATAGGAGTTACGGCTTCTACATCCTCTATCTGTCATCCTTTCTGAGTTTTTTAAGCTGAGGATGTAAGGTTTATTAAAATAAAAGTACCGCGATCGCTTTAGTTTTTGTTACCGTAAATTCTCTGAAATGAATTCTTTATATATATAGATGCCTTCACGAAATCACAGTAATATTTCGCTTGTATAAAATAACTGGTACTGAATTTTTAAGTATATTATCGGTTGAATATAACTAAAATTAATATTTTAGTACTACGTAAAAATTATAAAAGTTCGATTCCCTCTGATTTACCCGATACGGTGATACTTGCTTTTGACTTAGTGGCATGCTGACGAATTGCTTCTCTTGAGAGCCACTACCACCAATCACCAAATAAACCTCAGGAATTTTGGCAACGATGTTCAAATATGCATCTAAGTAAGTTGGAGTCCAAAAACCAGCCATTTAGAGATAAATACGCCGGGTTACTGAAGATATGGGCGCTTATCTAAGGATACTTTTAGTTATTGGCACAAATTTACGCTAACACTTTTTATTTGCCCAAAGTTTAATAATGGTCACTCACGACAGCAAAATTTCAGATATTGCAGTTCGCATGAGCTATTTTGAAGATAGTTGATGGTTCTTTTATCAAAGAAGTTTCGTAATATACAAAATGGGTAATAACTAAACGCTAGTCCATCCTGTATATATCTTTGGGAATACTATTTTAGTTAAATGTTCGTACAGCTAGTAGCGAAGCAGAGGGAAAATAATTTCTTTCAGTCGTTAAGTTAAATGAGATGGCAAACTAACTGACAATAGAAATATTCCTTAAGTTTAATGTAAGACACACCTGGAGTATGAAGTTATAAGTTATCAGGTGAAATAAGATTGTAGAACATTGTTAATCTAGTCTCAACTGTTGTCAGTTAGTTTATTTCTACAAAAAAATTAATGTAAATAAAATTATTATATTGATTACGGTCAAAATCCTGTTTAACTTAGCGATCGCTTGTAGTTCTTAAGTAAACCGATGTGAATAATTAAAAGGTTTTTAGTTTACTTTGTGTGGGATGCAAGCTATAGGTTATGTCTTCTATATGTGGCTTTAGCCCTTAGTTAAAGCATCTAAAAAAGTAACTAAAAAATCGTTGTATTTATTATGATTGGTACGGAATGTTATGGTTAAAGATTTGGTTTTTTGTATACAAGAAGCAGCTTTACACATTATCTCCAAAAAATCTCAAACACATAAAGATTATTCTGAATGTTTTGTGAACCCTCCCTGTGGATGTACCAATCCAGGGCAAAATCTCCAGTGTGAAGATTGTACTTATCTTGAAACCTGCTTATCTAATTGCAAACTCCAAAAAGCTTCATTAACTTCGTGTTCATAAATTAAACTTTAATTCCAAATTAATTCCTACGATAGAATGGACTTTAATCTTATGGTAGAAGCACAGCAAAAAAACAGCAGCTATCTTGAATAAGAATAACAAAATAATTCACAATAAGTAATTAAAAATTATGATGCAAATGAATATAATTTTATGAAAAATAAATATTATTCCTTGCTTGGCGTTGTGAATAAACGATTTGGTTACTGAGTTCACAATCCTATCATAAATTAGTAATTACTGATTATGAATTCGTTTGAATATTACGAATAGTGAAGTTGTTGTGTGGGGGAGCTTAAAATGCTTTCAACTTTCCAAAAGAAACTAGGTTAAAGACTCCTCAATCTGTATTGTGAAAAATTCCTTAATTTAGCAGTGGATTGAGTAGACAATATCGGTTTTGAAAATCAATCAACCACAGAAATCTAGAACATAAAAGGAACCATAACTATGAAAGCGTTTGATTTATCTAAAGCTGTTTTGGCTACTGTCTTTGCTATCAGTTTCACTTCTTTGTCCTTACCTCCTTCTGTTTCTGCCCAAAGCGGAGGCTCTGGTAGCGGAGGCTCTGGTAGCTCCTCCAGTGCTGGCAGTAGCTCAGGCAGCACTGGTACAACTGGTACAAGTGGTAGTGGTACAGGCAGTACTGGTACAAGTGGCACAGGCGGTAGTGGTATAGGTGGTACAGGCAGTACTGGTACAAGTGGCACAGGCAGCACTGGTACAAGCGGTACAGGCGGTAGCGGTACAGGCGGTAGTGGTATAGGTGGCACAGGCAGCACTGGTACAAGCGGTACAGGCGGTAGTGGTATAGGTGGCACAGGCAGCACTGGTACAAGCGGTACAGGCGGCAGTGGTATAGGTGGCACAGGCAGCACTGGTACAAGTGGTACAGGCGGTAGTGGTATAGGCGGCACAGGCAGCACTGGTACAAGCGGTACAGACGGTAGTGGTATAGGCGGCACAGGCAGTACTGGTACAAGTGGTACAGGCGGTAGTGGTATGGGCGGCACAGGCAGTACTGGTACAAGTGGTACAGGCGGTAGTGGTATGGGCGGCACAGGCAGTGGCACCACAGGCAGTGGAGCTACAGGCAGTGGTACAACAGGCACTGACACCACAGGCAGTGGAGCTACAGGCAGTGGCACTACAGGCAGTGGAGCTACAGGTAGTGGCACTACAGGCACTGACACTACAGGCACTGACACTACAGGCAGTGGTACAACAGGCACTGACACTACAGGTACTAATAGGAATGCAGGCGTCGCAGCTTCTGAAAGAACTAACGATCGCGGTTTCGATTGGGGTTGGCTAGGTTTACTTGGTCTAGTCGGTTTAGTAGGTCTAGCTCGTAATCGTGAAAAAGTGCGGGCTTACAACGATCCTAATGAAGTAACAGGTACTCGTTCTAGATAGTATTCACCAACACTGTAATAGCTACAGAACTGTTGTTTGTTTCAACTTCAGGCTATTACAGTGCTTAAACCAGATGTATGTGTAGGGGCGCAATATCAATAATATTGTGCCCCTATAATGAGATACCACTCGCTCAAGTAGAGCTATTGTTTTGCCCAATGAAGATTACATTTGCTAAAACTTGTATTTTTGTTAACTCACGCACAAGGCGTTGAGCTTGATGTTTATAAAGTGGTATTGGCAAAACCCCAGGCAAATTATTCATCCATTGCCTAGCACTAGCCGAACTACATCCTGTAATCAAAACTATTTCTTGGGCGCCATACATAATAGCATTTGTAGTCAGAGCTTTTTCAATCTGCACGCTCCATTGGCGAGGCAGCATTTCACCCCATTCAATTCGCTGCAAACTACTGCTTGTGGCTAAAACAATCAAGCGATCGCCAGCGTAAAGCTTAACATCATACCAGGGCATTAAGGAGTAATTGTCTCGCTGATATTTCTGGTAAAGAATCGGCACAACACCATACCCATAAGCTATTTCAGATAAAAGCAGCCCATTGAGAGTATCGCCATCTTCAATTTTGTATTCCGTCACCATGACTATTTGCTCGCTCAAATGAAACAAGCTCAGAACATTTTCTCCAAAGGCAGCACAAGCAAAGACTTCTGCCGATAAAGCCGCGCCACACAGAACTTGAGCATAGGGAAATAGAGGAGCAATATTATCGCTAAAATGACGATCTTGAGAACGGATAATCAAGCTAGTGGCGGGGTTTATTGCATGAGCCATCAAACCAATTTCCAGATTTTCCATATTATCGTCCCCAACTAAAACGATGCTTTTAGCACGAGAGAGATTCACCTTAGTTAGTGCTTCGGTAGCATTGTCAACAATAAGGGGCATATCTGGTAAAGTGTTTTGGTCGAGAGTGGTACTATGAATTCCTACTAAGGGCTGGTTGAGTTCTTGCAAAAGAGCAGCCACTCTCTGTCCCAAGCGATTTAAGCCAATAATCACCACATGGTTGTTTTGTGGTATGGGAGGGCGAGAATTAAAAAAATGGAATCTTGAAGTGACAAGAGCATCAGTCAGCAGTGCGTATAATACTCCTACGAAAGCTTGACCTATTAACGTTAGTCCCAAGCTAAACAACCGCAACCACCAAGGCATCTGTTCTGAAGGTTCTGATTGCGATGAAAACTCAACACCGCCAAATAAATCTCCGTATCCTCCCAAGAGCAAAACTCCTGTCGCATAAAAAGCTTCTTGCAAAGTAATATGAGGATAATACAAGCGGTAAAGAACTATTCCAGCCAACCACAGGATGAGTACAGTAATCGCATAGATTGTCGCAATTCGTCGGATTTGATTTTGGCTTTGGTAATGAGATTGCCAAAATTGCGCTATTTTATCCTTGAGATTTTTCGCTGTGATGCCTTGGATAAACTGTTGCCACTGCCACCTTTGGTTATGAGATTTCCGATGTTGCTCAGATAAAGCCAAATCGTATGCAATATCAATGTAAACCAGCGTGTCTCCTACCTGCACTTCCGCCTCTGGGTTCCAGCCAAACAATTCTTTGAGTGGATTAGATGAAGCAGGTATGTGACTCAAAATGCGGCGAGTTGTCAGATTCAGTCTATGTACTGGTTTACCATTACACCAGCTATCCTTCGCTTGTACCTGGTGCTTTATCACTTGCAATAGTTGCCCTTCTAAGGTAAAATAACCAATAGCTTCAGAGCCGAGGGCTGTTAAAGCGAAAGCATAAGCTGAGAGATGGGTAGGCTCAAAGGCAACAAAATTGCCAAGATTTTCCCACAAGAGTTTGTTAAAATTTTGTTTGTCAGAACGGACAATCAAGCGAACGTGTGGATTGAGTCGCCGTGCTGCAAAGGCGGCTTCTATGTTTATCCGCTCATTTCTGGTAACTAAAAGTATTGACCGACACTGCCTTATATCTGCTTGCTCTAAAACACTTGGCTGGCGGCAGTCTCCTATAATTAACTTTTCTAGTAAGCTAGGTACTTCTGGGACTTCCCAATGTTCGGACTGTACATCATCAATGGCGCTAACTTTAACATCGTATTCCTTTAGGACTGCAACACAATGTTGTCCTAAACTTTGGAGTCCGCATACTAAGAAAAGGTCTTGGGGCTTTTTTTGATTGCTGCTAGGAGGGGAATGCACTTTCTGTTGATAGCAGCATTCAATACTGCTAACAGTATGTGTTTGCTAGGATTATACAGCAGTTTTGATTTTTCACGACAGTAAACTAGCAGAATTTACATCTAAAAATAACGTCGCTTGGGATTGTTGACGGAGAATAGAAGCAGGACAGTCTGTACTTATAGCTCCTTGCAACATTTGTTTTACCACATTCGCTTTACGTGTTTCTGGAGCCAGACAGATAATTTTTTTAGCTGAACAAATTGTTGGGATCGTGACAGTAAAAGCATATTGGGGAACAGTTTCTAGATTTGGAAACTGACCTGTGCTTACTTGTTGCTGACGGTTCACTGTATCTAGTTTCGCAAGTTTTACGCTGTAAGGATCTTGGAAATTTGCTACCGCCGGATCATTAAAAGCCAAATGTCCATTTTCGCCAACACCAAGACAGCATAAATCAATTGGTTGTGCAAGGAGTAGTTTTGTGTAGCGATCGCACTCTGCCACTGGTTGCAATGTATCCCCCTCTATATAGTGAAATACTTTAGGAACAACCCGCTTCTCTACACGTTCTCGCATATAGCGCCGGAAACTTGCAGAATGGTCAGCAGTAATTCCCAAATATTCATCTAGATGGAACAGAATAATCCGTGACCAATCTACGCCACCCAATGTAATCAAGGCATCAAGAAATTTAAGTTGGGAGTTACCTGTTGCTAACAATACAGCAGCTGTCTCCTGAAGATTAAGAACTTGCTGTAAATGCTTTTGCGCGATTTCGGCAACATCTTGAGCCATTTCGACTTCAGAGTTGTAAATCTGCACTAGTAAATCATCAACGCGAAAAAAGTTTGGATCGGCTAGCATTTGCTTACATTGAAGGTTATCAATTATACGGTAGTTTGTTGAGAGGCCCTACCTATCTGCCTTGACATGGCTTATCCACTATAAGATTTTAGGATTTAGCAGATTAATTTATAGCTTTTTGCGCTGTATAAAAGCAAAAAAACAATGTAAACTATTTAAATTAAGTTAACAATTATTTACATTTTACCCAAAAATTATGCTGGCTGCAATTCTCTTTGACCTAGACGGCACTATTGTCAACACTGACCCGATACACTACCGTGCTTGGCGGGAAATGCTGTTAAATTACAGCATAGAAATTGATGAAACATTTTACAAATCTCGAATTAGTGGGCGGCTAAATCCAGAAATTGTTAAGGATATTCTGCCACAATTATCAACAGCAGAAGGGCAAAAATTTGCAGATGAAAAAGAGGCGCTTTTTCGCAAACTCGCCCCTGATCTAAAACCATTGAGTGGATTTTCTGAACTACTAGCATGGACAGAGACACATCAGTTAAAGCGGGCATTAGTAACTAATGCCCCTAGATTAAATGCAGAATTTATGCTAGAAGTTTTGGGAATAAAAGAAGCTTTTGACTCAATTGTTTTAGCTGATGATTGTATTGCAGGTAAACCTGACCCTGC
The DNA here is from genome assembly GCF_034531135.2 of Nostoc sp. CmiVER01. Lineage (NCBI taxonomy): Bacteria > Bacillati > Cyanobacteriota > Cyanophyceae > Nostocales > Nostocaceae > Nostoc > Nostoc sp. CmiVER01. The sequence goes on from NZ_JAVRBU020000009.1 coordinate 363,997, forward strand.
CCCCTACCAAGTCGCCCTGGGTAACTTGGGGATTACAGCAGAGGAAGCGATTGCTTTAGAAGACTCTCCCTCTGGTATTCGTTCGGCGGTGAGCGCAGATATCCGTACTATTGGCATCGCCTCCACCCACGATCCCCAATTTTTACAGGAAGTTGGCGCATTTATGGCAATTCCCGATTTTACTGATTTGCAGTTGTGGACATTGCTCAACTCACTCATTGAACCAGATTTGAGTGCGATCGCTTCTAACTCATAAGCGCAAAATCTGAGAACATCAAGAGTAGAAACGCGATGTTGACTCGTTTCTACTTATTTTTCTGCAAGAATCGCGTAAATTTCCCGTTTAACTTGCTCTAGAAGCTCACGCACCCGATTTATCCGCTCCATATTGCCACTACGAGCAACCTGCACCACAACCGCAGCTAATTCTGTTGCAGCATTCCGCAACTCAATAAACTCTTGGGGCTTACCTTTGACGAAACTTTTGACGGTATCCCAAGGAGAATCTGAAGTCTCTTGTTGAGAACGTTCTGCCAATAATTGTCTACCCTCATCGGTAATCGTGTAAATCCGCTTGCCACCTTCTTGTGCGCTCTTGAGATAACCCCCCTCCTCCAGCAATTGGAGTGTTGGATATACAGAGCCAGGACTGAGGCGACGGAAACCACCATAACGAGTCTCCATTTCTTTAATCAGGTCGTAACCATGACTAGGATGCTCGGATAACAATTCCAGCAGGATGAACTTGATATCACCCCGACGAGTCCGATGTTCATCTCCCCAACCACGACCAAACATTTCATTCCCAAAGTGTTTCTCATGTCTACCATGATGCTTGCCATGCCCAAACCATGACCTGACAAACAATAAATCGTCTTCGTTAACTCCTGCCCATGCAGGTGTATCAAAACGTGACCGAAAGTGTCTAAACATAAATAAATCTCAAATCAACTTTCTCTAATATACGATATATCGGAATATATCGCGATATATCGGAATTGAATTTTGATGAAGATTTTTGAAGTAAACAACTATACCAACATCACTAGCAATGCCTGTGGCGAGCTACGCCAACGCAAAGCTGATGAAAACCTCGGACAGTCTTCGCTCACAGACTTCCAGAAAATAAATTATCCAATTTACTCAAATAATATTTTTCTTTCTCTCCCTGCTCCCTGCCCCCTGCCCCCTGCCTAACACCGTGATAGGATATTTTTTTAATTAGAAGTCCCTTAAGCTGTGCGTAAACGTTCAATATCCCTGATCGGCGGCGCACCGAACATGCGGGAATATTCGCGGCTAAATTGTGATTGGCTCTCGTAACCCACCTGATAGGCAGCATTTGCCGCATCGAAGTTTTCGGCAAGCATCAGGCGACGTGCTTCTAATAGTCTTAATTGCTTTTGATATTGAAGCGGACTCATTGATGTGACTAACTTGAAATGGTGATGGAAAGATGAAGGAGACATACTTGCTTGCCCAGCTAGCTCCTCAACTCGCATTGGCTTTGTAAAATCAGCCTTAATGAGTTTTATTACCTCGGCGATGCGCTGCATATTACTGCCAGATGTCGCAATCTGGCGAACAGCTTCGCCCTGTTCACCTATTAAAAGGCGATAATAGATTTCGCGGATAATCAGTGGTGCAAGAATCGGAATATGCTGTGGCGTATCCAAAAGTTGTGTCAGTCTCATAGCGCAATCGAGCAATGGTGCATCGGTGTTGCTGACGAATAAGCCCCTAACAGAGTTTTCTTTTCTACTCGTGCCTGGCGTGGTTTGGGCAATAATATCACAGAGTTGAACTGGGTCTAAATTCAGCTTGAATCCTAAATATGGCTTGTCTGGTGTGGCCTCTGTAACAAATGCACTTAGCGGCAAATGAACCGAGACAACAAGATATTGAGCTGCTCCATAACAATAAGTTTCCTCACCCAACAATGCTTCTTTTTTGCCCTGAACAACTAGGGCGAAAACAGGTTCATAAACACTGCATATTGACGTGGAAGCGGAAGATTCCCGCATAAACTCTAGCTGATTTATATCTGTTTTATGGATACCGTTTCCCTTACTGTGAGTGTAACGAGTTAGTAATGCCGCCAGTTCTTTACACTCATTAACGGCCGCGCCGTGCTTTAGTATTTCAACCGTCATGCTGGCTTCCTGATTGATTTAACTATTTTTATTTGCTCATTATAAAGAATACTTATCTATTTACAAAACATGATTTCGGAGTATTAGGCAATAATGTGCGAGTTTTGTGTATTTAAAACTCAGCTTTTCAACCATATTATGAGCATATCAAAGGAAATAGCGAAAGAATAAGGCAATGACAAAAATTGCATTGGTAACTGGATCGAGCAGAGGGCTTGGCAAAAATACGGCTTTGGCTCTTGCCAAAAAAGGGGTTGGTGTCATCGTGACGTATCATAGCAACGATGAAGAAGCCAAAAGCGTTGTATCTTCTATCGAAGAGATTGGCGCTCAAGCTGTTGCACTGCAACTGGACACTTCAAACACTAAAACCTTTGACGGTTTCGTGGAGCAAGTCAAGCAGTCACTCCAAGACAAATGGCAAACAGAACATTTTGATTTCCTCGTCAATAATGCAGGTATTGGTGTTTATGCGTCTTTTGCAGATACGACCGAAGACGATTTTGATCGCTTGATGAATATTCATGTGAAGGGTGTTTTCTTCCTGACACAGAAACTTCTCCCTTTGATAAATGATGGGGGACGTATCATCAATATTTCGTCTGGTCTTGCTCGTTTTGCCCTGCCAGGTTATGCAGCTTATGCAACCATGAAAGGGGCTATAGAGGTTTTGACCCGATACATGGCTAAAGAATTGGGGCAAAGACATATTACTGTGAATGTAATAGCCCCCGGCGCAATTGAAACGGATTTCGCCGCCGGTGTGGTGCGTGACAATCCTGAGATTAATAAATTCATTGCTTCGCAAACAGCTTTGGGGCGCGTCGGTCTTCCTGATGATATTGGAGGTGCGATCGCTTCTTTGCTTTCCGAAGAGAACAGATGGGTTAATGCACAGAGAATTGAAGTCTCTGGTGGCGTATTTATTTAATAGGACTTACGCACACTCTACGAATTCTTGGCGTTCTTGGCGTCTTGGCAGTTCGATAAATTAAGCTTTTCGGCAATTTTTGCGTAAGTCCTGTTTAATTCAAACCAACCTAAATAAAAAGGAAAATAACCATGTTAAACGTAGAAAACAAAGTTATTGTCATTACTGGAGCCAGTAGCGGTATCGGTGAAGCCACCGCTAAGTTACTCGCCAAAAACGGTGCAAATGTCGTTTTAGGGGCACGACGCACAGAAAAGCTAGAAAAAATTGTTGAAGATATCCACAATGAAGGCGGCACAGCAGAGTTCAAAGCCGTAGATGTCGCCAATCGTGAGGAGATGAAAGCATTCATTCACTTCGCTAAAGACAAATTTGGTCGTGTCGATGTCATCTTTAACAATGCAGGCGTGATGCCCTTATCGCCGATGAATGCCCTGAAAGTTGAGGAGTGGGACAACATGATTAACGTGAACATCCACGGCGTGTTGAATGGTATAGCTGCTGGTCTACCCATTATGGAAGCACAAGGCGGTGGTCAGTTTATCAATACCGCGTCCATCGGCGCACATGTGGTCGTGCCTACTGGCGCGGTGTACTGCGCGACAAAATATGCTGTCTGGGCTATATCCGAAGGATTGCGTCAGGAATCAAAGAATATCCGCGTGACAACAATATCCCCCGGTGTGGTTGAGACTGAACTCGGCTCTGATATCACAGAGGAGTCGGCAAAAGGTGCTTTGAAAGAATTCCGCAAAATCGCACTGACCCCAGATGCGATCGCTAGAGCCGTTTTGTATGCTGTGTCCCAACCGGATGATGTCGATGTCAATGAAATAATTGTCCGCCCAACAGCCAGCGCATTTTAACGCTGGAGAATATCAATCATAAATAGACAGATCGCACATTGAAGCAGAAATGGGTACTGTCAATTAGGCATTGAAAAGAGGCAGAGGGGCACGGTGCTGCTCTTGCTGAGGGGAAAACTCTTCTCCTTTGTTTCCTGCCCTTTTCTTTTGGTAATAGCGATCGCTGCAATTATCCCACTCCAGAGTAGCAGTTAGAAAAATACTTGTATTATTAATTGCATTTTATTGACTCTCACACCTTAAGTTTTTAATAAATATAAAGTGTCTATAGGAATCGGATTTAATTTTTGAATCACTTCTAGAGGTAAAGGATTGGGAACTGGGAAGAAGGAATAAGGGTGTGCTGAGTTTTGTTCAAAAATCAAATATGAGTTTTATATATTAACAATATATTTACTTAGTATAAGGCTTTAGCATTTTCCAATCTAGATTTCAAGCATTTTTAAAAAATTTCTCCTAAAAATCAATTATCCAGTAAAAATACGTATGCATATTTAAGGCTTCTGACTATATGAATAGTAGAATTAGCCCATACAGGAGAAGACAGTGACACTCTTAAATCAAGCTCAAGTAGAGCAGCTAAAGGAAGTAACTACACACTTGCGACAAGTAAGACAACAAAAATCTATATGCATAGAAGAAATAGCTGCAAGAACACTTATTAGAGCAGGTGTTTTGCAAGCTTTAGAAGAAGAACGATTTGAAGAATTACCTGAACCTATTTTTGTTCAAGGATTCATCCGTCGCTATGGAGATGCTTTAGGACTGGATGGAAATGCTTTATCACATACTCTTATAAGCAATGTAGTCTGCCAAGACTCCAAGAAGAATCAGAATAATTCAGGCAACAAATCAAATACGTATATACCTCTTGTTGTTACCTATATTCTCTTATTAGTAGCTGCATCTGTTGGTCTTTTACATACACTTAATCCATCAGAAATTACATCAGAATCCCTGACTCCAAAAGTCAATAGTCAACAGTCAATGGTCAGTAATCAGTGAATGGGGAGTGGGGAGTGGGGAACAGGGAGCAGGGGGAGATGAGGGAGATGAGGAAGCAGAGGGGAAAAGGGGACAAGGGGACAAGGTGACAAAAGTTTAGAACTTCCAACAAGTCTTTTCCCTTGTCCCCAATTCTCAAGAGTCCCCAATTCCTCTTTCCCATGCCCAATGCCCAATGCTTATTTTCAAGATATTTGCGGTTTACGCAGATGCCAAGTAGTGGATTGCTCATAAGCGTAAGCTACTTGAAACAGTAGGTCTTCTCGCAGGACATTGCCAATTAGCTGTAATCCTATAGGTAGCCCCTGATCGTCAAAACCACATGGCAAACTTAAACTAGGTAAACCAGCAAGATTCACAGGAATAGTCATCAAGTCATTTAAATACATGCTCAAGGGGTCGGTAGTTTTTTCCCCTGCTTTGAATGCTGTAGTGGGAGATGTGGGACAAACTAACACATCAACTAAGCCAAAAGCCTTTTCAAAATCTCGCTTAATCAGGGTGCGGACTTTTTGCGCTTTCAGGTAGTAAGCATCATAATAACCAGCCGAAAGTGCGTAAGTGCCAATCATAATTCGGCGTTTAACTTCTGTACCAAAACCTGTGGCACGGGTACGAGTGTACATCGATAGCAAATTATCTGCATCAGGGGCGCGATAACCATATTTAACACCATCGTAACGAGCTAGGTTTGCTGACGCTTCTGATGGGGCAATGATGTAGTAGGTGGGTAAGCCATAGCGAAAGGTGGGACAGGAAATTATATGAATTTCTGCTCCCAAACTTTGTAGTTGATCTACTGCTTTGGTAACAGCTTGTTCCACTACAGAGTCTAAACCTTCACCAAAAGTTTCTTTGATGATCCCAATTCTTAGCTGACCTCTAGGTTTAAAGTCTGGTTTTAAGCTGGCGGCGTAGTTGGGAATGGCTACTTTGAGGCTGGTAGAGTCTTTGGGATCATAACCTGCGATCGCACTTAATAATATTGCCGCATCTTCTACTGTGTTTCCAAATGGCCCAATTTGATCCAAAGACGAAGCGTAAGCCACCAAACCATAACGAGAAACCAAACCATAAGTGGGTTTCATCCCCACCACACCGCAAAAAGATGCAGGTTGCCGAATCGAACCGCCAGTATCAGAACCGAGAGCAACCACACATTCTTGAGCCGCCACCGCCGCCGCAGAACCCCCCGAAGAACCACCAGGAACTCGTGACAAATCCCAAGGATTAGCCGTGACTTGGTAGGCAGAGTTTTCTGTGGAACTACCCATTGCAAACTCATCCAAGTTGGTTTTGCCTACCATTACCGCGCCAACATCTGCCAGTTTTTGCGTCGCTGTTGATTCATAAGGCGGCACAAAATTTTCCAAAATCCGGGAGGCACAGGTAGTAGCAATTCCCTTGGTACACATATTGTCTTTAATCCCAACAGGAATGCCTGCTAGCAGCCCAATTTCTTCTCCCGCAGCAATTTTCGCATCCACAGCACCTGCCTGCTCTAATGCCCGTTCTGCGGTAACACATAAAAAGCTGTGTAATTTCGGCTCTAACGCTTGAATGCGCTCTAAAGCTTCTTGGGTAATTTCAACGGCACAACGTTCTTTCTTAACCAGCTGTTGGTGCAACTCGCGGATGGATGCCATGATTGCTCTCTTTGTGACTCAAGTCATTGATTTTAGTACATATTGGTCGATATTGGGTATTGGGCATTGGTCATTAATCAATAATTCTTCTCCCCCTGCCTCCCCTGCTCCCCCTGCTCCCTCATCCCCACTTCCCACTCACTTTACTTCCAGTACACTCTTCCCTAAAGATTGGCAAATAACATCATTTTGCGGTGTATGGATACGGCTACACAGAACGTCTCGGTAGTGTCGCTCTAAAGGATTCTTTTTTAACAGACCAGGATTACCAGTCAGTTCTAAGGCAATCTCTACAGCACGAATCGAGTTAGTTGTGGTGAGATATTTAACAGCTTGTGTCTGTAATCCTACGTTAGGCTCATACTCGCCCCGCTCAATATCTTGAGCCAAGCTATAAATCAATCTATTGTTAGCAAACAGCAGTGCTTCTATCTCACCCACAGCAGTTTGGAAGCGTGGCAGAGTTGCCAGTGGCTCTTTGAGATTAGAAGGCGATCGCTCCCAAAGATATTTTACCAGCCAGTCTCGCGCACTACTAGCAACACCTAGATATAAAGCACTTATTGTCAAACTGCCCCAAGTGGAAATTAGAGGATCAAAGGATGGCGCGGTTGATATGGGGTTAATATTCAAAGCATACTCTCTGGGGATTAATACATTCTCCAAAATGAGATCGTGGCTGCCTGTAGCTCTCATCCCCAAGTGATCCCAGGTTTCGATAATTTGCAAACCAGGCAGACCGCGCGGAACCAAAAAATTTCCAACTCGTGGTTCATCCTCAGTTGTCCGTGCCCAAACAACAAAGTAACTGAGGATAGGACTACCCGTAGTGTATTGCTTGTGGCCTGTTAAACGCCAACCCTCTGTTGTTGGCTCGGCAATTGTAGCAGGCAATCCACCTCTAGCTGGCGTTCCTAACTCAGGTTCAACACGGGCAGCATTGAGCAAGGCAATACCTTCAATTGATTCACGGCACAGCCGTTTATATACTTCTGGATGCCAGCGACGGCTACGGGCTGCATGGGCATGTTGGAGATAGTGCATTGTTAGTACTAGCGCCGTGGAAGCATCGCCACGCGCTATCCCTTCAATCACTCGGCAGATAGTTGCTAACCCCAAATCTTGACCACCTAATTCGCGGGGAATGGTGAGGCTAAGTAATCCTGCTTCATGCAAAGCTGTAAAATTCTCGAAAGGAAAGGAACCCTCTTTGTCATGTGCCCCTGCACGGGTGGCAAAGTCTTTCGCTAGAGCCTCTACCTGGTCAAATATATTATTTGGGAGAGTTTCTAAGCTTTTGGCTACAAAGGTGTCTGGCACTGCTTGCTCCAACTGTGACATAAATATTCCTTTAAAACTCACTTTACTACTGAATCCCATACTGCGAAAAACTGATGTTCCTGCAAACTTGAGATGCTTTCATCGGAGTTAAGCGATCGCAACTACTTGTAGCCTAAACCCTACTTTCTTTTCTGCTTCAGCATCTGACCTCAAACTCAGGTCTTTTGGTGATTTTTGGAATACTACTTAAAGTCGCTCGAATTTAAGTAATTAGTAATTATTACACAAACAGCTTTCTTAGAGCAAGCCAAGCATCCGAATTTACGTTTGATTTTGACTTGGCTTGATTGGATCTATGCGTTGTTGATGTTTTGACAATTGTTCAAACATTTGTATTAAGGCTAACTGCATTTCTGGCGTAAATTCCAATGTGCCAGAACGTAGATGTAAATCTAACTGAGGGAAAGGGATTTCAATTTGTCTTTGCTGTAAAGATTCGTAGATATTGTAGTATAAATCACTTTTGAGCAAGAATTGTTTATTAGGTTCCGCAGTCCATACTAATAACTCAAAATTTAAGCTGTTGTTGCCAAACTCTTTAAACAAAACTACAGGAGAAGGAGCTTGTAATACATTAGGATGCTTAGAGGCTGCTTCTAACAGAGCAGCTTGCACAACTTTGGGCTCTGAACTATAAGCAACGCCAAGGGGAAGATGAAGGCGAGAAATCGGGTTGCGGTGGCTCCAGTTGATTACTTCTTTTTCCAAGAAACGAGAGTTGGGTACAATGATTGAAACGTGGTCAAGAGTACGAATCTCGGTACTTCTTCCACCTATTCGCTCGACAGTACCTGTATATTCCCCAACTTCCACAAAATCTCCCACCTGAATCGGACGCTCAAATACTAGTACTAAACCACTGCCAAAATTCTTAGCAATATCCTGTAAACCAAAGCCAATTCCAACGCTTAAAGCACTTGCTAAGATTGTCAAAGAGCTAATGTCAAGTCCCCAAATTTGTAGCAATACCAGTGTGCCAATAAAAATTAGACCATATTTGAAAAGTATTACTATTGCTTCTTGAGCGCCACGATTTATTCCAGTAAAAGATAGAACGCGAGAGCGTAAAAAATTGGTCAAAGTTCCAGCAAAGATCACTAAGCCGAACAACAAACCAATCAAAATTATTAATTCAGTAAGAGAGTAAGGATTCTTGCCTAATGTCAGAATAGGTGAGGTGAAACTGGTGATCAGGATATTTGAAATTTGGTAGCTCCATTGACGAGTGAAAGGAAAGAGATTAGTGATATAAAGAATGGCGCTTATCCAAAGTGCGATACGCATACTCGCCAACACTAATTTGAAAAATAATTCTAATAATTTTAGTGGTTCTGAATTCGGTATCTCATTGTTAAGAGTAGTTAAGCGTTGTGAAGCTGCTCGGAAAAAGCGATGCTTAATCCATCCTAATAGCCAAGTGAATCCGGCAGTGATAAGTAAAATTACTACTGCTAGAAAAGTTGTTTGTTGGAGATAGGTTTTAGTTCGCTCTAAGCGAGCTTCTTGTAACGCTTCTTCAATTTGCCGCCCCCAGATGCTTGCCTGCTCATCAACTGTGCTACCCGGAACAGTATCTTGTTCTGTAACTGTTAATAGATAGCGATTATTTAGCAAAATAGTAGGTAGCTGGTTACGTTTTTCAATTTTGACTTGAATAGATTCAGAAGATTTAATCGCATCTTTTAGTTGTGAGTTGATTAAATTTGTCCGTTCTTGAGCGCTATACCGGCCAGAATCGCTGATTTTAAAAAGCTGTTGCCCATCCAAAATCACCGGAGCTTTATTTAATGCTTGAGCAACTACAGGAGTGAACCAGATAAACAAAACAAAAGTTAGTACTGCAATGAAAATATTGAAATATTTTGATGGCAGTCGCAAACGGTGATAATAACGCATTAGGATTTTAACAAGATAATTTTAGTCTAGCTAATTAATATTAGCTAGATTTTGTCACAATCAATTTTTTACCATAAAATAAAACCAATATAGCAGCAATCTACTTTGAGTTTTTAAATTACTCGCTTGCTGTGCCTTGGTGTTCGCGTTAGCGTTTTTGAAAGATAAGCCTCTCTGCAAAGAGAAGCTTCTCGCATAAAAGTGTAGCGCAAGTGCGATAAATAGAGAGTGGGGAATGGAGAAGAAGCTTTCTCAGAGGATACTTATTTTTTACAAAAATCAAATACGGCTTTTATAAAAATAACTTGATTTAGAGTTATATAACTGTTAACTTGCGGTAAGCCAAGGAAGGATTTATGTATTATTGCAGTGCCACAAAGAAGCGATGCTCTTGATTCATTTGTAATTGTTGCGATCGCTTTGTTCTAGAGGCAAGCCATCCAAATTCCGGTTCCTTAACGATGCCTGCGCCTACGCTATTCTCCGGCAGCAAGGGATTAGAGAGAAAATATCAAAGGTATAATTCTTATGCATCTTCCGAGAGAAGCCATTTAGCTGAAATATTTGTCATAATTCCCAGTAATTGCGGTTACATAGTTTTATTCATGTAATTTTAACACCCTAATTGAATATGACAACTTGATATTAAAGGAGAGTTTTTTATGTCAGTCCAAAACTTAGAAGATTTTTTTCACACACAATTAGTTAAACACGGTGTGAACTACAACTTGGCTGCACAAGCAGCTAAAATATTGGCTTCTGGCAAACCTGATGAGCTATTAACAGCAGAAGAGAAGTATTTGGCTACAGAAGTTTGTCAGCAGTGGTTCAAACAGCGTCAACGTCTAGAGCGACTCAATTCTATTTTATAGAAGTGACTAGGAAGATTTAGTAAAAATTGTGACTTTAGTTATATACCTTAAGGAGAAATTAGCCTTGAATATTTATCTCTAAAGAAGAATGAATAGAGTAGATTTGCAGAGTTAATTTAGAGCAGTAAAACAACAATGATTGAGCTTCCGCTCAATTTTGCAAAGTCCTTTGAGCATAGCTGCGCTTACCGCCTCCTTTAGAGAAGGCGATCGCAATTAATATAATGATGCCAGTTAATTAAGTGGACAAAACAGGTAAAGAACACGTCTTTGACAAAACTTGCAATTAGGCATTACACAATCAGCACCCTCTGATTATACAACGTTATTTAGTTTCAACATTCTTGCAACTTTGTTTAAATGCGATCGCTCCTATCATTTCAGATATTTCTAAAGGTTATAAATTACCCTATTCTCAGCTAACCATTGCTTCCGCTCAAGATAATCTGGTATAATATATGCCACCCTATGCCAAAATGCGGTGCTGTAATGCGGTTTAATGATTAAGCCCGAATACTTAAGATTTAAGATATAAATAAAAAAGTCCGTGCTACATATATTGCAAAGCACAGGGTAATTTTCCTAAGCAGAGTATTAAGTTTGCAGTAGTAGTTTTCAACCATAAAGTTGCCGTTGCGACAAAGTTATGGGTAAAATCACACAGCGACATTAAATTTGTGAATGTATAAAAATGGACGTAACTGGATTCGAACCAGTGACCTCTACGATGTCAACGTAGCGCTCTAACCAACTGAGCTATACGTCCTTAACCACACAATTATCAACAGTAACACATACTTTCTTGATTAAGCAAGATAAAGGTGTAAATCCATCTTATAAGCGAAGTCCCATTCGAGTAGGGTGTATGATCGATAAGGCTATTCGGTTCTGGTAGGGAGCAGCTACCAGAGGTAACGGGGAAAGTTCGGTGCAAATCCGGCGCTGTCCCGCAACTGTAAACCCATTTGAGATGTAATCTAACATCCCAAATAGAGTAAGTCAGGATGCCCGCCGAAATAGATTTATCAGTTCCACATATCTGCGAGTTACAGATGACTACTACTGTAAATATTTCTCCGACTAGTCCCTTGGGTGTTGCTGATCATACTTTATTTGTTTGCAAAACTTGTGCTAGCGTTTGGCAAGATGGAAAACGCTTAGGTGAAAGTGGCGGTGAAAAACTTCTATCTCAACTTCAGCAACTTGCACAAGATTGGGACTTACGAGATCAATTCCCAATTCAGGAAGTTGAATGCATGAGTGCTTGTAATCGTTCTTGTGTAGTTGCCTTTGCTGCTAAAGGCAAATTAACATATTTATTTGGTGATTTAGCTGTTGATGGTAGTGCATCTGCGGTACTAGAATGTGCTAGTCAATACTATACCAAAGCAAATGGTTTACTACCTTGGTCAGAGCGTCCAGAAGCGCTGAAAAAGGGCATTTTGGCAAAAATTCCACCTTTATCTTAATGATGCGTGTTTTGATTCTGGGTGGTACAGGAGATGCCGCAGAAGTAGCTGCCAAAGTCTCGACTATCCAAGGGTTAGAGGCAATCACGTCTTTAGCTGGGCGCACCCGGGAACCATCAGTACCGTTAGGCGATTTACGGATTGGAGGTTTCGGTGGTGTGCCTGGATTGGCTAGCTATTTGCGAGTCATGCAAATCGACTTATTAATTGATGCAACTCATCCTTTTGCTACTCAGATTTCTTTTAATGCGGCGGATGCTGCAACTGAAGTCGGAGTACCCCGTCTGATGTTAATACGCCCACCTTGGGAAAAAGCAAGTGGCGATCGCTGGATTGAAGTTAATAGTGTTGAAGCCGCCGCAGCATCTCTAGCAAACCAGGCACAGCGAGTATTTTTAACAGTTGGCAGGCAAGAACTCGCCGCCTTTGCTCACTGCGAGAAAATTTGGTTTCTGATGCGGATGATTGATCCTCCTACCAATGATGCTTTAGTGCCACCGGGAGTAATATTGTGCGATCGCGGGCCCTTTACCCTCAATAATGAAAGACAAATCCTGATTCATAACAAGATTGATACCATAGTAAGTAAAAATAGCGGTGGCGATGCAACAAAGCCCAAGATTATTGCAGCGCGAGAACTGGGCGTGAAGATTATTATGATAAATCGTCCAGCCATACCGCCAGGGGAGCAAGTTACTCATGTTGATGGTGTTTTGGCATGGCTATTTGACAAGTTGCACGACTAGTGTAATGAAGAAAAAGCCACCGATCAGAATCAAAGCCACTTCTTTCTATCCAGCATCTCAAATTTAAAAAAGAAATCCTAGTATTGCGTGTAGCGTCTCGCAGAGAAGGAGCGTCAGCGGCTTGCCGCAGGCTACCGCAAAGGCACAGAGAACACAGAGAGAAAGAGAGAAAATTCTAAAACTTGGTTTACTCAGCAAAATTGGGTTGGTCGAGTGTTTAGCAGTGCTAAGATTTCCCTTTAGGAATTGACCCTTCAATTCCTTCAACATACCAATCCATCGCCAGTTGTCTTTGATCATCCAAAACCTTACCTTTTGGCACTCGCACCACCCCTTTTTGATCTTTTACCGGGCCATCAAAAGGATGTGCAGTACCCTGAATAAACTCATCGCGCTTCACATTCACCAGTTGTTGCACATCCCCTGGAATTTCCTGATTCATTGGGGAAATATCCACCATTCCTTGACCAATTCCATCCCAAACCTCTTGAGATTTCCAAGTATTACTCATTACAGCCAAGGCTTTATCTGTATAGAATTTGCCCCATTTGTTAATAGCTGATGTTAGGTGGGCATTTTGACCAAACTTACTCATATCAGTGTTGTAGCCAAAAGCATAAATGCCTTTCTCCTGTGCCAATTGGACAACAGCACCAGAATCGGTATGCTGCGCCAGTACATCCGCACCTAAATTAACCAAAGCTTGAGCCGCTTCTCTTTCTTTATCTGGATCGTACCAACTTTGTACCCAAAGTACCTTAACTCTTGCTTGGGGATTTGTTAGCCTTACTCCTTGAGTGAATGCACTGATTCCCCGAATTACTTCTGGAATTGGGTATGCGCCAATAAAACCTACTATATTTGATTTTGTCATCTTGCCAGCAATCATGCCGGTTAAGTAACGCGGTTCTTCAACGCGTCCCAAATAAGTGCCAACATTGGCAGCACGTTTGTATCCTCTACAGTGTTCAAAGACAACATCACTAAAGTCTTTGGCAACTTTGATTGTTGGGTTCATGTACCCAAAGGAAGTTGTAAAAATCAACTTATTACCATCTAATGCGAGTTGCCGAATCACTTTTTGGGCATCAGCACCTTCGTTGACATTTTCCACAAAGGTAGTTTTTACCTTATCTTGAAGATTGGCTTCCATGTCTCTGCGACCTAAATCATGGGCATAAGTCCAGCCGAAATCACCCACAGGGCCGGCATAAACAAATCCCACCTTCAGAGGTTCATTTACCGCCACAGGTGATGCTGAAGGAGATACCTCACCCTGCAATTTGGAATTTTTGCCTTGAATGCAACTAGTTAAGGTAAAGCTAGATCCTGCTAAAGTGACATACATTAGAAAATTCCGACGATCCATATTTTATTAATAGGTTTACCTGTTAAAAAGATTTTTATGATTGCTGGTAATGGCAGACACGGTTTAGGTTAGCTATTTACTTAATTTTAACTGTATCTGCGGCTGGCGCAAGTTCATAAACGCGTGCAAATTACCTGTGCTGGGTAACTGAAACCAATCACCGATCACGTAAGAGAATACAAAGGCAGAGCTTCAGAAAGAGTTTTGCCACTAATAAAATTGTGAATTTCTATCTCTTAAAATTAGGCAGTAACATTTTAAACGCCGTTTTCTCTTGAAGATGCCTATTCGTTACATACATTAATTACATAGCGTAAGAAGCGTACTGCTTCAACAGCCCGGCTCACTTTGCTGCGATAAGAGGAACCATGCCGAATTTCACGGAGGTTAATTGCCTCTTGAATAAGTTGATGCCACTTTGGTGGAAGATGCACCAATGCATATCGACCAGCCTCAGTTTTGGAGAGGATTTCATGCTCTCTCAACGCGTAAAACAGACGCAGAATGCCAAGCACAGCCCACTGAATACCAGTATCTGTTAATAAATATGCTACTTTACTTGGCGATCGCGTCCAACTCACCCAATAGCTGTTGAGATTTTCCTTCATTTTTCTTTGCAGCAGATTCCAATCGACTGTAAATGCAAGGTTTTCTGGTGGAAGTCCAATCAGACAAATGCCTCGATGTTTCAACACCCACCAAGTGACTTGGTTTATGTCATGATATCCAGCAGAGTGCAGAGTGCTGTCATGATAGTAGGGATAAGGAGCAATTTCTTGTTGCTCACACCCTAAATCTTCCCTTAGCAAATAACTTCCTTCTAGTTTCCACTGTGGGTAGCTCAGTTCTAGTTTTTTATGGACTGCTTTTAGTATTTTTACCTCGGATGTTGTAGCCCGTCGTATGAGAATAGTAATAAAATCAATGTCACTCAAGTATGGGTTAAAGGCATTAAGCGCAATAGATCCATGAATATAGCAGCCTTCTATCAGACCCGGAAGTTCGATTTCTAATGACAACAAATAATCATTTAATACTGGACGAATACATTCTGGGATACGAGTATCCATATTCCACCTCGTAGCTTTTTATTATTCCAACTGAATATAGTCAAGGGCAAAGGAGCAGGGGAATGAAGAGACAAATTTAGTATTTTTTACGACCGTTATAGCTCTAAATACACTTATTTCTTTGTCTTTTCCTGCTTCCCCACTTACAAAATCGCATTGCTCCCAAGCAAAGTTATACCAATTCTCAATTCGCTTTTTCGCCCATTCGCAATTAAAAATTTTAGATGCAGCAAGACTTTCGTGATTTACATCTGTTGCTTCATTTTGGAGAATTGGTATTATTTAATTCCCTCAAAAGCTCAAAAAAGACTTGTGTTCTGCACGAAAGTATTTGTGTACACCGTAGCTTTTAAAACTAGAGAGACTTTAAAAAATTTTCTCCCTTCCCCTACGCGAACGTAGGGAAGGGGGTTAGGTCAATTGTTAGCTTTTCTACATAACATGAAAAGTCAAGTATTAACCAGGTACAGATTGTGGATGATTTTTATTACGTGGCATATAGTGATCTGAAGTTAAATCGAACAACAATAAAAAGATAGAGGGATAACAATGTTTAGTTATTCTAGCCCCGCGATCGCCACATATCTTAATATTGCATCTCCAATAGCAGCTTGTGTAAACGGTAGCAAAGTTGCGGTCATTAATACTGAGGGTATATGGGAAGTAGAAGCTGATGGCAGGAAAAAACTAATTCCAAACTCTTATCAGGATGCTCGTGACTGTGCAGCTATTGACGGTAAGACTTATGTTCTCGCTGTTCCAACAGGATTAGTCAAAATAAAAACTGATGGAACTACCCAAAAAATAGTTAACAGTCCTGTATCATCAAGAACAAGAGTTAAGTTTTTAGATGGCTTGGTTATTCACCAGTCTGTAAATACTCTATCGATATATGATACCGGCCTCAACTTTAAAGCTAAACGTAGCTTTGAAGTAACAGAGGTAATGGATTTTGAGTACAAAAATAAGTATCTCTACGTTAGTGGTTTTCAGCAACAAAAGCGGTCAGGCATTCCAGTACAAATTGCTTTTCTTTACCGAATGGGTTTTAATGGCACAAGTATATTTGGTTTGCCAAATTTGCAAGGAAGTAACCAAGGTAAGCTTTGGGGTTACAGTCCTGCCAGTCTTGTTGACAACATGGCAGATACCCGACTCAACAGATTACACATCTCTGGGAATAAACTCTACGTACTTGGTTCCGTCTATGGGGGTAATTCAATCTTTAGATGGAATGGTAAAAACCTCTTAACAGAAACTTTGATTACTACAGATAAATATACTAATGCTGCCCAAACTCGTGATGAGACAAAAGTTTACACAGGAGTTGTTGATTTAACCTCATTCTCTGTTGAACGCGGGCAACTAAGTATTACAAGACTTCCTTCAACAGGAGGATTGGGAGACGGTAATAGCAATTTCCCTAAAACTATTTACTCAAATGGCAGTGATATTTTTGTTGGTTCTAGTGCTGCTTACGCAATTCCCAATAGAGATAGCCAAACATTTTTAGGTAAACTGATTCCACCTTATCGTGGCGATGCAAGTTTTTTAGTTTTTCCGACTAATCTCAAAAGTCGCAAAGCTTGGATAACGCCTGGTAATGGTGAAATCTTACTATTTAATAGTAAGTTTGCAATCATCAAAACAGGTAAAGTTAATAATTTGTCTATAAATTCAGGAACCGCCCAAAGCCTACCAACAAATACTTATTTTATTAAGTTTTGACACGATCGCAATGAGAACATCGCCAGAAATCGCTATAAAGGGATACACCATTTTTGGTAAGGGACTTCCAAATAAAAAAATACTCAAAAAACTGGCGAAAAAACTCTCTCCTCTGTGTTCTCTGTATCTCTGTGGTAGCCTGCGGCAAGCCGCTTTGCGTCTACGTTTATTTGGATAATTTATTTCTTGGAAGTCCCTCACAGGACGGGATAACTCCCTACTCCTCTTTAATTTTGCGTAAGCGATGTATGGTGTCAAGCTTGATCGTTAGCAGCGTAGGTTAACTGTGAAATTATTTCCAATTGGTAATATTTGGAACACTCATAATTTCTTACTTCTTGATTCGACTTTAGACAAATAAGAAGTGATTCACTTGGATTTTCTGTAAACCACTTCTTATTCGTCCAAACCAAAAAAATTAGTTAGTAATGGCAAAATATTTAAAGCCAGCTTTTTGATAAAACTGCGATCGCAGCTTGATAAAGTTTGATTAGCTAACAAGAAAAAGTGAGTTGGAAGCCGTCCCTCGTAATTTATGTAAATATACATAAAAAATCAATATAAAAAATTTATTTTTTTACCTAAAAACTTTGACAGTATAATAAGTTTTGATAATTTTTAATTTATATTGATTATTTTCAACCTGGCTTTGGGCAAAAAACCTTGTAAGCATCTAAATACTCAGGGGATTTGCACAGTGAAAGTTAGGGTGACATGAACAATAGAGCAAACCAAAGCCATGAAAAATATCATGTAATACAATATTTCTGTATAATCAACCGAATGTTGATTTTCGTTGCAGAGATGTTTCTATCACGCAGCCTTTATGCTGGAAAGGTAATTCTGCGGTTGTTGCAAAATTTACAGCGTATCAGACTTTCGTGGCTAAGGTTTAGACACTCACCTGTGAAAACGCAAGCTGTTCCTCTACCTGAGAATGAAGCAGAAAGGCTCAAAGTATTAGCGGCCTACAATATTTTGGATACCTTACCTGAAGAAGCATTTGATGATTTAACTGCTCTTGCTGCTTACATTTGTAAGACTCCAATAGCTTTAATTAGCTTAGTTGATGCCGATCGCCAATGGTTTAAATCTAAGATTGGACTAAAAGCTAAGGAAACACCCAGAGAGTGGGCTTTTTGCTCCCATGCCATTCTTCAACCAAATGATATATTAGTGGTTCCCAACGCCATCAAGGACGATCGCTTTACTAACAATCCTCTAGTCAAAGGTAGTCCCAAAATTCGTTTTTATGCTGGTGTCCCTCTGATTACGCCCGATGGTCTTCCAATTGGAACGTTGTGTGTTATGGATACCATTCCTCATCACCCAAGTTACCAGCAGTTAGATGCACTGCGCCGCCTAAGTCGTCAGGCGATCGCTCAGATGGAACTTATTCAGGAAGTTCGCAACCGCAAACAAGCAGAAATCGAAGGAAGACAGTTATCCTTAACCGATGAACTAACAGGTTTGCATAACCGACGCGGCTTTTTCCTGATGGCTGAACCACAGTTAAAAATTGCTCACCGGACGAGAGTGTTGTGCTGGGTTATCTTCATTGATTTAGATGGGCTAAAACAGATTAACGATACCCTTGGCCACGACATAGGAGATGCCTTGATTGTTGATGCTGCTCAATTACTCAAGCAAAGTTTTCGGAACTCAGATATTGTCGCCCGCTTGGGTGGAGATGAGTTTGTTGTTTTCATCTCCAGCTACTTTAAGGACGCTGACAGTATCCAAGAGTGTTTGCAAACAAATATCGCCAACTTTAATCAACAGCAAAACCGTAACTATGAACTTTCGATGAGTATCGGGATAGAGCGTTACTCAGCAGAAAGCAATATGTCACTAGAACAACTAATCGCCAAGTCTGACGAATTAATGTACGCTCATAAGCGTCTCAAGCAGCAATCTATTGGCTGAAGGGAACTCCTCTCTGGGGATTCAGTAGATAAGAGGAGTGCTGATGAAAATCGATATTGGTTATAAAACAGCAGGTGTTAGCTGAAATTGCCTCCAAAGTGCTAATTTACAACTTGGCTGCCATGACTGCGAGGATCATCTTGATTAGCCGTTGGTGCTACTGGGGCTGAAAATTTGGAAACTTTGCCGCTAGCTTGAGCATAAGGAAGAGACGAACCATTAACCAAAGCTTCTAAGTTGCTAGCCATAATCGTCCGGGGTTGATCGCCGATCGCTTCAGCTATGGTTTCCCCTTGCTGACTCAAAAATACAAAATGAGGAATCCCATCTACCCGATATTTCAACATCTCTGGTAGCCACTTGGTATTATCCACATTTAGCATCACAAAATTCATCTTGTCAGCATACTCTGTTTCCAGTTGAGTGATATCTGGTGCCATTTTTTGGCAGACAGTACACCAATCAGCATAAAACTCTACTAGAGATGGTTTGCCATTGCTGATTGCTACTTCTAGCGGTGTGGACGTATCACTTAACTTGGCTAGAGTTGCCGAGGTTGTTTCAGTTCGCAATCCTAAGACGAGGGCAACGCTAAGAGCGATCGCTACCATTACAATTAAAAAGTTTCTCAAACGCTTCCCAAAGTTAGATTCAGGCTTATCGGGAGAATTAACAGGTGAATCAGTACTCATAACAAAATTATTAAAACTTATTAAGCAATTTCTTCTTCAGTTTAGCTGACTCCAGCCGCTCTTAAATACGTAATTTAATCTTAAAAATGGGTATTACAAATAAGTACTTAAGATGAAATAGATTGTAAAGAATGATTTTAAGCTTCAAAAATACCAGTGCTGTGTGTGCCATATTTTTATTAGTCAGCGTTGGCAGCTTTCACACCTCAGCCATAGCCACTGTCAATAAACAGTCTCAATTGATAGTAAAGCAGAGTAAAACCCAGCCACACCCAGTTTTTAAATCTATTTTGCCCAAATTAAAGCAGAAGACTCAGATTCGTATTTTATTGCCGAAGTTTATTCCTGAGTCAGATGGAGAAAATCCAATTTACGCGATTATAGAAGCTGCTACGCAAAAAAAGTACGAAATTTTACTGGGTTTCAGTCCCAATTGTACGGGTGGAACTGCCTGTCGTTTGGGCGTTGTTTATGCTGAAGCTGTAACTCGCAAAACACCCCGCCTTAGTGGTAAACCTGTATCCTTAGCTAAAGGCATCACTGGGTATTTTGTGGATTCTACTTGTGGTGCTAATTGCTCAGATGCTACTTTGACTTGGAGACAGCAGAGGGTGCAATATGTTGTTGGTTTGAAAGCAGGCGATGGCTGCGCCAACGTCTGCGACGAACGCACTTCTTTGATAAAAATGGCTAATTCTGCGATTAACTAATTCTGTAGGTTTCAGTCAAGAGATTTTCTAGGAACAAATAGAGGTTGATATTTAAGGAAATCATTATGGTAATATCAACCTCTGCTGTTCGTGGATCATTCTAATAGTCTAGCGATGTATCACCAATATCTAACCAAATTTAGTAAATAAATATACTTAATATTTACACAACGCACAAAAAATATTTCAACTTTTGTTTGCTCTATTCTCTTGTATTACATGAATAATCGATGGCACTAAAGAAACAACTATAATTAATCCAATAATCGGCAATAAATACTTATCTACCTGTTCAGGTGGCAGAGATTTTCCTAAGAAAAACCCTAATATAGTGATGCCGAATGTCCAAACAAAGCCACCGATTAAGTTGTAAGACATAAATGTGCGATAATGCATCGCACCAATCCCAGCCACAATCGGCGCGAAAGTCCGTACAATGGGTAAAAAACGTGCTAAAACAATCGTTTTTTTACCGTGCTGTTCATAAAAGTTTTGAGTTTTAACAAGATGTTTTTTATGAAACAACCATGAATCTTCCTTTTGAAATAGTCTTCTGCCAAATTTATGCCCAGTAAAATAACCAACATTGTCACCTAAGACTGCACAAACAAAAGCACCAAAAATTAAAACCCAAATGTTCAGTAAATTCTGAGATGCCACAAATCCAGCAGTGAACAATAAACTATCCCCAGGTAGAAAAAAACCAATTAACAAGCCAGATTCAGCAAAGACAATCGCCCACACTCCAAAATAGCCAATTGATTTAATCAGTTGTGGTAAATCCAGATGCATAGAATTTTTTAGCTTTCAACAATAGATCCACAACATCTTAACGTTTAGCAATTTTCCTGAATAAAAAGTAATATTAAATTTACGTAAAGTTATTGTGTAATATTTGGAAATATAGTGACAGATGGTACATTTTGGGTTAATTAGGCAAGATGCAAAGATATTTGAAAGTAGTAAGACTATTTTGGAGTGCTGCGATCGCAGCTGAGTTAGAGTATCGGATTAACTTTTTCATAGCTACCCTCAGCAGCTTGGGAAATCTTGCGGGTAGCCTCTTTGGATTATTCTTGTTTTACCGGAAAGGTTATACTTTTAGTGGCTGGTCATGGGACGCAGCCTTAGTAGTTCTAGGAATTTTTACCTTACTACAAGGATTTTCTGCTACTTTTCTGGCGTCGAACTTGAATCGCATTGTCCGCCATGTTCAAGAAGGCACTTTAGACTTTATATTATTAAAACCTATCCGCAGTCAGTTTTGGCTTTCCACCCATACCCTGTCACCTTGGGGACTGCCAGATATAATTTTTGGTAGTATTATTATTGGCTACGCAGGTAAACACCTCGGTGTAGGGATAGACGACTATCTACTTGGTATGCTGCCGTTATTGTTCAGCTTTTTGATTCTGTACAGCCTGTGGTTTATGCTCGGAGCAATGAGTATCTGGTTCGTTAAAATATACAATGTTACCGAAGTATTACGTGGTTTGTTAGAAGCTGGACGATATCCCATCGCAGCATATCCTAGTGCTTACCGCTTTTTCTTCACCTTTGTAATGCCAGTAGCATTTTTAACTACTGTACCAGCCCAAGCCCTACTGGGTCGGAGTGACATTAGCTGGTTAATAGGTGCAGGAATATTAGCAGCAGCGTTGTTTTTCGCTTCCACTTGGTTTTGGCGATTTGCGTTGCGGTTTTATACCAGTGCTTCGAGTTAGAGAGCTACACAAACGCCTTTCAACTAAATGTAGAGCGACAAATAATTTGTCGCTCTGCATCTTGTCGGTTAACAAATTAAATGTCGTCTTAGCAAATTATTGTCGCTAAAATATTTAAGGCTATAATCCTCACTGCACAATTATTATAGCCTTTTTGACTTCCATTAAACTTTGAAAATTATTTAACAAATTGAATGTCGTTATCTAACAATGCTTCGGACAAAATTAGGCAGCAATAACCCCGTAAGAACGTAGGTTTTGATAGTTAGGATGGGATTTAATTAAAGTTGGCGAGAGTCTTAACTTTGAAATAAAGGTGTCGAGCAAATGGTCATTGAGTGCGCGTCGCTTGACACTGGCCATTGAAAAGACAAAGGGTTGTTGGCTCAACTGCTGTCGATGAGTATCGAGCTTGGCAATATTGAGGGCAGTAAAACTAGCATTGAAATGAAAGTCAAGTTTTTTGACGTCACGGGCTTGACAATCACTGAGTCCGGTGAATTGTTTAGCATCGCGGAAAATAAATTCGATTTGAAAGCGTAGTTTGTAGAAACGATAAATCTCGTCTGCCGATTGGTTGATATCTGTCGAGAATAAGACAGCATAACTCGGTTTATTAGGCTTACGATGGTCAAGTACATAAGCTAGTGGTTTGTCTCATAAGTTCTGCTGGGTTAGAATTGAAACAGAGAGTTGAGCGATCGCAGATCAGAAGAGTATGCCAAAAAAGCACATAGTAAA